>DATALC010000068.1:0-80014 GCA_036261265.1 Bacteroidales bacterium
TCGCCTTCTCGCTGCAGAAAATTCCTGACCAGTCAGGACCGCGATGCCTTACTTTTTTTGACATTTTGAGAACCGGTTGTCTCAAATCCTGACTATTTGTCTTAATATCAAAAACACAAACAATTCCACACATAGAAGTAACTAAATAATTTTAAGCAAAGAAAAACAAAATATTAATATATCAAACATAAAATGCATAATAAATTAATATTATAAATTCATATTGTTATTTTTATAACAATAAGTCTGACAATCAGTAATATTAATTAATAATGTTAAGTAATATCAGAATAATTTGTTCCCTGGTGCAACTTAGTGTCTTAGTGCCTTGGTGGCTTTTTTCTCGACTGTTTTTTGCCACCAGGACACCAAGGCTCCAAGAATCACCAAGGTAATATCGGTTTATATGAAGAGGACATTAATTTTCTTGGTGTTACTTAGTGTCTTGGTGCCTTGGTGGCTTTTTCTCTTAGTGCTTTGATGGCTTTTCTTCAAAAGATGAAAAGTCCTGATGAATTAATCAATGACTGCTCAGGTATTTTTCCCTGACATAAAACTCTTCGAGATCAGTCATTGAGGCATATTTTCTGATTATTTCCTCGTCATAGGACGAATCCAGGTTAAGCTTATTGATTATCTGTCTCTGATGTTCGAGAAGATCAAGATATATCATGCCAAACACTTTAATCAGATCTCCATCGGTTTCTTCTGAAATAACGAGATCTCTGCCCAGATATTCATGATCTGTCTTCAGCCTTTTATACAGAACATTCAGATGGCTGTTGGTTTTCAGATCTTCCTCATATTTCTTTTCAAGGAATCCAACTGATGATTCTGCAATTATTCTCTGAAGTTTTAGTTCCTGGTCCTTATCCGGAGTAAAATCATCAATTTCCGGTTTTACCCTTCTTATAACAAGAGGAAGAGTAAGCCCTTGCAAAACAAGTGTTACGAGAATAACAATAAATGTTATAAACAGGATTAGATTGCGATAAGGAAAAGACTGATTATCCGATATCATAACAGGAATTGAAAGAGCTGCTGCCAGGGAAACGACTCCTCTCATCCCTGCCCATCCGTAAACAAGTGGCGCCCTCCAGCCCGGATTCGGATCTGCAACTCTGATGAACCTGCTCATAAATCTTGTAAAAGGTGAAGCGCCGAGTGTGCATGCAAGCCGTGTGATTATGAGCACAAATGATATTGAGAGACCATACAGTATTGCACTTTTCAGGCTTATGTCTCCCAGCTCGTTTATTATTGACGGCAATTGAAGTCCGATAAGTAAAAACACAAGACCGTTAAGCACAAATACAATATTTGTCCAGACGTTAACGCTCTGCAACCTGCTCTGATATGTAAGCAGAGTCTGTCTTTTATTTGAGAGTAAAAGCCCGCCGCTGACAACTGCCAATACCCCTGAAAAATGAAAATATTCGGCAATAAAATACATTATATAAGGAGTCACTAGCGTAAGGACTATTTGGATGCTTGGAGTCACCGGAAGCCAGCGATGTATTCCGATTATAAGCAACCCGACAGAAATCCCTGTAAGTATCCCGAGAACGACTATAAGAACAAAATCCAGTAAAGCCTGCTGAAAATGGAACTGACCCGTTAATATTGCTGCAAGTGCAAACCTGAAAATAATGAGAGAAGAGGCATCATTGAGGAGGCTTTCACCTTCTGTAATAGAGATCAGCCTCCTTGGCGATCCTACCTGTCGCATTACTGTTGTCGCAGAAACTGCATCAGGCGGCGATACAATACCTCCCAGCAGAAAGCCAAGAGCTATTGTGAATCCGGGAATGACAAGATGTGAAAAAACAGCTACAACTGTTGCAGTAATAAGTACTATTGGAAATGCAAAACTGAAGATCACCCGTCTCCATCTCCAGAATTCCTTCCACGAGACCTGCCATGAAGCCTGGTATAGAAGCGGTGGAAGAAATATATAAAACACCATCTCAGGTTCAATGCTTAAACCTGAAAACCTCTTTAAGAAGCTGAGTATAAGTCCACCGATCACAAGTACAACAGGATAAGCTACCCTGAGCCTGTCAGCAATCATTACAAGGCCCAGAATGAAGAGAATAAGATATATGTAATCAAAAAAATATCCCTGCACGACCGGAAAATTGCTTACTATTATATTATAACAACAACAATGGAGGTGATTTGTAATAAAAAAACAGGAAACAAAATGATTACACAGACTCAATAGAAAACATGTTCGTGATCATTCCTTTTTTTTCGCTTTAATGACTTATGTTCAATAACGAATGCACTGCAGAATCATCTTTGCAGCTGATAGCAGATGTGCATCGAAAGCATTAAATACTATCTTTGAAACGCTAAAACAATTGAGAGCAGGAATGTCACCGTTCAGGTATACTTATGGTTTAATCACAGGCATTGCAATCACAATTTTTGCAGGAATACTGTTATGGTGGCTGTTAGCTCCCGCTCCTTTCAGCCTCGACACACGTATCCCGGGGATGGACAATCGTCCGCCTCTTGCAATAAGATCCGATTCGGTTGTCATTGGTGAATTCTTCGATACCATGGGAATAATTGATGAAACTGCTTATGGCGACTGGCCACGTTTCAGGGGAACCGATCTTGACAATGTAAGTAAAGATACTGTTCCTCTTGCAGAATCGTGGGACACAAGCGGTCCAGGCGTGGTCTGGAAAACAACATTAGGCGAAGGTTATGCAGGCGCTTCTGTACATAATGGAAAAGTCTATCTTCTCGACTATAATGAAAGAAGAAAAGCAGATGCTCTCAGATGCTTTTCGCTTGCAACAGGGAAAGAGCTCTGGAGAAGATGGTATAATGTCGATCTCAAAAGAAATCATGGCTATTCAAGGACAATACCGACAGTTACTGACAAGTATGTCCTGACTATTGGGCCACGTTCACATGTTATGTGTACTGATCCTGAATCGGGAAATCTGTTGTGGTCTATCGATCTTGAAAAGGAGTTTGGGATTCCCGGATGGAGAAACGGCCAGGTGACTCCCGACTTTTTTACAGGTCAATGTCCGCTTATAGATAATGGAATTGCAGTTATTGCTCCGGGCATAAAAGCATTGATGATAGGTGTTGACTGTGCAAGCGGGCAAATAGTCTGGCAAACGCCAAATCCCGATTCTCTTAAGATGTCTCATGGATCAATAATGCCGATGACATTGCATGGTAAAAGGATGTATGTTTATAATGCTGTTGGCGGCGTTTGCGGAATTTCTGCAGAGCCCGGAGATGCCGGTAAACTATTATGGCTAACCAAAGAATGGAGCCCGGCAACGACTGCTGCTTCTCCTCTTTACCTGGGGGACAATGAAATAGCAGTATTCGGAAGCTACGGCGCCGGAGCAGGTAGAATACGTGTCAATTTCGATGGTTCTGAATTCAGCGCCGAAGTGCTTGAAATGCACAAAGCAAACGAAGGCATATCAAGTGATCAGCAAACACCTGTTCTGAATGAAAATTTCGTCTGGGTGGTTCCGCCTGCGAATGCCGGTGAGCTCAAACGTCAGCTTGTCTGTTACGACAAGTCAGATCTTATTAAACCGGCCTGGAGCAGCGGCAAGGAGAACAGGTACGGGAGCCAGGGCCTTGGTCCGTACATTTTGAGCGGCGATAAGCTTTTTCTCCTCGATGATGAAGGAACATTATATCTCTTCAGGCTGCAGAAAAACAGCGCTTCTCTCCTCTCAAGCCATAAGATATTTGAAAAAGGCAAGGAAGCATGGGGCCCCATGGCTCTTGCAGGCAAATATCTGCTGTTGAGAGATGCACATAATCTTGTATGTCTCGATATAAGCAAAAAATGAAGCAATGAACAGGAAGTTAATTACATACGCGTCCCTTCTCATAATTGTTGTTTTCATAGGATACATTGTATATGACTCAATAAAGCCATCAGCTCCGGCAACTGAAAAAACAACATCCTCTTATGAAGAGAGGGATATTGAAGACGCCTGGAAAATAGATGCTGTTATCCATGTGAACCAGGATAAGCTTACATCAGTTGCAGCATCTCCTGATGGAAGCTTTTATGCTGCCGGCAATTCATTTGTATCATGTTACAGCGACACATCAAAGATCCGCTGGACTTACAAATCTGAAAATCCTGTAACTGCTATTGCTGTTCATAGTGATACTGTATATGCAGCAACAGTTAACCAGATACTCGTGATCAATGATGGGAAATTACTGAATGAATGGGGCCCTTACGAAAACAACAGTATAATAACATCAGTTTCTGCCGGATCGGACCGTATCGCATTATGTGATGCAGGAAACAGGAGAGTGTATATAATTGATAAAGGTGGTGAGGTATTATCGATCGTGGGTCAGAAAGAACCTCAGTTCGTTCTGCCTAGCGCATATTTTGATGTTGCAATTAGCACCGATAATACTTTCTGGGTGGCAAATACAGGTTACAGGAGGATTGAAAGAAGAAGCAATGACGGCAATGTCGAGGGCTATTTCGGAGAAGCCGGTCTTGCTCCGGAGGCTTTTTGCGGCTGCTGTAATCCTGCTCACTTCACTTTGATCCCGGGCGGCTTTATTACTGCAGAAAAAGGCATAAACAGGATAAAGATCCTTGACGATCAGGGTAAATTCGTGGAGTATGTCTCATCACACAATGATTTTACGCCGTCTGTTCCTCTTGATATTGCATCAGCAGACGGTCAGACAATTTATGCGGCAAATCCTGCAGATTCAAAGATCTATATATTTAAAAGAAAACAGGAAACTGAAAGTATTAAATGAACAGGGCTGATTTTATAAATAAAACAATAAGGTATCTGCTAATGGCGGCTATCACATTTGTTGTCTTAATGCTTGGAAGAAAGGTAGTATACAGTAGTGATTGCAATAGTTGCCCACAGAATGGAACATGCAGCAGATTGAACTGTACACCCCCAACCCCCCAAGGAGGGCTTAAGGCCGGGATATGAAGATCTTAAGTATGAAGAATATTAAAGTCCCCCCTGGGGGATTTAGGGGTGCCTGCAGCAGACAATAGTTAAATACAAATATGCCAGAAAATAAAAATAAATATCAATCACGACGCGATTTTGTAAGAACAGCCGGAAAAGTGCTTGTCGCTGCCCCGCTTGTAATTATCCCTGCTGCACTTATCAGGAAGACAAATACTTCCGCGTACGTGTGGCAGATAGATCCGCTTAAATGCACCCAATGCGGACAGTGCAAGACAAATTGTGTGATGACACCATCGGCTGTGAAGTGTGTTCATGCTTACAAAATGTGCGGCTATTGCGACCTTTGCGGCGGCTATCTACGCCAGGGTGTTAAAACAATAAGCACCGCTGCCGAGAACCAGATGTGTCCCACCGGTGCAATCACAAGGAAATTTGTTGAAGAACCCTATTTTCAGTACACGATAGAAGACGATCTCTGTGACGGATGTGCAAAATGCGTAAAAGGATGCGGTGATTTCGGAAATGGTTCATTATCGTTGCAGATAAGACATGACCTCTGTCTCAATTGCAATGAGTGTTCAATTGCAAGAAAATGCCCTTCAAATGCAATCAGCAGAATCCCTGCTGACGTTGCATATCTTGAAAAAGAGAAGGGTGGATTAAACATGGCAGGCAAATAGATGAAAAAATTCATACCATACATTGTATTTCTATTTTTTATTGCTCTTCATTTCACTTCCTTTTCGCAGGACAGGTTCCCGCGTCCTGAATTTGAGAGCGGCTACCAGTATCCTGTGAACCAGTTTCCAAAACAAAGATCTCCCGGGTGGGAATATCTTGACGTCGCTGTACTGGTTGCAGCCCTGGCAGTCACAGTCTGGCTTACACAGAAAAAACGTTCGAGGGAGGGCATCGTCTGGATGTCTGTATTCTCACTTGCATATTTCGGCTTTTACAGGCAGGGATGCATCTGTTCGGTTGGTTCGGTTCAGAATGTTTCGCTTGCGCTCTTCAACCAGGATTATGCAATTCCGCTTACTGCATTATTGTTTTTCATCATACCTCTTGTCTTTGCGATACTCTATGGAAGAGTATTCTGTGCAGGAGTCTGTCCGCTTGGAGCCATTCAGGAGCTGACAGGAATACGGCCGTTGAAGATACCGCGTGCAGCAGAAGTATTTCTTGCATCGGTGCCATTCATTTATCTCGGGCTTGCTGTTCTTCTTTCAGCGACTAACAGCCAGTTCATAATCTGCAGGTATGATCCGTTTATAGGGATTTTCAGGCTCGATGCTCCTCATACTATGATAATATTTGGCGGGCTGCTTCTTCTCGCGGGTGTTTTTGTAAACCGTCCCTATTGCAGGTTCTTCTGCCCATACGGGGTTCTCCTTGGTGTATTCTCGCGTTTCGCCGGGAAACATCTGAGCATAACACCGGCTGAATGCACAAATTGCCGCCTCTGTGAGGAATCATGCCCCTACGGAGCGATCCTGGCATCATCACAGGATAAAGTCACCGAACCTGCAGACACTTCAAGGAAAAGATTTATCAGAAGCATAATATTTATCCCGCTCTTTGCAATTGCAGGAGGATTATTATTCAGGAATCTCGGACCAGTTTTTGCAGGTGCAAACCAGGAAGTGCGTCTTGCAAGAGAAATAAGAACCGAGAAATCTAACGGCATTGAAGCGATTTCAAAAGATGCTGTCGCATTTAAAGAATCAGGAAAAACAGAAGCCGAGCTTTTTGATGCAGAGTATGCAATTCTTGAAAAATTCAGAAAAGCTTCTCCATGGGTCGGGATTTTCCTTGGCGTTTCACTTGGTTTTGCACTTGTATCGCTTTCTGTAAAAGTACGCAGAAACGAGTATAAGCCTGACCAGGGAAAATGCTTCAGTTGTGGAAGATGTTTCAGATATTGTCCAATAAAAGTCAAAGCCTGAAAAATGAAATTGAACATTACAGACAAGGAAATTGCAGTACTAAGGACAACAAGCAGGATTGCAGCAGGTTTTACTCTCATCGTTGCTTTTACAATGATATTCAGCATCGTACAGCTTAAAATAATCAATCCGCTCGACAATCCTGTATTGCTTTCATTAAAGGAACAATATGACAGGGATCCTTCTAATGCCACTATTGCCGAACAGGTAAGAGTGATGGATCTGATGGCCCGTAAAGCATATTTCTCATCAAGGTGGCAGGTCGAAGCAGGATCTTATCTGCTTCTCGCAGGAGCTGTTGTGTTTATTCTTTGCCAGAGGCTTATATCCGGGAAAGAGAAGCCGGCGCCCGTTTTACCCGGGATTAAACAGGATCAGGAGACTGCAGGAATGAAAAACAGGAAATATCTTACAATCGCTGCTTCATCAATCTTCGTTTTAGCTGTTGGCGCATCATTCATGTTAAGGTCAAACCTTCCTGATACAAGAGAGAAGAAGGAGAGCAAGACTGAAGTAGGAACTGTAGCACAAGGTAACTCCGGTTCAGAACCTGACAAGACAAATTTCCCTTTTTTCAGAGGACAGGACGGTCATGGAATTGCAGGAGGAACCGGGTATCCGGTTGAATGGAATGGCGCGGAAGGCAAAAACATTGCATGGAAGACTGAAATCCCGAAGCCGGGTCAGAATTCACCTGTTATATGGGGAGACAAAATCTTCCTTTCAGGTGCACAGGATAAAACATGTGAGGTTTATTGCATTGACAAGGCTTCCGGATCTATTCTCTGGACAGGATCTGCTTCAGGTATTCAGGGAGAACCCACGGACCTTCCAAAAATGGATGCTGACAATGGCCTTGCAACATCAACAGTTGCGGTTGACAATAAAAATGTATGTGCAGTATTTGCAAACGGGAACCTTGTATGCTTTGATCATGATGGCAAAATGAAATGGTCAAAAAACATAGGCCTTCCTTCAAATGCTTATGGCTATGCTTCCTCCTTATTATTATATAATGGAAACCTTGTAGTCCAGTTTGACAGTGATGCAAAGGTCTCAATAATGGCAATCAATGCTGAGACAGGTGAAACAAAATGGGAAACTGTGAGGAATGGCCGCCCTGTATGGTCATCTCCTGTTATTGCTTACTTTTCAGGAACACCGCAGGTTGTAATAAACGGAAATCCCTATGTCAGCGCTTACGAGCTTGAATCAGGAAAAGAGTTATGGTCAGTCGAATGTATGAGCGGCGATGTGGCTCCCTCCGTTGCTGTTAATTCAACGCTTGCTTATGCAGTTACGGATTATGTAAAGCTTGCAGCAATAAAACCGGGTTCGGGCGCTTCAATAGTATGGGAGGATAATATGTTTACACCCGATGTATCAAGTCCTGTTGCAACGGATGAGTACCTTTTCCTTTCAACAGGTGTTGGGGATATTGCATGCTATAATGCCCAGAAGGGCGATACATTGTGGACGCATTATTTTACTGAACAGTTTTACGCATCACCTACTGTTGCTGACGGAAAAGTTTATTTTCTTGACAGAAGCGGTGTAATGCACATTGTGAATGCAGGGCCAAAACTAGAAATTATTGCCGAGTCCTCACTGGGAGAAAGAGCTGATTGCACACCGGCATTCTCTGACGGTAAAATATTTATTAGAGGGAAGAAAAATCTTTATTGCATTTCGAAGAATTGAAACAGGAAAACAATATAGTCAGAGGCTGCCAATGCAGTAATGAACCGGCTGTCGATGTCACTTCAGTTGTCGACGAGATTCTTTTATCAACAGGGAAGGAAAAAGAGAAACTTATTCTGATCCTCCAGGAAGTACAGAAAAAGCTCAATTATCTTCCTGCAGAAGCATTGAAACACATCTGCAGGGTGACTGAAATCACACCCGGACAAATTTCAGGTGTTTCGACTTTCTATTCACAGTTCAGACACATTCCTGCAGGAAAGCACACGATAAAAATATGTTCAGGAACAGCATGCCATGTTAAAGGCTCAGAGCTTGTTGCAGATGCATTCAGAAGAACACTAAAGCTTGATGACAGAACAAACACATCAGCCGATAAGCTGTTCTCGATCGAGGAAGTTGCATGTCTCGGATGTTGCACTCTTGCTCCTGTTGTACAGATCGATGAGAAGACTTATGGTCATGTAAAACCCACCGAGGCTGAAGACATATTAAAAGATTTTATAAAGAATGCATCCAGGAACACTCGAAAAGAGACAAAAATCGAAGATAATAAAGCCGATGCAGAGGTTCGGATAGGCATAGGTTCATGCTGTGTTGCCGGTGGCAGTAAGGAGATCCTGGCTGAAATATTCGATATAAAGGAAAAATATAATCTGAATGTCAGCCTCAAACCTGTCGGATGTGTCGGAGTATGCAACCAGACTCCGTTAATGGAGATCATCACAAGCGAAAATGTTCATTCAAGATATACAAACGTAAATAAACGTGAAGTCGAGGATATACTTCTGAGGCATGTCAAACCCGGAAGCCTGAGGAAAAAGATTAAATACGGAATAAACGATCTTATAGATACATTCCTCTCCGAAGAAAAAGTAAACAGCAAGGCAAATATTCCGGTTGAGATGAGAGAGAAATACCTGAATAATTTCCTTCAGCACCAGGTACACATTGCTACAAAAAACAGCGGAACACTTCCACCTGATTCCTATGAGGAATATTGTAAAACAGGAGGGTTTGACGCTCTGAAAAAATGTTTGTCAGATAAAAACAGCCGGTCAATTATTAGTACCATCCGGGAAAGCGGGCTCAGAGGACGGGGAGGCGCAGGATTCACAACTGGAATTAAATGGGAGATCTTTGCCGGAAATTCAGGAAGCCGGAAATATGTGGTTTGCAATGGAGATGAAGGCGACCCGGGAGCGTTCATGGACAGGATGTTGCTTGAATCATTTCCATACAGGGTGATTGAAGGAATGCTGATCGCTGCAATTGCGACATCAGCAAATGAAGGAATTTTTTATATCCGTGCAGAATATCCGCTTGCAGTTACAAGAGTCCGGGGCGCTATAAAACACTGTTATGAAAATAACATTATTGGTGAGAATATACTTGGAAGTGATTTTTCATTTGATATAAGGATATTTGAAGGTGCAGGCGCTTTTGTATGCGGGGAGGAAACAGCGCTTATTGCTTCACTCGAAGGCAAAAGGGGAACACCGCATCTTCGTCCGCCCTACCCTGCCGTGAAAGGATTCCATGATCAGCCTACACTTGTAAATAATGTTGAAACACTATCGCTTGTACCCTGGATAATAACCAACGGGGCTCACGCATTCAACTCAATTGGAACGGAGAAAAGCAAGGGCACGAAGGTTTTTGCACTTGCAGGAAAGATTTCAAAAGGCGGACTTATTGAAGTCCCGATGGGAATTACAATAAGGCAGATTGTTGAGCAGATAGGCAATGGTGTTGCTCCCGGAAGAAAATTTAAGGCTGTTCAGATAGGCGGACCATCAGGAGGCTGTATTCCGGCAAGTGAAGCCGATACTCCTGTCGATTATGAACGTCTTACTGAGATGGGAGCCATGATGGGTTCCGGCGGTATGGTAGTGCTTGATGACTCAGACTGCATGGTCGATATGGCAAAATACTTCCTCACGTTTACGCATAAGCAGTCATGCGGTAAATGTACATTCTGCCGTGTAGGAACAAAGCACATGCTCGATATACTGACAAAGCTCACAGAAGGCAAAGCCACTCCTGCAGACATCGATCAGCTTGAGAAACTATGTGTTGATGTAAAAAACGGGAGCCTGTGTGGTCTCGGTAAGACTTCACCAAATCCTGTACTCACAGGACTAAGATATTTCAGGGAGGAATATGAGGAGCACACAAGAGGCATCTGTCGCGCCAAAAGATGCCAGAGCCTTATAAAATATTCAGTAACTGATAAATGTACAGGCTGTACAAAATGCTCACAGGATTGTCCGGTGAATGCAATCCCGTTCACCCCTTATGAAAAACATGTGATCGATCAGGCAGTCTGCACAAAATGTGATAATTGCAGGATCACATGTCCTGAAAATGCAATAGAAATAGTGAATATAAATGCTTAAGCTCAGGATTGACAATAAGAATATCGAGGTCCCGGAAGGCTCGACAATACTGCAGGCCGCACGAACAGCAGGATACGCGATTCCTACTTTGTGTCACAGTGACGGAGCGCCTCACTATTCTTCATGCATGGTGTGCCTCGTTAAGGACATGAAGAAAAACACGTATATTCCTTCATGTTCAGCGCCAGTGCAGGAAGGAATGGATATTAATGTCTCCGGAGAAGATGTTATTTCAATGCGGCGTAAAGCGGTTGAGCTGCTACTTTCAGAGCACAGGGCAGAGTGTGAAGGACCTTGCAGGGTCGTTTGTCCTGCAGGATATAATATCCCCGTAATGAACAGGTTTCTTTCTTCAGGAAACTACAAGTCAGCTTTTGAGCTTGTTGCTGAAGAGATGGGATCGGGAGAGTTAAATTGTGTCAATTGCAAGGCATTCTGTGAAAATGCCTGTCGCAGGAAGAAAATAGACGAACCTGTGACTATCCGCAAAACAAGGCTGTTCATTGCCTCTGAAATAAGAAGGAATGGACTCGCTAAAGACACAGGAGTGCGCACAATAGAAAGGCTGAAACGATTTTCATCAAGAACAGGGAAAGTTGAAGATCATGAACAGCATGAATGGTTAAAAGAATGTCCTGCTGAGATCAGGAGACACAAGGAGATCACAGATATTAAGCATTCTGCAGATGAAGCTGCCGCATGTATGCATTGTGATTGCAGAGCTCTTGATGATTGCAGATTGAGAAAATTAGCTGAGGAGCTTGGAGTAAAGGATCCATCAGGTAAAGTTGTGAATGCACCTGTCAGAAAGAAGATTAATACTTCTACGGGATTGATTTTTGAGAATGCAAAATGCATAAAATGCGGACTCTGTGTCAGAGTATGCGGGGATTCAGCAGATGAACCGTCACTATGTTTCATTGACAGAGGATTTGTAAGCATAATTTCCGAGCCGATCGGAAGCTCGTTTGAGGATGTTTTAACAAGACAGGCTGAGAAGGCGGCAAATATTTGTCCAACAGGAGCTTTGAAGCTGAGGTAACTTTAGTGTATCTTTAAAGTTCAGATGAATAGATTAGAATCCAATATATATAAGATATTAATATATATAAGATTAAAATATCTATATAGATCTTGCATGTATATTTTCCTATATATTGTTCTGTCCTTCATATCGCCATTCTCTTCAAATGGCCAGTCTTTACTCTCCGACTGGCCCTCTTTCAGGGGCAAACCGGACCTCTCTGGAAGATACGATGCCGATCTGCCTTTAAACCCTGAACTTCTCTGGAGCCTGTCAACGGGCGTGAAGTCTAAATCTTCGCCTGTAGTCAGCGATGGTACGATCTTCTTTGGTAATGATAAGGGAACTCTCTTCGCTGTCTCCGATTGTAAAATAAAATGGAAGTACGAAGACGGCAGTCTCATAGAAGCTGCACCTTTAATATTTGGAAATAAAGTCATAATCGGTTCCAATGAAGGTGTTCTCAAGGCTGTAGATAAAGTCACAGGCAAACTGATATGGTCATACAAGTGTGAGAACCAGATCTCAGGTTCTGCAAATGTCTGGATCTCCGGAAATAAAGCAGGGATCGTTGTAGGAAGCTATGACTACTATCTTCACTGCGTGGATCCAAAAACCGGAAAGCTCCTCTGGAAGGTCGAAACGGATAATTATGTCAACGGAACTCCCGCAGTGCATGATGGCAGGATAATATTTGGCGGTTGTGACGGTATTGTAAGGGTTGTTGATGCTCTCAGCGGACAACAGAAAGATACCATTAATATAGGTGTCTATATCGCTTCCTCCCCTGCTCTTTCAGGTGATTTTGCTTACTTCGGCGATTATGACGGCAATAAATACTGTGTAAATACAAAAACAGGCAAAAAAACCTGGACTATCAGTGCAACGCCTGAAACAGGGTCTGTACTCGCAATTCCTGCAGTCAATAATGATAAAGTAATCCTTGGAAGTGAAGACAAGTACCTCTATTGTTACAACGCTTCCACCGGAAAACAATTGTGGAAATACAGGACTAACGGCAGAATAACAGGCTCGGCAGTTATTGCAAACAACAAGGTCCTGTTTGCCGGTTTGGACGGTTTCGTAACAATACTGAATCTTGCGAACGGACAAAGAATGTGGAGCTTTAACACTGGCGCTCCTGTAAGCACTTCACCGGCAGTTTCTGAAGGCAGGTTCTATGTACTCACAGATGATGGAAGAATCCTGGCTTTCGGCAATGGGAAATCCCCGCAATCTGATATAAAAAAATGAAAGTAGTTTACCTTATAACAGGCTCAGGAGGTTCTTTCTATTGCGGTAACTGCTATCGCGACATGATCTATCTCAAGGCTATCAGGAAAGTACCGGGGACACAGGCTTCCGCTATTCCTCTTTACCTTCCGCCTGATGAATCTGTGAAGGATAATGATATAGATAGTAATGTGTTCTTTGGAGCTGTATCATTATACTTAAGGGAGAAAGTACCTTTTCTTAGGAACATGCCTTCATTCTTCGACAGGATTCTTGACAGCGCTCCTATGCTTAAAATGGCTTCAAAACGGGCAGGTACAACACGTACCGAAGGCATGGAGGACATGACACTGAACATGATTACAGGTGAAAAAGCATTTCCTGAAAAAGAGCTTACAAGACTTATCGATCATCTTTTAAAAGAAGGGAAACCTGATATTATCCACCTGTCAAATGCGCTTGTAATAGGACTCGCGAAGCAGATCAAAAGCAGGATAGATGTAAAAGTCGTATGCTCTCTTCTGAATGAAGATGACTGGATAAACGAGATGGCTGAGCCATGGCAGACACAGGCATGGAACCTTATCGCGAAAGAAGAAAAATATGTTGATGCCTTTCTTACTCCCAGTTCATACTACAAGAACTTCTTCATCTCAAAAACAGGTATCTCAGGAAATATTGTCAATGTTGTCCCTTTGTGCCTTGAACCGGGTGAATTGCTAAACATCCCGAAAAAAGATAACTGGCCGGCAATAGGTTATTTCTGCCGTGTAAGCTTCCACAATGGATTCGATAAACTTGTAGACGCTTTTATTTTATTACGGGAGAATAACAGGTTACCAAACCTTACGCTTCATGTTTCAGGAGGATATACAGGCGACGACAAACCATTCATCTCATCCCAGATTAAGAAGATTAAATCAGCCGGACTCGAAAAATCGGTAAAGCTATATCCTGAATTCATGGGGAACAGCAAGACCGACTTTTTCGGAAACATAGATCTTTTGAGTGTTCCTGTCAGGAAGTATGATGGGTATGGATTGTACATACTTGAAGCGAATGCCGCCGGGGTACCTGTAATACAACCATCTACAGGTGCTTTCCCTGAGATTATAGAAAGAACCGGGGGCGGTGTAACTTATACAAAAGATGATGCTGAAGGCCTTGCTGATGCAATTGAGGAAATTTTATATAACAGGGAACAGCTAAATGCATTCTCTTCAAATGGAAAGAATAATGTCCTCAAAAAACTGTCACTCGAAAGAATGTCTGAAGATCTCTCTTCGGTTTATAACTCAGTGAAATCAACCTGATCCTATGCTTTCACTAAACAAAATCTCAAAATCATTCATTCAGCGTGGCGCTGTCCTGAATGATCTCATTCTTGAAGTCACTGAAGGTGACTCAATTTCAGTTATGGGACCTTCCGGTTCCGGGAAAACCACTCTCCTTAATATTATAGGGTTGCTTGAGAAGCCTGACAAAGGAAGTGTTGTTTTCAAAGGAGACGACATCAGCCTGTTCAATGAAAATGAGTCAGCCTCTTACAGGAACAATCATATCGGTTTTGTTTTCCAGGATCACCTGCTTCTTCAGCATCTTACTGTTTATGAGAACATAACCCTTCCCCTTATAGCTTCAAAAAGCAGTAAAGAAGAGCTGCAGTCACGGAAACAGCATATAGAACTTCTTATTGATAAGACCGGGATCAGCGATCTTATCAATAAGTATCCTTTTCAGATATCGGGCGGTGAGTCTCAAAGAGTCGCACTCGTGAGAGCGCTTGCGAACAAGCCTTCTATTCTTCTTGCAGATGAGCCGACCGGCTCACTGGATTCAGGCAATGCTGAAACCCTGGGAACCCTCCTTCTCGAAATGAACCGGTCACTTGGAATTACGATTATTCTCGCAACGCATTCCGATGATCTTTCCCGGAAAATGATCAGGCAGTTGAAACTTCAATCAGGTAAACTGGTCTGATATGAACAGTGATATCATAAAACTGTCGCTGAAATCAATAAAGTACTACAGAAAAAGTGTTTTCTATCAATTTCTTATTATTCTTCTGCTGTGTGCTGTTATCACAGGTTCATTAATGACTGGAAAGTCAGTAAGGAGGAGCCTACAGAATACTGCAATTGAAAAACTCGGGAATACCGGAGTTTATATAAGTTCCGGACTGAGATATTTTGACAGTAAGCTTGAAGACAGGCTCAGAAAACTTACCGGTCTTGAAATGACCGGCTTACTTGAATTGAAAGGAAGCAGCCAGGGCCTTGTATCACAAATTACTGTCAACAATACATCGATATATGCTGTTGACAGCAACTTCTTCAGCTTTCATAAAATCGATTCAATAAAGATAGATCCCGGTGAAATAGTCATTAACAGGAAACTTGCAACTTCTCTCGGTGTGAAAGAAGGTGATGATATAATCATTCATTTCCCGGAAATAACTGATATTCCTGCTGATGCGCCATTTGCTCCTTCTCAGGAAGAGAATTCATCTATTGTACTTAAGACCGGAAAAATAATTGATGCCGGTGAGATGGGGAACTTTTCATTGTCTATAAGCCAGATCCCATCTGCAAATATTTTCATGAATATCTCCGATCTGGAGAATTATAATGGAAGGAAATATGGAATAAACAGGTTGCTTGTGCAGAGAAGCGCAATGAGTGTAAATGAGCTGAATGCTTCCCTTCAAAAAGCAATTGAACCCTCAGATATCGGATTAAGGATCAGGAAAGTAAAATCGACAGGTGAATCAGAGATCATTTCAAACCGGGTATTTATTGACGCAATACTGCTTGACAGTATAAAAAAAATAATACCACAGGCAACTCCTGTTATTACATATCTTGCCAATCGTATTGAAAAAGATAAAAATCTAAATCCATATTCATTTATATCAGGGATTAACTCCCGTGCATATAATGAATCTCTTTCAGAGAATACAGTATACATTAACAAATGGCTTGCGAATGACATTGGCGCTAAGGCCGGTGATTCAATAGCTATGACATGGTATGCGCCTGATTCACTTAATAACCTTGTGGAAAAAACAAGCCGCTTCATTGTCGATAGAGTAATTGAATCAGCGGGTGTCTGGGCTGATTCAATGTTAATGCCCGATTTTCCGGGTATCTCAGGCAGTGAATCATGCTCTTCATGGGATGCAGGTATTCCTGTAAATACAAAACTCATCCATGACAAGGATGAAGAATACTGGAGAAAGTATAAAGGAACGCCAAAGGCGTTTATTGCTTATGAAACTGCAGTGAAGCTTTGGGGAAACAATTACGGACCGGCTACAGCTATCAGGTTTCCTGAAAACATAAGCACTGTTGAGATCAGAGATCGGCTATCAGGCGAAATAAATCCATCTATAATCGGATTCACTGTAAATGAAATATTCAATGATTCGATCGAGGCTGCTGAGAACAGCGTAGATTTCGGCACCTTATTCCTGAGCCTTGGATTCTTCCTTATACTTGCTGCATTCGTGTTGCTTTCTTTTGCGGTTTCATTCTATTTTGATTTGAAAAAAAATGATGTAAGGACCTTATACTCATTAGGATTTAAAAGCAGGCTCATTGGAAGAATACTTCTTGCTGAATTACTTCCAGTTGCATTTGGAGCCTGCATAATTGGCAGTATTACAGGATATTTGATAAATATAATTCTCATCAATGCATTAAATACAGTATGGAGAGGCGCTGTTCAGACAAATGCTCTCATCGTGTCCTTCGATTTACTTACCATCATAACAGGATTCTGTATAACTCTGCTTTTGTCGGTTCTGTTCCTTGTAATAAAGGCAAGGAGCTATCTTAAAACATTAAGAACAAGTGGAACAAAGCATCATTCTGCTCCATCAGCAAAACAAAATATAATCTTGCTGACAGCTTCGGGATTGCTGACTGTATTGTTGTTTGTGCTTTCACTACTTTCCGAAAAAATGATGAGCCTGAGCTTCGCTTCAGGCGCATTCATGCTTCTCAGCTGTATGCTTTTATGGAGACAGTTCCTGATCAATAAAAAAAGGAGGGCAGGATTATCGCGTCTCTATTATTCATTTTACCCTGCTTATGCAGTCACGCCGGTTTTATTCATCGCAGCAGGAATTTTTGCTGTTATAATCACAGCAGTTAACAGGAAAGACTTCGGATCATCAGTATCTGATAATTCTTCAGGAACAGGAGGTTACATGCTCTGGATGGAGACATCATTACCGGTTAGCGATGATCTTAACAGCCCTTCAGGAAGAATTAAATACGGACTGGATGAAGAGTTATCAGCAATGGAATTTGTTCAGATGAAAAGAAGCCCGGGAAACGACGCAAGTTGCCTGAATCTGAATCATATAGTTGCACCTCCGCTTCTCGGAGTCGACCCTGGAATGTTCATCAGTCATAAAGCTTTTTCTTTCACGAAAAGTATCCTTAATGATCGTAATGGGAATCAGTGGAAAGCTCTTGAAAAACAGCCTGCTGCAGATGTTATTTATGGTATAGCGGATCAGACGGTTCTTGACTGGGGGCTTAAAATCGGGATCGGCGATACTCTTGTAATGAAGGCTGAAAACGGGCAACCATTGAACATTATCATTGCAGCAGGTTTACAATCTTCTGTTTTCCAGGGCTATGTGTTAATACCCAGGAAGGATTTTTCAAGGTTTTTTCCGTCGGTATCAGGTAATTCAGTATTCCTTGCAGGCGGTGATCCCACAAAAAAAGATTTTTACAGGAATAATCTGAATGAAAGATTTCAGGCCTTTGGTGCTAATATTGAAAATACATCCGATCGTCTCGCTTCATTTTACGAGATAACAAACACATACCTGTCAGTTTTCGGGGTATTCGGAGGATTGGGAATGATAACAGGCGTAGCCGGACTTGGTTTTGTTCTCCTTAGAAATTTCAACCGCCGCAAGCGTGAATTTGCATTAATGCTTTCACTTGGATTCACCCCGGCGCGCATAAGAAAGATCACACTCTCGGAACAGATAATTATTCTGGTTGCAGGTATACTATCCGGTGTAGTTTCTGCAATTATAGCAACACTCCACTCAATAAAGGGTAGCAATGAGATTCCATGGTTCTATCTGTCTGTTATAGTTACTGTTATTTTTTTAACAGGACTTTTAACACTATTCATTTCTATGAGGTCAATCAGATCAGAGAAACTTATTTCATCGCTCAGGGCGGAATAACAATTATACATCGTGCAGAATCTCTACAATAGTTTATCGCCTCTACGAAACTCTATTTCTTCTCTCCTACCGCAAATAAATATTTCTGCGTCCTGAAAAATATTGATCCGTCTGTAATTGCAGGCGCTACAAGAGAGATATCCCCCATCGGTATCTCTGCAACCTGCTCGAATGAGGCTCCATCCTTTAATACGAAGACTGTTCCGTTTTCGGAAACTATGTAGATCTTCCCGTCTGATGCCACAGGTGAAGCGACAAAGCTTTCAGTCTTTCCAAGCTTTCCGTTCCATAATTCCTTACCTGTAAGAGGATCAAAGCATTTCACCATTCCGTTCCAGTCAACATTATAAAGATGATCCCTGTAAAGCAGCATTGTGTGCATGTATGAACCGCCTCTTGGAAGGCTCCATTTCACAAATTCATTCTCTGTAGCGTTATCTTTGAGAGTAATATCACCTGTTGCATTCGTCTTAACTGCAATTATCGGGGAGCTTTTTCCGTGTGCACTGTTAAAATAAATCAGATCGTTACCGATAATTGGTGTGGGAATCTGGATGTCCCCGCCTCCTGCCATCCTCCAGACTTCTTTGCCGGTTTCGAATTCATAGCCTGCTCGTAATTTATAGCCGTTCAAAGCAATGTATGGTTTCCCGTTATTTGTATAGATATTTGGTGTGCACCAACCGGGATACTCATCGCGGCTTGTTCTCCACAATTCCTTTCCCGATTTTAAATCATAAGCAGCAACAAATGAATTTTCAAGAACATCACACTGGATTACCAAAACACCATTATGAATTACAGGTGAACTCGCAAACTCCCATTCAGCGTTTTTCATCATGAAGAATACCGATTTCAGAACCCCAAAATCTTTTTTCCATTGGAGATTTCCTTTCATATCATAGCAATACAGTCCTTCGGAGCCGAAAAAGGCGACAACATACTTTCCATCTGTTGCAACAGAAGTATTTGCATGCGTAGATTTAGGATGACGTTTTATCCTGGGAACCCCAGTAAATGATGTCTTCTCCCAGAGCATTTTCCCGGAATTCTTATCGAAGCATAATAGTTTCCATTCATGGACAGAAGTATCTTCCACCGGCCGTACATCACCATAAATACCTGCTTTGATCCCGTTTTTATCATCCTGGCTTACAGCAGTTGTGATAAACAGATTATCATCCCATATTACGGGACTTGAAAGACCCATTCCCGGTACCTCTGTTTTCCACTTAATATTCTTTCCCGTATTGAAATCAAAAGTTTCAGGAAGATCGGCATTATCCAGTATGCCAGCCGACTTATAACCACGGTAACAGGGCCATTGTCTTTCGATTTTCATCTGACCTGATACCGAAACAGTCAGAAAAATCATTGACAGAATAATGAGGGATCTCGAGCTCATACAATTCAGTTTATTTGAAGTAATTCAAAATTAATATTCACGACATTATAAACAACTCATTTTTTAAAAACTATTCATCGAAGCTTCTTTATCGATTGTTAATAAAAATCTGACTTTTTAAACAAACTGGTCAGAGAGTATGTTAGCTTTGCAATTTTTTAACCGGATGGATAAGGATAAAACAGATAAGGTTGAAATGATCATACTGACCGCACAGAAACGTTTCGGGCTCTATGGTCTTGAAAAAACTTCAATGCAGGAAATAGCAAATGATCTTGGGTTATCGAAAGCTTCACTTTACTATTATTTTCCTGATAAGGAAAGCCTTTACAGGTCTGTTATTGAGAAAGAGCAGGCTGAATTCATTGATAACATTTCAAAAAAGATAATTAAGATCAGGGATCCTGAAATGGTTCTCACTGAATACATAACTGCCCGGTTGATTTATTTCAGGAAACTTATGAATCTCAGCAGGCTTAAACATGAAGAATATTCCAATTTCAGGCCTTTATTGAGGGATTTACTCGATGCTTTCAGAGAAAAGGAAAAAGAAATTCTATCCGGTATATTTAACTCAGGTATTGAAAAAGGAATATTTGAAAACATAAATCCTGAGAATACTGCTGAGCTGTTCCTCGATCTGTTGAAAGGATTAAGAATGTCGCTTATTTCCAGAAAGAATATGATGTCTCTCGATATTACCGAATTTGAACAGCTTCATTCAAGATCGCTTGAATTCACCCGTATATTCATTAAAGGTATCAAACAATCAAAGTAAAATGAAAAAGAATCTGAAAATCTACATTCCTCTGACTGCAATTATTCTTATTGTTCTTGTGGCTGCAATTCTGTGGTACAGGAACTATTCAAAATACATTGTTACAGATGATGCTCATGTTGATGCCGATAATATAGGTGTCCAGTCTAAAATTCCTGGTAAGCTTATCTCATTATTTGCTGACGAGGGAGATACTGTAAATGCAGGAATGTTGGTTGCTGTTCTCGACAGCTCTGATATTCTTGTGCAGAGAAGCCAGGCGGCAGCGCAGAAAAATCAGGCTATGGCAGGATTGCAACAGGCACAAGCCCGCTATTATTCTGATGAAAAAAATATCCGGATACTTGAAATTGGTCTCGATAAAGCAAAAGGAGATTTCGACAGGGCAAAGAGTCAGTACGAAGGCGGTGTTATTACAAACGAGCAATACGATCATATCCGTAAGGCTTACGAAGTTGCAGATGCTCAATTAGATGCAGCTAAAGCCCAGCTTACTGTTTCAAAGGCAAATATTTCAACAGCATCAGCCTCAATACAAACTTCTGAGGCTCAGATAAATGTTCTTGAAAACCAGCTTTTGAACACGAAACTATTTTCTCCTGCAAGTGGAATTGTAACTAAACGCTGGCTGCTTCCCGGAGATGTGATTCAGCCAGGTCAGTCAGTGCTTACAATAACAAAAGACAGCGATATCTGGATAACAGCATTTCCTGAAGAAACAAAAATAGCTTCTATAACACAGGGGCAGTATGCAATTATAAGTATTGATGCTTTTCCTGATATTGACTTTTCAGGGCAGGTTACAAGAGTTGGAACAAGCACAGCCTCTGTATTTTCACTTATCCCGGCAAACAATGCATCGGGAAATTTTACTAAGGTTACACAACGTATCCCAATCAGGATCTCAATAGAAAGAACTTCTGATAATGAATCAGTTTCATCTTTTAAATTTCTTTCAGGTATGTCGGCAACTGTTAAAATACTGAAGAAAAGATGAAACGGAGGACTCCGACACATCGAATCAGAAAAGTTGTAAGGGGCGTTCACCCCGGATTTCATCCACAAAATCCAAATTACAAATGGTTCCTTCTTGGAAACATAATGATCGGTACGTTCATGGCCGTCCTCGATGCGACAATTGTCAATGTCGGGTTACCTAAGATCATGGCTTCCTTCGGCGTCGGGCTCGATAAGATTGAATGGGTAATTACTGCATATATGCTTGCAATGGCTGTAATGCTGCCAACTTCAGGGTGGATGGCAGATAAATTCGGCTATAAAAAGATCTATTTCATCGGATTATTTCTGTTCACTTTAGGTTCAATGCTTTGCGGAATTTCATCCGATGAGAACATGCTCATCATTTCAAGGATTATCCAGGGACTTGGAGCAGGAACCATACAGCCTCTTGGCATGGCCATAATCACACGGGAGTTTCCGGTTCAGCAACGCGGCGTAGCGCTTGGTTTCTGGGCAATTGCAGCAGCGGCATCCGTTTCATTCGGACCTCTAATTGGCGGTTTCCTCATAGACAGGTTCAGCTGGCCCCTCATATTCGATGTTAACGTACCTGTGGGAATAATTGCTATGCTCTTCACAATTATTATCCAGCGTGAGTACAAAAGTCATAAGCTGCGAAGATTCGATATTGCCGGATTCATCTCTGTCACCATCTTCCTGCCTCTGACATTGTATGTTCTTTCTGAAGGTAATGCGGCTACAAATTCACAGGGATGGCGATCACCGCATATTCTACTCTTCACTGCAATAGCGATCATTGCACTTGCTGTGTTCCTTACCGCAGAACTTACAGTAAAAGAACCTCTTCTCGATCTGAGGCTTCTCAGGAATCACAACTTCGGGATGTCAAATGTCATCCTGCTTATTTTCAGCATCGGAATGTTCGGGAGCACATTCCTGCTGCCTGTTTACCTCCAGAATTCTCTTGGCTATTCTGCTTTCCAGGCCGGCTCTGTATTCCTCCCTGTCGGAATAATACAAGGGATTATTGCACCGATTTCAGGAAAAATAGCCGATAAGATAAATGCAAAAATTCCAATTCTTCTTGGAGTAATATTGCTTTCAATCAGCTTCTTCCTTAATGCAAAATTGTCATGGCTTACCGAGCTGCACTCGATAATGCTTTCTCTCTATATCCGGGGATTGGGTATGGGACTCATATTTACTGCTTTAACCACAATTTCTCTCCTCGATATTCCAAGAGATAAAATGGCCCAGGCTTCAGCTATATCAAACTCTGTGAGGCAGCTCGGAGGGAGCCTCGGTGTTGCAATACTTGCTACGCTATTGACTACAAGAGTGATATATCATAACCAGATATTCAGCAGCCGTATAAACAATAATTCCGAAGAATTCAGGAATACTATATCCTCAATAAGATTCCATGCAACGCATAATGCCGGCAGTTCTGACTCTGACGGATTAAAACAGAGCCAGACAATACTGATGCAAAATATTGCAAAACAATCATACATCGAGGGAATCAACGATGACTTCCTTCTTGCAGGTATAATAACACTTGCCGGAGGAATACCCGTATTGTTTCTACATACAAGAAAACGTGAAAAAACAAAACCTGAAAATGAATAGATTTTTATTTTTGATTCTGATTTTTGGAATAATTTCAGGAAACATCTCAAAAGCCCAGGATACTGAAAATGATTCACTTTCGCTTTCAGAAGTGATACAGCTTATTATTACAACCCACCCATCAGTTAAAGCTTCTGAAGAAACAGTTAAAAACACTGAGAATAATATCAGTCTCGCAAGATCAGGATATTTTCCTGATGCCGATATGATGGCATCATTCAGTAATCAGGGACCTGTTACAAAATTAACAATCCCTGATATGGGTACTTTCCAGCTTTTTCCTGAAAACAACTATTCTGCATCTGTTAATCTGAGACAGCGTGTTTATGATTTTGGACGTACAAGACAAAATATTGAAGTTGAAAAAGAGAACAGGACTCTTAATGAGATTGGCGCGGAGAATGTAAAGCAGAAGCTATCACTTTCGGCCGTGAATGTCTTTTATACACTTGTTTATCTTCAGGCGGCAATAAGCATAAAAGAGGAACAGATCGAAGCTCTTAACGGTCATCTTTCATATATCAACAAGCTGATGGAGACAGGTTCTGCTACAGAATACCAGGCGCTGTCAACAAAAGTCAGGATTTCAAATATTGAAAGCCAGAAAGTCGATCTTGTTTCCTCTCTGACTTCACAGAGAGAATACATGAACTCTCTTATTGGAAATACATCAGGGACATCAGTTACTGTTAAAAATGATTTTTCTGTATTGTCACCATCAGTCTCACAGGATTCTCTGCTTACTTTTGCTTTGAATAACCGTAACGAAATTCATTCAGATGCAGCTCGCATATCTCTTGCAGAGATGAGATACGGACTTGCAAAACTTCAGAACATGCCTGAAATCAACTTCCAGGCTACAGGTGGTGCAAAAAACGGCTTTATTCCCGATCTCAATAAGATTAGACCCAACTATGTTGTAGGGATAAGTCTCAGAGTCCCCATCCTCGATGCATTGAAAAACAGGTACAGGATATCACAGGCACAATCAAATATAACGTCAGTGTCGTATGAAGCTGAAACAACAAGACGAAACATTTCAGCAGATGTGCTCGATGCATCAGCCTCGATGAATGCCGCCAAACAAAAGATCAGCCAGTTTCAACTACAGCTTGAACAGGCTGAAAAGGCATACTCTCTTGCAGAAATAAGCTTCAGGTCTGGAATGATAACCAATCTTGACCTACTCGATGCAAATACTGCCGTTTCGGAGACAAGACTTCTTCTTCTTAAATCAAGAATAGATTATGCTGCAAGCATTTACAGGCTTAAGGTGTCGTTAGGACAAAAGATCTATTAAGCCATACAGGCAGTCAGCCCAAGGTTTATCTCAGGAACAGTCTCATTCATGACTAATGCAGCGCCAAGAGCTGAAGAGTTTGCAATTTCTGATGTAAATATCTTTTTATCGGGAAATGCTTTACAGACAAGGTGAAGGAAAAGTTCATTCTTTGAGAAACCGCCCGTAATATAGAGATTCTCAATATCATCATCTTGAGGAATCACAAGCTTAACAGAATCAATTACAAAATCACATAACTCAATCATGAGCTGGTGATATGCTTCCTCAAAAGAGCTGAATTCATACATGTCTATATACCTGCGGAACTGCCCATTGCTATACTCACTTTGAAAGAACACCCTATTTATACCGTACTTTATTTTCAGCCTTGAAACCATTTCACGACTCGTCTTTACCTGCTTAAAAAAGTCTTCAGGTTTATTAAAATGTGCATTGATAAATTTCAAACCCTCCTCATGCAGATGCCCAAGGAAAAATCTTGATGATTTAACAGGCTGGCCTGTGATGCTCATGTAACAGAGACAGTCCCTGTCGAGCTGTTCGGTCGTAAGTATTTCTTTATTGAAAGGATTCATGTTGATACACCATGTCCCGGTAGAAAGAAGTATGAACCTTCCTTTTTTAATTGAAAAATATGGCGCCAGGGAAGCTGAACTGTCGTGCATTCCAATACCGACCCTGATCTTCTTACTCTCAATATTTACTTCTGTTACTGTATTTACAGGTACAGGCTGCGGAAGCTTCAATCCATAAGCTTCTATCCAGGCATGATATCGCATGTTATCAAAGTCCCACAAGGCCGTATGACACCCGATTGATGTGTGTTCAGAATAAATCCTGCCTGTAAGTATGTATGAAACATACTGTGGAAAATGAAGTATATTTTCAATTTTACTGAATACAGCCGGTTTGGTTCTCATCAGCCGCAAAGCCTGGATACCTGAATTAAGCATTCCAAGAGCAGGTGATGCAGTCCGCCTGCAGAACTCATCTCTTCCGCCGTTTCTCTTATACAGGCTTTCGGGAATACTTTCATCTACGGGTTTGAGATAATTATATATCGGAGTCAGTCTTTGCCCATTCCTGTCGAGGTATGCTAATGTAGCGCCATAAGTTGTAAAATTGACTGCAGTAAGCTCGTAAGTATCGGAATGAACAAGGCTTCTTACAGTTTTCCTGATCCATTGTTCAATATGCTCTATGTCATCACATTCAAATCCATCATCATCAAAGATCTGCTCAAATCTTTCCTCCTTCTCGAAGACCATCCTGAGATCGCTGCTGAACAGCAGAAACTTTTTATTGGTTTTGCCAATATCAAAGATTGCAATAACGGGTTCTTTCATGTAATGTAGATCGTAAAGAGCAAAGAGTAGAGCGTAAAGCGTAAAGACTGCATTATTAATGAAGTATTTCTGTAAAAGGTCTTTACCTTTTCAACAATACTTCGTTTTCGTATTTTAATATTGCATCGAGGGACTCCTTCCCTGTCGGAATATTATTTTTAAGACAATAATAATCGTATACAGCGCCGTATGGCATCCCCTTCAGCATTTCAAGAGTGGCAAGCCGTTCAAACGTACGTCCTTTCTCCTCGTATTCCTTTATTGTATCGGTAGGTTCAAGCAGAGCAAACAGGAATCCTATCTGGGCCGCTCTTGTTCCAATAACATAGGCGCCTATCCTGTTAAGGCTTGCATCGAAGAAATCAAGTCCGATATTGACCCTGTTCAGAGCCTTGCATCTTACAATTTCCTGGGCGATAAGTATGAGCTCGTCATTGAATGTGAGCACATGGTCGCTGTCCCACCTGACTCCCCTCGTGAGATGAAGAAGAATTTCATCAACATACTGGAGTATCGATGAAATCTTGTCGCCAACCTGTTCTGTGGGATGAAAATGACCGTTATCGAGAGTTATCAGGGTATTGTTTTTGACAGCATATCCAAGATAAAAATCATGAGAGCCAACTACCATTGACTCAGAGCCAATACCGAAGAGCTTACTTTCGACTGAATCCTTGAGATATTGCTTTGGATACTGAACAGATAATATTTCATCGAGTGATTTTTTAAGCAGTGTCCTGTATCCATTCCTGTCAACGGGTGTGTCTTTCGATCCGTCAGGTATCCACAGATTGTGAACACATGGTGTTCCAAGCTGTTTCCCCATATCTGCAGCTATCGAACGGCATCTTTTAACATGCTCAACCCAGAACTTTCTTGTCTTTTCATCCTTTGACGACAAAGTAAAACCTGCATCGGCGAGCGGATGTGAGAAGCATGTGCAATTAAAGTCGAGACCTATGCCTCTTTTCTTTGCCCAGTCGATCCAGCCCTGGAAATGAGTTGTGTCAATCTGATCCCTGTCAACCTTTTTCCCGCCGAATTCACCGTAAATTGCATGAAGGCTTAACCGTTGTTTTCCCGGGAGAAGGGACATAACCTTATCGAGATCAGCACGCATCTGCTCAATTGTACGTGCCTTCCCCGGGTAATTCCCTGTTGCCTGGATACCTCCGCCACCAAGCACTGCATCGGCTTTTTCAAAACCACAAACATCATCAGTCTGCCAGCAGTGCAGACTGATTGCAAGTTTATCGAGTTGTGAAATTGCCGAATCAGTATCTATACCTATTTCTGCATATCTTTCCTTTGCAAGTGAATAAGATTTTTCTAAGTATTCTTTTTTCATATCAATCGGGTTTTACTGAGCCTTTAATTTCAATTCATCTGAATATTCACAATGAATGTGGATGCAATCAGTATGAGGATTCCTATTATTAATACTATTATTGTCTTTGTCTTTGAACCTTTCCATTCTTTCAACAGGATACCCCATATATTGCTGAATGCAATATTAAGAGCCATTAGTATACTCCAGGCGAACGGTATCATCTGTTCAGGCAGTTTGCTTTTACCCATACCGAAGAACTGGAATTGCATGAACCAGAGAAAACCCGCAAGGAATGTAAAGAAAATATTATTAAATAAAATACTTCCGCTTACAGATCCGTAGTCTTTTATTGTTCCGTTTTTAATGTTAAGATAAAGGCAGTAGATAAGATTTGTTGCGAAACCTCCAAGCAAAACATATATAAGTACCGGATTGTCGTGGAACAAAGGATCAGTTGAAAATCTGCTTACTGCAATGTCGCCGATTGGTTTTCCAAAACTGAGCCCAAAGCTGAAGCAGGCGCTCATGATGCCGGCAAAAACGGCAATAAGTAATCCCTTTTTAAGAGCAAATTCCTTTATAGCCTTCTGACGTTCTTCAGGGCTGAGCTCTTTGTTTTTAAGTGAACCTGCATACCCTATAACTGAAATACCGGCTATACATATTCCAACGCCTATAATTGTCCACAGACCGGCCTGCGTACTGAAAAGGTCGCTGCCTGTAACAAGTGGAGGAATTATAGTTCCGAATGCGGCACAGAATCCAAGCGCAATACTCTGTCCAAGGGCTACGCCGAGATACCTGATGCTCAACCCGAATGTCAATCCACCCACTCCCCACAAAGCGCCAAAAAAAATAGCCCACAGCTTTGCATCAGAAGGGCCTTCCGCCAGAACTTTAAGCAAATTCCCATCCGGAACTGCAAAAAAAGCGATCAACCAGGGAGCTAATATCCATGCTGCCAGTCCCTGCATTATCCAGTAGGATTCCCAGGCCCAGGATTTGACTTTTTTAAAGGGAACATAGAAGCTTGCCGCTCCTATACTTCCAAGAGCTATAAGTAAAATTCCGGCTGTTGGATTCATAAGTTATTTAAGTTTCTGGTCAGACATGCAATTTATAAACTTTAAAGTATAGGTTTGATGATTAGGTCATTTTTTATTCTCACAATTTTTTATAACCTTGAATTCCGAATCTAACCAATCTGAACATGAAATCAATCAAACTCATCTTTGTCTTCCTGGCATTGACATCATTTATTGCAGCACAGGATCTAACCGTATATGACCTTACGACTGACCACCGGGTCAATCCCATCGGTACGGGCAACAGGACTCCCCGCTTTTCCTGGAAAATAAACGGCACAGGGAATAATATCATGCAGACAGCCTGCGAAATAAGGGTCTCAACTGATAATACATTTTCATCAAAAACAATTATATGGGACAGCGGATGGCAACAGACTGATGCATCAATCCTTCAATCTTATGCCGGCCCTGATCTCAAATCTGCAACAAGATACTTCTGGCAGGTAAGAATCAGGGACAATAGAGGGAAGACGTCAGGATGGAGTGACGCCTCATACTGGGAAACAGGTCTGTTCAATAAAGATGAATGGAAAGCAAAATGGATCGGGATAGAAGGCGATACAAACAGATATTCCCCATCACCTTATCTAAGGAAAGAATTCACTGTTGAAAAAAATATTGCTTCTGCAAGAATTTACATCACTTCACACGGATATTATGAATTGCATCTTAACGGTAAAAAGGTAGGCGACCAGGAACTTACGCCGGGATGGACAACTTATGGAAAGAGGCTTCAATACCAGGTTTTCGATGTAACTAACGGGATCAAAAAAGGAGGAAATGCAATTGGTGCAATTCTTGGTGACGGCTGGTACAGGAGCACACTTGGCTGGGGTACAAACTGGGCAATTTATGGAAAAACACTCGGGCTCCTTGCACAGTTGAAAATCAAATATACCGACGGATCCGAAACAGATATAATTACTGACGAATCATGGACAGGCAAGCAGGATGGCGCTATAAGGATGAGCGATGTATATAATGGCGAAACCTATGATGCAACAAAGGAACTGACAGGCTGGGATAAGAACGGTTATGATGCGTCAGGCTGGAAAAAAGTTAAAACTGCAACTTATGATAACAACCTTGTTGCTTCCGAAGGCGCACCTGTGAGAAAGATTCAGGAGATCAAGCCGATAAAGGTATTCAAATCGCCAAAAGGCAGCCAGCTTATTGATATGGGCCAGAACATGGTAGGTTGGGTAAGGCTCAAAGTTACAGGACCAAAAGGGACAGTTGTTACTCTCCGCCATGCTGAAGTGCTTGATAAATATGGCGAATTCTATACTGAAAACCTGAGGAGCGCAAAATGTCAGCTTAAATATACTCTTGCAGGCAAAGGCGAGGAAATATATGAGCCCCGGTTCACCTTCATGGGATTCAGGTATGTTGAAGTGACAGGATTCCCGGGAACGCTGACACCTGAAAACATAACAGGTGTTATCGTTCATTCAGACATGAAACCATCAAGTTCATTTGAATGTTCCAACCCTCTTATAAACCAGCTTCAACATAATATTATATGGGGACAGAAAGGCAATTTCGTTGATGTGCCGACAGATTGTCCGCAGAGAGACGAACGGCTTGGATGGACAGGCGATGCACAGGCATTCTGCAGAACGGCAGCATTCAATTTTGATGTATCTGCTTTCTTTACAAAATGGCTTAAAGACCTTGCCCTCGATCAGAAAAAGGGTGGTGAAGTTCCTGATGTGATTCCTGACGTTCTTAACAGTCAGAATGCTGAATCAGCTATGCCTTCCGCCGGGTGGGGTGATGTTGCTGTAATAGCGCCCTGGACGATGTACACAGTATATGGCGATATCATGTTTCTTGAAAATCAATACCCGAGCATGAAGAAATGGGTTGAATATATAAGGGCAAAAGCAGGAGATTCGTACATGTGGAAAGGTGGAAGCAAATACGGCGACTGGCTTTTCTATCATCCGCCTGTAAACAATCACACTGAACCTGATGGTTACACTGAACCCGACTTCATTGCAACTGCATTTTATGCTTATTCAACTAACCTGTTGTCACAGGCGGCAAAAGTCCTGGGCAAGACTGATGATCAGAAGACTTATTCTGATCTGTATAAAAAAATAAAAGAAGCTTTTATACACGAATATGTCACTCCCGCAGGAAGGGTAGGAACATGTTCACAGACTTCATACATCCTCGCATTGAAATTCGGTTTGCTACCTGATAATCTGCGTTCTGTCGCCGCCAGCTTCCTTGCAGATGACATCAGAAGCAGGAGAAATCATATTTCAACTGGATTCCTTGGCACTCCGTATATTGCTTTTGAACTCTCTGATGCGGGCTATACTGATGTTGCTTATGATCTTCTTCTGCAGGAGACTTATCCATCATGGATCTACCCGGTTAAAATGGGCGCCACAACGATCTGGGAAAGATGGGACGGGCAGAAAACAGACAGCACGTTCCAGGACAAGGGAATGAATTCCTTTAATCACTATGCTTACGGCGCTATAGGCGACTGGATGTACAGAGTTTCAGCCGGGATTGAGACTGATGGTCCGGGCTATAAAAAACTTACAATCCAGCCCCACCCTGCAAAAAAGCTTTCATTTGCAAAAGCTTCATACGATAGTCCTTATGGGAAAGTAACCTCAGGATGGGAAAGAAAAGATGGAAAGATCATTGTTAAAGTCATTATTCCTGCAAACTCCGAAGCAATTGTTTACATTCCTGTAAATGATATCTCAAAGATAAAGGAGAATGGCGCTGCTGTACAACCCGGTAAAGAGTTAAAAGTATCAGACAAGATTGGATTTCAGAGGGGTTCAGGTGAATATGTATTCGAATACGCTGAATAACAAGCGCAACACTCTGTAGTGTATATACAATTATAAAAGGCTCTGCCGGGACAAACGGCGGAGCTTTTTTTATATTAGTTTACCGGCAAAACCCTGCTGAATTAAATGGCAACTTAATCTCCGAAAGTTTTTATACATTCGCCCCTCGGTTTAAAAATCTTAACAGATGAACTTTATTTCCGCTCACTCGGGTGAATTCTCTGCATTACTTGTGGCAATATTCTGGACAGTCAGCGCACTTGCGTTTGAATCGGCGAGCAACAGGCTTGGATCCGTTGCAGTAAATATCCTCCGTCTCATTGTAGGTTTCATCTTTCTGAGTGCATTAACTCTTGTTTTAAGGGGCAATCCATTGCCAACCGACGCAAGTAATGATAACTGGTTATGGTTAACGTTGTCGGGACTTATAGGTTTTGTTTTTGGCGACCTTTTCCTTTTCAAATCATATACTGTTATCGGTTCAAGATTTTCAATGCTGATAATGACTCTTGTGCCGCCACTCACGGCGTTATTTGGCTGGATAATAATGGGTGAACGGCTTACCCTTTTGAATTACCTGGGGATGACACTTACGTTTTCGGGAATATTCATTGCAATTTTTTCTCGTGGCGAAGGAAGTGAAAGGTTTAAAATGAAGCTGGCTCCTATCGGAGTTCTTTATGCATTCGGAGGTGCTGTCGGGCAAGCTCTTGGCCTTGTAATGAGCAAATTCGGAATGAAGGACTATGATCCTTTTGCAGCAACACAGATCAGGATAATTGCCGGGATTGCCGGATTCACATTTCTTGTTACAATCCTCAGACGCTGGAGCAGTGTTCGTGCCGCTCTTGGTAACCTGAAAGGAATGAAATCTCTTACGGTAGGAGCATTTTTCGGCCCTTTCCTTGGCGTTTCTTTTTCACTGCTTTCAGTAAAGTACACAAAGACTGGTATTGCATCGACAATTATGGCATTGACGCCTGTTTTTATCCTTTTGCCTGCAACAACGTTATATAAAGAAAAAGTTACAGCCTCGGAGCTTGCAGGCGCGATAATAAGCGTTGCAGGTGTTGCTCTTTTCTTCATCTGAAAGTTTATAAGGTCACTTTTATCAGATCAAATAAGAAGATTTAATGACAGCAGCGGAACTGAAAAGCAGGATAGACCCTTCGGGATTCAGGTTTTCAACTTCCCGCAGCAGCGGACCCGGTGGGCAGAATGTAAATAAGGTCAACACTAAAGTTGAACTAAGATTTAATATCAATTCATCACCATCTTTTACAAATGAGGAGAAAGAGATAATTTCCGATCGTCTTAAGAACCGTATCACTGCTGAAGGGGATCTGTTAATTATTTCACAATCAGAAAGAACGCAGCTTGGAAATAAGGAAGAAGCCGAAGAGAAATTATTTATCCTTCTTGCAAAAGCTTTGACAATAAAGCCTCCCAGGAAAGCTACAAAACCAACCTCTGCTTCAAAGGTTAAAAGAATAGAAACTAAGAAGAAAAGAGGATATATAAAGAGCCTGAGAAAGGATACGGGTGTTTCAGAATAAATTGAATTATTTCATTATACAGTTTTCAGTTTCCATTTTCCTCTTCTGAATACAAAGAATGAAATTGTAGTCATCAGCGTTTCTGCTATGAGAATTGAAGTAAAAACTCCGTTCTCATTCATTCCGAACGGTATTGCAAGAACCCATGCAAGAGGAATTTCGACAAGCCAGTAGGCAACAATATTGATCCGTAAAGGCGTCATAGTGTCGCCTGCACCATTGAATGAATTTACAAGCACCATTCCCAGTCCGTACGCAATAAAGCCCGCGCTAATTATCTTAAGTCCTTTTATCCCTGATACAAGTGACAGTTCATCTTTAATGAACAGCTGAATGAAGAATGAAGGGAACAGGAATAAGAGGAGTCCGATAATTCCGAGGAGAATCATATTAACCCAACCCGTTACCCATACTGCTTTTTCAGCCCTTTCAGGCTTTTTCGCGCCAAGGTTCTGACCAACAAGGGTTGAAGAGGCATTACTTATACCCCATGAAGGCAAAATAGCAAAATTCACAATCCTTATGGCAATTGTATAACCTGCAACAACTTCGCTACCGAAGATAGAAATTATCCTCACCATACCAATCCAGCTGAGCGTTCCAATCAGATTCTGACCGATACTGCCAACTGAAAGCTTAAGAAGCCTGATGATAATCCTGAAATCAAAATCGATCTGCTTAAGAAGAATCCTGATTCTCTTGTTCCCAAAGAAAAGGAGATAAAACTGGACCAGGACTGCTGTTCCGCGCCCTATACCTGTTGCGACAGCGGCACCTGTTACTCCAAGCTCAGGAAAAGGACCCCATCCGAAAATAAGGATCGGATCGAGTATAATGTTTATAATATTTCCTGTCCACAGGACTTTCATAGCCACAGCCGCATCACCTGCACTGCGGAAAATTGCGTTTATAATGAAGAGCATCATTATAACAACATTACTGCCAAGCATAACTGTCATATATCCCGACATGTCGTTGACAATAGTTTCCGAAGCGCCCATCATCGCAAGAATTTGTTTTGAGAATAAAACTCCGGGCAAACCTATTATTATAGAGATAAGCAATCCTGTCAGGATAGCCTGAACGGCGGTTCTGGAAGCAGCTTCGGGTCTCTTCTCCCCTATTCTTCTTGAAATAAGTGATGTAGTTGCAGTTCCGAGGCCCATCGCAATTGCATAAATAATTGTAACAAGCGACTCAGTAAGACCAACTGTCGCAACTGCTTCTGCGCCCAGCCTTGAAACAAAATAAATATCGACTATAACAAAGATAGATTCCATTAACATTTCAAGGATCGATGGAACAGACAGCAACAGGATTGCTCTTCCCAGCCTGCCCTCTGTAAAATCCTGTTCAGTTCCTGAAACAGCTTCGCGAACATCACTTAAAAATGTTTTCAGTGCAATAAATTTTCTATTACTTTCGTTTAATTTGTTCATTTAATGAAACCGTGACGCACTGATAGATGTAAATTTTATGAAAAAAGTTGCCTTAACGATAAACATAAGTCTTATCATTACGTTAATTGAATCTACTGAAATCATGAAACAGGGGCGGATGTCAACTAACTGGAAAAAAACTTTATTTGTTTATTGAATGGCAAAGGTATGAAATGATTTCAGGCAAATAAACCCCGGATTTCTTTTCAAAATTTATATTTATGAACCCCGTTAAAATAACAGTATAAAAATATTATGAATAAGCAGCAGATTTTAAGCGATTTCCGGAAGGCCCGGGATAGAAACAATATGCTTAGGTATACATCTGATTATCAAATTCATACAGTCAACTGTAAATCATAAGAAAAACGAGGTTGTTAATAAAATTCGATATGTGTTAATATTTCTGGTACTCAGAAGATACAATGTATTTACAGAATGTATATTTTCGCCCAGATTATTTATAAAAACAAATAGGTATTAATTTAAAAACCAATTAACTAATTAAAGAAAAGGTGAAATATTTTCATCAGTCTTATGAACGCTAACAATAATGAGGCTACGACTTTCCGTGGTGAAGGTCGCCTCGTGGGTTGCTCTTCGGATGAAGAGCCTGGCGCGAAAACCACGATTTTTTCGCAGAACGTAATCCCAAATCAGTTAGTTAGCAACCGGAGCACGGAGTTCATCCGCCGCTTCTTTCCCCTAACGACTATCGACTCCTGGAATGATTGGAAATGGCAACTTCGAAATGCTATTACAAGCCTCGAAGACCTCAGGAAAATCATGAAACTATCCGATAAGGAGATCATGGCTATAAATAATTTAAAAGGCCGTCTTCCTTTAAGGATTACTCCTTATTTTGCTTCATTGATTTACGACACAAAACCTTCGCATCCTCTACGTCGAAATGTAATCCCCGTTGTTGAAGAATTAATCGAAACCAGCAGTGAGCAGTCTGATCCTCTTCATGAGAAATCTTTCTCTCCTGTTAAAGGAATCGTACACAGATATCCCGACCGGGTGCTCTTCACAGTCACCCAGGTCTGTTCAAATTATTGCAGGTATTGTACACGCTCTCATTCTGTAGGCAAGCTCGATAAGCTTGGCAGACAGGATTTTGAGAAGGCATTCAATTACATCGCCTCTCATAAGGAAGTAAGAGATGTGCTTATCAGTGGCGGTGACCCGCTTACACTCACTGATGAAACACTCGATTACATTCTTTCCAATATCCGCAGTATTGAGCATGTTGAGATCATAAGGATCGGTACAAGGGTGCCGGTTGTTTTGCCTCAGAGAATCACAGATAATCTTATCGGTGTCCTGAGAAAATATCATCCTCTTTTACTCAGCCTTCATTTTTCACATCCCGACGAAATAACCGAGGAATGTGCAAAAGCATGCAATAAACTTGCTGATGGTGGTTTCCCTCTTGGCAGTCAGACTGTTCTTCTTAAAGGTATAAATGATAATGTACCTGTTATGAAAGAGCTTATGCACAGATTACTTAAAGTAAGGGTAAGACCTTATTATCTGTATCAGTGCGATCTGATCCCCGGATCAGGTCATTTCAGAACTACTGTTAAGAAAGGAATTGAAATTATCAAGGGATTAAGAGGCTATACAAGTGGTTACGCAGTTCCGACTTTCGTTGTCGATGCCCCAGGCGGCGGCGGTAAAATTCCGCTTCTGCCCGACTATGTCGTTGAGCACACCGATGAAAAGATCGTCCTTCGAAACTATAAGGGAGTTATTTGTGAATATCCTGAAAAATAAACCTTAATGAAATTTGGTTTGACATACGACCTGCGGTCATGGTATCTTGACCGCGGGTTTTCTATGGACGAGACTGCTGAATTCGACAAGCAGGATACAATTGATGCCATTGCTCATGCACTGAAAGAGATGGGGCATGATGTGGAACTCATAGGAAATGCATTCCAGCTGATTGAATCTCTTGCAGCAAAAAAGAAATGGGATCTTGTATTCAATATTGCTGAAGGACTTTATGGCGACGGACGCGAATCTGTTGTTCCTGCCGTCCTCGATCAGTATAAAATACCTTATGTTTTCAGCGGCCCCGTTATAATGGGAGTCGCGCTCAACAAACATATGGCAAAGGTGATGGTCTCTTCTTCGGGAGTTCCTGTTAGTAAAGGATGTATAATCACTGAAATCCAGGAATTAAAGAATTGCAGATTAGAATATCCCCTGTTTATCAAGCCTGTTTCTGAAGGCACCGGAAAAGGAATTACGCGGAAGAGTCTCGTTAATTCCTCTGCCGAACTCAGAGAAATGGCTGAATGGATACTGAATGAGTTTAACCAGCCTGCTCTTGTTGAAGAATACCTCCCGGGACGGGAATTCACAGTAGGGATAGTCGGCAACGGAAACGATACAAAAGTTATAGGCGGAATGGAAGTTATCTGTGCTGAGAATCTTCCCTATTCAGTTGAAGTAAAAGAGAATTATCAGAACTACTGTACATATAAACCATTAAGCGAAGATATTATTGACGAATGTAAATCAGTGACCCTCATGGCATGGAAAGCTCTCAATGCTGTCGATGCGGGAAGGATAGACCTTAAAGCCGACCGTAATGGAAAGATCTGCTTTATCGAAGCAAATCCACTTGCAGGGCTTAATCCTGTTCACTCTGATTTACCGATTCTTGCACGTTTCTACGACATTCAATATCAGAAATTGATGGAAATGATTGTAAATGCGGCAATCAAGAGGATATTTGGATAAAATGTGAATAACTCCATTTAAAGTTTTTCCAAAAAAATAATATTTTTGTTGCTCATACGTTGCATATCAATGGTTTTACATCTATTTTTATAATTGGCGACTTTCAAAGGCAACAATAATCCGTAAAATGAAAAGATGCTGCATCATTTATAATGAACCTTCAACAGGCGCATTGGCCGACGAGCTTGATGTTCTCGATCAGGTTAAGCACATCGAGAAACATCTTATCGAACTTGGTTTTGAGGTCAGAAGAAAAGGTATCACTGACAGGTTCATGGATGAGATAGCAATTCTTGCGGCGGAGAAATATGACTTCGTTTTCAACCTTGTTGAATCAATAAAGAATAAAGGAGAGCTTAATTACTTTATACCTGCAGTACTTAATCTTTACTCCATTCCTTATTCAGGAAACCCGCTCGAAGCAATGTTTATCACTACAAACAAAGCTCTTTCGGGAGAAACAATGGCTAAAGCAGGGATCAATCACCCGGGATCATATAAGATTTCCCAGAGCAATGAACTTGTAAATGGGAAAAAATATATAGTAAAACCAATATGGGAGGACGGATCACTTGGTATCACAGCCGACTCAGTTTTTATATGCGAACCCGGGTTTGAGCGGAAGCTTGAGGGAATGGATGATTCACACTGGTTTATACAGGATTTTATCGATGGAAGAGAATTCAACCTCAGCATTCTTGGTGGAAAGAAAGGCCCTGAAGTAATGGACCCGGCTGAAATAGTGTTCGTCGATTATGACGAGAACAGGCCAAAGATCATTGATTTTAAAGCTAAATGGGAAATGGATAGCTTTGAATATATAAATACGCCAAGAGAATTTCCACAACTTGATGATACACTCAGGAATAATCTCAGAAAAACTGCCGCAAGTTGCTGGAATTTATTCGGGCTCAGAGGATATGCAAGAGTTGATGTAAGGACAGATTCAGATGACAACGTTTATGTCATTGAAGTGAATGCAAATCCATGCATATCACCCGATGGCGGTTATGTTGCTGCAACAAAGAGAAAGGGTTATAAGTTTACTGAAGTATTGCAGCGCATTCTTGAAGATCTCAACAGGTAGCAATGAAAGGACTTAATACAATTTTACTTCTGATGATGTCAAATACTTTTATGACTATGGCATGGTACGGGCATCTCAGGTTAAGGACGATGAGCAGGTTCGCAAATATGAGCTTGCTGGCTGTAATTCTTCTGAGCTGGGGAATTGCATTTTTTGAATATACTCTCCAGGTCCCTGCAAACAGGATCGGATTCAGGGAAAATGGCGGTCCTTTTTCGCTTGTTGAATTAAAAGTGATCCAGGAAGTAATTTCAATACTCGTTTTTACTGTCTTTGCATTGCTCGTATTTAAAAATGAACACTTCAGAATGAACCATCTTATCGGATTCATCTTCCTTGTACTTGCCGTTTATTTCATATTCAAGAAATAATTATCCTATCAACATTGAATTGTAATAAGCCGGATTGCCGGTAACTTCTTCGCCCAGCCATTCAGGCCTTATAAAAGTCTCATCTGCAGAATCAAGCTCTATTTCTGCAATTATGAGTCCTTCGTTTTTTCCATGGAACACATCAACTTCAAACAGATGCTCCCCTGAGGGGACATGGTAACGGGTTTTGATAATTCTGCCCGGAAGACATAAATCAATTAATTCATGTGCATCTTCAACGGGTATCCGGAATTCCCATTCTCCTCTCGATATCTGACCCTCTTTCGCTTTGCTCTTTATTGTTATATAAGCATTCTCATCTGCAACCCTGATCCTGACTGTTTTTAAAGGGTCAATAAAAAGATACGCCTGAACAATATTGATTGACTTAGTCGCATATTCTATAAAATCTCCTTTCACAAGGAATTTCCTTTCAGTTTCGGTAGCCATGCTGGTTAATATTATTAAGCAAGTTAGTAATTTTTTCGAACTGCAATTAAATATTCAAATTATTATCGGTCATATTTTGAAATTTATTAAGATGTGCATAGGCAATTATTGTTTTCTTTAAAATATTTAGGACATATTCAAAATATTTCATAATTTTCCTTCAGATGTTGTTTTCAATATTTTTGATTACAAGGTTAGTTTGTCTGATCAGTAGAAGTAGTTTTAGATTAGTGTGTGGGTGAATTAGAGAAAAGGGTGTCAATAGCGGCACCCTTTTATTTTCACATGTTTCAGGATAGTTACGCATTAAAAGAATTATTTATATTGCTGAAGGTTTTATCTTTTATTGAATGGATGTAAAAATAGATAACAGCTGGAAAAAGGTTCTGGAAAAAGAATTTTCAAAAGATTATTTTGTCAGGCTTACAGAATTTGTAAGGATCGAATACAGTAAGGGGACGGTTTATCCTCCGGGATCGCTTATCTTCAATGCATTCAATCTATGCAGTTTAGATAGTGTGAAGGCTGTAATCGTCGGCCAGGATCCTTATCATGGCCCGGGACAGGCACATGGATTATGTTTTTCTGTGAGGGAAGGTGTTGACAACCCTCCAAGTCTTATTAATATTTTCAAAGAAATAGAATCAGATTTAGGAGTAAAACCTTTACAATCGGGAAACCTCGAAAGATGGGCCTCACAGGGAGTCCTTCTGCTGAATGCAACTCTTACTGTGAGAGCTCATAATGCAGGTTCGCATCAGCGAAAGGGATGGGAAGAATTCACTGACAGCGTTATAAATGTTCTTAACAGGGAGAAAGAGAATCTTGTTTTCTTTCTATGGGGCGCATACGCACAGAAAAAGTGTGAAACGATCGACAGGTCAAGGCATCTGGTGCTTGAATCTGTGCATCCTTCTCCCCTTTCAGCATCACGCGGGTTTTTCGGCAACAGGCATTTCAGCAAATGCAATGAGTACCTGCTGAAGCATGGAAAGCAGCCGATAAGCTGGGTATGACAGTGTACCCCTTCTCCCACTCACCCAATCTCCCCCAGAGCCTTTGTAATTATTGCCTCCAGCTCATCATATTGCTCAAAGCCTATAGATAACCTTATCATTCCCGGTTCAGGGTATTTTACGCCCCATACGGCTTCTACAGGCATAAGGATTGTCTTATAATCGCCCAGGGTTGGTATAAGCTTAATATGATCTGATACATTCCTGATGAAAGCATCTCTTCTTGAACGTTTCTGTGTTTTGTCTTTTCCGTCGATATCAAATGTTATCATTGCGCCGAAGCCAATTCCTCTGAAAAGTTTCGTTGCAATATCGTTTGTTGCATGGTCCTTAAGGCCAGGATACCAGACACGACTGATTGCATCTGATTTATCTAATAATGATGCAAGCTTTAAAGCATTCGAACATTGTCTCCCGAAACGAAGTGAAAAAGTCTGTAGCTGAGTCTGGAGCCTGTAAGCATCATCAGGCGATATCATGTGCCCAACAAATTTTCTGTATTCAAGAGCTTCCTTCATAAGACTGTCATCATTTCCGCAGATAACACCTGCAGTGATATTTCCATGTCCTGAAAAATATTTCGTGGCGCTGTGAACCACAAGATCGGCGCCTTCATCAAGAGGTTTTATTAATAATGGTGTTGCAAATGTATTGTCAACGATTATTCTGCAACCATGTTTTTTCCCGATCCTGATTATCTCAGGAATGTCGGCAACAATAACCATCGGATTAGAGATTGTCTCAACATAAAGAACCTTAGGCTTCAGTTCTGAAACAGTCTTCTCGAGATTATTGAGATCATATCGCCCGTTCTCCGGAGTAAAGTAATGAATATCAATGCCTCTCCTTTTTACAAGAACGGACTCAATAAATGATATTGTTCCACCATATATTTCAGTGAAAAACAGCCATGAACCTGTTTCTTTTCCTGCCTGAAAAACTGACAAAGCCACTTCTATAGCCGACATGCCCGATTGAGTTAGCAGAGCCCATTTACATTCTTCAAGCTTCAGTATTTCCTCTTCAGCTGAAACAACTGTTGGATTCCTGTATCGTGAATAAATATACAATTCAGGTTCTCTTGCAGGATTTTTTTCGTTTTCGAATGCGCCGGCAGTAATGCCTGCATCATATAATTCGAATCCTGAGTCACGGTATACAGGCGTCCTTGAACTGTTAACCTCTTTTCTTTTCATATCTTAAAGCTTTTATATATCTGTGAATATGATCTTTTATATTTACAGGTTCGAAGTCAATATAGAAAATAATCCTGTCGAGCAACTCGGCAAAAATAATAATCAGGGTTAAAACCCGGCTCATTTCTGTTAATCCTGTAACAAGGCCTGTCCACACAATAAGTGTTACTGAGACCCGAAGGAATCTCAATACTTTATTGTCAGGGCTCTTAAAATATCGCAATGAGAGGATTACTTTCACAGCTACCATAAAGCCAAATGCCCAGGTATTATGAGATGAATATGATATAAGAAGTAATGCGCTTAAAAAAGTCTGACCGCTATGAAAAAATACTTTTTTATCCGTTCCTGTATAAACGCTATCGATTGCAATAAGAAAAATAAGGCCGGCAAGTGTTGCTGCCAATGAAAATTCAGGTTTCCTGAAAATAAATGCTGAAGCCGAAAGGATAGAAAAAACAATAAACATGTAAATCTCACGGCTTAGTTTTGATTTAAGAGGATTTGAAACGGCGCGCCAGGCTCTGAATGGTTTTCCGAGATGAAACAGTGATGAAATACCTGCAATCGCAATGAGTGAAAGAATTACTTTTTCAGGTGAATCGCCTCTTATGAAGCATGCACTCATAATTGTTACCGCGAGCATTGAAGCAAAGCTAAAAACAAGCAGGCTCCATTCATTGTTGATTGTCTTTTTTGATACAGTCGTGGATTTCCCGGTGAACTTACCCGCCGGAGAAATCTTCACTGCATCAGATTTAAATTCAGATACAGAAAGTGCGGGTTTTAGCTTTGTCGAAGGAATCCATGCAGGAAGGTTCTTTATGTCAGCTTCATCTGAATAGTTCCAGGAAAGCGCCCCCGTTGGACAAGCAGTTGCACATGAAGGATTATCAGGATTATTATTAATACAAAGATTACATTTTTCGACTATTCGTTTTTTGTTATTGAATTTAGGTGCATCAAAAGGACAATTCCATTGACAATAACGGCAACCGAGACACTTTTCTTCATCAATAATGACTGAGCGGGTGTTTCCTTTTAATGAGATTGCTTTTGCCGGACATCCTTCGAGACATGCGGGGTTCTCACAGTGATTACAGGCGAGAGAAAGATTTATAACAGGAAGATCCGGATAAAGCTCTTCATTGTAAGAGTAGATATTTCTCGGACTCACATCCCAGCCGTTGTATAATCTGCATGCTGCAGCACAGGCATTGCAACCCACACATTTGTTTGTGTTAAATATGAATGCCTTAACCATGATTTATCGCCGTTATTTCAACATGTGTGTCATGAAAGGCAGCGCCATAACCCATATCAGTCTCTTCACCTGAAGTAAGAAGATTCCCGCCACCGGATTCGTTAAGCCATATCCCGTTATGCAGAACAACACAACCGGCAGGTATTCTTGCTGATATCCTGACTACTGACAGCATTTCTCCATTCTGATTAAAAATCCTTATAGTATCGCCATCAGAAAGGTTTCTTGAATCTGCATCTTCAGGAGAGATGAGGGTTGCAGGAGCAGGTGTTGATTCCTTTATTATCTTCAGATTCCCAAACTGGGAGTGTATTCTGCCTGCAGCATTCGGCGTCAGGAAAGCAAGCGGATATTCATGTCTCATTTTTTCTACAGGAACATAATCTGGTAGTTTATTTACTCCCCACAATTCGGCGGCCTTTTCCGATAACAGCTCGATCTTTCCCGAAGGTGTCTCAAATTTATAATCGTTATAGGCTATTTCCTGTAATCCTGGTGCAAGAACCGGTCCTTTCTTCAGTTCTGAAAGCGTAAGTTCAGACTGACCATTTATTCTTCGTTCAAGCCATCCCTCAATATTATCATTTCCCGGTTCCGGTATTTTCAGATTACTGATATTCAATCCCATTATTTCTGAAAGGAGGTAGTAGATTTCAGATTCCGGTTTTACTTCTCCTGGAGAGTCTATGATCTTCGGTTTGAACTGAACGTATGGAGACCAGTACGAACCTACAATATCAGATTGCTCAAAAATATCCTTTGCAGGCAGAATTATATCGGCTTCACTGGCAGTGTCTGTCATGAATTGTTCTACAACGACCCTGAAATCGAGCCTTGCGAATGCCTTCTTAACATTCGATGAATCAGGTGACTGAAGAATCGGATTACCTCTTTCGACCCAGACAGCTTTGATTTCAGGATCAGAAGCGGCAAGCATATCGTTTCCAAGCTTTGCAAGTGAAACAGTTCTTCTGAAAACTGAATTCTCTGAGGGATCAGGATAGTAAGAAAGCGGTTCTTTCACCGAATCATAGATGTAGCTCTGCAAATTCGCATAATTGAAACCAGTACCATGTTTCCCAATATTTCCTGTGAGTATAATAAGCGAGAGAATCGATCTGATTGTCTGTCCTCCATTACGGTGCCTCTGTAAACCGTAACCCGGAATAATTGTCAGTGGCTGACAATTAGCGATTATGTCTGCAAGCTCTCTTATATCAGGTTCAGGAATACCTGTGATCTGCGAAGCATCTGTGATGGATATGTTAAGAGATTTTCTGAATTCATCATAACCGATGACGTGTTTACTGATGAATTCATTGTCAATTGAGCCTTTTTCGATCAGGATTCCGGCAATTGCAAGCGCAAGAGCTGCATCTGTTCCCGGCACAGGAGAGAACAACATATCTGCTTTGTCGGCTGTGGGAGTTCTTAAAGGATCGATAACAATCACTTTGCTTCCTTCCTCTTTTGCTCTTGCAATGAAGTCAATCTCCTGTATGTTAGTTTCCGCAGGATTTTTCCCCCAGATTATAATTGTCCTTGCATTTACAAGATCCCATGGCACATTGCACTTAACCGAGCCAAGCGTCAATCTCACAGCTTCAAGTCCTGCCGGCCAGCAAAGATTGCCATAAGTTGTTGTAGCGCCGCCGAAAGCTTTCCAGAATTCCGCTCCTATTTCGTTTGTAAGTCCCGACATTCCGCTACCTTTATACCACATCACAGAAGTTGCGCCATGTTTTTCCTTTAGTTCCAGGAACTTTGATGCAATAGTTCCGAGGGCTTCGTCCCAGGTGATACTTATAAACTTGTTATCCTTGATTTTCTTTAATGGATAAAGAATGCGATCGGGAGAATATGTTCTTTCAAGATATGACAGACCCTTGATGCATGGACCATTCGGCGTCGCCATACTTTTTTCATAGGGCAGGATACTTGCAATCCTTGCATTTTCTACTCTTACTCTGAATGAGCAGGTGCTGTAGCAGTTCCTCGGGCAGACAGTTATGTACTCTTCCATCACAGGGTATAATGGACAAAAGTATCAAATACCTTTAGAAACAGTATTCTCAAATAAAGAAATCTATTTAAGAACAAGCTCTTCTTCGGGTATCACTTTGCTTATTTCAAGCTTTCCTGCAGTCAGATCGGGAATATACACCTCAAATGTGACTCTTTGTGTACTCAGATAGTTCAGGTATGTAAAATCTTCAGTACCTGTCGAAACAGTAATAACTGATCCGTTTATGTTAACCTTTGCTGATATTGTTGCTTTGGGATAGGCTTTTTTAAACCTGAGATATTCAGAAGTACCACCGGCAGGTAATGAAGCGATAGTATCAACATCTTCTTCATACTCCGAGGTTTTGATTATAACATCAGTAAAAGGCTGATCGGAAAGATTCCTTATCCGGATATCAGTCGGACCTTCTGGTGAGAACTCGGTTTTCTTACATGACGCAATTAAAAGGATCAATGCGGACAGGAGCAACAATCTTTTCATTCCGGGTCGGTTTTAATATTGACCTGAAATGTAGCAAATAAGTTGCAAAAACATCAAATAATATTGAGACTATTTGACGGTATCCAGCCTTTATTCCCGTCGGACAATGTTATCTCATACCATCCGCTCAGCTCTTCACCAAGTGTGACTTTTGTACCCTCATGAATAACAAAAAGATCCGTTCCGCTATTATCAGGTGAGCTCTTGCCACTGACCTGCGCTACAGATATTATTCCTTTATGGCTGTCATATACAAGAGTCCTGTTCTGCCAGGCAAGGAAAATCGAAGCGCCGGAAATGATAAATAGCACAAGGCCAAGCCAGAATCCGATTACTTTTGATCTGTATTTTGCAGAATATATGTAGACAGAAAGGAAAAGCAAACATAAAATGAATGTTGTTATACTTATGATGCTCCATGTATTTCCATGGAATAGCAGAGCCAGGAAATCAAACCATTTAAGAAAAAAAAGTTCAGGAATTTCATTGAACCTGTCAACAGTGAGCGATCTTGCTATTTCAAGGTTGTAGTTTATGTTATTGTCTGCAGGTTTTAAGAGGTATGCACGCTCATAAAAAAGAATTGCATTAGGAATGTCTCCCAGTTTAAAATACGCATTGCCAATATTATAATCGAGATTCGCCGAGCGATATCCTGTGTTGTAAATATCAATCCATGATTGTAATGCTTCATTGTAATTACCTGCTGTATAAGCTGTTACTCCTTTCTGAAATTTTTCAGCCTCCTGGGCCGATCCATTAATTGTAATAACCAGACCCAGTACAAGGAAGAGTATTTTGTATGACAATTTCATAGTCTTACCTTATTGAATTTTCAACCGACTTAATGAATTGCGAAGCTCCTTCAAATATTTTTTCAGCTTCTGACCCCGAAGCAGACGGAGCAAATCTTGCATATTCACACTTGTCAAGTATGCTGTTAAGTTCAACGATCTTTTCTTCTGTTACTCCGCGTGATCTAAGCGCTGCTTCAGAGTTGCTTCTTGTCAGCTCAGCAACAGGAATACTTAGTTTATCGCTGAGATAACCCCACAAAGCTTTAAGTATCTCCTCGTAAAACTTATCCACCTGGTTGTTTTTAAGACATGCTGATGCTTCATGAAGCCGTCTGCCTGCAACTTTGCCGGCCTTCCTGTTTCTTACAAGCGAAAGATCGGAATTACGTCTCACATGTTCCCTTCTTACGAAAAGTACAACAAGGAAGACTATCAGAACAAATCCATAAATGCAGTAGAATGATCTGCTGGAAGTAAGAATAGTATTTGTTTTAATCAGGTTCCCCGGCTCAGATTTTATAAATCTTATATCCTTACCAAGATATTTGACATCTTCCTTTGAAACTCCGTTGAAAACGGCAACAGGCTCATTCTGACCTTCTACTTTCTTGGCATTGAAAGTAAACTCATCTGTTTTCAGAGTTTCGTATTTGCCCGTGGATGTATTAAAGAATGAGTATGTTACAGGTGGAATTCTGAATTCTCCATGATGCCTTGGAATTAAAAGATATTCAAAACTTTTTGATCCGATAGTACCTGATTGTCCATTCTGAAGCTCTTCAGTTATCTTAGGATCATACACTTCAACATCGGGCGGCAGATTCAGCTTTGGAGCTGACGCAATCTTAAGATTCCCGGAACCCGAAATTGTAACTTTAAAAGTTACAGCATCATTTACTTTAACTGAATCTTTATTCAGGGAAGCCTTCATCGACAGTTTTCCAACCACTCCAGAAAAATCATCTGGTTTTGCTCCGGGTAACGGTTTTACGTTTATCGTGACCGGCTTGCTCGCAATTGATTTCGGAACTGTCTGGTAGGAGGAGAAAAAATCTCCGAAAAATGGATCTGAAGAACCTGAACGCTGCTGAATAAGCACGGTCAGTTGAACAGGATCGATTGTCACCTCACCAGATATTTGCGGATAAAGAAGAAATTGCTGGATGACTCCCGTTCCGTAAATCGATCCGTTTACATTCTCCTGTTTCAGAGACGTAAGCGGTGGAGTTTCAATATCTGTTCTGAGGAAATTATTGAATGAAGGATACTTTATTTCGTTTATTCCCTGCAAATCGACCTTTGTGAAAAGTTTAACAGTAGCAAGCACCGGCTCTCCCACATAAACTTCCTTGCGGTTAAGTCCAAGATTAACGAATAAATCGCCTGAAGTTGTGTTCACTCCTGAATTGCCTGCATCGGAACCGCTACGGGCTGATGATGCTGCCTGAGAAGTATTAGCCACAACTTCAATCCTCATCGAATCAGATTTATATTCCTTCCCCTTTAATGTAAATGTTGCAGGCGGGATTGTAAATGTTCCTTCTTTTGTAGCCTGGAGATAATAGATATATGAATATGAAGTCTGCCTTGTAATTTTCCCGTTTATAATCTGGGTACTCTGACTATACGAGGTCTGTGGTCCCATGATTTTGTAAAAACCTGTAAATGAAGGAACCGTAAACTCTCCTCCTCCTGCATTTACAGTATAAGTAATATTAAATTGCTGTCCGTTTGCCACTACGGAAGGATATTCAGCCAATACCTGGATATCATCCTGGGCAATTGCAAGGGGAGATATTAAAACAAGGAAAATATATACAAATAACCTTTTCATATCAGATGACCCAAATTTACCAGTTTTTAAGAGTTCGTGTCCTTGTCCTGGCAGCTTTCTCTCTTTTAACTTTTTCCTGAACTTTCTTTTCATCATTAGCCAGCGCATTCAGGAGACGTTCAGCATCTTCCTTCGATATTCCCTGCTCCAGCTGTTGCTGCTGATCCTGTTGCTGTTGCTTGTCGGGTGGTTGATTTTTATCCTTTTGCTGCTGATCATTCTGATTTTTATTATCCTGTTGCTGATCATTTTTCTGATTCTGCTGCTGTTGTTGCTGTTGTTGCTGCTGTTCCTGCTTTTTTAATAAATTCTGAGCATACCCCAGATTATATTTTGCCATATTATTCGAAGGATTCAGCTTCAGTGAGTTTTTATAAGCTTCAATGCTTTCCTTTAGCTTATCTGCCTGCAAAAGTGAGTTGCCAAGGTTGTAGTAACCAGCAGATTGTTTTTCAGCATCGACAGTTTGCGTTGTATTGTCAACAAACTGTTTTCCTGCATCCTCGAACTTTTTCTGTTTATATAATGCATCTCCGATGTTAAATGTAACTTCAGGAGAGTTGACTTTACCGTCTCCTGCTTTCCTGTAGAGGATTTCCGACTGCGGGTATTTTCCTTTCTCATATTCGCGGTTACCTTTCCTTATATATTTCTTTTCCGGCTGTGAAAAGGATGTTACCGCAAGAATAGCAAAACACAATGAAAATATCAATCTCAGTCGATTCTTATATGTATCAAAACTCAGTATCATTCCACACATCTCCTTTATATTCTGAATTTGAATATCCGTATGTTCGACAGTTTCCTGTTCTTACGTTCCATAATAATGAAGTCGACAATAAGCAGGAACAATGCAATTGCTGCAAATATCTGAAACTGGTCATTGTATTCGGTATAGACTGTACTCTCAAGTTCCTGTGTCTTCATTTTTCGTATCTGATCGAAGATCTCATCCAGGCCTATGTTTGTATTGCTCGCTCTTACATAAGCCCCATTTGTTGTTGCGGCGATCTTTTTAAGAATATCCTCATCGAGCTTTGAGATCACTGTATTGCCTTCTGCATCTTTAAGATAGTCGCGTCTCCCTCCGACTGTTACAGGGATAGGAACACCAGTTGGAGAACCAATGCCGATTGAATGAATGACTATCCCGGCTTTTGCAGCATCCTGTGCAGCGGATACTGGATCATCCTCATGATTCTCACCGTCTGTAATAAGAACCATCGCCTTGCTTTTTCCTTCTCCCGGGCTGAACGATTTTATTCCAAGCTCTATAGCGGCCCCTATTGCAGTTCCCTGTTTTGGAACAAGATCAGGACTTATTGACGAAAGGAACATCTTAGCAGAGACATAATCGGTTGTAACCGGAATTTGAGTATATGCATCGCCTGCAAATACTATCAGTCCTATCCTGTCATTTTCAAGATTATCAACAAGTCTTGAAATAGCCTGTTTTGCCCTTTCGAGCCTGTATGGTTGAATGTCTTCAGCTAACATTGAATTACTTACATCGAGTGCAATGATGACCTCCACTCCTTCTTTTTTAACATCTTCAATTTTCGAACCAAACTGCGGACGTGCAAGTACGATTGTAAGACCTGTAAGGGCTATAAGTTGAAAGATCAGCTTGATTATGTGTCGAGCGCCTGACCTTTCCGGCATCAATGTTCCTATTACATCTGTATTGCCGAGCCTCTTTAATGCCTTCTTTTTTCTTATTTCATTTATAATAAAGAATACAATCAATACAGGCAGCAGAAGCAGCAGGTAAAGGAAATCGGGGTTTGCAAATCTGAACAGTTGCATAATCTGTGCCTTAAGAAAGATTTTTCAATACTGTATTTCTCAGCAATAACTCAAAAGCAAGAAGGCAGAATGCGACAAGCGAAGGAATAAGAAATTTCTCCTGTTTCCGGCTGAACTGCCTCACATCAATAATTGACTTCTCAAGCTTATCTATCTCAGCATATACCTGGACAAGCTTATCATTGTCAGTAGCCCTGAAATAACGCCCTCCTGTCTGGGATGCAATACTTTTAAGGATGTCTTCATCAATTTCAACAGGCATATCGCGATACTGCATTCCGAAAGGAGTCTGAACGGGATAAGGCGCCATTCCCTGCGTTCCCACGCCAATTGTATACACCCTTATACCGTATGTTTTAGCAATATCCGCAGCTGTTGCAGGAGCAATTTCGCCCCTGTTATTCACCCCATCTGTGAGCAGAATTAGAACCTTGCTCTTAGCCTCGGAATCCTTGATGCGGTTCACAGCCGTTGCGAGTCCCATTCCTATGGCTGTGCCATCTTCAATCATCCCGCTCTGAACCTCGCGAAGAAGGTTTATCAGAACTGCATGATCTGTAGTAAGCGGACACTGAGTGAAACTTTCACCGCTGAAAACAACAAGCCCTATCCTGTCGTATGGTCTTCCTGAGATGAATTCGGTTGCAACATCTTTCGAAGCTTCAAGCCTGTCGGGTTTAAAATCGCGGGCAAGCATTGAACCTGAAATATCGAGCGCCATCACAATATCAATACCTTCTGTTGTCGAATTCTGGAACCTGTCAGTTGCCTGTGGTCGTGCAAGGGCAAAGATAAGAAGAGCAACCGCAATTGTTCTGAATGCAAACAGAACATGCCGTAAGTAATGCCTGAATGTCCTTCCTGAATTTTCAAACTGGTGCAGCCCGGGAATTCTCAGAGATGCTGTTGCTTTCTGCTGTTTAAGCACATAAAAGGCGATCATCAGCGGGATGATTAGCAGAAGATACAGTAAGTCAGGATTTTCGTATGTGATTCCATTCATCATTTTTCACCCTCCTTCCTCTCTTCAACCACAGGATTTGCCTGTAATATGACAACCTCTTTTGTGGCATTCACAAAGTCCCATGAATTCCTGTAATGCAGTTCATTTTCTTCATTTCCCGGAACATACTTGGCAAACTTAACTAAGTCAGCAGTTGTAAGAACTGTTTTTAACCGTTCGTATTCACTGTCTCTTTTAAAGCCGGTTGCAAGAAGGGCATTTAACGTCTCAGGGGTTGTAAGCTCGAGTGAATAAACTTTATACCTGTTTTCAAGATATTGTCTTAAAATTTCAGTAAGCCTTGTGTAATACAGCTTATAATGACCATTCTGCCATAATTCTTCTGTTTTTAGCTGTTCAAGTTCACGGAAGGCGATTACATGTGCAGGATCGGGGTTAATAATTTCCTGAACGTTCGCTTTTTGTTTTTTATGTTTTTTAATATAGTAAACCAGGAACCATGTGATCGCAGCTATAGCAAGAACAGCCAGTATCCAGGGAATAACTTCCCCAAGCGTTACCGGAGCCTTGTAAGGTCCAATAATATCGTAGATATTTGTTGTTGAATCTGCTGGCGCTACCCTGTACTTCATCACTTCAAGCCTTGCATAATCTGAAAAGAACCTTTTAAGGCCATCGGGGTTCTTAATCTCAACGAATAATGGACCCAGCTGGTAATACCCAGAATCAAATGATGTGACAAGATATTTCTCAGTTACTCTTATCCTGTTGTTTCCGATTTTCGAACTGTCAACATCAGGACCTTGTAGTATCTCAATGTTCTTTATCAGAGTGTCAGTGAAGGATGGTATTTTTATCTGAATATCAGATGGCTGCTCAACAGTTACTGTGAAATGTATCTGGTCACCTGCATATATTTTTGCAGAATCAAAAGCAGCGGTAATATTTATTTCCTGAGCTTTAACAGGAACTAAACTGATTATGAATAATATGCAAAACAATCCTTTTCTCATCTGTTCTCAAACAAATTGATCAATGGCTGAACATAATCAAGATCTGTTCTCATCTCTGCACTGTCTACGCCACATTTTCTGAATACGTTCCTTATTCTTGCCATGTGTTCGTTCCACCAGGCTCTGTAAGAATCCCGTACGGCCTTAGATGAAGTATCAATCCACTTCTCAGCGCCCGTTTCAGAATCAGCAACTTTAACAAGTCCGATATCAGGGATTGCCTGTTCAACTGGATCAAAAACCTTTAATGCCACAACATCATGCTTATTGGATGCAATTCTTAACGCTTCTTCAAAATCAGGAACGAGGAAATCTGAAATAATAAAGGCTGTGCATCTTTTTCGTATAGCATTTGTAAGGAACCTCAGGGGAACGTTCAGGTTTGTAAGATTACTCTCTGGCCTGAAATCAAGCAATTCCCTGATTATCCTGAGAATGTGAGTACGCCCTTTTTGAGGAGGTATAAACTTTTCTACTTTATCTGAAAAGAATATGACGCCGATCTTATCATTGTTGTAGATAGCTGAAAATGAGAGGACAGCAGCAACTTCAGTCATAATATCTTTCTTATAACCAGAAACTGTTCCAAAGTTCCCTGAACCGCTGACGTCTATAAGAAGCATAACAGTAAGCTCTCTCTCTTCCTCGAAAATTTTTACATAGGGATGATTAAAACGCGCTGTCACATTCCAGTCAATGCTCCTTATGTCGTCTCCATACTGGTATTCACGAACCTCGCTGAAAGCTATTCCGCGTCCCTTGAAAGCGCTATGGTACTCACCGGCAAATATATGCCTCGTGAGCCCTCTTGTCTTTATCTCAATTCTTCTTACCTTTTTAAGCAGATCTATTGCTTCCACTTCTTCTCAGCTAATTTACTCTCAACATAGAAATAATGCATGCCCACTCTTCATCCCTGATCTCAATAAGATAATCAATTCCTTTTCTTGTCTCAATCCACTTATTCTCTCCTGTCTTCCTGTACATTGCGTTGAATTCTTTAATTTTCTGAAGCTTTGTTCCGGCATCACAGATTATCCTTATGCTTCTGCAGACGGAATCAGAATCGAGGAAATATAGTATTGTCTGGCTTTCGGTTTCATTAGTATATTTAAGATAGCTGTATTTGTTATTGTTTACCTTGTTCAGAACTAAATCCTTCCTGTTGGCTTTCATGAAACTCAGGATCTCGGAATTTTTATAACCGATTAGATTCTGACCGGAAGCAGTCAATGCAGGGGCAACAAGCAGAAACGCGGCTATACAGGATTTCATGTCGTTATGGAACTTCAACAGTATTCAGTATTTCGGCAATTATGTTGTCCTGGTTTATATTTTCGGCCTCGGCTTCGTAAGTGAGCCCTATCCTGTGTCTCATAACATCCGCACAAATCGTTCTTACATCCTCGGGAATCACATAGCCGCGTCTTTTTATGAATGCAAAAGCTTTTGCCGCGAGTGAAAGATTAATTGAAGCTCTTGGTGAAGCCCCGTATGAGATCATGCTGCTGAACTTCGAAAGACCGAATTTCTCAGGATTTCTTGTCGCAAAAACGATATTAAGTATATAGTTTTCAATCTTCTCATCCATATAAACCTCGCGTACAACACCCCTCGCCCTGATTATATCCTCGACCTTCAGAACAGTATTTGGTTTTGGAAACTCCCGTGCAAGATTTTCACGGATAATCATCTTTTCTTCATCCATTGTAGGATAACCGATAAGAACTTTCATCATAAACCTGTCAACCTGGGCTTCAGGAAGAGGATAAGTTCCTTCCTGCTCAATCGGGTTCTGTGTTGCAAGAACAAGGAAAGGTTCATCGAGCTTATAAGTCACTTCGCCTATTGTAATCTGACGTTCCTGCATAGCTTCGAGAAGTGCGCTCTGAACTTTTGCAGGTGAACGGTTGATCTCATCTGCAAGAATAAAGTTTGCAAAAACAGGACCTTTTTTAACAATGAACTCCTCCTTTTTCTGGCTGTAGATCATTGTACCAATGAGGTCTGCTGGCAACAGATCAGGAGTAAACTGAATCCTGCTGAACTTTGCCTGGATTATCGATGCAAGAGACCTTATTGCAAGTGTTTTTGCAAGTCCCGGCACACCTTCCAGGAGGATATGCCCATTCGCAAGGAGTCCGATCATCAGGCTGTCGGTAAGATGTTTCTGCCCGACAATTACCTTGTTCATTTCCATCCTTATAATATCAACAAATGCGCTCTCCTTCTCTATTTTCTCATTCAGTATCCTGATATCTGCTGTTTGCTCCATAGTTTAATAATTTAACATGCAAATATAAACAAAACCATGCTTCAAATTTTTGCTCACTAAAAGCGTTACAAAAGAAACCTGCCAATTTTTAAATTGTTGTTAAGAAGTGTTAAACTTTTGTTAAAAGGATTCAAACAAAGAAAGTCTGCAATCATGATAACTTCACAGGGCTCCATTTAAACTCTCCTCTTACTATTGTTCTTAAAATAATTATCAGAATTACGGGGTAATCTGCAACATTGAAAGCCTGTGGAATGAAAAGATGTATTACGAGAAAGGCTACTGTTAAATAAAAAACAATCCTGGCCCATAGTCGTTCATTTTTTCCAATCAGGATTGCAATAAAAAGAACTATTACAAATGGGTTGAGCCACAAGATATTATAATTTGCCCTTAGTTGCTCATGACCTGTGAAGAAATTGAAAAAGATCATCAGTAAGGAAAGAATTGCAAATACAAAGAAAATTGAGAAATCCATTATATTATTCTGTACCCTGGACCTGAGCCTGTAAGAAAGAATGATCAGAATAACAAGCAATAATGAAAAGACGAATAACGGTGCAGTAAAAAAAGATTTCTTCAGAGCAGGAGGCGCAAAATCAAGTAGAACATCCGCCCTGTTCAGCAGGGGTTTGTTTAACGTGTCGCGCTTAACAGAAGTTGCTGAGAGTACTGACATCAGATAATCAGGTAAAAACATTTTATCACGGATACCTGCTGTTTTCTCAGCATTTGATCCGACAAGGAGATCTATTCCGAATTGCAACCATGGATAGAACTGCTGGTACTCTCCTATAAGATCCCTGAAAGTTGTGCCCGCTTTATAATCCGAAGGATATATAAGCTTTGATCCGATGGCCTTTTCAAGCAGATCGCGTATTCTTGTCGAACAGTCATCATAAAAAAAGTCATACCTGTACTTTACGTTTTCAGGTTTCAGGTTTTCGGTTATGAGGTCGAGGATTATCCGTTTTTCATCAGGTTCAAGGTTGATTTCCTGGGATAATACATACCTTTTGTAATAAAAATATTCTCCAAGGAAATACCTGAGACGTTCCTGGATTAGCATATAATCAAGGTTTCCCTGTGCAAAACGCCAGCCAAAATGGGGCGCATCAAAGTCGAATACTCCCCAGTTATATACTGTGTCCCTCTCATCGATTCTTACAAGCAGCGCGCTGTGACCGTAAATTGAATAGATTTCTGTCCCCGGGCCGCATGTTATAAGATATAACGTTGTATCGCTTTTCTGTGCACTTATCAATTGTGAAACAGACATAAATACTATAAAGACAAGGGATTTCAATATTGTTGCAGTTTTCATCTGAAGGTCTTAAGAAAATGTGCTTTAAAACAAAAATAAGTTATTCTTTGCTTAACATTGCCGTGATTGACGCTTTTTGTTACTTTTAAAGTCAAAATCCAGGGAATGAATCAATGAATATTATTAAATAACAATCAATATGAAAAAATCCTTTATCATTTTAACAGTCATTGCTTTCTTATTTTCAGGCTGCAGTGGAAAAAAGCCTATGCAGATTACCGACCTGCATGTTCACCTTAAAGGGAAGCTGACAATAGAAGATGCGGTTAAAAAATCAAAAGAAGAGAATATCCAGTACGGAATTGCAGTGAATTGCGGGATCGGATTCCCGATTCATAACGACAACCAGATTGATTCGGTTCTGGCAACATTCAACGGTTATCCCCAGTTTTATGTAGCAATGCAGGCTGAAGGAAGGGAATGGGTTAATACTTTTTCAAAAGAGTCAATCAACAAGTTCGATTATGTATTCACTGACGCAATGACTTTCACGGATGAAAAAGGCAGGCGCAACAGGATCTGGCTTAAGGAAGAGACATGGATCGAAGACGAACAGCAGTTCATGGATTATCTTGTAAACACACTTGTTAAAATACTTGAAACAGAACCAATCAATATCTATGTTAATTCAACATATCTGCCCGAACAGATGGCTGACAGGTATGATCAGTTCTGGACTGAAGAAAGAATGGATAAAGTGATCAATGCTGCAAAAGACAACAACATTGCAATTGAGATTAACAACAGGTTCAAAATTCCGTCTGCTGCCTTCATAAAAAGAGCAAAGGCTGCAGGTATAAAGTTCACAGTAGGAACAAATAATGCAGATGAAAACTTCTCAGGTGCAGAATATGCATTGAAGATGATCGATGAGTGCGGTCTGAGTGAAAAAGATTTCTATCTTCCGGTTAAAAAGAACAGGTAATATAAAAAGTCAGAAGTTTGGATATTTTCAACATAGAAAGGATTCTCAAGTATCTGCCGGGTATAATTATCGGTCTGACAGTACATGAATTCAGCCATGCATGGCTTGCACATCTGAGTGGAGATCCGACTTCGAAGGAACAAGGCAGGATCACATTGAATCCATTGAAACATATCGATGCAATAGGGTTTCTTTTCCTGCTTGTTGCAGGGTTCGGATGGGCAAAGCCTGTTCAGTTTAACGAGCAATATCTCAGAAAAAAATCAGATGTTATAAAGATAGCTCTTGCGGGACCGGTGTCAAACGCCGTGCTTGCGATGTTTCTTTCATTACTGTTTGTAGTTATTTTCAGTCAGGCTGATTATGAAAACAAAGGTATGCAGCTTACGCTTGAGATTTTTTATTATGCTATCTATATTAACTGGGGATTATTTATTTTTAATCTCATCCCGCTTCCTCCGCTCGATGGGTCGCATCTGCTTTTCTATCCTCTGAGGAAGTACCCTGAGATTTATGATGCATTTTACAAGTACGGATCTCTTGCATTATTTATACTCCTAATCGCTACTGCTGTCACAAAAGTCAATTTTCTTCCGATTATGAATGCCATCAGGTTTTTTGCCGATGGTTTTCTCTCAATGATCGGTTACAGGTAATAGACTTCAACTTTACGAATACATGAAGTCCTTTAAGGTAGTCTTAAAGGACTTTTTTTGTATATTGTATTAAATTAGCCTGTTATATAACTCCTGTGTCCTTTCAGATACGCTAAATATCAAATATTATGGAATATTTCGCAGCACAAAAGCTTAAAGAAGAATGGGGGAACAAAGAATGTGATCATCCCAGGCTTGAAAGGCTCTATTATTCCGGTGCCTTCCTTATAAGTTATGTCTGTACGACCTGCGGAAAAGAGTTTACTATTGCGGAAAAGATGGAACTGGCTGAAACAAGAGATCGAACATTCAAAAAATAATATGGTTATACTATTAAACCAAATATTTTTAATGTCATGAAAGATCTGAAGGGAAGAAAAGTAGCAATACTTGCAACAAACGGGTTCGAGGAAGCTGAACTGTTCGAACCAAAACGAGCGCTTGAGGAGAATGGCGCTGAAGTTCATATTATTTCACCCGAAAAGGGAAGGATCAAAGGCTGGAATCATGAGAACTGGAGCAAGGATATAGGTGTTCATAAGACGACTCTTGAAGCTAATCCCGAAGATTATGATGCTTTATTCCTTCCTGGTGGTGTGATCAATCCGGACAGGCTGAGGAGAGATGAGAATGCTGTTGAGTTTGTACGCAGCTTCATCGACAACAATAAGCTTGTTGCTGCAATCTGCCATGGACCACAGATGCTCATTGAGACAGATGCAGTTGATGGCCGCAGGATGACATCATTCAGATCAATAAGGAAGGATCTTATTAATGCAGGAGCCGAATGGGTTGATGAAGAAGTTGTAGTCGACAATAATCTTATTACATCGAGGAGCCCGCAGGATCTGAAAGCATTTAACAGGAAGCTTGTAGAGGAAATAGCGAAAGTAGAGGAAACTGTTTGACACTTACAGATAAAAAGGTGGCTGCGGCCACCTTTTTATCTTTTTATTTTCATTGTCTTATGTAATTGTGCATTCCGGATTCCTAAAATCAACTGAATGCAGAAGTCTGATATTGCCAATAGCAGATTATTTGTAGAAATACCTCGCTTTGATCAGCCTGTAGTAACCTCTGCTGATTGATACAGGTTCAGGAATGCTGTTAAGGTACATTTTTGCAGTATTGCCTGACTTCTCAGAGCGTTCGACGTAATTGAAATTTATTATTGAATTCCTGTGAATCCTCGCAAAATGTTCATCCGGCAGTTCTTTCTGCCAGTCGCCAATAGGCTTGAGAATCAGATATTCTTTTCCTCCTTTTTCAAAAAGAGTAGTATATTCTCTTTCAGCTTTTATATAAATTATGTTTTCAACTTTAATAAAGTGAATATTCTTCCTCTGTTCGATCATAATCCTGTCATCGTACCTGAATTTTTGAGAACTATGGACATTACTCTCATTCTCAGCACTGATTACTCTTGTTAAAACACTTTTTAATCTCTCATTTGTGATTGGCTTTAATAAATAATCGATAGCATTTATTTCAAATGCACGGCAGGCATATTCATCATAAGCCGTCTGGAAAATTACTTTTCCCTTAAATTCTGATTTATTCAAAAGATCAAATCCGGTACCATCAGAAAGCTTTATATCGAGAAATAACAAATCAGGATTAATTTCTTTTATTGCTTTGATACCCGTTTCTATACACGAAGCTTCACCGGCTACCTCGATTTCAGAATAAGTACTCAGCTTCTTGCGAAGATTTAACCTTGCCAGCCTTTCATCATCAATTATCAATGCAGTAAACCTTCTCATAATTTTAAAACTCTGTCAAATTCATGAATATCTGTTATGCTCTTAATGACACTTTCTGTTCTGCGAACAACATAAATGTATCACATATAATATTCTCAGAAGAAAGAAATATTATAAGTGGTCATTCTGAGTGATTAAAGGTCGTTAACCGGATCAGAATACAAATCTCAAACCGGGATTATGAATTAACAATTCCTGCAAGGTGCATATTGTTTCATCCGGACCATGTGACAATTGGTATAGCAAATTGAGCAGCTTATAGATCATCCGGGCAGGTCGTAGATATTATTTTATCAGAATTGCAGAACTTTTCAAATTTGATTGATTTCGGCCTCATAATCAATTGTATGCGGCGATTGTTTTTTTATTAATCTAAACCAAATTTAATGAAAAGAGTCTATCTGCTTTTTTTGTTTCTGCTGACAACTTCTTTAATATTGACAGCACAAACCAGGATAATCACCGGGACTGTTACCGGATCTGAAGACAGCAAACCAGTAACAGGATGCACTGTGCAGATTAAAGGAACTACCACCGGTATTCTGACCGATACTGACGGGAAGTATTCACTTTCTGTTCCGCAGAATGCAACTTCGCTTACATTTTCTTATATCGGGATGAAATCCCAGGATGTTGTAATCGGGGAACATTCTGTTATTGATGTTATTCTGCAACCTGATATTGTTGGTTTGTCAGAAGTAGTTGTTACTGCTCTTGGAATTTCACGTGAGAAAAAATCTCTTGGTTATGCCACACAACAGGTCACAGGCGATGCGATTGCTACAGTGAAAACTTCCAACTTCATGAACTCTCTCTCAGGGAAGTTGTCAGGAGTTGTTATTAAAAGGAATCAGAATCTGGGCGGGTCAACAAATGTAATTGTTCGTGGAAGCAAGTCATTTCAAAATACAAACCAGGTCCTTTATGTTGTTGACGGAGTTCCAATTAATAACAATATCGGTTCGTATTCAACACAGAACACCGGTGGTGTGGGTTACGACTATGGTAATACAGCCGGTGATATTAATCCCGAAGATATTGAGTCAATAAATGTTCTGAAAGGATCTTCTGCAGCCGCGCTCTACGGCTCCCGTGCATCAGGTGGCGTTATTATGATCACAACAAAAAGAGGCAAAGAAGGGAAGGAAGGTGTGGGCATATCAATTAATTCAAATGTCACTGTCAGTTCAATTGATAAATCCACCTTTCCTACCTACCAGGATCAGTATGGCGCCGGTTACGGTCAGTACTACGGCCCAGATGGTGATGCATGGTTCGAGTCAAGAACCGCATCAGGAAACAGAACCACTTCTGATCCCGTGAATGATCCGCTTGTTGACTGGGTTCCGACGACGGAGGATGCATCATACGGGGCGAAATTCGATGGCCACCAGGTATGGGGATGGTATTCCGTAGACCCTGAATCGCCCTGGTATATGCAATCAAAGCCCTGGCTTCCTGCAAAAAATGGGCCGATAACTTTTTTTGAGACACCGGTTACATTTTCAAATTCAGTGGCAATTGATAAAACTTTTACTGACGGCTCATTAAGATTGTCGTATAACAACTATAATACTAAAGGACTTATGCCTAACAGTAAGCTGAATAAAGATAACTTTCTGATCAATGGCAGCTGGAATATTTCAAAAAGGCTTACAGCTACAGCTTCTGCAAATTTTATCAGGCAAAATGCAACAGGCCGGAATTCTACCGGCTATAATGATAATATTCTGACAAACATGAGGCAATGGGCAGAAACAAACCTCGATTATAAGGATCAGCTGGCAGCTTATAATGCGACCCAACGGAATCTGACCTGGAACTACAATTCAGCTCTTAATTATCCGATTTATACTGATAATCCATACTTCCAGAGATATAAAAATTATGAGACTGATACAAGATCCCGCACAATAGGATATATGACAATTACATATAAGATATTTGACTGGCTGGACGTTTTTGGACGTGCAGCTGTTGATACCTACGACGAATTTCAGGAAGAGAGAAGAGCTGTCGGAAGTGTTGCCGCTGAATTCGGGGTAAGCCGGGCCAGACAGAAATCAGGTTATTTGCGCAGGGATAATACGTTCAGTGAATATAACTTCGACATTATGCTGAACTTCAGGAAAAATCTGACTGAATCCCTGAATCTCAACGGTTTTATCGGAGCCAATGAAAGAAGAACAAATTCTTCAGGCTTCACTAATTCCACAAATGGAGGATTGTCTGTTCCCGACATCTATTCAATACAAAACAGCCTGAGCCCGCTCCCCTACCCCACTGAAACTATATCTAAGGTTGGAGTAAGGAGCCAGTTTGCAAGTATATCCCTGGGTTACAGGAATTTACTCTACCTGGATGCGACAGCGCGCCAGGATTATGCATCTACATTGCCGGAAACGAATAACAGGTACTTTTATCCTTCTGTAACCACTGCCGTTATTTTTTCTGAGCTTCTGAAGCAGGAATGGTTATCATTTGGTAAAGTTCGTTTGAATTATGCGCAGGTGGGAAATCTTGCAGGATACGATCAGCTGATAGATACTTACGTTGTCAACACTCCAATGAACGGAGCAAATAACCAGTTGCCCAAAACAAAGAAAAATCCGGATCTCAAAAACGAGAGTACAAACAGCCTTGAGGCAGGCCTGGAAGCTTCTTTCTTTAAAAACAGAATCGGAATGGATCTGGCTGTTTACAAGACAAATTCAATTGATCAGATCATGCCTGTCCTTGTAAGTCAGACTTCAGGTTATCAGTATTTGATGGTTAACTCAGGCGAGATTGAGAACAAAGGCATTGAGTTAATGCTTAACGCAACACCGGTTTTAAAAGGCTCTTTCAGATGGGATGTTGCAGTGAACTGGGGAATGAACAGGAGCAAAGTTCTTTCCCTGTATCCGGGATTATCAAACCTGTTATTAGGGTCTTTCCAGGGCGGAGTAACTCTTAACGCAGCAATTGGAGAACCTTATGGAGCTATTAAGGGATCTGACTACACTTATGATAATGATGGTAATAAAATCATCAGCGCCATAACCGGCTTGCCGGTCAAATCGAAGACATCCTCTGAAATAATCGGAAACGTGAACCCCGACTGGAACGGTGGTATAAGTAACACCTTGACCTATAAAAATCTGGCATTAAGCTTCCTTATTGATATCCAGCAGGGCGGTGATGTTTTTTCATTGGATATGTATTACGGGATGTCAAGCGGATTGTATCCTGAGACTGTTATTAAGAATGATCTTGGTAACCCTGTAAGAGATCCTGTAACTGATGATGAAACAAGCGGCGGATACATTATCAAAGGGGTGAATGTTGTAAGAGAGAGTGATGGAACAATTATAAGCAGTACACCTAATACGACACGCGTCGATGCAACTACTTCTGACGGCTGGGGATATGCAGTCGAACCCGACAGGGCATTTATTTACGATGCAAGCTATGTGAAGCTCAGAGAAGTCAACCTGTACTATTCCATTCCTTCAGGTATATTGAAAAATACATTCATAAAGGGCGCTTCACTTGGAATAACCGGCTCTAATCTTTGGATACTGCATAAGAACTTACCCTATGCTGATCCGGAATCAGGTTTGTCAGCCGGGAACATCCAGGGCTATTCAATTGGCTCACTTCCGGGGACACGCGATTTCAGCTTCAACGTAAAAATTAATTTCTAATAATGACCAATCATGAAAAAACTATTCATATTCCTGCAGGTAATCATATTTTTTTCTTCCTGCAGTAAACTGGAAGATCTGAATGTGAACACGAAAGACTTCACATCGGTTCCCGGAGAATCGCTATATAATGGAGCTACAAGGGCGCTTGTAAATCAATTATTCACTCCTAATGTTAATCAGAATAATACTTTGCTCTGGATTCAGCATTGGGCAGAGACCACCTATCCTGATGAAAGCCGGTATGATATGGTTACCCGGCCTGTTCCTGCAAACCACATGAATTCTTTATACAGGACTGTCCTTGCGAACTATAATGAGGCAGCCAGGCTTATTTCTGCCATTACTGTCATTCCTGGTACAACTATTTCCCAGGAACAAAAGGATAATCAGCTGGGAGTAATTGAAATAATGTCAGTTTTTACATGGAGCAATATTGTTGAAACCTATGGAGATATGCCATATTCCCAGGCATTGGACTTTAAGAATCCGACACCTGTTTACGATGACGGGCTCACGATCTACAAAGACCTTATCTCAAGACTTGATGCAGCTCTTTTGAAAATGAATCCAGCAGTTGCAGGAATGTCAACAGGTTATGATAATATTTTCGGTGGAACCCCGGTAGGTACAGCAAAATGGATAAAGTTTGGGAATTCATTGAAGCTCAGGATGGGAATAATGCTTGCTGATCTGGATCCTGCCTATGCCAAAACAGTCATTGAAAGCGCAGCTTCCAAGGTATTCACACCAGGTGATAAAGCTGCATTAGCATTCCTGTCTGCTTCTCCTAACCAGAACCCCGTTTATACGGAGCTTGTAGTCAGCGGGCGTTCTGATTTTGTAATAACAAGTAATCTTGTTGATGCAATGCAGCCAACTATACCTTCAGGACCAATCTTAAATGTCACTATCCCGGATCCAAGGCTTAAGTTTTATGCTACAACTGTTGATGGTGTGTACAAAGGGGGCAGGCAGGGTAATCCAAATTCCTATGATGCATTTTCCCATGTAAATCCTTCATTGCTGACTTCAACCAGGGAAGTTGTTTTAATGGATTACACTGAAACTGAATTCCTGCTGGCAGAAGCTGCCGAACGGGGATTCAATGTCGGGGGCGCCGCAGAGATACATTATAACAATGCAATCACTGCTTCAATAATCTACTGGGGCGGGACCGCTTCGGAAGCTGAAGCATATCTTGTGCAACCTTCCGTTGCATATACAACAGCCAACGGAACGTTTAAACAAAAAATCGGAACCCAGGCATGGCTGGCGTACTTTCTGCGTGGATTTACTGCCTGGACCTCCTACCGCAGACTGGATTTTCCGGTACTCACAGCTCCCTCTCTACATGTTGAAGGTATTGACAGAGTACCAGTTCGGTATACTTTTGCTGTTTCTGAACAAACGCTTAATTCTGTTAATTATACAGCAGCTTCATCAAAAATAGGAGGAGATACGCCATTGACTAAACTCTTCTGGGATAAATTCTGAAAATACCTTCCGAACCTGTCCTCCTGAGGGCAGGTTTCGGAACCGGTAGATCCCTGTAGTCAGAAATCCCCGTTAATACAGACAATTGACCATCTGTAGAAAAGATTTCAGCAAGTCTCTTTATGATTCTACTTTTGGTTCGGCCATGTTTCTGAAACTGACAGTGTCAAAAATCAGCAGAGTCTCATACGCTCCAAGTTTTAGGTCTTAATATATCACAGAAACATGGCCTTCTTTATTTTTAAATCAATAGAATATTTAAATATCTTTACGTAAATGCCTTACATTATGTTAAAAGCATTTTATAGCAGGCACAAATATTTTCTTAACATGCTGGCTGTTCTGGGATTACTTGTCATCGTCAGAACACTTGACTGGCTGGCCTGGTCTGCTCCTGCTCCCGATAAAGTAAAAACGGTTCTTGTGGAACATCTTATTGAGTTTATTTGCTTTTTACCGATATTAATACTTATAATATACAGTTTCAGGTGGGCACTGAAAAAGAATAATAAGTTGATACTTTATTCAATAATCATTCTTTTTATCCTTTTCGGACCAATCATATTCCTATGCTTAACCACCTGGCTCTCGATGCTGATTTGGGATGGATATGTTGTTCCGATCTCCTTTGATTTCTTTGCAAAATATGCACCCGGGGCCAGTCTCATAGTCTTGTTTGTATCCTCAGCTTTCTACATTACTCATTTAGTTGAACAATCAGGGAAACAGAAGGAGACGGCACATAAAGCAGAAACCCTGGCAAAAGACGTTCAGCTTAAAATGTTACGTTACCAGATAAATCCGCACTTCCTTTTTAATGTACTAAGTTCGATTTACACTCTGATTGATGAGAACGCCGAAAAAGCCAAGAAGCTTGTGATCGATATGTCGGAATACTACCGGTATACCCTGAGCAAGCAACAGCAAACAATATCTATAGAAAGAGAGATTGACTCTATAATGAAATATCTCGAAATTCAAAAAGCCAGGTTTGAAGAAGAGTTTCAATATGACATTTATCTCGATGAGGCTGTAAAACAGGTACCTATACCCACGTTTTTGATTCATTTACTTGTTGAAAATTCAGTGAAGTATGGTACAAAAACGGAGAAACATAAACTGATTATAAGACTTTCGGTAAGGTTATCGGGCAAGAACCTGATCATCAGCGTGTCAAATAGCGGGAAATTATTACCTTCATCTTCTGAAATTGAAAGAAATGTTGACGGGACAGGTAATGGTATCGAAAACCTGAAGAAAAGACTGTCATTGTACTATAATGATAATTATTCATTTTCTCTCAGGGAAGAAGACGGTTCTGTTATTGCAACAATCGAAGTTTATAACGTAAATATTCGATGACAAACCTGAAATCAATTATTGTCGATGATGAGAGACTGGCAAGGGTAAACCTCAGGAGATTGCTGGAACCGCACCAGGAAATAGAAGTTGTCGGTGAAGCTAATTCCTGCCAGAGCGCTGTTGACATGATTAACATGTTTAATCCGGGGTTGATTTTCCTGGATATCCAGCTAAGTGGCGAAACCGGATTTGACTTACTGGAGATGATTGATAAATCAATAAAAATAATCTTTGTAACGGCTTATGATGAATATGCAATCCGGGCCTTTGATGTGAATGCAATCGATTACCTGCTGAAACCAGTGAATCCGGAAAGATTAAAATCCGCTGTGGACAAAGTGGTTACAAAGGAAAAAGTAAAAAAAAGTGCAGCAAAGAGCTATGAATATTCAGACAGTATCTATGTCCGTTTGAATAATTTTGCTTCGAGGTTCATAAAAATAAGTTCAATCACATCCATTGAACCCGTGGGGAATTACTCCAGGATAGATACGATTGAAGGCAGGCACTGCCTTGTTCTGAAAACACTGAAACAATGGCAGGAAGAACTTCCTGTTAATAATTTTGTGCGGATACACCGTTCAAGAATAGTCAATTTAGAGCATGTTGACCACATTGAAAAAAACTCAGAAAACGGGCATAGAGCATATTTGAAAAATAAAGCTGAACCTCTTGAAGTAAGCAGGAGATATGCAAGGCGACTCAAGTCACTGAACTAGCTTTTTTGCTCTGATATTCTCCGAATTTACCGCTTATCATCTACTTTGACCTCTGATCATAATATACATTGAATAAGAGTGTAGTGCTGTTTTCTTTGTTTTCAATAATCATTCAATTTTATATTATGAAAACATTATTCATTTCATCACTTCTTTGTATTGCATTTTCTTTTGGAGTTTTCTCACAGAAAACAGATTTCTCAGGCATCCTGGCTTCCGGCGCGGGAGTGCACACTTCTACTCCCTCTGTGGTTGACAAGGATGGAAATATTTTTATTGCCGGCGGTACAAGAGAGGGACTAAAAATAACAGGCGATGCTTTTCAGAAAAGTTATTCAGGGCATACTAAAGATGATATGACAGGAGGTGATGCATTTCTGATGAAATTATCACCGGCAGGAGAATTGATTTACTCAACTTATATCGGAGGTTCAGGGTCAGAGTACTATTGTTTACAGATAACCCTTGATGATTCCGGCAATGTGTATGTTGGATTTACAACAGATTCAAAGGATTTGCCGGTGTCAGATAATGCATTTCAAAAATCACTGAAAGGAGAAAATGATCATTACATTATTAAGTTCTCAAACGCTTGTAAATATCTTTCTTCAACATACCTGGGAGGTTCAGGAGGTGATCACTGGACAAGGCTTGCGGCCAATAATAACAACTTGTACTTATTCGGAAAAACAAAATCTTTCGATTTTCCCACATCGCCAAAAGCTGTTCAAAAGGAGTATGATTATTCCGTCCCACCTGACAGTAACAATATTTACATTGTGGGAGATATAACGATTACAGCTTTATCTTCAGATCTTGATAAGGTATTGTACTCTACCTATCTGGGGGGAAATTCAATGGACTTTATTAAGTCATGTTCGTTCGGTCGGGATGGAGAGCTTATTATTGCCGGTCAGACTTTTTCTGAAAATTTCCCTGTAACAAAAAATGCTTATCAAAAATCTAAGGCGGGAAAAGAGGATGGTTTTCTGACAATCCTGAATCAAAAACTCTCTGACATTATCTACTGCACATATATAGGAGGAGACTCAACAGATGTAGTCAATTATGCTTTTCTGGATGATGCAGATAATATTATTCTTGCAGGTGAGACAAAATCACCCGATTTTCCTGTCACTTCCAAAGTAATAAGTAACAGCTATGCAGGAGGTAATTCCGATGGTTTTATTACAAAATTCAATCTCAAATCGAATAAGCCTGAATATTCTTCTTTCTTAGGTGGCTCACGAACCGATCAGTTAAGATATGTTGCAAAAACCGAAAGCCAACAATATGTGTTGGTCGGAACATCGTCATCAAAAAATTTCCCTGTGACTGAAGATGCTCTGGACCAGTCGATTGAGGCCGGACTGGATTTGGTGATACTAATACTTGACAGTAGTCTGAAGACAATTGAATATTCAACTTTCGGCGGTGGCTCAAAGCAGCGCATTATGGATCCAACGGTCAATTTCTTAAAAGAGGGTAAGCTGATAATAACGTCAATGTGTGTTGCTCCTGATTTCCCTTTAACATTGAAGTACGCTGAGCCTGATAAAACATGGATGAATTGTATCTTGAAATTTGATCTTACTAATAAGTAAACATACGAAGTTTATTACGCTAAACCTGCTTTAAATAAAATCTCTCAGCAGTCTACACAAAAAATTAAAACCACTAATTCTAAAATTAAATAAAATGAAAAAGTTTATTTCAACAACACTGATAATTATCGTAATAACAACAATGGCATCAGGTCAAATATCTGCAACGAAAGAGACCGTTTTAGTCAGAAACGCTGCTTCTTACCGCAAATACTCAATAAGCACTCCTTACTGTTCATTTCTCAATTTCGGAGAAGAAAAGACGAACACGCATCACTATGAATTTCATTTTGGATACAAACTCTCTCCAAAAGACAGGATCGGAATCAAAGTCGCTACCTGGAAGATGTTCGCCCCGATGGGCTTGCCGATGAAGGAACAACTAAAGTTCGATGAGAATAATTTCTATCCCGGCAGATTAAGGGAAAGCGGAATAGGAGTTACTTATCAGCGTATGCTATGGAAAGGCTTATTTGCTTCATTGGAAATTTTGCCTCAATTGAAAACTTACATAGACATTAACGATAATAAAATCGGAAATGGTTTCAAGTTATATACCTCATATCATCTTGGGTATCAATTATCCTTTTTCAAAAACAGAATTTACATAGAACCTCAGATTCATTGTCAATACTGGCCCATAGACACCAATACCCCTCAAGCCTTTAAAAAAATGGATAACAATTGGAACAACTACTTTCTCTTTGAACCCAACTTATATATAGGGTTAAAGTTTTAGTCTTATTGGCGGAATTAAATGAAAGGGAATAATTAAAATGAAGGTATTAATAACAGGAGCCACAAATGGCATGGGAAAAGGAGTGGCTGAAGCATTGGCCGGAACTGACAATCAGATGCATGAAGTAATCATCCTGTGCCGGTCAAAAGAACTCGGGGAAGCCACTATCAGTGAAATTGAAAGATCAACCCGGAATCAGAAATTGTCTCTTGTTCTATGTGACCTTTCAAGGCTCGATGATGTCAGGCATGCAGTTACTGAGATCAGACAAAAACATGAGTTCCTGGATGGAATCTTTATAAATGCCGGCCTCGGATATGCGGCAAAACGTGTAGTAACTATAGATGGAATGGATCCTCATTTCCAGGTAAATTATTTGTCACAATTTATGCTGGTTATCAGCCTTTTGGAGCTACTTGAAAAATCGAAAAATGGCGGAAGGGTAATTTTCAACGCTACCCGTGGCGGTAAGATATTCTGGGACGATATCCAAATGATCAAAAACTGGAGCTTTGAGAATGGAATACACCAGGCCATGGTTGCCAAAAGAATGTTCCTGGTCAGATTGCATGATCATTACACAAGTTCTAAAGATTCCAGATTATCCTTCATTGGTTTTGAAATATCCAAAACCGTTTGGAGCAACCAGGTTAATATCATCCCTGCATCAATGAGAATCATGGCAACGATAATGAAGTTTTTTGGTTCATTCATCTCAATAGAGGAATGCGGGACAATTATTGCTCCACTATTCACAGAAAAACAGGATGAAAGCCTGAAAAAATCAGGGAAACTTATCACATGGAAGAAGAATAATTTCGTTGAGCTTAATGAAGATAAAATCGTCTTCGACCAGGAATTACAGGAAAGACTATGGAAGATCAGCCTTGATCTGTGCATGGAGAGCAGCAATTAAGAACCCTGCAGATGAATTGAGGTATGAATAAAAAAAGTCGATCACCCGACCGGTAATCACATTTTCAGACCACTTATCATTTTTCTCGTAGGATGAATCTTTTGTATATTTTTCTTTGAGCTGTTAAATAATTCTGGTAATCATGAATTGCAGGAATATTCGATACTTAACCGGGTACAGAAAGAGTCTCATCACGGCAGTCCTAATAGCGATGGCAAATTTTTGTTCAGGGCAATTACCGGTTAAAGATTCTTACCTGGGACAGGCTGTGCCCGGAAATATGCCCAAATTGTTTCCCCTATCAGTCCGGAAGGGTTTGTTTGCTGCAGAAAGGATTGCTATATCAAACGATGGCAGGGAAATTTATTATTCTGAGATTGAGGGTTATTATCCTTTAAGAGGAACAACAATTATGAACTACAGGTTCACAGGCGACAAATGGACCGGGCCTTTCAAAATGTTTGAAGGATGTGCCCCGGCATTGTCAGTTACGGGCGATACGATGTTCTTCGAAAGAAATGATATTGAAAATAATCCTGAGATTTATATGTCAGTCAAAACCGGAACAAAATGGAGCCGGCCAAAAAGGATTTTAGCCGGCATAAACAGGGCTCATTACCTGCAGCAAACAGGCATTGGAGATTACTACATCTCCTCCGCACCTGAAAGCGGGGAAGGCAAAAATGACTGGTGCAGGGTTCTTATATCAAAAGCTGATACAATTGTTCAGAGCCTGGGTAAGCCTTTAAATAACATCGCCGATAATCTCGATTACTATATTGCCTGTGATAAATCCTATATCATAATCACTGGCCCCACAGGATTGGCTGTGAGCTTCAGTGAGGGAGACGGAATGTGGTCAAAACCTGTAAATCTCGGAAAGAAAATTAATTTCGGATTGGGAATGTGGGGTCCATGGGTTACACAGGATAATAAATACCTCTTTTATTCAACCGGTACAAAACAGGATTATTCCGATGTCGGCATTTTCTGGGTTCGGATAGATAACCTCCTTGATAGTCTGAAGAATACAATTAATGTTCCTCTTCAGTAAACTCTTGCGCGCGCGTTGGCAAATGCTTCTCTTGCGGTTTTGCAGTGACTGATAATAAAAAAAGCCACCTAAAAGGCAGCTTTATCATTCATATTTGGATACTAAGCAGTTCTTCTCCAAAATCATGTATGGCTTTCTCAATCTTCAGGGTTTGTTTAGAGCTCGGCTTCTTTATTCCATTTGCATATTGACTTACCAAACTCTGGTTCATTCCTGTTAATTTTGCAATTCCAGACTTAGTTAATATTCCTGAGAACCAATCAAATAATGATTCTATATCAATTTTATAAATTAAACTATAATCATTTTGAAATAGTTTAGGAATATCCAACCCTTCTTCTTTCATGCCCTCAAGATGAAATTCAACAGCTTCTGCAATTCTCTGCTTAACTTGATGGACTGTATCCCCGGTAGCTACACATCCATCCAGAACAGGAACATAGGCAGAATAATTATCTGCTGACTTTTCCAAGATGACTATTATATTGTTTTTCATAATAAATAAGGTTTTTGATTAAAACACTTTTAATAAATAGAAATGAACTTTATAAGAATTAATTTGAATTTCTTAGTCATGGAGATCCTGGAACGATAACAGAATTGCAGACTGGCAAAAGACAAACCGAACTATTTAAGTCCGGCTTGTCTCAACGCACTTCCTAAAGTTCCTACCCTAACATCATCGGATAATTTTCCTGATACAGTAACAATCCCTTTTTTGCCAGGATGTTTGAATTGACGATGGCTCCCCTTTGTTCTTGAAAGTGTCCATCCATCATCCTAGGATACGAATCAATTCTGAAACCTTCATTTCCTGAAATTTTAATTGTTAAATATTTTCAAAGAACATAAGGTTTATGATTCAACCTTCGACACAAAAGTAATAAATCTATTACTTATATCCAAGGAAAAGTAATATAAATATTACTTTTTGATTGATTTTAGGTTTAATATGAGTCTTTCAAAAAACTTCTTAAAAGTCAGGGAGATTTCAATATCCATTGTACACTTTTCTCCGGAATCGATTGAAGACATTACTCTTGAATAATCAAATTATCACTGGAAGCTTCAAGATAACTTCTTATTGTATTTCTTTCCAGCCTTGGTTCCCGGGCAATTGTTCTTTTTCCATATCCGGGACCAGAGGGGTCAATTTGCCGGAATGTCAGTCAACATCTTTCCATAGGGGTCAAAATGCCGGAATGTCAGCCTGAAACTTATCTTAAATCGGGGGTCAATTGTCCGGAACAGGGGGAAATTTCAAGTTATTATTTCTGCCATTTGCGGAATGTGCTTGCAAAGGAATATTCATACCTGCGGTAAGCTATTTCATATCTGCAGCTGGCTTCTACAAACCCGCAGTAAGCTTTTACAAAGTCGCAGTAAGCTTTTGCTAAGTCGCAGTAAGCTTCTACAAAGTCGCAATAAGTTTCTACAAAGATGCAGTAGGCTTTTTTAAATTCGTAGTAGGCCTTTTTAAACCTGCAGTAAACTTTTTTATAGTTGCTGTAGCCTTTTTTAAGACCGCAGCAGGCTTTTTAAAACTTGTCTGAGGCTTCTTCATACCTGGAGTAGCTTTCTTCATACATCGAGAAGACTATTTCATACTTTAACATGGTCTTTTGGGCTGTAAGCTTCAGTAGCAGAGAGGGAATGTGGTCAAAATCTTTTAATCCTGGAAAGAAAATTAATTTTCGGATTGGGAATGTGGAGTGCGTGGGTTACACAGGATAATAAATACCTCTTTTATTCAACCGGTACAAAACAGGATTATTCCGATGTCGGCATTTTCTGGGTTCGGATAGATAACCTCCTGGATAGTCTGAAGAATACAATTAATGTTCCGCTTCAGTAAACTCTTGCGCGCGCGTTGGCAAATGCTACTCTTGCGGTTTGGCATTGACTGATAATAAGAAAAGCCACCTAAAAAGGCAGCTTTCGTTTTTTTATCATATTCGAGACCAGAGGGGTCAACTTGCCGGAATGTCAGTCAACATCTTTTCCACAGGGGGTCAAAATGCCGGAATGTCAGCCTGAAACTTACCTTAAATGGGGGTCAATTGTCCGGAACAGGGGATCAATTATTTCGGAAGGGGGGTGAATTAATTTCGGAATATACAATCAAGTTCAATTCCGCTTTTTATCTTGAGCCTGGTGCCATTCGGATAACTCAGTTCAAAAAGAAAATCATCAGACGTGTTGTGTTCATTCCCGCAATATAATTTTTCGCAGCATCCATCATTGTTGCAGGTGTGGTATTAACCAAAAGAGGGATAAACTTTCCGTATTTTTTACCATTGAGCTTTTTCCTCCACTAATAGAAGGGAAATTTTGGAATACCTTCGTTCGCACAAAAGGCTGTGATGGTGAGCCCTGTTTCTTTCTGTCGCCTGATCAGTTCCAAGGCTTTTGTTTCATTAATCATAGCTTATTGTTTTGGTTGAAAAAACAATCAACCTCCACAAAAAGGAAAATATGCACTAGACCGAAGGCTTACGTTCTTCATGTGTAAAATTTCTTTTTAATGCTGTCCATTGTTCCATTGTTCCCAAATTTAATCAGACCTAATTTGTTTTTCAAATTATGTCCAGCTATTTGGGGGTTTAGACAATACTTGGGTAACCGGATAAAATGCTCCGGCTGAATCGGGACAAGAATTATATAGCACCGTTCATGTTAACAAAAGAAGTCTTATTTTTAACTGGAATTGTTTGAGAAAATCTATTAATCATGAATTTGTTACAAGAATTGATGTAGAAAGTATTTGATAAGCCCCTTCTACTCTTTTTTCTTTATTATAGTAATATCTAATATTATTAAGGTCATCTGTAATTATAGAATCTAACTTTTTATTTACCTTGTCTTTAATTAACTCAAGATTTCCTTTAAGTGGACGGGCATCCTCGAATGAGTTTTTATATGCAAGAAAAATAAAAAATCTATTATTATTCTTAAAAAGTCTTTCGCCTTGAAATTTATAATTCCACCATTCAACTGATGTCGGATTTTTTTCAATCTCATTTATCATTTTATTTCGTTGAAGGAGAAGTTCTTCAGCAATTTTTTTGGTTCTTAGATCACCATTGTTTAATAAGATTTTGTACATATATTCTTTATCTAAGCCACCATAATTTGGCAATTTAAGTTCATTCTTAAGACTTTTATATTTCGCTTTAAATACTTCAAGCTCTGACTTACCATCTCTTACTTTATAGCTATCATTCCCATCGGCAGAATTAGTCAATCCCTTCATGTGCCAATCGAAATAGTCATCTGATATATGAGTAATTTTTAAATCAAATGGAATTATTTCATTATTCTTATCAATTAAAAAATCAACATAAGTTATCTTTCTAAGAGTTGGAATAACATTTTTATGATCATTGAAGAAATGCTCAATCAAATCATTGGTTACTTGATTGTAATACTGCCAAAGTATATAACCTTTTATTGTACTGTTGACTACTAAATTTACTTTTTTCTCTAAATCTTCCTTTGACTTAATAGTTTTGTCTCTGACTAAGTCTTTCGTTAATTCATTTAAATTATCGTTTCTAATTCCACATTTAACAATGTCAAATTCTTTTATAATATTTGGTAGATATTCCTCCTGTTCCCTCCTCTGCTTGCTGACGTCAGGATATTTTTTACGTATGTACTTAATTATCTGTTCCTGCGTTACATCAGATTTAAATAAGGTGTCCCATAAATAATTAGAATCATTTTTTGTTACCCCGATTTTAGTATTAGCTTTAATTAAATCTCTTACATGATCATTATCAAGAGATCTTATCAATATGTATCTTGAAAAGCCTTTATCTTTTTGTAATTTTGAAAGATCTGTTTCTTTCTTTTCAAATTGTTTATGCAGTTCTTCGAATCCCATCGTTAATATAATTAGCAGCTTCTATTACTTCCTTTATTGTCCATCGTTGATGCTCATCAAAACCAAAATGTTTTGTTAATACCTCTAATAAATCAATTTCACCAATAAGAATATTCTCTTCGAATACTATTTTCATTATGTTCATGAAGATTTCATTAGTGTCTAGGCATTTCTCCCTAAGCCATATCTTAATTTTGTTAATAAATAATGATTCGGTTTCTGAATCTGTTTTGACAATGGCACGCACGCTTGATTCTTTTCTAAATGTTATAAGAACATCTCCCTTAATAGATTTAGACCTATTTATCTGTCTGGGTGTAAATGATTTTTGAACAAGCCAGTTGAAGTCAACCATCTTAAATCCATTTTTTATACATGCGTTCGTTATTGCCCGCCACTCATGACCTGATAAAGAATGGTAAGTCAATGAGAAATAGCCACCTAATTTGAGGACTCTTCGAATTTCAGAAAAAGCTTCATAAATCTCATTTTCGAAGTTTACAATGCCTTTTTCCCTTGTTTTGCTGTTGGAAATGACTATCTCATTAGAATAGTTCGGAGTAAACTTAAGCCAGGAATTCCAAATTATGCTTTGCTCAAAATACGGTACCGCATCACCATAGGGCGGGTCTGTGAATACATAATCAATTGAATCACTTGGTAGTTGTAGTTTTTTTGCATCAAATTGTGTAACCTGATATGAATTCTTGTAATCGCTAAACAACCCATTATTGAAGAACTTTAGATAATCTTTTTTGCCCTTAATAGTTTTATTTAATCTATTCTCAAAATATTCAAGAACATTATTTTCAAGATAGGTTTCACCAAAATAGAATCCGGTCATCCATGCTCCTTGTGACATATCTCCTCTAGTTTTAATCGGAGGAACTAATTTGGAGCAATTAGCTAAATTAGCGGTAAAGGTTAATTTAAATAATGATTTTTCATTTCCAGTTGAATACTTTTCGATTAGATTTAAAAGTTTCGCATGACAAGCTAAAGCTCTTTTAGTGAAAAGATCAGGAACAATCATGCCCTTTTTCGCAGAAATTCTAGAATTCTCAAATAGTTCATCGGTTGGAAACCATTCTATAATTTCTTGTCTGTTTTCAAATCTACTATAGGACTGAGAGTACTCTTCAGTAAAAGTAATTTCTTTAGTTCTATTGTCTTTTAGAGATTTATATCTTGCTTTAAGTGGTTTGTCAGAGTTGTTCCGCAAAATATTAATCAACTGCACTTTCTCATCACCTGTATCAAATTCATACCAAAAATTAATATATGGAGTTAATTCTTTTTTAATATTTTTCCACTCACTATCAAATTTGACAAGATTAATATCTTTATTTAAAAGTTGTTGATTAATAAAATTAGCGATTGGATTGAGATCGTTCGAAATCACATTTCGTTTTAATAAAAATGCCTCACAACAGAAGACACCATATCCAGAAAAAGGATCGAGAATTACATCTCCTTCTTTCGAATATTTTTCGATTAGAATCCTTACATCATTGGCTGGCTTTTTTCCCCAATATTTGTGCATCTCATATCTATCCAACTTTTGTTTTTCAATCATTTTAGGTTGATTATTTTGCCTAAAAGTACTTAAAAATTGGGATTTAACATTATTGATCGAGTATCTGGATATTTCGGTCCATGCTGACCCCCTAAAGATGGAATGAAAAGGATCATTCTTTTCCTATTTTTCAATGACATTCCGGCAGATATTGACTCTTTTCTGGATAATCAGGTAAGGGATTTTGTGCTTTTTCGGGTTGTCTTGCATGAGCGTGTTTAACTTTTCGGAGCATGTTGACCCTTCTCGGATAGCAGGTCAATAAAACGCTCATAAATTTTCGAACATATTCAACCAGAAAATCAGAGGTTTTATTTCTTTGAGTTAAAAACTCTAATACTGGACAGATGGCAGGAAAACTAAAAATTTGTGCTGATTATCAGCTAGCCTGGCATAATGATTCCAAGTTACTATTAAAATATTAAACAAAAAATGAACTATAGAATAATTCCTATTGTAAGACATTCATCTGAATATGTTTATCTTAAGTGTATGACTTTTAATCCGCACTTTTTCTAATTACTATTGAAAACAGTTGAATCCCAGGTTTGAGCGTTATCCCGACGATAAAGGAGGAGAAGTTCTTTTGACAAATGCTATAAAAGCCAAGGAGCATACGGTGAGCACTCACCGATAAAATTCGTCTTGCCCGATGGGCCAATAACAAATATGGCAGGTTTAAAAAGAAGCACCAGTACATAGCATACTTATGGTTAGTGAAAGTCTCTTAGGCTTTTCCTAATCTATTTGCGCACTGGCAGCATGGATTCCTACCTTAACTTACTTCTTCATGAAGAGCCGTATGAATCGAGAGGTTCACGTATGGTTCTGTGAGAGGTTTGGGGGCGAGACTCCCCCTTACCTACTCGCCCTGTTTATTTTCTTTCTTTCATTAATTTATAATGGATATCTGCGAAAACTTTATGTCCTGTCGATTCGGTGTGGCAAGAACCGCAATTCATCTTACTGCTTGTATTTCCTATTTTGCCATTATCACCATGGCATGTTATGCAAGTTCTAGTATTTTTATTTTCGCCTCCAGTTGTCAGGTAGGTATTTCCGAAATACTCGTTAAGAGCCAGAGTGACTCGATATGCTACATCACTTGTCAAACGACGACATCTTTCTTTTCGCTGATCACTATTTACTCGATAACCGGATTCTTTAACCCAATTCGTATTAGATGCATGACAAAGAGGAGAATTGGATACACTTAATGGGGGAGTGAAATCAAGAATTGCTTTCTTGGGTTTAAATTCAGGGAGTGCTGTTTCTTCATACCATTTAAAGAGTCCATTAATCAAATTATCCTGTGCAGTTTTATCAGCAATAAATAAACCTATTGCGGCTCCTGCACCGTTAAGAGCTCCACAGATAGTTCCAAAACCACCGATTCCGCCATGGCCATATTTCATCATGTGTAATGGGAAGGAGGAATAGGGCTCACCATATTTTTCGGATAATTGCGAAATAATACTTCTGAAAGTAGCATACATACAGCTACCACTATCATAGATTTCATAAGCAATATCAGCAGACATTGTTGGATCCAAAGGGTGATAATCCCAACTTGTTTTTGAATTATTATTTTCTATTTTTTTTGAATCTTCCAGTTTAAGATAATCTGGTTTGAATGCATTAGTGAGAGTTAATAGGCCAGCTCCGCCTCCGGCTATGACTCCCGCAGTTAATTTAATTGCTTTACGTCTATCCATTAATTTTTATTTGAAATATACGAAATTATTCAATTATGGTCTAACTCATGTGCAGAGTGCATGACGCATGACGGCCAGCTGGTTTGGCAGTAAGTGTTACCGGACGCAGCCATCCGGTCACCAGTCTTGGTACTTTAGCCGAAAAGTTGTCCCGGTGACAAGGAAAGTATGACGCGCAATTTTTGCAAAGTCCGAAAGCTATGGGACGAAACCCGGCTGGCAAGTGTAATAAGCTAAGATGCTGATTGAATATGTATTCGGGAGCTTTACAGCTTATTACATTTGCCAGTGAGTTAGCTGCGGAGCAAATTTTGGAGTTGTCCTGATGTAATTATGTTTCATACTTTAGTCGTCTGTATCGCTGAGGGGCAGGGAAGGGCTGGAAGACTCTTTACGCAAAACTGGAAATTACATCTATTTGATGAATTTGATTTTTACGTAATGTCCTTTCAGCGAAGGGACGGTTACTATGAATAAGAATTTTTAAATTGTTACAACAACGTTACCTCTTTCGAATCCTCTTTCAAGATATCGGTGAGCTTCAACCATTTGTTCCAATGGAAAACTTTGGTCTATTATTGTTTTTAAATTTCCTTCCTTAAAAAGCTTAATAATTTCTTTGAGAAAGGTTAAACGTTCAGAAACTGGTTTGAGTCCTGTTGCTGAGAACACGACTTTTTTACTATTGAATCTTGAAGTCAGAAAGGTTTGAAAAAGAATTGAAATTGTCGGGTAAGTCGTCAGGTAAAACCCTCTTTTGCTAAGAGAGTTTTTGAACTTTAAAGTCGAAGGTTTGCCTGATGCATCTAATATGATATCATAAGTCAGACCATTTTTTGTAAAATCCTCTATGGTATTATCAATTACGTTATCTGCTCCCAGGTATTTCACCAATTCAAAATTGGATGAACTGCACACTCCCGTAACTTCTGCCCCAAACACTTTGGCTATTTGTACAGCAGCCAAACCTATATTACTGGAAGCTTCATAGATGAGAACTCTTTGTCCGCTCTGAATATTTGCTATTGCTTTCAAAAGATTCCATGCTGCCAATGCCCCACAGATAGGTGCTGCTTCCTTGTCGGACAGGTCGGGTGGTTTTATTGACAATAAACCAGCTTCATGCATACACATATACTCGGCATAACAACCAAAACTTGCACCAGTAACACCGAAAACCCTATCACCTTTTTTAAATAGCTTAACACCTTTGCCAACTTCATCAATTTCTCCGGAAAATTCAGTACCAAATATTGGTTTTCTGGGTTTAGTTAACCCAGTAAAAACTCTTCCAAAATAAGGTTTGCCATTTCGTTGCATAATATCCTCTATTCCTACAAAAACAGTATATACCTTTATTAGTAGTTCGTTGTTTTTCGGAACAGGTTTTTCCACCTCTTTGAGTAGAAGAACTTCCGATGGCCCGTATTTTTCACAGACAATTGCTCTCATCTTTTCCAGATTAACTTAATATTAAAATTTGATTTTGTAGTTTTCTTTTGTTTTTATCAATTCTATTGAACCAGCAGCAATTGCAGATGGATTGAATCCATCTGCAATAAGCTAATTTGCAAGTACTGTTGTCATGCTATAGAAAAAATGTCTAAGTGGCGGAGTCAGGGTAGGCAAAAAAACAGGTGTTTTGCAGCCGGAACGGTTCAAGGATGGGCTGCAAAACTCTTGCGGGCGCGTTGGAGGTCCAGGTACAGTAAGGATTTGCCATTTGCCTTGCAGTAAACTCATTTTTAGTGTTAATTTTTCTACTACCATCTTTCTGTTGTGTGTTGATATTATAATTTGTCGCACAATCCTGACCCATCAATTACTTCAACCTTATATGTGATGATTCTCTGTTAACCACCAGATGATCCCAAGTTACTATTAATATATTAAACATTGATACAGGTGCAAAGGCAATTAAAAATGTTTCACCTATGTTTAACCCATAAAAAAGATCAGGGAGTTGATTTTATCTCAACTCCCCGATCTTTTTTGTGATTCCGCCGCGATTGTTCGCTATCGCTCACGAGCTCGTCGCTAAGCGCTCATCGGTTCGAACTTTCCGCCCCTTCGTTCTCATCGCGCGGAAAAAAAAAGCGACAAGCTATAGCCTGTCGCAGGTGATTCCGCCGCGATTGTTCGCTATCGCTCACGAACTCGTCGCTGCCGCTCCTCGGTTCGAACGCTCCTACCCTTCGTTCGAATCGCATATAAAATATCAATAGCCATGCTTGTGGCATGGCTATCCTGTGATTCCGCCGCGATTCGAACGCGGGACCCACAGCTTAGAAGGCTGTTGCTCTATCCAGCTGAGCTACGGAACCAGTATTTCAATTCATCCTTCCTGTTGCTCCATCCTCCCGATTACTATCGGGATGAGCTACGGAACCAGTATTTCAATTTATCCTTCCTGTTGCTCTATCCTCCCGATAACTATCGGGATGAGCTACGGAACCATTTTCAGGCTGCAAAAATACATTTTTTTCCGGAAAAACAACCAAAAAGTATATCCTGAGTTAAACCGCTTTCATATAATTCACAAGTCCTTTCATTTCAATTATTTTCTGCAGCTTGTCTGGAAGCGGTGAAAATGTGAACTGTTTCTTTCCAATAATTATTACTCCTTTACTGAAATCAACTTCAACATTATCACCCTGTTTATAAGCATCAACAGCCTCAGGGTTAACAATGAGGGGAAGCCCCTGGTTAACTGAAGATCTGAAGAATATCCTGTTAACTGATTTCACAATTATGGCTTTGATCCCGGCATAAGCCAACCCGACAGACGGATGCTCCCTCGAGCTTCCGCATCCAAAATTCTCTCCTGCAATTATTATGTCTCCGGGTTTTACATTTTGCCTGAACAGCGGATCGAAATCTTCGAAAAGAAAAGGCATTATACCTGCAGGATCGCTGCTTTGAACACTGTATGTGTGTTTCCCGGCGAACATCTGATCTGTATTGAGATTGTTTATATCAGAATAATTCCAGACGTTACCTGTTTTTCTAATCTCGTCTTTCTGTATCTCAGCAGTTCTGCTTTGCGCGGCCGTAACACCAAATCGCATTTTTTCTGAAGAACTTACAGGACTTTTTATTTCACCTGATA
>DATALC010000035.1:0-4367 GCA_036261265.1 Bacteroidales bacterium
TACCTGTAGAATTTTCCCATGAAAAGAACGGTTTCGTAGTCGGGGATCTCCCACAGACTCATAATGATGTCGTTTACTCCTGCCATCCTCAGCGATCTCTGCAATCCATATACACCTTCGTTCCCTCTGATATCACCAAGCCCTGTTTCGCAGGCGGAGAGCACCACGAGTTTGTTATTGCGGAGGTCTACCTGGGTAACTTCCTGCGCGGTAAGTACCCCGTCATCGCTGCCGGTGAGCTCAGTGCCCGACCACACTTCATTAGCACCGGCAAAAACAAGACCCGATCTCATAAGAGGATTCTCATTATTGACGAAGCTTCTTGTTCCCAGTGTTCCTGAAAACCCCCGGAAAGAAAGATCGCCATACTCACTCCGGTTTTCTTCAAACCTTAATTTATTCGGGTCCTCGAAAAAGAAGCCGTGTGTTGCAATATGAATAATATCATAAGCGCCGGCGTTTTTTTTGAAGTATGTTTCAGTAGCTTTTTCATCAGTAATATATCTTACCTGGAAAGCATTCCTCTCAAGGATTTTTAACACGGTATCGCCTTCATTTTTAGTGCCTTCCAGGTAATTCCATACCGGGAATTCGGTCTCAGAGCTTCCATATTGAATTCCACCAAAAATCAAGGCTGAATTATATTGCCCGGCACTGGATCTTACAGAAACATGGTTTCCTGTACTGCTGTTCAGGCAAATATTGTAGCTGTCGCAGAGATATGTGTTAAGGCTGTGACAGATTGAAGGGAATGAGACTTTGTTTAAAAGGCCCGATGGTGAAATGTAAATGTTCTTTACACCCGTCATAAATGGTTCAACAGGTTTCCACAGGAGATTGTAGAGCCGCTCATCGGGCCGCCCGGAAGTTCCGTATATTTTATTAATGGTCGTGGCATTACTCAAATTTGAAATTACCTCAAGGAGTTCCTTCTCGGTGCAAAGTCTGATCATTTCGGGATATTTTAAATCTGGCTTCATAATCAGTGCACAATAAATCACACTGCTTTCCCCGCCTTTTCCCCTGTACCTGAAATCTGTAAACTCAATAGCAGATTCGCCGGGCTTTAGGCTGTTCCTTACATCCTCCCAGGATATCTTCAATCCCTTCCTGTAATCGCTGAAATCCTGGGATTTTCCTACAAGAACCCGTTCAAGCTCATTCGCCTTATTTTCCACCTCCGCGACATCTTCCGGCCGAAATTCTACAGGAGTTGCATATAGAGCGGATATTTCCTTTTTAAGAGAAATCCATTTATCGTACAATTCAATCAGCTCGCGATTGCCCGAGGCAAGAATTGCAACTCTCATGGCTGAACTGGATTTGAGCATCAGCCCTTTGTTCAGGAGAACGCTGTTGTATGCATTTCCGGTGAGAGATGGATTTTTTTCTTTCCTGTCCAGGATGTATGTCATAAAAGAATTCAGATCCCTCTGGTAAGCCTGGTAATGCATTTCCTTTTCGCTTTCAGAAAGAAAGGTGAAATCCTGCAAAAGCCTGTATGTTGTAGAATGCATCAATTTCAGGATCAGTTCTTCTTCAAATTTTTCATTGTTAAAAATTGAATATATTTCTATCAATGCCCTGAGAGCAGAAATGTAAGCGGGATGATATTCACCAACATCCCTTTTAAGGTTATTCGCCTGGCCGAACATGATCTGGGCCATGCTGTTTGCCAGGGCGTCAGATATTTTATTAGAACCGGCTGTCGTCATAACACTTGCTTCGGATGAGAGCCTGAAAATGCAATTCATCGCTGCGGGCAACATGACAGGTTCTATGGGCGGTTTGTTCTTTTGTTCCTCGTTAAACGGAACCGACGCTGATACTGCCATTTTGTTCATCATGGAATATGTCCTGAGAGACATGTTTGTCTCATAGGATACATCGTAAAGCATCTGGGCGCATTTAAGCTTTTCCCCTGTGAGATAATACCAGACAGCAAGGTTACTTTTAATAATACTGCCATCGGGATGAGGATTCCTGCAATTTATGCTGAAAATTGAATCTGCCTTCCTGATATACATACCTGCTTTATCAAGATTTTCAGACCTCTTATTCTGCGATCCGGCATAGTACTCCTTTGTCATATACACTGTCGCAATATTATTCAGCAATACAGCGTAAGATGGACTGTTCTGCCGTAAATTGTCTTCAAAGATTTTACGTGCATCCATAAGTAACTTTACAGAGGTGTTGTAATTCCCCATGGAATTATATAATACACCAAGGTTACTCATGCTTACCGCTTCCGTCATTCCGTTTCTCTGTCCAGCTTTCAGGCTGATTTTAACTGCATCAATCAGGGTCTTTTCTGAGAGCTTATAATTTCCTGTATTAAAGTAAAAAACACCCAGGTTATTAAGGGCTGTAGACTGGTAAGGGGATGTTCCGGCCACTTTCCCGGTAAATGAGACAACTTCGTTGAATAGTTTCTCCGATAGCGGCAGATTGCCAAGATCATTATTGTATGCTGCTTTGTCAGATCTGTTCAGGATAAGGCTGAATTCTGTTCCGGTATTGTTCCTGTAGATGTTTTCAGCTTTATCGTAGTACTTGAGAGACTCTTTGAGATATACTATATCATTCACCGAAGAACCTTTATCATAACAAACACCTCCATATAATGAGAGGGTCCAGGCATAACACGAATGCATCGCACCAAAGAGCTTCTGGGATTTTTTCTCTGCTTTTTTAATCTGTTCAAGGGCTTCTTCATAATTTCCTGATTTCCGGCATATCACAGAGGCATTTTCAAGCGACCTGAGATATGAAATATCATCAACTGCTTTAAGGGATTCCCGAAGCGTAATTTCCCGGAGGATAAAATATTCTGCTTTTTTATAGCTCCCCAGGTAAAAATAAGATATAGCCTGCTTATTTAAAGCATCTGCATATTCCATGTTGTCTTCACCCCGGATTCCTCTTATCAAAGCATGAACTTCATTTGAGTAGTAGAGCGCCGAATCATATTTACCCGCCATAAGACATCTCATCCTGAGACTATCGGCATTTGCCCATTGTTGTGAAAAACATGCAGACAGATCGAGGAATAATGTTATGAATATCAGGGTATATCCTCGCATTTAACATGGTTTTCTATAAAATTAAGAAAATTGTTTAAATTTGATAAGTATGGGGTATTTTCTAAAAACCATTCCTTATGAAAAAGAAAATCTTCTCCCTGATCTTAATATTATTATATTTTGGATTTGTTTCTGCCCAGGATACCATTTTTGTAAAAACCGGGGAACGTATTCCGGCAATAATAGTTTCAAAAAATGAAACCGAGATTAGTTATAAAAAAACAGGTCAGCCGGAACCGTCTGCTGTTTATTCGATCTTTTTAAGCGATATCAGCAGCATACATTATTCAGATGGTAAAATTGCAGATTATTCAATTACTGAAGTTGCAGCGGAGCAGCCAAAGAGTGCTCTTGACCTGGCGGGAAATTATGGAATCAATAAAATCATCATTGGAGGGGGTATTGGAAATCTGATGCGCGCGGATGATAATTTTGATGAGTTCTGGGATGGACGACCCGGCCATCCCGCACTTGACCGGAATAGTGTCTGTTACCTGATTGACATTAAGTTTAGTGCCCTGACAAGCCCCTCGAAACGGCATTGGGCTCTTTCGGGAGGTCAGTTGTTACTTGCTCCCGATGCAGTATATGCCGTAGGAAATGATGGACTTGATGAAATTAATATTGGGATATCATCCATGAATATTTACTTAGGTTACGGCTATGCATTTAATAACAAAAAAAATCTCATCGTTGCATTTGAACCAGGCATTGATTTTGTAACAGCTTCCGGAATTATAAAATTGAATAACATTGAGACAGAATTGTTTTCAACAACGAAAATCGGATGGAATATTGCTACAGGCTTTGACTGGCTTTTTTCAAAAATTTTCCATGCCAACATCAGAGCAAGCTACAGTTTCTTAAAAAGCGTTCCGGAAAAGCATTTTGATGTTCATAGCCCCACATGGTACTCATCTTACTACACCAATGGTGAACCTCTCACATTAAAATCAAGTGGCTTATATATTACCGTTGGATTATCCGGTGCCATGTATTTCAAATGGGGAAACATGCGGCCGCAATAAGATGCTGCCTGATAGAAATTATGTCAGCTGAAGTAACTCCGGGTTTTCTTTTCGGGGTATCCGGAAACCGCTAAAGCTTTTATTTCTACATGATCCCTGATTCTTTTAAAGCAATAAGGATAACACCATTCCTTCCTTTCTCACCATATTTCTTTTTCCCAATATCATCCTTAAATACAGAAACCTCCTTAATTAAATTTATATCCAGTGAGTCAACAGATCCTCTGTATTCATTCCCGTTGACGAGAACAAG
>DATALC010000054.1:0-141823 GCA_036261265.1 Bacteroidales bacterium
TTTGTTATAAGATGTTCGCGTATTCTCTGGTCGACACCTTTATAATGGCCTGCAAGTATTATAAGGTTTTGCTTAAGTGAAAGGTTATTTGCCATTTTCTGGTTCAGTCTTTCACCATCGGGAGATGTGTAAATTATCTCATCGTAATCCCTTTCAGATCTGAGTTTCCCGATAGCTTTGAAAACCGGTTCGATCATCATCACCATACCAGCGCCTCCGCCAAATGCATAATCATCGACACTCTTATATTTATCCGTTGTGAAGTCACGAAGGTTTAAAACATTTATCTCCACAAGCTTTTTATCCCTTGCCCTTTTAACTATTGAATAGTTGAGCGGGCTCTCAAGAAGCTCGGGTAAGACAGTGATGATGTCGATACGCATCTGAGAATTTTTCTGCAAAAGTACCAAATAAAGTTCAGAGTGACTAGAGTGACTAAAGTGACTAAAGTGACTAGAGTGACTAAAGTGCCTAGAGTGCCTAGAGTGCCTAAAGTGCCTAAAGTACTTAGAGTTAGGAGTGACTAGAGTCATCAGGACCAGGCATCCCAGTACCCAGCACCCAGCCTTTCTGTGAAGAGATTGGAATATTCCGTGTAAACTCCGCGTACCTCAATGCGACTCAGCGGTTTTAATTTCTTTGCGCCTTAACGTCTATACGAGGCATGAAATCAATATATTTGCATCATGGAATGTCGTCCCGGTTGCGGTGCCTGTTGCATTGCACTATCTATATCTTCTCCCATCCCGGGAATGCCTCTTGGTAAAAAGGTAGGCGAAAAATGCATTCATCTTCTTGATGATTACAGATGCGCTCTTTTCAACGATCCTTCAAGACCCAAAGTTTGCGGAGATTTCAAAGCCGAGGATGAATTCTGCGGAACAAACAGGGATGAGGCAATGAAGATACTTTATTCGTTGAGCGAATAGATTAGCGTAAAGCGGAGAGCGTAAAGCGTAAAGTTTCCGGTAGTTTATTCTTCATGCACACCATTTATCCGGATTGTTTATTATTGATATAAGTATTTTTCGGACTTCCTTATACTCATCAAGCAGGTGTTCATGAATTGGATGGTCAATATATGAGCAATCATGTGCATAGTCAAGCCAACTTTCCGTCTCAAACTCCTCACCCAAAGAATCGCTAAGTTTATATATAAATGATTTTTCATATCTTCTTTTAGCCCAAGACTCAGCGATATTTGCCGTAACTGATCTTGATGATCTTCTTAATTGATCAGTTAGCGAAAACTTCTCTTCTTTTGGGAATTTTTTGGAGATTTCAAAAATTTCCATTCCGAGCTTATAGGCTTTCTGGTAAACAATAAGATCCTTAAAGCTCTCAATCTTAGTCATTTCTTAATCGATTATAATGTAAATATAATTTCTTTTGTCGTTTTCACTCATCTTTTGGTTGCGCTCATCTTAGTAATTTACATTTTTTTTCTATCAAACTTAATGGTCGAGGCTTTTCTTTACAGCTTTAATACGCTTTCTATACTAAACTTGATGGTCTTGTCTTTTCTTCGCTTTACTCTTTAGTCTGTCTCTTTTCTTCATGCTTTACGCTTTACGCTTTACGCTCTACACTCTACACTTTAATACGCTTCCTCTCAGAAATAGTATTAGCCTGAAAGAATTTATCTTTCAAAAACAACCTTTCCTCCAACAATAGTCACATCAATCTTTGTCCGCATTATCTCATTCTCAGGAATTGTAAACAGATCTTTATCCATAATAATAATATCGGCAAGGAAACCAGTTCTTATCATTCCTTTCCTGCCTTCCATAAATTGAGCATACGCAGAGCCAAGCGTATAATAACAGATTGCCTCCTCCATTGTCAGCTTTTCTTCAGGAAACCATCCGTCACCATTTTCACCAAGCCTGTCCTTGCGAGTGACTGCAGCGTAAAGTCCTTCCATTGGATTCAGGGGTTCGACAGAATAATCTGTTCCGAAAGCCAGTTTAGCTCCGGTTTTTTTAAGACTGTTCCAGGCATAAGCATTTTTTGCTCTGTCAGATCCTATCCGTTTCTCACAGAATCTTTTGTCTGTAATACAGTGAGTTGGTTGCATTGACGGTATGACACCCAACCTCGCAAACCTTGAAATATCATTCTCATCAAGTACCTGTGAATGCTCAATCCTGTGCCTGCTGTCGCGGGTTCCATTAATTTCCGCAGCTTTCTCATAAGCATTAAGTACCCAGTTATTGCCCTTATCTCCAATAGCGTGAATGCCAATCTGGAAGCCTGACTTATCGGCTGCAATAATTATTTTTTCAAGTTCCTCATAAGGCATAGTTTCAAGTCCCGATGTTGATGGATCATCATTAAATGGTTTGAACATGAGAGCCGTTCCTGAGCCTATTGTTCCGTCAATAAACCCTTTAAGATAACCAAACCTGATCCAGTTACCTGACGATGGATATTTTACTTTCAGTTGTTTGTAGGAGGCAAGCCTGGCCGGATCATCTGTAACAGTTGCTCCAATGTCTATTCTTGAAGTCAGCTCGCCTGCATTCAGGAGTTTCTCGTAAGAGTCGAAATCAGCTGACCCTGCATTCTGAATACTTGTAACTCCAAGCTCTCTTGCCTCCCGCAAAGCTCTTAAATAACCCTGCCATTCGCGTTCTCTAAGCTCCTCAGGACTGCGTTCAATCTTAATCTCTCCAGTTTTTATTAGGCTCACTGCAGCTTCTTTAAGAATTCCTGTTGGCTCTCCGGTGAGAGGGTCTTTAACTATTTCTCCCCCAAAAGGATCAGGAGTGTTTTTCGTGATTTTCGATGCTTTAAGAACATAAGAATTCACAAGTACAGAATGCCCGTCGGTTCTGCTCAGAATCACAGGATTCGCAGAAGATACATTATCGATAAGCTCTTTTGACGGCCATTGCCTGTTTGTGAACATTTCATGCTCCCAGTGACCTCCTGTGATAAGTTGTCCGGGCTTAGATTTTGCAACCTGCTCTTTTACTTTAATTGTAATAATGTCAGGGTCAGTTATATACCTTAATTCCACATAGTCAGGATCAAGAGGTCCAAAATGCACATGAGCATCGTTGAATCCCGGCAAAACGAGTCTTCCTTTAGCATCGATCACCCTCGTGACTCCTTTCAGGACCATCTCTGAAATATCTTTCGAAGTACCGGCTGCAATTATCTGGTCACCTCTTACAGCCACAGCTTCAACATAGGGATTTTCTTTATCATTAGTAAATATCTTACCATTTATGATAATTAGATCAGCTTTTTCTTTCCCTGCACAGGAATTCGTAATTATTGTTGACATAGTCAGTAATAAAAAGAAGATCAGTTTTTTCATTGTAATAAATTTGGCAGAAATATAAGAATAATTCCTGATGGGACTGATCTATGGACACCGGTGATCTGTGGACCGGTTATCTTCGCGTTTTAGGTCAGAGAGTAAAGATGGCATAGAACAAAGCAATTTAAAAAGGTGTCGTGTATAGAAATTCAGCATCATTAATATAAAAATCACAAAAAACAACCAATGGTTGTTATATAACAACAATAAGTGGCGGTAATACAACCAAAGGTATTCTGTTTTTCTTTATCCGGCGGATGCCTGGAAATAACTTTGCAGTATCAAAAATTTAAAAAATTAAATTATGTTGAATACTAAAATGATTGGCAACAAGATTGCCGAAGCAAGAAAAAGAAAAAATATTTCCCAGGCACAGCTTGCAGAGAGTCTGTTCATCAGTTCACAGGCTGTGGGTAAATGGGAGCGGGGAGAGTCAATGCCCGATATAACCACTTTCAACAGGATTGCCGAGATACTGGGTGTTGATCTTAATTATTTTTCTGAGAACTTTCAGTCCGGCGCCCTGAAATCACCATCTTCAAATTCTTCTGAAAAGGAACCGGCTGAAATCCCTTCAGAGAAAATCAGGAAGCCGCTTAGTTGGGATATGTCCCTCGCAAACTGGCAGGATGCTGACTTTTCAGGGTTGAAGAACCTTCATGAAAAATTCAGTTCATCAAACATGCAGCGTTGCAAATTTATAGGTTCGAACCTGTCGGGATTGCTTCTTCAGACCAATAATGTTGAGGACTGTGACTTTTCGGCCTCAGACATCAGTGGCAGCCATATCAAAAGCTCACACATTGTAAACGATGTCTTCAACAGTTGCAGGTTAAACGAAGCTGAGTTCTCGGCTTGCCATATTCAAAACTGCAATTTTTCAGGAACAGATTTTACAGATTCAACTTTCAAAAGCTGCAGCTGCATCAAAAATCCTATGACAGATGCAGTGCTGGACAGGACATCCTTTATAGCAACTGAAATTCTTGGGACTGATTTCAATGGCACGTTAAAAGAATGCTCTTTTGAAAACTGCACACTAAAAAAGGTAACATTCCTGAACGCAACTCTCATTAATACTTTTTTCAAGAACACAAATCTTAAACGTGTGAAATTCATTGAATGCAAAACCGACAGGATCACGCTTGAATTCCTGAAAAACGGAAAAGCAGATGTAAAAGGTATAACACTGATAAATGAGGAAGGAGGCGTAAAATGATGTCAACTAATGAATTAGCAATCTCGGTTAAGGGGCTTGAAAAAGCATACAGGAAAAACTCTGTATTGAAAGGAGTTGATCTCAACGTGAAAAAGGGAACAATCTTTGCACTCCTCGGTTCAAATGGCGCAGGTAAGACGACTATTATTAAAATACTTACAACATTACTTAAGCAGGATAAAGGTACTGCTGAAGTGAACGGGTTCGATGTTGAATTAAAACCTGACAATGTACGGCATTCAATCAGCCTTACAGGCCAGTTTGCAGCTGTCGATGAAATACTGACGGGCAGAGAGAACCTGATAATGATAGCAAGATTGAGGCACCTCAGGGATCCGCGCCGGATTGCAAAAGACCTGCTAAGTCGCTTCGGTCTGACTGATGCTGCAGACCGCCTTGTTTCAACCTATTCGGGTGGTATGCGCCGCCGGCTCGATATTGCTATGAGCCTTATCGGAAAGTCTCAGCTCATTTTTCTCGATGAGCCAACAACAGGGCTGGACCCTGAAGCTCGTCTTGAGGTCTGGAAGATTGTTAAAGAGCTTGCAGTAAATGGTACAACTGTTTTCCTGACAACACAGTACCTTGAGGAAGCTGAAGAGCTTGCCGACAAAATTGCAATTCTTCACAACGGGAAAATTATTGTATGCGGCACTCTTGAAGAGCTGAAGAAGCTTTTTCCACCTGCTAAAGTGGAGTATATTGAAAAACAACCATCATTGGAGGAGATATTCCTTGAAATAATAAATAAGAAGGAGGAAAGATAATGGAAACTATAAAGAGATATTTTTTTACTGATATGAGTGTGATGCTCGGACGTTCATTGCGTCACATTTTCCGTAGTCTCGACACTATTATTACTGTCACAATAATGCCGATTGCGATTATGTTATTATTTGTGTACGTGTTAGGCGGCGCTATCCAGACAGGTACAGATAAATATCTGAATTATCTGTTGCCCGGCATACTGCTTATAACTATTGCAAACAGTATTGGCTATGTATCTTACCGCCTGTTCCTTGATAAACAGAGAGGTATATTTGAAAGATTCCATTCTATGCCTGTTTCACGTTCGGCCGCGTTGTGGGGGCACGTTCTGACTTCACTCGTTTCAAATGCTATTTCGGTCTTTGTAATAATTCTTGTTGCACTTCTCATGGGTTTCAGATCACCGGCAGGCATAATGGCATGGTTTGGAATTGCAGGCATTCTGGCACTGTTCTCACTTACACTTACCTGGGTCGCTGCAATAGCAGGATTATCTGCAAAGTCGGTGGATGGAGCAAGTGTTATTGCATATCCTGTTCACCTGCTTCCTTTCATAAGTTCAGCATTTGTACCGACAAGCTCAATGCCTGTGGGAGTCCGCGCATTTGCTGAAAACCAGCCTGTAACTCCCATTATTGATGCAATCAGAGCATTGATGTCGGGGCAACCTGTCGGGAATAATTTATGGACCGCTCTGGGTTGGTGCGCCATTCTTATGGTTATGGCTTATTTCTTGGCATTAAGGGTTTACAGGCGTAGGACTTAATTCTTCACCCGGAAAGGATGAAATTTGTTAAATGACTAATTATGAAAAGGGATGAAATGTACCTTCTGGTTAATTTTCATCCCTTATTGATTTCAGGAATGACTGGTTTTCAATCGTATATTTGTCATTAAACTGTTATTCTGTGTTATACCGTAAACTTTAACTTCCTTTTAAGATTTTTGTTGATTTTAAATATTGCCGGCATAATCAAAAAGGGTACTTTCGCATTAAACAATCTTTGTATGAACCTTGCTCTAATCGGTTACGGAAGAATGGGACACGAAATTGAGGCAATTGCACTCAGGAGAGGTCACGTCATTAAGCTGATAATCGACATTGATAATCATGCTGATCTTAACAGCATCAACCTGAAAGGAATTGATGTTGCTATTGAGTTTTCATTTCCCGAATCAGCGCTTGCCAACATACTTACATGTCTTGAAAACAGGGTTCCTGTCGTTAGCGGAACAACTGGCTGGCTTGAGAATTATAATAAAGCTGTTGAAGCGAGTAATAAATTCAGTACCTCGTTCATACATTCATCCAATTACAGTATTGGTGTTAACCTCTTATTCAAACTGAATTCAGAGCTGGCAGAACAGATGGCAAAGTATCGTGACTACGCAGTATCGATAGAAGAGATACATCATACTAAGAAACTTGATGCTCCCAGCGGTACTGCGATTACTATAGCAAATGGAATAACAGCAAAGCATCCGGGTTATGATGGCTGGACTGATACAGATAAAAAAACTGAAAGGAGAATTCCTGTAACGGCGATAAGAGAAGGAAATGTTCCCGGCACTCACATAATTACATGGGATTCCGAAATAGATTCCCTGACTTTGAAGCATGAGGCTAAAAACAGGAAAGGTCTTGCATTTGGTGCAGTCATTGCAGCCGAGTTTATCAATGGAAAGTCAGGAGTGTTCACAATGAATGATGTAATGGGATTTTGAAACTATTCTAATATTCTTCAATCATTAAAAATATATGACAGACTTGTTTACAAGAAGAAACATAAGATTTGCAATAGCAGCAATTCTTTACATTCTGGTGGTCATCTGGATAGGAAATTTCTGGCTCTTATTAGGATTACCAATTATTTTTGACATTTATATCTCAGAAAAAGTAAACTGGACATTCTGGAAGAAACGTCATGGTAAGAACAGTACATTCATAGAATGGCTCGATGCACTTATTTTCGCTGTTATTGCTGTAACACTTATAAACATATTTCTTTTTCAGAACTACAGGATACCTACTCCATCAATGGAGAAGTCTTTGCTTGTAGGCGATCATCTTTTTGTAAGCAAGCTGGCTTACGGCCCAAGAATGCCGAATACCCCCGTTGCTTTTCCATTCACCCAGCATACAATGCCTCTCACAAAAGGTAAATCATGGTCTGACATAGTTTACTGGCCATATAAACGCCTGAAGGGTGTTGGCACAGTGAAGAACAATGATCCGATAGTATTCAATTTCCCGGCAGGTGATACTGTTGTTGTTGAAGACCAGGCTACAAGCTATTATGAGATTATCCGGAGACGCGCACAGGAACTGCATGAAAGGGATGCATTCGGCGGAATACACAACTCCGATGCTTATTACTGGAATATTGCAAGAAAGGAAGTCAGAGACAGGAACACAATAATCTACAGACCTGTTGACAGGAGGGATAATTACGTAAAGAGATGTATTGGTATTCCCGGTGACACTGTTACGATCAAATCAGGAGATGTTTATGTAAATGGAAAGCTTATTCCCGATAACGGAACTCAGCAGATGAATTACCTGATTAGCACAAATGGAACAGGAATTAATCCCAAGGCCCTTGAAAGACTTGGAATCGCAAAAACTGATCAGAATATGATCTCGGGCGCATCTTATTATATGCCGCTTACGAAGGGAAATGCACAGGCAATATCAAAATTCACAAATGTTACCCAGGTAGCGCCTGTAATGGAAAGGCCAGGTGTTTATGCACCTCATATATTCCCTCATCATCCGACATATAATTGGAACGATGATAATTTCGGTCCGTTATGGATACCCAGGAAAGGTGTTACAGTAAGTCTTGATACGGCTAATTTGCCCTTGTACGAGAGGATTATTGATGTATATGAAGAAAATGATCTTAAGGTTGATGGGAGTAGCATTTATATTAATGGGCAGTCGGCAACAAATTACACTTTCAAGATGGACTATTACTGGATGATGGGAGATAACCGCCACAATTCAGCTGATTCAAGATACTGGGGGTTCGTTCCCGAGGATCATATTGTAGGTAAACCAAAATTCATCTGGCTTTCAATAGATAAGGAAGCGACTGGACTAAAGAAGATCAGGTGGAAGAGGATGTTCATGGGGGCAAAATAAACCATCAGGAGTAACAATCCGGAGATATAAAAAAAATAAGAGAGGGTGATCATTAAGACACCCTCTCTTATTTTTATCCTTGTTTAAACTATTCCTTTACTTTGTCAACGACAGCCTTGAATGCTTCAGGGTTGTTCATTGCGAGGTCGGCAAGAGTTTTTCTGTTAAGCGTAATGTTTTTCTTTTCGAGTTTGCCTATGAATTCCGAGTAGCTCATATCATACTGACGTACACCGGCATTTATTCTTTGAATCCAGAGAGCTCTGAAAGCGCCCTTTTTCTTTTTCCTGTCGCGATAGGAGTACCCTAAAGCTTTATCCAGGGTATTTTTAGCGACTGTGAAAACATTTTTCCTTGAACCGAAGTTCCCCTTCGTCTGCTTCAGCACCTTCTTTTTCCTGGCGCGTGATGCAACTGAGTTTACTGATCTTGGCATAGTTGTTTTTTTTGAATGTCAGCGTTCCGCCTGGCGGAAACTTACCTGCTGAACAATCTGTTAATACTTAATTTTAATTAATCTGATCAAAGAACATTACTTCATTCCAAGCATGAGCTTCACATTCTTCCTGTCGGCATGGCTTACCTCACCGTCATAAGTGAGGAATCTTTTCCTTTTTGTTGCCTTCTTTGTGAGAATGTGGCTCTTGAATGCATGTTTGCGTTTGATCTTACCTGTTCCGGTCAAAGCGAATCTTTTCTTTGCACCCGGATTTGTTTTCATTTTTGGCATTTCTCTGTTTCCGAATATATATTAAAACTACTTTTTCTTTTTCGGCGAGAATGATACAATCATTCTTTTCCCTTCAAGCTTAGGAAGCTGTTCAACCTTTCCATACTCTTCAAGATCATTCGCGAAGCGCAGAAGGAGAACTTCTCCCTGTTCCTTGAACAAGATTGATCTTCCTTTAAAGAACACATAAGCTCTGACTTTTGCCCCTTCCTCAAGGAATTTGATAGCATGTTTGAGCTTAAAATTGTAATCATGATCATCAGTATTCGGACCGAACCTGATTTCCTTCACAACAACTTTTGAAGCTTTTGATTTGATCTCCTTCTGCTTCTTCTTTTGCTGATAAAGGAATTTCTGATAATCAACGATTTTACATACAGGTGGATCGGCATTCGGGGATATTTCCACCAGATCCAGCTCCATGCTGTCTGCCAGCCTGAGAGCATCCTGGATGTTCATCACTTTTGCTTCTATTTCTTCACCTACAACTCTGACCACTCTCGCTGTGATCCTCTGGTTAATTTTGTGAGCCGGCTGGGTGACCCTTGCCGGGCTTCGCCTTATTGGTAAAGCTATAGCTGTTTCCTCCTATCTTTTGTTAATACTATAATTTATTATACTGTTGTTTCTTTCTTAATTTCGGAGCTAATATAATTTACAAATTCCTCAGGTTTCATACTTCCGACATCGCCCGAACCCTGTTTCCTGACAGAAATTGTATTGTTTTCTACCTCTTTCTCGCCTATAATAAGAAGGTAGGGAATGCGCTTTAATTCATTATCCCTGATTTTCTTACCAATCTTTTCACTCCTCTCGTCAATTAGTGTGCAAATATCGGAATTATTTAGAAAATCCAAAACTTTTGTTGCATAATCATTGAATTTTTCACTGATGGGCAGAATCACTGCTTTTTCGGGTGCCAGCCAGAGAGGGAATTTTCCTGCTGTGTTTTCAATAAGAACCGCAATGAACCTTTCCATTGATCCGAATATCGTCCTGTGAATCATAACAGGCCTGTGCTTCTGGTTATCGCTGCCATTATATGTCAGCTCAAATCTTTCGGGCATGTTGTAATCAACCTGTATTGTTCCAAGCTGCCACTTGCGTCCGAGTGCATCTTTCACCATAAAGTCGAGCTTCGGTCCGTAGAATGCAGCTTCACCTGTTACTACCGTTGTTACAAGGTTTTTCTCAGCAGCAGCTTCCTTTATGTCGCGTTCGGCTCTTTCCCAGTTTTCATCTGTACCGATATACTTCTGCCTGTTTTCAGGATCCCTTAGCGATACCTGGGCAGTATAGCTTTCAAAATGAAGTATTTTGAAGACATACATTATGAGGTCAATTATACTTTTGAACTCTTCTTTAAGCTGATCCTGGCGGCAGAAAACATGAGCATCGTCCTGTGTAAAGCTTCTTACCCTTGTAAGACCGTGAAGCTCACCGCTTTGTTCGTACCTGTATACTGTCCCGAATTCAGCCATCCTGAGAGGCAGATCCTTATATGAATGCGGTGTTGCGTTAAATATTTCACAATGATGCGGACAGTTCATTGGCTTCAGCATAAACTGCTCTCCTTCCTGTGGTGTATTGATAGGTTGAAATGAATCGGCGCCATACTTTTCAAAGTGCCCTGATGTTTTATACAGATTAACATTACCTATATGCGGGGTTGTGACAATCTTGTAACCTCTTTTGCGAAGCTCCGGAGTAAGGAAGCTGATAAGGTTCTGTCTCAGGTCGGAACCTTTTGGCATCCATAAAGGCAAACCCATTCCCACTTTTGGTGAAAATGTGAACAACTCGAGCTCTTTCCCTATTCTTCTGTGATCTCTTTTCTTTGCTTCTTCAAGGAATATAAGGAACTCATCAAGCAGCTTCTGCTTTGGGTAAGTTATACCATATATCCTTGTAAGCATCTTCCTCTTTTCATTACCTCTCCAGTAAGCTCCTGCCACATTTAACAGCTTGATCGCCTTCAATGGTTCTGTTGATGGAAGATGAGGTCCTTTGCACAAGTCAGTAAAATCACCCTGTGTATATAATGTGATTGTCCCGTCCTGAAGTTCACTTATAAGCTCAGTTTTATACTCATCGCCTTTTTTTGAGAAATATTCAAGAGCTTCCTTTTTGCTTATCTGTCTCCTGCTGTAAATCTCATTCTTTGCGGCAAGTTCTTTCATCTTCTGTTCAATAGCAGGCAGATCGGCTTCTGTTATCACCCTGTCGCCCGGATCAACATCATAATAAAATCCATTCTCGATTGCAGGTCCTATTCCGAACTTGATACCCGGATACAGCGCTTCGAGAGCTTCAGCCATTAAGTGGGCGGAGGAGTGCCAGAATGCATGCTTTCCCTCAGGATCATCCCATTTGTTAAGCTTAAGTGTCGCATTGGTTTCAATAGGGCGGGTGAGATCCCATACCTCTCCGTTTACAGTTGCCGAATATACTTCCTTTGCAAGCCTTGGGCTGATCTGTTCCGCAATATCAAGACTGCTGATTCCTTCTTTGTACTCTCTTGCAGAACCGTCGGGAAATGTTACCTTTATCATAATTAACTCCTTATTTTACAAGTGTGCAAAGATAGTTATATTTTTAATTCAATTATTGTCTGTAACAGATTACCGGATCCTTTCTGTTATTCATATATTCGTCTTTTGTTAAACATGGCCCGTAATTTGTACTGCAATTATTAAAACAAACAAAAATCTATATGAAAAAAATTTTTTATATCCTTGTTATTCTTTCTCTTGCTGTGATTTCATGTAAAAAAACGCCTGATCCTGCAAGAGCCGATTTTGAGATGCAGGTGTCGGGCGACCCTGAGGTTGGCAAAGAAATAAGCTTCATTAATAAATCACAAAATGCTGTCAGTTTTGACTGGGACTTCGGAGACGGTTATGCTTCACAGGATGAAAATCCTTTTTATACATATAACAGCACCGGAACATTCACAGTTAGGCTAACAGTTAAAGGTGAGAATGGAGATGAGAGCTCTGCAACGCTTACTGTTGATGTAAAAATTCCGACACTTCTTGTAGTTGAAGTCGTCGAATACTATGATGAATACGTTGTTCCAGGTGCAGAGGTAAGGCTTTATGAATCTCTTGTCGACTGGAATGCCGCAAATGACAAATGGGTTTATTTAGGGCTCACGGATGATTCTGGTATATCTGTATTCTCAAATCTTGGCCCTTATGTGTATTATGTGGATGCTTATAAGGGGTATAACACTCCATCGGGCTATGATAATTATACATTAGCAGAAGAAGACCAGGATTTTATTACAGTACCGACAGTGATACCGAATAAAATCAACTGGTTTACAGCCTGGGTCGATGTTGCTGATCATTCAGGCACAAAAGGTTCATCAAGATCAAGGGAGTTTGTCGTAAAAAAGCTTGAGAAGAGATCAGATAAAGAGGTTATGCATAAGCTTGGAACGGATGGCTGGCAAGAGCTGTACGAGAAAAGCCTAAGGAAATAAATGACTTTAATCTCTCTGTAAAAACTGCCCTCTATGATAAGTTATCCATAGAGGGCAGTTATATTTTTAAGAATTCAGTGAATCATTAATAACCAAGCTGTTGCCTGATGTAATCAGGGCGGTTTGTTGTTATTCCTTTAACACCGAGTGAAACCATCCTTTTTGCGACATCAGCATCATCAACTGTCCATGTGAAAAGTTCCTTCCCCAGATTCACGATCTGTGAAGCAGTCTCAGGAGTAATTATATTATAACTCAGGCTGAAGCCTTCAATTCCCGTCTCTTTTACCTGCCCCATGTTCTTTCGAAGCAGGACTGAATCGCTGCAAAGCCAGTAACATGAATTTCCCGGGAAAGCTTTTTTTGTCAGAGCTATGGTGTTAAAATCAAATGCAATGAATGTGAATTTTATGTCTTTACTTGCTTTCCCGATTGTTTCCCTGAGAGGTATAAGCACCTCAGGTCCGCATTTAATTTCAACCACAAGTTCTTTTCCCGCGGGCACAGTTGAAACAATTTCTTCGAAGAACGGGATTTTTTCACCTTTATAGGCTTCACCTTTCCATAAACCTGCATCAAGTCTCCTGAGATCAGCGGCTGATGTGTTCTTTATAGTAAGATTTTCACCTGTAGTTCTTTTTGTATTACCATCGTGACTGACAACAATCTTTCCATCTGAAGAAAGGTAAATATCGCATTCAACTGCATCTGCTGCGAGTTTCCATGCGAGGTTTGCAGAAGCCACAGTGTTTTCGGGAGCTAGATATGAAGCGCCCCTGTGAGCAATTATCTCAACTCGTGGATATTGTACTTTTTTGTTAATTTCTTCTTTGATGAGACGAGTCCATAATTTATAGCCATCAGCGTTTAGGTGGAGCTTATCGGAAATAAAAAACTCATCTTTTGGTGTTCCGTCAGTGTTCAGAAAAGAAGAGCTTGTATTGATGAAATATGTGTTTTCAAGCTTTCCGCATTTTTCTTTTATAAGCCTGTTTGCTTCCTTTACCTGTGGCCAGACTTTCCATCTTGATGGAGTAGGTGTAACCTCAACCCAGAATACTGGTGTCTGAGGATGACTATTCCTGATTATTTTCAATGCGTATGAAAATAATGATGCAACTTCAGCAGGAGATTTGTCTTTTTCGCTTCCGGTTATATCATTTGCAATGAATATAACAATGGCGCTGCAGGGATGCGGTGAGACGATCCTGTTGGCATAAACAATAAAATCGCTGAGCTTTGATCCACCGAAGCCTCGTTGTATGACACTGTACGGGGCCATATCATTTTTGAGAGTCGACCATAGTCTAATGCTCGAGCTTCCCGTGAAAAGAATTGCATTTGAGGGATAAGACTCACTTTTATCAAGTGCTTCAAAGCTCTGGATATCTTTTTCCCATGATTTTACTTCAGGAAGATTTTCATACTTGCGTGCCGGTGAACATGATACAAGCAGAATAGCAAACAGGATAATTAAGGATCTTGTCATTATGAAATCAATTTAAATAAATATGGCAAAGATAAGTTTACAGATCCTCTGAAAAAACAGATTTTGGAATATTTCTGAGGTTATATCTTGAAGCCATTGCCTCTCCGTATGCCCCGGCCGAACGTATTGCTATGAGATCGCCTCTCTTAGTCTCAGACAGAGTAATCTGCTTTCCGAATGTATCGGAAGATTCACAGATAGGTCCCACAACATCGTATTTCAGGTCTTTACCAGAGGAAGTAATATTCTCTATCTTGTGTTTTGCCTGGTAAAGCGCAGGGCGAATAAGATCAGTCATTCCTGCATCTACAATCGCAAAAAGAGTGTTGCTGCCTTTTTTTACGTAAAGAACTCTTGTAATGAGGCTCCCCGATTGCCCGACGAGTGATCTCCCAGGCTCAAGATGTAATTTCTGACCAGGTTTAAGGTTAATAAATTCATTCAGAAGTGAAAGATATTCAGAGAAGTCAGGATTATTTTCAGGATTTTCGTAATCGATTCCAAGCCCGCCGCCAACATTAATTATATCAAGATCAATGTTTTTACCTGCAAACCATTCCTGGAGCTCGTTGATCCTTGCGCAGAGACTTTTAAATACAGACATCCTTGTAATCTGGGACCCAAGATGGAAATGAATTCCGATAAGCTTAAGATTCCTGAGATCCGAAAGCCTGTTAACGACTTCATCAAGATCTTCGATATTTATGCCGAATTTACTTTCCTCGATTGCTGTTGTGATATATTTGTGGGTGTGAGCATCGATATACGGGTTTATTCTCAGGGCAATTCTTGCAACCTTCTTCTGTCTTGAAGCTATTTCGTCAATCACTTCCATTTCGGGAACAGACTCGCAGTTAAAGCATAATATATTGGCTTTAAGAGCATTTTCGATCTCTTTATCTGATTTACCGACCCCGGCAAATACAACGCCTGATGGCGGAAAACCTGCGTCGAGAGCAGCGGCGATCTCATTCCCGCTTACACAGTCGGCGCCGAAACCATAAGACGCGATGAGCTTCAGAATTCTCGGATTTGGGTTTGCCTTTAATGCATAATGAACCTCATATCCGTATTTGTCAGATTCCCTTTTTACTGTATCAAGGGTGGCTTTCAGGATTTTGAGATCATAGAAATAGAAGGGGGTTTCAATGCCATTGAACTTCCCGGTATAATCCTTGTCAATCATTTTTTATTTGAATAAATGTTTGCTTAAAAGTTTCAATGCTTCCACTTTATTATTTGTGTCTATCAAAAGTGATAAGCTATGCGGGCTTCCGCCATAAGCTATCATTTTAAGCGGAATGGTGTTCAACGCCTCGAAGATCTCAGGAGCTGAGCCTACTCTTTCAGTGCGGAAATCTCCAACGATACATATAATTGTCTGGTTCTCCTCAATCTCTACCTTTCCCAGTTCCTTAAGATCCTGAGCTATCTGATTAATGAATTCAGAATTATCGATTGTGAGTGAAACAGAAACTTCCGAAGTTGTTATCATATCGATCGGAGTCTTATATGCTTCGAAAATTTCAAATACCTTGCGAAGAAATCCATAAGCCATCAGCATACGGTCAGACCTTATTCGTAAAACAGATATGCCGTCTTTCGCAGCTACAGCTTTATAGTCATCATGAGGAGATTCTGATTTGATGAGGGTGCCTTCATCGGCAGGATCCATTGTGTTTTTCAGCCTTACAGGGATTTTTTTCTGTCTTGCCGGATTCACGCTTGAAGGGTGAAGGATCTTAGCGCCGAAATAAGCAAGTTCGGCAGCTTCATCAAATGATAATTCCCTTATAACATCGGTGTTTTCAACATATCTTGGATCGTTATTATGAAAACCGTTAATATCCGTCCATATCTGGATTTCATCGACATTCAGGGCAGCGCCAAGGATTGAAGCCGTAAAGTCGCTTCCGCCGCGTTTCAGATTGTCAATCTCACCATAAGCATTTCGGCAAATGAATCCCTGTGTTATAATTAGTTTTTCGGCAGGATGATTTTTAAGCTCGCGTTCTATATTTTCTTCAATATAGAAGTAGTCCGGCTCGCCATCCTTATCAATTCTCATGAAATTCAAAGCGGGTAGCAGGATAGATCTGATTCCCTGTTCCTGGAGAAGCAAATTGAATAATGCCGTTGAAATGAGCTCTCCCTGGGCAAGAATAACCTTCTCCTGAAGTCTTGTGAAAACCCGGGTTGAGAAATTTCCGATATAATCAAAGTGTGAATCAATAAGCTCCAGCCCTGTCTTCCTGAAAGCTTCAGTAGAATAAAGGTCATTTACAACCTTATGATATTTCTCCCTCAGCTCTTCATTTTTTGCCGATGCTTCCTCCATCTTATGAGCATACAGAAGCGAGGAAATTTCAACAAGGCTGTTCGTTGTTCCCGACATTGCGGAAAGAACAACAATTTTCTCTTCTTTATCATTTATCAGGGGGATCAAAGCCCTCATCCTGTCGGGATTTCCCACGGAAGTCCCGCCAAATTTCATAATTTTCATTTCAATTTATTTAACATAAAAAAACCTGCATCTATCTGCAGGTCAATTATTTTATTTTGTAATCATATAAAAGATCGACCTGTTCATACAGATACTTTATCATTCCTTTAATATGTTTAACTATCCTTTTCATTTTTTCAAGTGAGCAAAAATATACTTTTAATCAATATGCAGACTTTTATGAGTATTTTTTTTGTTAACAATTAAATAACGTAACAGTTTTATTTAAAAGATGAACAAACAGCAAGTTTTGTTTATCTCATTTTTATATTGATGAACTTTTTTCATTGATGGATTAAGAAAATTCAAACAGTATTGTGGTTTGAAAAAATAATTTCTATTTTTGCACCCGCTGTCAGATACAGCGCGTTCTTTAAAAAAGCACAGAGCACGAGACACAGCGCACAGAGTTTTGTGCCTTGCATGATATACTGACGCTGAGTTGCTGGCTCTGGGCTAGAAGCCCAGATGGCGAAATTGGTAGACGCGCTAGTTTCAGGGACTAGTGTCAGAAATGATGTGCAGGTTCGAGTCCTGTTCTGGGCACCATTAATAAGCGCAGAGCGGCGCGCGGAGCACTGAATGAAACACTGATGCTCTGAATAAAAAACCGCCCAGGTGGTGAAATTGGTAGACACGCCAGCTTGAGGGGCTGGTGCTCGTAAGGGTGTGCAAGTTCGAGTCTTGTCCTGGGCACCAATAAAAACGGATTGAATCATTTCAATCCGTTTTTTGTTTTTAAACGTTATAGCCGGAATTTTGACGGGTGAAGAAAAGTATTAAATTTGACAACTTCGTTTCTCAGATTTAAAACTACGATTCCCTGTATGCATGAATTAAACAATTTTCTGGTCAGACTCGATGGCTATCTTGGCGGTAATCCCTGGTTTGTTATTTTCCTTCTTGGCACCGGTATATTTTTTACTCTTTACCTCCGGTTTCCCCAGTGGAGATATTTCAGACATGCAATAGATGTTGTAAAGGGTAAATACGATCACCATCTCGATACTGGTGATACTTCCCATTTCCAGGCTCTTGCAACGGCTTTATCCGGAACTGTGGGGACTGGAAATATTGCCGGTGTTGCGCTTGCAATCCATCTCGGAGGACCAGCAGCCCTGTTCTGGATGCTTGTTACCGCTGCAATAGGCATGTGCACAAAAATGGTTGAAGTCACGATTTCGCATAAATACAGGGATGTTCTGCCTGACGGATCTGTTTCGGGTGGCCCCATGTATTATATGAAAAAAAGGCTTAACATAATCACAAAGTCGGGAAAGGTGATTAAAACCGGCGTATTCATTGGAGCTTTTTTTGCGTGTGCCACTGTTCTTTCTTCTTTTGGAACCGGAAGTCTCCCTCAGATAAACAGCATCTCAAATTCAATTTTCGCAACATTCGGGATTAAACAAATTATCACCGGGGCTGTTTTAGCTGTAATTCTCGGATTGATTATAATAGGTGGTATAAAAAGGATAGCACAGGTCACTGAGAAGCTTGTGCCTGCAATGGCCATTTTTTATTTCATTGCTTCAATTCTGGTTATTTTTACTAACTATCAGAATATAATTCCCTCTATCGTATCTCTGTTTTCGACTGTCTTTACAGGCACTGCTGCTACGGGCGGATTCCTTGGTGCATCTGTATCTTTTGCAATAAACCGGGGTGTGAACAGGGGCCTGTTTTCAAATGAGTCGGGTCAGGGTTCGGCTCCGATCGCTCATTCGGCTGCAAGAGCTCCAGAACCTGTTTCCGAAGGTATGGTTGCAATTCTCGAACCTTTTATCGATACAATTATTATTTGCACATTAACGGGACTGGTTATACTATCGTCGGGTGTATGGACAGAAAAAATTACGAACCAGTTTCAGTCAACCGATATGGTATTTCTTTCAAAGAAATATGATGAAGGCATACCCGGGGAGAAAAGATTAGTTATTGATTTTGTGAGAAACGGGAAGGAATTGCCATTATTTAATGGTCAGCTTGAGATTCTCGATGGAACAATAATAACTCCGATCACGCTTATATCTTCAAGATCAATCGCCGAGGATTACACAGTGTATGATGGGAAACAGCCTTATTCAGGTAAGATAAATGTAACGGATGGGAGATGGCAGCCAGAAAAATCTTCCCTCAATATTGTGGGAAAATCTTTACTTCACAGTGCACCACTGACAACAGTCGCATTCACACGAAGTGTTCTTGGAAACTGGGGGCAGTATGTTGTTGCAATCGGAATATTGCTGTTTGCATTTTCAACGGCAATATCATGGTCATATTATGGCGACAGAGCTGTTACATACCTTGTCGGACCAAAGTATGTTATATATTACCGTATTATATTCGTAATCGCATTTTTTATTGCGTCATTTACGGATACAACAATAATCTGGTCGTTATCGTACATAACGATTGCATTTATGACAATCCCCAACCTTGCCGGACTCTGGATACTCAGAAAGGAAATTAAATCTACTATATCCGATTACTGGAAGAGTTTCGCTGCTAAACATCCAAACGATCGTATGTCATTGCAATACAGGAAAAATGGCAATAAGCTATAGAGTTATTGTAACTTAAAACCTTGTCATTTCTCTATTATCGAATCATAAATAGCCTGCAGGATGTTTGACCTGATATTCATTTCAGACAGCTTATTATTTTCTCTTGTGGGATACACCCTGTTACACAGGAAGACATAGCTTATTTCATAATCAGGGTCAACCCATACAAATGTACCCGTATACCCTGAATGACCAAAGCTCGACGGAGAAGCGCTTTTTGCAGGGTATGCATCTTTTTCAGAGACCTCTGAGTTATTAAGCAGAGGCTTGTCGAAACCGAGACCTCGCCGGTTATTGTTCTCAGGGAATTGCACCTTTGTGTATTCTTCCATGACTTCTCTACTGATAATCTGATTTCCCCCGTATTCACCCATCCGCCTGTACAGCTCCATAAGCTTCATGAGGTCATTAGCAGTTGCGAAAAGCCCGGCATGCCCTGAAATTCCTCCAAGCATTGCAGCGCCTTCATCATGTACAGTTCCGTGAAGAAGTTGCTTTCTGAATAATGAGTCATATTCGGTGGGAACAATTCTCGAAAGATTATATTTAAGATAAGGATTAAAACCAACATCATAAGCTCCGATTTTGTGATAGATATTATCAGTTACAAATTCGTACCACTTTTGTCCTGTAAGCTGTTCAATTATTCCGGGAGCAATTATAAATGTGAGATCAGAATAAACATATTTCTTCTCACCAAGAGGACTTTTCCTGATCTTTTTGAATATTTTGTTATGGTAGTTTTTGTTGATGTAAAGCCCCTGTGCCACTTCCAGCGGATATTTCTCTGAATATTTTGTGTCAAAAATCCTCTTTTTAAAATCGCCGTCAGCTTTTACAGTTGATTTCCAGAAAGCAATCCATGGCGTAAGTCCGGCCTGGTGAGTCAGGAATTCACGCATTTTTATGTCTCCTTTATTGCTGTTTTTAAAGTAAGGCAGGTAATGGCCAAGTGTTTCATCGGGTGAAAATTTTCCCTGGCTCTGCAGCAGCATCAATCCTGCAAGGGTAGAGGAGACTTTTGTGACTGAAGCTAGATCATATAAGTCATCTTCCCTGACGGGAATCCTGTTTTCGTATGTCTGGTAGCCGTATGTTTTCTGAAAGACTACGACTCCTTTCCGCGCGACCATTACTTCACACCCTGGGAATGCTCTTGCTGCAATCCCTGCCTGAGCAATTGAATCAATTTTTCTTTCAAGTAACTGAGATGAAATTCCGGCATTCTCCGGTAGTCCGAACTGAAGTCTCATAGAAGGAGTTGTCTTTATTCCTGTCCCGTAAACCCATTCCTGATTTATTGTAACAGGTAAAGTGCCTTTTGCCCCGATACCACCGAAAATAAGCTGGGCCGAAAGATCTTCAGTGAAATCGTTCTCCTGGTATGCAAGCAGAATCGCTCCGGCTCTGTTTACTGAAGGCGCTTTTTCAATAGCATAGGGGTTGCCAAACCATACTGTGATTGAATTGGAAGCAGGCAACTTTTCAAGAAATGCATTAAGTGAAGGTCTAATACCGAAACCTGTTACAGGTCGCTGATCAAGTCCGTAAATACCTGTAATTACAAGATCATAATTGCCGGCCTTTTTAAGGAAAGCATTTGATGACGCAGTATCTTCAGGATCGATGAAATAATTATCGGCAGGATAATATTTACCAAGTCTCTGCTGAAAAACCGTCATTTCTTTCCTGTTTATTGCAATAGTGGCAATTTTCCTGTTTTCAGCTGCTTTTATCGGAATAATGTCATCTTCATTCTTTAGAAGCGTAAGGGCATTTGCATACAAATCTCTTATGAGTGCAATAGTTTTCGGAGATGACAATTCTGCCTCCAGTCCTGCAGCAGGTACTTCGTTATTCCTGTTAAGACCTGCCCAGTATTTTGCCGCAAGCACTTTCATGCATTTTTCATTTATATCAGCTTCTGAGATCTCGCCTTTCCTGATTTTATCAACAACAGTTTTTATCGTCAGTTCGGCATCAGTAACATATTCAAGGATATCCATGCCTGCAGCGAGTGCACGGGCTTCGGCTTCTCCTGCAGGAAAATATTTTGTAAGCGCGCCCATGTTCATTGCATCTGAAATTGCGAAGCCTTTGAAACCAAGTTCGTTTTTAAGTAGTCCTGTAAGGATTGGTTTTGAAAGAGTTGAGGGCAATCCTTGTGTCGGATCAAGAGAAGGGATATTAAGATGACCCGGCATAACGCCTGAAACTCCCTCGCTTATAAGTGCCATGAAAGGAACAAGCTCGATCGAGTCGAGGCGTTCACGTGAGTGTTTTATAACAGGAAGATCGAGATGTGAATCTGTTTCGGTATCTCCATGACCCGGGAAATGCTTTGCTACAGCAAAGATTCCATTGTCCTGCATGCCTTTCATATATAATGATGCCTTTACAGAGACTCTGCCAGGGTTCTCTCCAAATGACCTATAATTAATTACTGTGTTACGTTTGTTGTTATTTACATCTGCAACAGGGGCAAGGTTTACATTAATACCTGCCCTTCCGAGCTGATATGCCACTGCTTCACCCATTTTATAAATGAGAGAATCGTCCTGTATAGCTCCGAGTGTCATCTGGTAGGGAAACTTAACAACACCTTTCAGCCTCATACCGGCTCCCCATTCTCCATCCATGCCTATCATAAGGGGCACTTTTGAGATTTTCCTGAAATAATTTATCATTTCAGTTTCCTTTACAGGATCATCCTGGAAGAATATAAGTCCGCCGATCCCTGTTTTCCGGATTAAATTGCTGAGATTGACTTCATATTCGAGATCGCGATTCGAATATGCTGCAAGCCAAATAAGCTGTGCCACCTTCTGCTCTGTATTTAATGTCCGGAATACAGAATCAACCCAGGGATGGTTTATATATTTCATGAATGGTGGTTGTGCATTCTGAGAATTGGCAGTCAGGATTGAAAACATCAGTATGACGGCAGATAATAATTTTCTCATAACAAAAAATTTATTCTTTCATTAAAGCGGATTAACTGACTTAAAATTGCTTATGGAATCATGATTTGAAATATTTCATATAGATAGCCATGTTCCTGTCAAGTAGCGCGACAGATACAGCATGCGCTCTGGTACCGTCACTTTTTTCAAGTGCATCAATTAGTTCTTCCTGGTACCTGAGTGTATACTCTTTTTCACCTTCGATATTTCCGTATATAAGGTTTCTCATCCTTGGAAGAAGGGAATAGATTGGTTCCATACTTATTATTACAATAGGATTTCCGGTAGCTTTTGAGAGATTCATGTGAAACCTGTTGATAAGATCGACTTCAAGTTGTGTGTTGTCGGGATCGCATTTACGAAGCTCAGTCTGGTTTCTTTTCAGGGTTGAAATATCGCTTTCATTTCTGTTAATTGCAGCGAGTCGTGCTATTTCGGGCTCGAAAAGTCTTCTGACCTCAATTATCTTCATGATCAGATCTGAATTGAACCTTAGATCGTAAAAAAGATGAAGCGAGTTTATTGCATCCTCTATTTTCAATTCTGTGACATAAATGCCGCTGCCTTTCCTTATGTCGAGCAATCCCCTGGCGCTAAGTCTGCGCAATGCCTCCCTGAGCGCTGTTCTGCTAACTGCAAACCGTGCGCATAGTTCTTTCTCAGAAGGCAGCTTTTCACCCGGGAGAAGCTTCTTCTCCCTGATAGCTTCCTCTACTTTTCTTTCAATGCGCTGACTCAACGTAAGACCTGGACCAATTTTACCGAAAATATCTTCCATTGGTTCTCAGAAGTTTTTGTTTCTGTAATACTCAATTGCTTTTTTCACGGATCCCTGTTGAAGCAAAAGATTCTTTGCAGCTTCATGATCAATTCCAAGCTCTTCAACAATCATTCTTGTACCTCTTTCAATAAGCTTTTTATTTGTGAGCTGCATGTTTACCATTTTGTTGCCCTTGATCCTGTCGAGTTTTATCATCACAGTTGTTGTAATCATGTTAAGCACCATCTTCTGTGCCGTACCCGCTTTCAACCTTGAACTTCCTGTTATAAACTCGGGGCCCACAAGAACGACAATTGGAACGTCAGCAAATTCGATTATTGATCCCTTTGGATTGCATGTAATACAGCCTGTCAGGATTCCGTTCTCCCTTGCTTTTTTTAAACCACCGGCAACATACTGTGTAGTGCCGGATGCTGCTATTCCTACAAGTGTATCATTTTTATTTATATTGAATGCTTTAAGGTCTGCCCAGGCTTTTTCAGGATCATCTTCTGCTGATTCAACAGCTTTCCGAAGCGCTCTGTCACCTCCGGCAATAAGACCAATAACCATAGAATCTGAAACGCCGAATGTCGGGGGTACTTCTGATGCGTCAAGCACTCCGAGACGTCCGCTTGTTCCAGCGCCTATATAAAACAGCCGGCCTCCTTTTTTCATTCTTGCAACAGTCTGTGTTATAAGTGTTTCAATCTGAGGGAGAGCTTCTCTGACTGCGAGATGCACTTTTGAATCCTCCTCGTTAATGTTTGCGATGATTTCACCTACGGACATTTTTTCGATATTGTCGAAATTTGAAGATGATTCAGTTATACTTATCTGTTGATTGCTTTTATCGTGATCTTTCATGAATAATTTTCAGAATTGTTACAGGTTTGGGTATTCAAGATGATAATTTACAAGGTCTTCCATTGGTGAAAGGATTATTTTACCCGGAATCAGGTTGTTCTTCCTGAGTCTCTCCTCAAGGCAGGCACGAAAATGATATGCAACACTTCCTGTAAAGTTAACAGGAAGGCTTTTTGCTTCGGGGTATTGATTGACGTTCCTCACTATAAACTCATCAAAACTGGAATCAACTATGTAGCGTAATTCAGGAACACCGATGTTCGCTGAAATGAATTTTGCGAATTGTCCAAGAAAACGGTTGGGAAAAGGTTTCATATAAACATTCTCAAGAATTTCCGCCCTTGTAATTTTATATGTTTCAAAAAACAAAGCGGCAATCGCAGGCGGTACCTGGTTCTTCAGAACTCCTGTAAGCAGCTTGCGTCCCAGAACCGCTGCACCCCCTTCGTCACCCAGAATGTACCCTAACGGGGCGACATTTGATACAATTGAAGATCCGTCGTAATAACATGAGTTTGATCCTGTCCCCATAATACAGGCTATACCGGGTTTATTCATGCAGAGTGACCTTGCTGCTCCAAGCAGATCACTTCCGATTTTTATTTCTTTTGTTGAAAAAAAACTCTCAAGCGCAAGACTTACTGAATCGTTTTTTGATTCACTGTTGCATCCTGTGCCATAAAACCATATAGTTTCAGGTTTTGTTGATTTAATTTCCTTAATTTCTTTTTCAAGGAGATTGAGTATTTCATCTGTATTGATGAAATACGGGTTTATCCCTGCCGAAAAAACAGATTTCCCTGTAATTCCATTCCCTGTCAGTCTCCATTCGGTCTTTGTAGAACCGCTGTCAGCAATAAGAATCATAAAAATTGATTTATAGGCCAGTAGACAAAAATAATTTTTTTCTTAAAGATGTATGACAAATTTTTAAAAAAATGAATTTCCTTTGTAAGTAATTGATAATTAATTATAAGCCAAAATCCTGGTAATGATTATTGATTTTTTTAAGTCATATTCCTAGATTTGTAATATATGTTACAAGTATTTCTAGATGGCAAAAAGTAACACAAGGTTGATATCTCTCGATATCTTCCGTGGGATGACAGTTGCATTCATGATTATTGTCAACACTCCCGGAAGCTGGAGTTTTGTATATCCGCCGCTTCGTCATGCTGAATGGCACGGATGCACGCCCACTGACCTCGTGTTCCCATCCTTCCTTTTTATTGTTGGCGTTTCATTGTGGTTCTCAATGCAGAAATACGGGCAGGAGATAAATAGCGGTTCTGTTCTGAGGATTCTTCGCCGGGCTGTTACAATCTTTCTGACAGGTTTGTTCCTTACAATTTTTCCTTATTTTATTAACAGGGACTACTCTCAGCTTAGAATTATGGGAGTGCTGCAGAGAATCGCGCTTGCTTATTTTATTGGAGCATTGATATGTCTTGCCGTTAGACGGCAATATCACTGGATTGTTTTGCTTGCAATACTTCTTGGCTATTGGGCTGTAATGTTATTATCCGGCGGAGATGATCCTTTTAGTCTTGAGTATAATCTTGCCAGGAAAGTTGACATTTCGATCCTGGGAGCAGGTCATCTGTACAAAGGATTCGGAACACCATTTGACCCGGAAGGGCTGCTAAGTACTCTTACAGCTTCATGCAATGTAATAATCGGATACTATGCAGGAAGCATAATCGGCAAAAACTCTCCAAAGGCAGCAGATGCTCTCAGGCTGCTCTTAATTGGTCTGGCAGGTATAGGGGCTGGATTACTATGGAGTGTGTTCTTTCCCCTGAATAAACCTTTGTGGACGAGCTCTTATGTCTTATATACATCGGGTATTGCAATGGGAGTGTTCGCAGTGATCTTTCTTATTACTGATGTAGCAGGTTTTTCTGTTTGGGGTGGTTTTTTCAATGTATTCGGTAAAAATGCTCTTTTTGCATTTTTTCTTTCAGGAATCTGGACCAAAACAATGCTTTATGTTGTTAAACTACAATCAGGAGAGGAGAAGATCAGCTTATACAACTGGATATATCAGAAAATCTGCGTACCGGTTGCTGGTAATCTGAACGGCAGTCTTATGTTCGCCTTTCTCCAGCTTTTGATAATCTGGTCATTTGCTTTTTTTCTGTACCGTAAAAAGATTTTCATTAAATTGTGATATATAATTTTTGACTTATGAATTCAGAAAAATTGTCGGGTGTTGAAAAGATTTTCTTTGAAAGATCAGGAAGAAAAGGTTGGTCAACAAAACAACCTTATCTTATTGTGAAGAATTTCCCGGAACTCGGACTATTGACTTCTTTAAGATTCCTTGAATGGGTAGCTGCAAATCCCGATGGAGTCATAAGCCTGCCGACCGGAAAAACGCCTGAGTACTTCATTAAATGGACTATGCGTTTTTTGTCAGGCTGGGATTCATCGGAAAATCAGAAGCTGATGAAGGACAATGGACTTAATATTAAGAAACCATCTCTTGGGGGGTTGCATTTTGTACAGATTGATGAATTTTACCCGATTGATCCGACTCATCATAATAGTTTTTATGATTATGTTAAAAGATATTATGTCGAAGGTTTCGGCCTTGATCCTTCAAAAGCATTGCTTATAAATTCAGAAGATATACAACTGGAGGATAATCAGCACTATACTACTGTTTTCCCTGATGGGATAATAGACCTTACATTGAGGAACAGGGAACCAGTGAATCCCTTTGAGAAATTGCAGCAGGCCTCAATTTTCAGAATTGATAACTGGTGTACAGAGTATGAGAACAAAGTCAGGGAGATGGGAGGGATAGGCTTTTTCCTTGGAGGAATAGGCCCTGACGGTCATATTGCATTCAATACAAAGGGTTCCGATCATAATTCATCGACTCGTTTAACTGCAACAAACTTCGAGACCCAGGCGGCTGCTGCAGGCGATCTTGGAGGAATTGAAATATCACGTAAAAGGAAGGTTATCACTATCGGTCTTGGTACTCTTACTCATAATCCTGATGGTGTGTCTGTGATATTTGCCGCTGGCGAATCCAAAGCGCTTGTAGTAAAAAATGCTCTTGAGAGTTCCCCTGATAATCTTTATCCCGCCTCGGTGCTTCAGCGTCAGAGAGCTTCAAGATTCTATCTTACAGAAGGCGCCGCAAGCCAGTTGAATGATAGTATAGAGCGATATTATACAGAAGGCCCGTGGAACCGGGAAAAGACCGAAAGGGCTGTTTTTGACCTTTGTGTAAAAATCAATAAATATGCCACAAGACTTGAACTTAATGACCTTAAATCAGACAGGTACTGTTCAATGATCCCGGATCTGTCACTTGAACGGGTGAACGATGTGATAGAATCAACGAAGAAAAAGATCGAGGATGGAGTCAGGAAGGAAAAAGGGAAGACATTTCTTCACACAGGGCCCCATCATGATGATATTATGCTAGGGATATTTCCTGCAATAATTCCGCAACTGAGGGTACGATCTAATAATTTTCATTTCACTGTTATGACATCGGGTTTCACTTCAGTTTCAAATGCTTTGATGATAAGGCTTTTAAAAGAATCTCTCAGGCATATTGATGAAGGCAGGATTGGAATGCTGAATTATCCCGATTTCTTTGAGAAAGGCTACGGGTTCAAATTTCACAAGGATGTTAGTCACTACCTTGACAAGATTGCCGACAGGGATGAAGAGGGAAAATTGCGTGGTATCTGCCATCGCATCATCCGTGTTGTAGTCGGGATCTATGGGATCAGGTCACGCGAGGAATTACGTGAAAAGTTAAAAGAGAATATTCTTTTACTTGGCAGTAGTTACAGCGGGAAGAAGGACCCGCCTGATATCCAGAAGCTCAAAGGCATGCTCAGGGAATTCGAGGAGGAGCTTGTGTGGGCTCATTACGGTGTAAAAATTCAGAATATTGAACATATGAGGCTTGGTTTCTATACAGGCGATCTGTTTACTCCACAGCCCCAGGGAAAACGTGATGTGGAACCCGTTCTTGATCTTCTTCGCCGGGTACAACCTGATATTCTGAGTCTTGCCTTCGATCCTGAAGGATCAGGGCCCGATACTCACTATAAAGTACTGCAGGCAATTGCTGAAGCACTGCGGGAATGGCAGAAGGAAAAGGATCTCAGCGCTCTGCGGATAATGGGATACAGAAATGTATGGTACAAGTTTCACCCATCTGAAGCGAATGTGTTTGTTCCTGTTTCCTTGAATTCTATGGCTGTTCTTAATTCATCATTCAGGAATTGTTATATAAGCCAGGTAGATGCATCATTTCCAAGTCCTGATTTTGATGGTCCTTTCAGTGAGCTGTCTCAGAAGATATGGGTTGAACAACTGAAACGTGTGCAGCTTGTCCTCGGGAAAGACTTCTTTTATGACAATGATAGTCCGAAAATTCGTGCCACACATGGTATGGTTTTCTACAGGGAAATGGATTGCGACACATTTCTGAGGCACGCACGTGAACTTGAAAAGAGTATAGAAGGATTCGCTTTGAAATAATATTTGCGCTTAAATCCATAAGGAAGGAGATATTAAAATTTAGTACCTTTGTGTTTTATTTTGTATAATACTGTAAAACGCCGGACTGCCCTTCTTTAAAAGAGTTAAGTTGATGGATGAGAAAGATATTATATCAGATGGATACAGGGAATTGTCCGGGATAACAGATTTCAGCGTGACCCCGCTTCCAAGGTCAGGTTCCGACAGGCGATATTTCAGGATCAGTGATGGTTCAAGGACTGTTATTGCAGCATATAATGCAAATCATGAGGAAAATGAAGCCTTCATTGGTTTTACAAGGCATTTTCTGAAGATCGGCCTGCCTGTTCCGGAGATCTATGGGTATTTTCCTGAAAAATTCATCTATTTCCTCAGGGACCTTGGAGACACAAATCTATACACATGGCTCCACAAGAGAAATGATATTTCGGATTTCAACTGTGAAACAAAGAATCTTTACAGGAAAATATTTGATAATCTGATACGATTTCAGGTCAGGGGTATCGAAGGACTCGATCTTGATCTTTGTTACCCTCACCGCAGCTTTGACAGGCAGTCGATGATGTGGGATCTGAATTATTTCAAATATATGCTCCTTAAGCTTCTCGCAGTACCGTTTAATGAAAGGCACCTTGAAAAGGACTTCAACACTCTGGCTGACTTCCTGCTCGAGACAGGCCAGGATTATTTCCTTTACAGGGACTTTCAGACTGCAAATGTGATGGTACTGGGAGAAGATCCATGGTTCATTGATTACCAGGGCGGAAGAAAGGGAGCGCCTCAGTATGATGTTGCTTCTATGCTTTATGATGCCAAGATTCCTATGTCAGATGAAGACAGGGAAGAGCTTCTGGCCTATTATATTGAGAATTTTTGCGCCGTTACGGGTAAGGACAGGAAGAAGTTCAGGGCATACTATTCAGGATTCAGTATGATAAGGGTAATGCAGGCTCTGGGAGCATTCGGTTTCAGGGGGCTTTACGAAAAGAAGCCGACATTTACAGAGAGTATTGTTCCGGGTGTAATGCTGCTTGCAAGGATTGCGGAAACTGCTGCAAACCATATAAATATTCCGGAATTGTTTTCAACAATCAAAGCAATTCCGCGTACGCCGATGTTCAGGAGTCTAAAAGAAAGTCAGACAACAGTATGAAAGTTATGATCTTTGCTGCTGGGAAGGGTACCAGGCTTGGAACTCTTACTGAGAGTATTCCAAAAGCCCTTGTTGATATAAATGGGAAATCGGCTCTCAGGATTGCTGTGGAACGTTGCTATATGCATGGTTTCAATGATATTCTTGTAAACGTTCATCATTTTGCCGATATGGTGGAAGATGAAGCAGAAAAATTAAGAAAATCAGGCTATTCTATAACAATCTCTGACGAAAGAGATAAATTGCTTGAAACAGGCGGAGGTCTCTTCAAGGCTAAGGATTTTTTCGATGATAAACCTTTCCTGCTCTATAATGCAGACATCATTACAGATCTTGACCTGACATCATTGTATGAATTCCATCATGAAAAGAAAGGTCTTGCAACTCTTGCAGTAAGACACAGAAAGGGAAACAGATTCCTGCTTGTCGATCAGGACGGTCTTCTGAAGGGCTGGCGAAATAATGCTACCGGAGAAGAAATCCTTATTTCGAAAAAGAACGGACAGCTTTCAGAAACAGGATTTTCAGGCATACATGTTGTTGAACCTCGCATTTTTAAATTCATGAATGAGGGTGTATATACAATGACGACATTATATCTCAGGCTTGCAAAAGGACATAAAATCTACACATATACTTATGACAAAGGGTACTGGGGAGATATTGGCACACCGGAAAACCTTGAATATGCCAGGGAGATATCAAAGCTTCCAGAATGATCCGGTAAATAAAGTAAGTATCGCAATTATCTCGACTCTTCCCAGAATCATCAGGACACTGAAAATTATTTTTGCAGCTTCAGGAAAATGAGCATAGTTATACAACGGACCTGCAAGACCCATCCCGGGACCGATATTCCCGAGTGAAGCGGCTGTAGCGCTTGCTGCTGTTACAACATCGGACCCTGTGATAACTATCAGGATCGTACCGATAAGGAAAATAAACAGATACAGCACTACAAATGAGATTATTGAGATGCATGTTTTTTCGGAAACAATCTTGTCGTTGAATCTTACATTCTGAACCGCACTTGGATGAATCAGTTTTACCAAAGCAGCCTTGATTGATTTGATTACAATTATATGCCGCGCCATTTTTATGCTTCCTGTTGTTGATCCTGTGCTTGCTCCTGCAAAAAAAAGCAGAAACAGAACCATTATAGCCGGAGCCGGCCAGAAAAGGTAATCTGCCGATACAAACCCCGTTGTTGTTATTAACGAGACTGCATTAAAGAACCCTGATCTGATCGCGTATTCTGGCGTAGCGCTTGAGTTTACAAATAATATTGAACTCAATAATGTACCAGCAACTACAGTAACTACAATATAGAACCACAGTTCTTCATTATGGCGTATTTTATGAAAATTAAATTTAAAAAGATAATAATAGACTACCTGGCTTATTCCTGCTAGAAACATGAATACCATAATAACATACTGGCTGTAAGAAGAGTACGAAATGAGACTGTCATTTTTCAGTCCGAACCCACCCGTTGCAACAGTTGCAAATGTATGACAGATACTTTCGAAAATATCCATTTCTCCAAGAGACAGGAATATTACCTGGGCAACTGTCAGCCCGAGATAAATGAAAAGAATTCTGAATCCGATAGCTTTTGTCCTTGGATGTATTTTTTCCCTGAGGGATGATTCAAGTGTAAATAATTGATATCCTGTTACTTTAAGTGAAGGAAGTATTATAATAACAAGAGCGATTATACCAAGACCGCCTATCCAGTGTGTGAGACTTCTCCAGAACAGGATCGATTTCGGAACAGGCGTCAGATCAGAAATAACTGTTGATCCGGTTGTCGTGAATCCAGAACTGGTCTCAAAGAAGGCATCTATGAATGATGGTATTATGCCGCTGAAAATATATGGCAACGTTGCCATTACAAGGAAAAGTACCCACGCAAATGCTACAACAAGATACGCATCGCGGTTACTGAATCTGCTTTTGCCGGTCCTTTGTGAAATAAGTGAGAAAACAAGCGATAGCATGAAACAAATACCCGCAGAAAGGTAGAATGGTGTACCAGGTTCATCGTAGATGTAAGAAACAGGGAGGCAAAGGAGAAAAGCGGCACATTCTATCAGGAGTATTGTACTGAGTACTTTAATTATAAGAAACGGATTGAAAAGCTTAAGCTTCATGCGCTGTTCAGCAATTAAGGCTACAAATATAAAGAATACTTCTCTTGCTCGTCTCTCTCCGGCGTTGGCAGGGTCATTTTAAAGTGTTATATTTACAGCCTTTTATAATCCACAGAAAAATTTATTATGGGAAAAGTACTCGTAATAGGGGCAGGAGGAGTCGGAACGGTAGTCGTTCATAAAATGGCATCCCTTCCTGATGTGTTTACCGAAATATTACTGGCAAGCCGCACGAAAGCAAAGTGCGATGCAATTGCTGAAAAAATTGGGAAGAACCGCATACAAACCGCGGCAGTCGACGCAGATAATGTCCCCCAGCTTGTGGAACTCATAAAAAAATACAAGCCTGATCTTGTTGTAAATGTTGCATTGCCATACCAGGATCTTCATATTATGGACGCATGTCTTGAAACGAAGGTATCATACCTTGATACTGCAAACTATGAACCGCCTGAGGAAGCGCATTTTGAATACAGCTGGCAGTGGGCTTACAGGGAAAAATTCAAAAATGCGGGCATTACTGCTATACTCGGCTGTGGTTTTGACCCCGGTGTGACATCTGTATTTACTGCCTATGCAGCTAAACATCATTTCGATGAAATTCACTATCTCGATATTGTCGATTGTAATGCAGGCGATCATGGCAAACCTTTCGCTACAAATTTTAATCCTGAAATAAACATAAGGGAGGTTACTCAGAAAGGTAAATACTGGGAAAACGGTAAATGGGTTGAAACAAAGCCTCATGAAATCCATAAGCCTCTAAACTATCCCGAAATCGGACCAAAGGAATCTTACCTTATCTACCATGAAGAGCTTGAATCTCTTGTAAAGAATTATCCTGCAATAAAAAGAGCCCGCTTCTGGATGACATTCGGTCAGGAATACCTTACACACCTGCGTGTTATTCAGAATATCGGGATGGCAGGAATAGAGCCTGTAATGTATGAAGGAAGAGAAATAGTTCCAATCCAGTTCCTGAAAGCAGTACTTCCGAACCCGGGAGAGCTTGGAGCTAATTACAAGGGAAAAACGTCAATTGGCTGCAGGATAAAGGGTATAAAAGATGGAAAGGAGAAAACTTATTACATATACAATAACTGCAACCATGAGGATGCCTATAAGGAAACAGGCACCCAGGCAGTCAGCTACACAACAGGCGTCCCTGCAGCTATCGGTGCGATGATGTATCTTAAAGATATCTGGAAGAAGCCGGGCGTTTTTAATGTCGAAGAATTCGATCCCGATCCTTTCATGGCTGCGCTGAACAAACTTGGATTGCCCTGGGTTGAACTTCATAATGTTGATCTTGAACTCTGATATTTCTTTTCCTGATAATCTCCGGCGATAGTATTCAATGATCGATTATAATAAAATACCTTCCCCGTGCTTTGTTATCGATGAGGAAAGATTCAGGAAGAACCTGTCATTGATAAAGCATGTTGCAGATGAATCAGGTGCCGAGATCATCCTGGCATTCAAAGGATTTGCAATGTGGGGAGTGTTTCCAATCCTTAAAGAATACGTGAGCGGCGCTGCTGCCAGCTCTGTCGATGAGGCCTGCCTGTGCTATGATGAAATTGGTTCGCTTGCACATACATATTCACCGGTATATAGCCAGGAGGACTTCAGCAAAATACTTGAGTACAGCTCACATGTGACATTCAATTCACTTTCTCAATATTCAAAATACTCTGGGGTTCTTAAGAATTATTCCAGAAAGATTTCTGCAGGATTGAGGATTAACCCTGAATTCTCTGAAATCAGCCACGGATTGTACAACCCGTGTTCTCCAGGATCACGTTTAGGCATAACTGATGAATTACTGAAAGATGGGTTACCGGAGGGAATAGAAGGTCTTCATTTTCATGTTTTGTTCGAAGCGGATTCATTTGCACTTGAGAAAGTTCTTAATGTTGTTGAGGAAAAATTCAGAAGGTTACTTCCGCATTTAAAATGGATCAATATGGGAGGCGGCCATTTGATGACTCGCAGGGATTATGATGTGGATCATCTTATAAAGCTTATTAGAGAGTTCAGGAGAAAATGGGGCATACATGTTATTCTTGAACCCGGAAGCGCTTTTGCCTGGGAGACAGGTGAACTTGTTGCAACTGTTGAGGATATTGTCGAAAATAGCAGTATAAAAACTGCGATATTGAATGTTTCTTTTACCGCCCACATGCCCGATTGTCTTGAGATGCCTTATAAACCGGCAATTCTTGGCGCAGTAAAGCATGTTCCGGGAAAACCTTCCTACAGAATGGGTGGTAATTCGTGCCTTTCAGGAGATGTTATGGGCGAATGGTCGTTTGATAAAGAGCTCAAACCGGGAGACAGAATTGTTTTTCTTGATATGATACACTACACAATGGTTAAGACAACGACATTTAATGGAGTGCATCATCCTTCGATAGGAATATGGGAAAACACAGGGAAATTCCGTCTTCTGAGGAAATTCGGTTATAGTGATTATAAAAACCGGTTATCTTGAAAACGAGAGCTCACCTTGCCCTTCTTGCAGCAAACATTATTTACGGATTGAATGTTATCTTCGGGAAAGCAGTAATGCCCGGCAGCATAAAACCATTTGCACTTCTTGTTGTGAGAAGCGTGGCAACCGTAATTATATTCTGGATCGCAAGCCTTTTCATTAAAAAGGAAAAAGTTGAGAGAAAAGATCTGCTATATATCTTTTCTGTATTCGTTTTCGGTGTTGTTATTAATCAGGCGCTTTTCCTTGCGGGTCTTGCCCTTACATCTCCGATCAATTCTTCAATAATAATGTCGATCAATCCAATCTTTGCTTTTGTATTTGCTGCTTTAATATTGAAGGAGAAGATCACTTTTCTTAAAGGTACAGGGCTGACAATCGGTTTTGCCGGGGTAATGATACTCATACTGCAGAATGGCACTCCTGACATCTCGAGCTCAACGTTCCTGGGTGATATATTTACTCTGACAAATACTATTAGCTGGGCTCTTTACACAGTTGTTATAAAAAGGATGCTTGAGAAATATCATCCGGTTACTGTAATGAAATGGACTTTTCTTTTCGGTATGCTTGTGAATGTACCTCTGGGGTACAGGGAATTTGTAACGACTGACTGGTCGGCAATCTCATTTGTGGCCTGGACTGAAATCGGTTTTGTCGTCTTCTTTGCTACTTTCCTTGGATATCTTTTACTGTCATTCGGGCTCAGGAGACTCAGCCCCACAATCGTCAGCACTTACACTTACATTCAACCTGTAATAGCAGCTTATTTCGCCACCCTGCTTGGTCAGGACAGGATTGATGTTGTTATGATATTTTCTGCCTGCCTTATCTTTGCAGGTGTTTATGTTGTAAGCCGTCAGCGTAGCCAGGAACAGAAGGCTTCTTCAATTAGAAATGAATAATTATTTAAAATACAGCATATTAGCAGTATTGCTGCTTCTTGTTTTACCTGTCATTGCAAAGGACAGGTATGTCAGGAACCCATATATCGATGTTATTCATTATACTTTCTCAATAACACTGAATGATTCCACCGACAGGATTGAAGGGAAGGCAGAGATTAGTTTATTCCTTTTTGAAAACCAGGATTCAGTTTCTTTTGATCTTGTTAAAAAGGCAGTCGATGGAAATGGTATGATTGTAACAAATGTTACAATTTTAGGCAAACAAGTGAAATGGTATCAGGCTGAAGAAAAGCTCGTTCTGTTTCCTGATAATTATATAACAGGTGACACTCTCGGAATTTCTGTTGAATATTTTGGGGTGCCTGCCGATGGCTTGATAATTTCCCGTAACAAATTCGGAAAGAGAGTATTCTTTTCTGATCACTGGCCCGACAGGGCTCATAATTACCTTCCATGCATCGACCATCCGTACGATAAAGCAGCAGTTGAGTTCTACATCACTGCTCCTTCACATTATAAGGTGGTTTCAAATGGAGTTTTCAGTGGGGCATGGATTGTATCTGATGGACTGAAATGTACACATTGGGAAGAATCGGTTCCTCTTCCTGTAAAGGTTATGGCTTTCGGAGTGGCTGATTTTGCTGTGAACGATACTGCGAAAGCCGACGGAATACCTGTTTCTTCATGGGTGTTCCCTGAGAATGCAAAGGAAGGTTTCTTTGATTATTCGGTTGCAGTCAGGCCGCTTGAATATTACATAACTCATATTGGAACCTACCCGTATAAGAAGCTTGCGAATGTACAATCAAAAACAATCTATGGAGGTCTAGAAAATGCCGGTGCGATCTTCTATGCAGAAAAATCTGTCACAGGGATGGGCAGGGCTGAAGAGCTGATATCACACGAAATTGCCCATCAATGGTTCGGGAACAATATAACTGAAAATGACTGGTATCATATATGGCTGAGCGAAGGTTTTGCAACATACCTGACATCGATGTACTTTGAAGTTACAAGGGGAGAGGATTTTTTCAGAACCGATATGGATTCAACAAGGGCAAAGGTTCTGCGCTATTACAGGAAAAACAGGATGCCTGTGATAGATACCACAGTCACGGATCTGATGAAGCTCCTGAATCCGAATTCATATCAGAAAGGCGCCTGGGCGCTCCACATGCTGAGAGATCAGATCGGCGACTCAGTCTTCAGGAAAGGACTGCAGATGTTCTATAATAAATACAGGAATTCAAATGTTGTCACTGACGATTTCAGAAAAGTAATGGAGGAAGCATCAGGTCAGCAGCTTAATGATTTCTTTCGTCAATGGCTATATACAGGCGGACAGCCGGTTTTAGACATCAGGGTTGAAAAAGGAAAACGAGGAACCTCAAGAATAACCATAGAACAGAAACAGGATCGGATATTCACATTCCCGGTTGAAATACTGATTGGAACATCTGCAGGAGATAAGCTTCTGAGAATTCAGGTAAAAGAAAGATTAACGAAGTACACTGTTCCGGACAGGGTCTTTTCATACAAGGTTGATCCTGATGTAAAGCTTTTGTTTGATTATTCAAAGTGATAGCTTACCTGTCAATTACACCGGAACCAATAACTTCATCATTTTCATACCAGGCTGCAAACTGGCCGGGGGCTATGCCACGCTGCAACTCATTAAACACAATGTACATTCCATCATCGCGCATATACAGTCTTGCATCCTGCAATGGCTGACGGTACCTTATCCTCACAGAATAATTCCGTACTTCGCCTGTATCCATATTCAGATCGGGCCTGATCCAGTGAATTTCGTCTTTCCTTATGAACAGTCCTTTCCTGTTCAATCCCGGGTGACTATGACCTTCTCCGACATAAACGATATTATTCTCAATATCTGTAGCTATAACAAACAAAGGCTCTTTGTGTCCGCCGATATTCAATCCCTTGCGCTGGCCAATAGTGAAGAAATGCGCCCCGTTATGTTCTCCGGCAATATTGCCTGCGTCCGGTATATGACTGTAGGGACGCGTAAGTGAAGCAAGAATGTCATCAGTTGCATTCCCCGGATAGCCATCTGAAATGACAGGATAGATACCAGTATCTGTAATTTCGATAATCCTGCCTTTTTTCGCCCTCAGTTTCTGCTGAAGAAAGACAGGGAGGTCAACCTTCCCGACAAAGCATATACCCTGCGAATCCTTGCGACGGGCTGTTGCAAGACCGGTTTCCTCTGCAATTCGCCTGACTTCAGGTTTGATTATATTGCCTACCGGAAAGAGAGCTGTCGAAAGCTGCTTCTGATTCACCTGGCAGAGAAAATAGCTCTGGTCCTTATTAGGATCTGAACCCGCTAGCAACCTGTAAATGACTTTTTCATCAGTTGTAATCTCTTCTTTCCTGCAATAATGCCCGGTCGCGACGAAATCAGCACCAAGCTTCCTGGCTTCATCAACGAAAGAATCGAATTTTATTTCCCTGTTGCATAGTACATCAGGATTGGGAGTCCGACCTTTCTCATACTCGCTGAACATATAATCGACAACCCTTTTCCTGTATGGCTGGCTCAGATCAACCTGGTGGAATGGTATCTTCAGCCTGCCGGCAACCATCTCCGCAAACATCAGATCATCCTCCCAGTGACATTCGCTCTGGATAAGTCCTGTTGTATCATGCCAGTTTTTCATGAACAATCCGGCAACATCATACCCCTGTTCCTTAAGAAGCCATGCGGCAACGCTGGAATCAACTCCCCCCGATAATCCTACTATTACTTTCTTTTTCACACCGCAAAGATAATTATTGCCCACAACAGGCAGAAGGCAATAATACTTTATGTCATTTTTTAGGATATCTTAGCATCATGTCGCATGGTACCCTTACTATATACAGCGCATCAGCCGGATCCGGAAAAACTTACACACTGACAGGTATTTACCTGTCATCGCTGTTTCAGCACAGGTACAATTACAGGAAGATACTTGCTGTGACATTTACAAATAAAGCAACTGCCGAGATGAAGTCGAGGATACTCGAGAATCTTCACCTGCTGGCATCAGGAAAAAATTGTGATTATCTTCCTGATCTTCTTAAACAGACAAAGCAATCAGAGGAATGGGTAAGAAAAGAAGCTTCAGAGATTCTGAACCTGATCCTTCATGATTTTTCAAGGTTTTCGGTTTCGACAATCGACAGCTTTTTTCAGAAGATAATACGCGCTTTTGCAAGGGAAGCCGGTCTGCATTCTGGCTATAATATCGAGCTCGATAACGAAATCTGGCTTGATGCCGCAATTGATGAGACTATCTCGTCTGCTAATGAAAACGATCAATTGCGTGACTGGCTGATCAATTATGCATTATCAAACATTGATAACGAGAAAAGCTGGAACCTGAAGGCTGGCATTAAGCATCTTTCTAAAGAGCTGTTCAATGAAAAATTCAGGATCCTTTCAAAAGATGAAATGGGAAAGCTTGAGGATAAGAGATTTCTCAATGAATATACCGGAAAGCTGAAAACGGTTGTTTCATCCTTTGAAAAACACATGAAAGAGTGTGGCATGAAGGCTTCAGCTTTGATGACAACCTACAAGCTTGATGATGGAATGTTCTACAGGAAAGGGCAGGGGGTGCCAAGGTTTGTAAAGCTTCTCTGTAAAGGAGTTTTTGATGAACCGGGCTGTTATGTGAGGGAGATAATGAATGATCCGCCACGATGGGCCACCGGTAATGCTGATCCTGCATTGAAAGCTGCAATATCAGCCGGACTTGGTGATATTTTGTCAGATGCTATAACAAGTTTTGACAGAGAGGGTTCATCATACCGCAGTGCGAAAGTAATTCTATCGAATATCTACGCTCTCGGGATACTGACAGACATACTCGGGAATATCCGCAGGCTCACTTCAATCGAGAATACATTCCTGCTTTCTGATGCCGGGGAATTCCTCAGGCTTATTACAGAAGGCGATCAGAGCCCCTTTATCTATGAAAAAGCCGGTACAACGTATGAGAATTTCATGATCGATGAATTCCAGGATACATCAATGATACAATGGAAGAATTTCTTCCCTCTGATATCCGACAGCCTGGCTCAGGGTTTTGATAATCTCATTGTCGGCGATATAAAACAATCGATCTATAGGTGGAGAAACAGCGACTGGAAGATACTCAGATCAATGATGGAGCATGATAAGGGTGATCAGCGTATAATAACAAAACCCTTGAATGTAAACTGGAGGAGCCGCTCAAATATAATAGCTTTCAATAACAGTCTCTTCAGAATACTGCCGCGCATTCTCGATGAGAAAATTGGTAATGATTCAATTTCCGACAGGTTTGATTCTCTTTATTCGGAAGCCTTTCAGGTTGATCCCGAAAAAAAAGATGGCGGTTTTGTCCATATTGAATTCATCGACAGCAATCCCGAAAAGCACTGGGAAGATGCAGTCCTTGAAAAGCTGCCTTCTGTGATTGAATCGCTGCAGGACAAAGGATATTCTGCCTCCGATATTGGAATTATTGTCCGTGATGGCAGGCAGGGCTCAATTGTGCTGAAGAAATTAATTGAATATTCAGGCAATACTTCTGTTAAGCCAAACAAGTATAATTTCAATGTAGTTTCGGGTGATTCGCTTCTGCTTGCAGGTTCTCCTGCTGTGAATTTCATTGTTTCAGTTCTTTCTTCACTGAATGATCCGGCTGATATGATCCCCAAAGCGGCGATGCAGAGGTTCTACCTTCTTTCAACTGGAAAAAGCTCTGAGGTTCAATTTTCACCTTCAGTAAATGATTGTGTAACATACTTCCCCGAAGGATATGAGGATTTTCTTTCCTCACTTGCTGAAAAACCTTTGTTTGAGTGCGTAGAAAGGATTATCCAATTCTTTGATATTGGAAAATACTCCTGGAATGCTGCCTGGCTTAGTACTTTCCAGGATTCAATCCTGGCTTTTATTAAGAACGGAAGCGCTGATCTTAATAATTTCATTGAATGGTGGAATACTTCAGGATGCAGGAAGTCAGTGACATTGCCTGATAATCTCGATGCAATAAGGATTCAGACTATTCATAAGTCAAAGGGTCTTGAGTACAGGGTCGTGATACTTCCGTTTATTTCCTGGGAACTTGACCATCCTCCCCTCAGACAGCCTTTATTATGGGTTAAACCAGAAGTTGCGCCTTTTGATGATCTTGGGGTAGTACCGGTAAGATATAGCAAAGATATTGCCTGTACTATATTTTCGGATTGTTATCTTGAGGAAAAGTATTCGATCTTCTTCGATAATCTTAACCTTCTTTATGTTGCTGCAACAAGGGCCAAAGATGCTCTTTTTGGTTTCGCCCCGGCCAATCCCAGGGGAGGAAATATTGCTGCCGTATTGAGAGAAGCTCTTACTTCAGGTGATTCACTATTGAATGATTTGTCTGATGCTGAGAAAGTAGTTTTTGAATATGGTGAAGTACCTGAAAGCGCTATAATGAAAAAAGAAACGGATACAGTTCCGGTTAAAGATTATAAGGTTACTTATGGTTCGGGCTCTCTGAGGTTAAAACTTCATGGTGAAAACTATTTTTCATCAGAAGATGTGGAAACAAGGAAAAAGTTAAATTATGGAAAGCTGATGCATGAGATCTTCGAAAACATAGACGTAAAAGATGATATCACTGCAGCAGTCCGAAAGCTTGTTCTTGATGGAAGGTTGCCTTCAGATGAATCAAAAGCAATAGAAGACAAGATTAGTTCGCTTATGGACGATCCTCTTGTTTCACAATGGTTTTCCCCGGAAAATGAAGTCTTTAAAGAAGCAGATATTCTGCTCCCGTCAGGCAATATAAAACGTCCAGACAGAGTTATTTTCAGTGATGGGAGCACAGCTGTGATTGACTTTAAATTCGGTGAGGAAAGCGATAGATATTTCGAACAGATAAATCTCTATAAAAATCTTCTGACTGACATGGGATTTAAGAATGTTAAAGGTTTTATCTGGTATGTTGATAAAAACAAGATTGTACCTGCATGATGAATAATGGTAATAATCATATTTTCAAATGGGGTGATAACCGGAGATTCAATGCGTATTCCGGCTACTTCAGGAGGATTTACAGAACAAGAGTTCAGAAAGTTTCTATTGACGCCGGATTCACCTGCCCTAACCGCGATGGGACAAAAGGCGTTGGCGGCTGTACCTTTTGCCTTAATGATGCATTTAATCCATCATACTGCGTGCCTGAAAAATCTGTAACTCAACAGATAAGTGAAGGTATTGAATTTCACAAATGGAGATACGACAGGGCAGTCTCATATCTCGCTTATTTCCAGGCCTATTCGAATACATACGCCTCACTTCAGAAGCTTCAGCAATTATATGAAGAGGCTCTTGCATACCCGGGGGTTATAGGACTTATAATTGGAACACGTCCCGATTGTATTGATGATGATAAGCTTGAATACATTCGCCGTCTTTCTGAGAAATATTATATTGCTGTTGAATATGGTATAGAATCATGTTACGACAAAACTCTGGCCCGCATTAACAGGGGACACACATATAAAGAAGCTGTGGATGCTGTTTCCAGAACAGCAGGAATGGGAATCAATACAGGCGCACACTTCATCTTTGGTTTACCCGGTGAGACAAAAGAAGAAATGCTTGAAGAAGCCGGAATGATATCTTCTTTGCCGTTAAAAACTGTAAAGTTTCACCAGTTGCAGATTATTAAAGGAACAGCAATTGAACAGGAGTTTAAGAAAAATCCTGCCACATTTCAACAATTTACATGGGATGATTACCTTGAGTTTTTTGTAAGATTTCTCGAAAAGCTTTCCCCTGACCTTGTCGTTGAACGTTTCTCGGGTGAAGCTCCCCCGAGGTTTATTGATGAACCTGTATGGGGAAGGCTGCGTGCCGACCAGGTTGCAAACATGATTGAGAAGCGCCTTGAGGAGCTTGATACATGGCAGGGCAGATTATATTTATCAGATTAACTTTTTAGATGGAATACTTCCTCGAACGCATAGCACGTGAACTCAGAAATGAATTCGGGAACAATCTCCGGAAACATTGCCTGGTCTTTCCTGGCAGAAGGGCAGGACTATATATGCTGAAGTATCTTTCAAGCGGTTTGCAAAAGCCTGTATGGGCGCCCTCCACATACACAATAAATGAGCTTTTCCGGAGCTTGTCTTCACTTCAGCCTGCCGGAAATGAATTGCTCCTTTTTGAGTTGTTCAGGATTTATTCATCCATAAGGAAAGAACCCGGGAGCTTTGACGATTTCTATTTCTGGGGTGATATGCTTATTAATGATTTTGATGACACAGACAAGTATCTGGCCAGTGCGTCATCATTATTTGAGAATATAAGGGATCTGAAGGAAATAGATACGAAATTCGGAGGTTTCACTGAAGAACAGAAAGAAATAATAAAAAGATTCTGGTTCAATTTCGATTTCTCAAAACCTACTGTTCAAAAATCCGACTTTATAAGCCTATGGGCAGTGATGTTCGATCTGTATACAGGTTTCAGAAAAAGGTTACGTGAACAGAATCTTGCATACGAGGGAATGATATTCCGTGATGTTGCTGAGATGAATGAGTCGGAGCTGTTGCCTCTGCTAAGATGGGATATGATTCATTTCATTGGCTTCAATGCTCTAAATAACTGTGAAAAAAGGCTTTTATCGGTTCTGAGGAAAGCCGGGCGGGCAAGGTTTTACTGGGATTACGACAATTCTTATATAGGCAAGGGAAAGTTCAATTCAGCAGGTTTCTTTTTAACTGATAATGTCAGAATCTTCGGTAACGATATGCCCTCAGACTGGAACTATAACACCCTGCTGTCTGATCCTGCTATCAAACGCAATGTACTTGAAACATCATCAGATGTAGCGCAGGTAAAGCTTGTACCTGAACTTCTTGCGCAGATTCCATCTCTTAACCCGGGAAATGCCCATCATACGGCTATTGTTCTATCTGATGAATCTCTGCTCATTCCTCTCATGTCGAGTCTTCCTGAGAACTTTGCAGATATTAATATTACGATGGGATATCCGCTCAGGCAATCAGCTGTTTACAACCTGCTCAGAAACCTTATGGATCTTCAAAGAACTGCCAGGGAACGAAACGGGATGACTTTTTTTTATTCAGATCATATTGTCAATATCCTTAGGAATCCCTTATTCCAGGGTATATTGAACGAGGCTGATGCAAAGAAAGCTAAAGAAATCCTGCATATCGACAGGTACTGGATTAACTCGGATACATTCAAATCTTCATCGTTTCTTTCTGGTATATTTACAAAGCATCCCCATCCTCTTTCTCTTTCTTCATGGTTCCGGGATATACTTTCGCTGATTTCATTAAAGCAGTTCAGTGATGAGGATACTACTCAGGCAGGTATTCGGAATGAATTGATATACAGGATTGTCCTGTCGCTGAACAGGCTTGATCCTATAACAGGTGATCCCGTTGTCAAGCTTTCAGGTGAAACGTACCTGAAACTTCTGGACAGGTTGATCAGGACGCAGTCGGTGCCTTTTTCTGGCGAACCATTGTCAGGGATTCAGATTATGGGAATCCTTGAAACAAGGGCCCTGGACTTCACGAACCTCGTTGTTCTTTCAGTCAATGAGGGCGTGATGCCTGCTTTATCATCGACATCATCATTCATCCCTTTAAGCCTCAGGCAAGCCTTCGGATTACCTTCGATCAATCACCAGGAATCACTTTATGCGTACCATTTCTACAGGTTGTTGCACAGAGCTGAAAATGTGACATTGCTCTATAATTCGAATTCAGAAGGGTTACGCAGCGGGGAAATGAGCAGGTTCCTTACCCAGATGAAGTATGACTCAAATCTCCTGCCTGAATTCAGAGTCGCTACATCTGAGATCAGGACCCCTTCGGTTCCTGATGAGAAGATTGAAAGAACAGCAAAACATTCGGAACTGCTAAGATCGAGATTCCTTTCAGATAAAGATAAGATACTCTCACCTTCAGCAATAAATACATGGCTTAATTGCAGGATGAAATTCTGTTACAGGTATGTTTACGGAATTTATGAACCTGATACTCTGACTGAAGAGATTGATTCTGCTGTATTCGGTAATATTCTTCATTCTGTAATGAAGAAGCTTTATTCTGAATACTCAGGTAAGGTCATCACTTCAGGCATTCTTGACAATTTCCTTAAAAACACAGATCACCTGAGAAGATTGATTGATGAATCGATAAGATCTGAAATGCGTAACGGGGAAACAGGGCCGGCTTCTGTTAATGAGTTCATTGTGCGCGATGTCCTTTATTCCTTTGCAAGAAGGATTTTATATGCAGACAGGACAATTACCCCGATTACGATCTTAAGCCTTGAAGAATATGTTCATTTTGATCTTGAAGCAACATCGGGTGAGCAGAAAATTCTTGTTAAAACGGGTGGATATGCCGACAGGATAGATATTGTGAATGGAATAACACGGATTGTTGATTATAAAACAGGTATTATAAATGATTCTGCATGTTCTGTTGATGAACTTTTTGCTAATGACAGGACAAAAGATCTTGATGGATGGCTGCAGATACTTTTATACTGTGAGGCCTTTGGCAGAATTAGCAGGAATAACAAGCTGAATCCTTCAATTTATAAGATCAGAAAGATGACAGGCAGAGCCGTTCAGAGCTCATTAATTATAAAAGAAGGAAGAAGTGAGACAGTAACAGACGATTATTCTGTTGTAAGAGATCAATTCACGGCGGGCCTTGTAAAAACAGTTTCAGGGATCTTTAACCCGGCAGAATCTTTTACTATGACAAGAGATACTGCTAAATGCAGATACTGTCCATATAGATCTCTTTGTTCCCGGTAATCAGTGAACTTCAGGATTATGTTCCATTTCGCTTTGTAAAGCAGCCATCCTGATAGCTGTTACTGCCGCTTCATCGCCTTTGTTACCAAGTTTCCCGCCAGACCTTTCGACTGCCTGCTCTTTTGTGTTGACAGTAAGCACTCCAAATATAAAAGGAATGTTATACTCGATGTTGAGCTGGGTTATCCCATGTGTAACTCCCTGGCAGATGTAGGTGAAATGCGGCGTTTCGCCCTGAATGACACAGCCGAGGCAGATCACTGCATCAACATCATCGTATTCGGCAATGAACTGGGCTCCGATTGTGAGCTCAAAGCTGCCGGGTACATGTTTTACAATTATGTTTTTGCTTTCTGCGCCGTGTTTTTTAAGAGTATTCACAGCGCCGTCAAGAAGCGATCCTGTTATCTCATTATTCCAGTCAGCCACAACAATGCCGAATCTCATTTTATGAGCCCTGGGCACTTCAGATGAATCGTACTTGGATAGATTTTTTGTACTCATAATACTGCTTTTAAATAAAAAAACGCATCTGTCCCTGTTGTGTTGAGCCCGATGCGTTATTTTTTATAAGTAAGGATGCTATTTCATAAGAATTTTTACCCTTGCAATGTACTTGTCAATGCTTGCTCCTTCAGTACTTTCAGGGTATTCTTTCTGAATTCTTTCGTATAAAGCTAATGCGTCGGAATACTTGTTCTGTAATTCATAAAGCCCGGCAGCTTTCATGAGAAAAAGCGGAGTATTGAATGAATTGCCGGCATAATTAGCGGCTTCAATGTACTTTGAGATCCCCTTATCAGTCTCTCCAAGTTCAACGTATGCATCACCGGTGGCTCCAATCGCCAGGGAACCTATTACCTTGTCCTTCTTTGAATACTTATCAAGGTAATCAATTGCTTCCTGGAAGCTTCCAAGATGAAGGTAGCATATCCCTGCACTGTAACGGGCTAAGTTTCCTGCTTTTGTGAATTTGTAATCTTTTGCAATATCGAGAAATCCAAGGTAATTGCCGTCGCCGTTAAGAGCAAGATTCAGTGAATCCATTTCAAGATAACGTTCTGCCTGGTACATCTGCGACTGGGCTTCATCATTCCTGTTATTCAGATATATTTTTCCAAGCCAGACTAGTCCTACGATTCCAACTATTACTCCAAGAGAAATGAGCAATGGCTTATAATTCTCTTCAAGAAAGTGTTCGGTTTTGGACAGTGTCTCCTCTACGTTCGAAATGGTCTGTGGATTTTCATCCTTCTTTTTTTTCGCCATACTGGTGTTTGCTGTTTTACTACTGAATTTTCAACCGCAAAAGTAATTTTTTTCAAGTAATTCTGAAACTTATGATTAAAAAAATAGAAAATTAGATCATTTGTTTCATACAGGTATTTGTAACTCAGCTAAACTCATCTTTCTTATTAACTTTGCAAAGAATGGATTTTGAATCCATTAAAAATTAGAATTCACAGGGAGAGTTATGTATCTTAAGAAATTAACATTAACGAACTTTAAAAACTATGAGCTTGCACAGCTTGATTTCTCCCCTAAAATCAATTGTTTTACAGGGAATAACGGCGTAGGTAAAACTAACATTCTTGATGCCGTACACTATCTGTCTCTCACAAAAAGCTTTTTTCATAGTATTGACAGCGTAAGCATCAGGCATGGCGAGGATTATTTCATAATTAGAGGTTTCTTTGAACGCGACGGTGAAGAAGATGAAATTTATTGCGCGTTTCAGAAACAGAAGCAGAAGATTGTAAAACGGAATTCAAAAGAATACAAAAAATTATCTGCTCATGTTGGCAGGTATCCGGTTGTGATGATCTCTCCTGCCGACAGTTCCCTTGTGTCAGAAGGAAGTGAGGAACGGAGAAAATTCATGAACAAGATAATAAGCCAGTATGACCCTGCTTATCTCGACTCCGTTTTAAACTACTCAAGATCATTGCAACAGAGAAACCGGGTACTGAAAGATATGAAAACCTCGTCGGGACCTGACATGGACATGCTTTCAATCTATGATGAGCAGCTTGTAAGGTACGGCAATATAATATTTGAGGAACGATCGAAGCTTATTAAGGAACTGATCCCTGTTTTTCAGGAATATTACACATTGATATCTTCAGGCCGTGAAAATGTAAGGCTTGAATACAGGTCCCAGCTGACTGCCGGTAATTTTGCAGAACAACTGAGACAGTCGGTTTCAAAGGATCTGATTCTTGAATATACGACAGTCGGAATACATAAGGACGACATTTTACTTGAAATGGATGGCTATCCGGTTAAATCACTTGGATCGCAGGGACAACAAAAGTCATATCTTGTAGCGCTTAAGCTGGCAAAATTCGACTACATAAAACGAAAAGCCGGTTTCTCTCCCATCCTCCTGCTCGATGATGTATTCGATAAGTTCGATGCCGGGCGGGTTGAACAGATAATCAAGCTTGTCGGAAATCACAGGTTTGGTCAGATTTTTATTACAGATACTCATCAGGAACGTCTTCAGAATATTCTATCTTCGCATAATACTGAATTCAGGTTATTCACAATAGAAAACAATACTGCGCTTCAGATTAATTCTTGAGAAGAAGTAAGACAATATCGATGGCCGAGGCGATCTCCGATTACATAAAGGAGATGAACTTTGGGGAAAAGCTCAACGAAGCTTCGGTTATTAATTCATGGGAAGAAATAGTGGGTAAAGCTATTAGCTCCCGTACATCGAAAATATACATAAAGGACCATATCCTGTTTGTTCATCTTAAATCGTCTGTTGTCAGAAATGAATTACTGATGCTTCGACAGGCATTGATGGAGAAAATAAACGGGAAGATGGGAGAGGAGGTTATTAAGGATATTGTCCTGAGGTAAGTTAAATGATTTTGTATTCTCCTTTATTTATTCTTATCTTCTTTTCGAAACCTTTCCTGGAACTGAACTGGTAATGTTCGCCTGAATAAATCAGCGAAATGCTCTTTCCTGCAACTTCAATGTTTATTTCAGAATTGCGATCCCTGTGATTAATGAGATCAGCCAGAAGAAATGCTTTCTCAATTCCATCTCCTCTTCTGAAATTCCATACCTCATCAGGCAAAGCAAGGCGTTTACCATCATAAATCGAATCGTCAGGCATTTTCCTGAGTATTGTGTAAACATCCTGGTTTGATGCGTTCTTCAGCTCTTCAAAACAAACAGGATTCCTTTCAATTGAGGCCTTTATGAAAGGCAACCAGTCAATGAGCTCCATTTCACGGAATACATACAACGAAAGCAATCCTACTTCAGATTTCTTGGCAAAGCGTCTTACTTTTGTTATGATCTTTTCGCGATTATCATCTTCAGCAATGTTCAGTCTTTCAGGAACGATATATTTTTTATCCGAACCTGGGAGCTTCGGTTCGGTTGAAATAAAATCAGTTATTTCGGCGAACATTTCCCTGATGAAATTATGGCATCCTGGTTTTGTATGAGCTATGAACTCCTTTTCAAAGAAATCCGGGGATTTCCCTTCATTAGATTCAAGTATCTTTTCAAAATCATTCAGGATAAGCTTACCCTGTATCGGGCTGAGGTGGAAGTCGTCACCATCTATTTCTTTCAGAAGCTGGTCGCGCGATTCAAATGCATTGAATTTACTTGAATGCTCGTATTCAAACATTCGTTCAAGGAGAATATATCTTCTTGTTCCCGAGCTCTCGTCCATATACTGGAAGTGAGATTTGAATCGGGATTTGAATCGTAAAAAGTTATTGAATATCAGCTTGTTGAGATTTGTTGCCAGGAATTCTTTCAGGCTGTTTACAAACATGTTGTAAGATTCCCTGTCAATAGTGGCCTCAGGATAAATTGTGTGAATATATCCAGATAGATGTGTGATAACAGTAATCTTTTCATTCTCGAGGGCCCGTCGTGCTTTTTCAGACAATGAAGTGCCGTTAAACCACATATTCTTTGTAACGATCCTGCGATTATTAGTAATCAGCCCTTCTTTTTCAACAATAAAATTCTGTGAATGTAACGGGGTCGCAATGAGGAAAATTTTTTCGAGCGGAATTCTTCCTACAACAAACATTGCCGCTGCATAAAGAGCTGAAAGTGAAACGCATTCACCTGCCCCGGTAGTGAAGTTTTCCTTATGCCGGAATGCTTCCATCGCTTCAATAGTCTCTGTTTTCCAGTAGGGAATTACATCGGAATTAAATTTATCAAGTCCAAAATGCTTCCTGATGTCTATATCAAAATAATATTTGTCTCCCTCATACCCGAATAAGGCATTTGATTGCCTGAGCATCTCCATATCAAAAAAATCGCTGAACCTTGCAATTTCAGTTGTTTTTGTTGTCAGACCCCATGTTGAAAGATCCAGGTTGAAGATGTAATTCTGAATTATGTATTGTTTTATCCTGTTTGCTTTATTTGTGAAGCTTTTCTTTTCGATGTCTTTGAACCATGGATCATCCCTCCATTTCCAGATCAAAGGAGACATTATATTTGCAAGAACAAGGGGATAAAACAATTCCGGAAATATGAATATTTCCATGTCGGAAAGTGTAAAAGCCGAGGAATATTTTTCGAGTGATTTTCTGTCTTTGAAATCAGGAATCATAGAATTTTAAAAAGTCGCAAAGATAACATCCTTTTCATTTATTTCATCCGAATCTCTCAATTGATGAAAAGAAGAAACCTGACTCCCGCTCAGCATTTTCGTCACTGTCTGAACCATGAACAGCATTCATCTGAACAGAGACGCCAAAAAGCTTTCTGATTGTTCCGGGCTCAGCTTTTGCAGGATCGGTCGATCCGATTATCTTTCTGAATGCATTAACAGCATCCTCATGTTTCAATATCATAACAACAACAGGTCCCGAAATCATGAATTCGATCAGTCCCTCAAAAAATGGTTTTCCCCTGTGTACCTCATAGAATGCTTCAGCCTGGGATTTGTTAAGCTGAATCATTCTGAGAGCTATTATTTCAAACCCTGCCTCATTTATCTTCGAAAGGATAGGACCGGTTTTACCTGTTCTGACAGCATTGGGCTTGATTATCGAAAAAGTGAAGTTGGTGCTCATCTGAAGCGTTTTTTAATAGAAACCCATTCTTAAGAATATTGTTTATCTTTACGGACTTAAATTGAAATGAGTTCCTGTGTTTGATCTTATCAAATATACAAAACAATTATCCAACCTGTTTTTACAATCCGGAAATATAGTGATCATTTCACATATCAATCCTGATGGCGATGCGATAGGATCTCAGCTTGCGCTCTATCATTTTCTGTGCTCAAAAGGAATAAGGTCGGAAATGATTGCTCCGAATAACCTTCAGGAATTCCTTAAATGGATGGAAGCTTCGGATAAGATCAACATCTTTATTAAAAACAGGAAAAGGTGCAGGAAAATTATTGAAGAAGCCCGACTTATTATTATGGTCGATTTTAATCAGTCTAACCGGCTTGGCGAGGCTGAAGAATTTGTCCTTAAATCAGGAGCTTCAAAAGTTATTATTGATCATCATCTTGATCCTGCCGGTTTTGCGGATCTTATTATATCCGATCCGTCAAAATGCTCTACTTCAGAGCTTGTCTATGAGCTTGTGAACACCATCAACGGATCTCCTTTTATCTCAAAAGCTTTCGCGGAATCTGTCTATGTTGGTATTGTCACAGATACCGGGAACTTTGAACACGGTAATTATACACCTGAAACGTTCAGGATCACTGCTGACCTTCTTGAAACCGGGATAAAAAAGGAAAGGATACTCAATCTTGTTTATAATAACTTTTCATCAGACAGGATGAAATTGCTTGGTTTTGCCCTTAATCAGCGGATGATAGTAATGCCGGAATCAAAGACAGCTTATATTTACCTGTCTAAACAGGATCTTACGAGCTATAATCACTGTAAAGGCGATACTGAAGGTTTTGTAAATCTTCCGTTATCTATAAGCGGTATCTTCTTTTCGGTAATGTTCATCGAGAAAGAGAATTTCATTAAGCTGTCTTTCAGATCAAAGGGTAATTTCCCGACAAATGAATTTGCCGCGAAATATTTTGGCGGGGGAGGACACCTGAATGCATCAGGTGGCGAGCATTATGATTCACTGCAGAGTACAATTGATTATTTCCTCAGGGCTTTGGGTGAAAATACATGGAAGTTTGAAGATATCCAATGAAGATCTTTTCAGTATTAATTATAAGCATAATTACAGGCATTACAGTTACTTCCTGTTCGGGTAATAAGTCAACGACAGGCACAAATTCAAAACCCGGCTCAAAGGAACTTGAAGAAATAAACACTTACCTTGTTCAGAAGGACAGGGAAAGAATAATTAATTATGCTGAGAGGAAAAATCTTGTTCTGAAGGAATCGTCAACGGGTTTATGGTATTATATAATAAACCCCGGTGAAGGTGAGTTATTGAAGGAAAACAGGAAAATCACGATTGAATTTGAATGTGAATTACTTGATGGCACAATGTGTTATTCTTCAGATGAAACGGGTACCAAAGAAATAATTCTCGGTCGTTCAGGAATTGAGACTGGTTTGTATGAGGGTCTGCGAATGCTTAAACCCGGTGCTGAAGCAATTTTTATTCTGCCGCCATTTTTGGCATACGGTTTGCCGGGAGATGGTAAGAAAATACCTCCAAGATCCGTTATTGTATATAAAGTACGAATTTTGAATATTGCTTAATTATTGTGAAAAAAATAACATAAAAATTAAAACTATGAGTCGAAAATCCAGATTTTCAGCAATATCATTTTTATTCTCAGCATTTGTGTTTTTGTTTTCATCATGTATAAAAGCGCCTGATTATGTAGCAATTGAAAAACAGGATATTGAGAACTACCTGGCTGATAATCCCACTCTGGCATTTGTTAAAAAGGAAAGCGGATTATACTATCTTGAAGTAACTCCCGGTACCGGAGAGACAGTCAGACCGCATGATACAGCTTATGTAGTATATAAGGGTCAGTTCCTCGATGGTACGGTTTTCGATCCCGGAACAGATACATTAGCCTTTGCTGTTGGTGCCGGTGATCTTGTTCCTGGTTTTGATGAAGGAGTTTCATACATGAAAGCAGGCGGGAAATCGAAGTTGCTGATTCCTTCTTCACTTGCCTATGGGGCAACAGGATATTATATAATTCCGGGTTATACTCCTCTTCTGTTTGACATCACTCTCGCGAGGATCGTGCGCATGTCAAAGTAAAAGATCTATTGCTGAAGCACAAATACAACCAGCTTGTCATTAATGGCAGGCTGTTTTTTTGCCCACCTGGCGATTGTCTGGGTGCAGATGCTTTCGTCAGGAAGCGTTAAATTCTGGGCAATACACAGTTTTGTGCCTGAATTGCAGAGTGTAATCAGGGTATCAAAGAGCTTTTGTGCCCTGTAAGGCGTCTCCATAAAAATCTGGCTGTATCCTCCTGATGCTTTTTTTTCAATTTCTTTTATTTTTGCTGCAAGTTCAGCCGGCTTTACAGGAAGATAACCGTTAAATGTGAAACTCTGCCCATTGAGCCCCGATGAGATCAGGGCCATGATTATTGATGATGGTCCGGAAAGAGGCGTCACTTTTATCTTTTTCTCGTGAGCCATAAGGACAATCCTTGAACCGGGATCTGCAATGCAGGGCAATCCTGCTTCGCTTAGAAGACCTATATCATGCCCGTTCTCTACAGGGTCAAGGTAATGAATGTATTCAGGATCGGAAGTGTGTTCGCTTAGTTCGAGAAAAATGCTGTCATCGATCGGGAACTTTCTATCAATAAGCCTCAGAAATCTTCTTGCACTCCTGAGATCTTCAACAATGAAAAACCTTAGTCTGCGTATAATCTCAAGAACTTTCTCAGGAATAACCTTTTGAAAATCTTCATCTCCGAGCGTTACCGGAACAAGATATAATTGCCCTTTCAAAACCTTATTATTTTCATGCAAAGATACTAATGTTAAAGATTAATCCATTGGCTTCTGTTTTCGATTACTGATGTACACGGTAGTAATTGAAGCAATTCAGACAGTTCATTTAAAAACACCTTTCAATGTTGGCTGTTATATAATTTTAAAGTAGGTTTGCCTTTGAAAATGTGCGTACTGTGAAAATAACTTTTCTTGGTACGGGTACGTCCCAGGGAGTGCCTGTAATCGCTTGTGAATGCAATACTTGTCTTTCTGCAGATCAGCATGATAAAAGATTACGGACTTCTTTACTTCTTGAAACAGGCGATACAACCCTTCTTTTCGATGCCGGACCGGATTTCAGGCAACAAATGCTTCGTGAAAATGTTATGAAGCTCGATTCTATCATTCTTACTCATGAACATAAAGATCACATAGCCGGGCTCGACGATGTTCGCGCTTTCAACTACAGGAGCCGTGATGCAATAGATATATGGGCCGAGGAGCGTGTTCAGAAGGCTGTTAAAAAAGAATATTCTTATGTTTTCTCCGAGTATCAGTATCCAGGTATTCCAAAAATGCGGCTGAATGATATTTCAGGCGAACCTTTTTCAATTAATGGTATAAAAATTCTGCCTGTGAGAGTATTCCATTACAGGTTACCGATATTCGGTTTCAGAGTCGGTGATTTTGCATATATAACAGATGCAAATTATATCCCTGAAGACAGCAAGGAATTACTCTACGGTGTAAAATATCTGGTAATAAATGCATTAAGAAAAGAAAAGCACATCTCCCATTTCACATTAAGTGAGGCGTTGGATTTTATTAATGAGATATCACCAAAGAAAGCTTTCCTGACTCATATAAGTCATCAGATGGGGCTTCATTCTGAAGTATCCGGGGAATTGCCTGCCGGAGTGTCTCTTGCTTATGATGGGCTGAAAATCAGACTGGATAAGTAAGTTTTTAATTATCTCTTTTTATATTTTGATGTCAGTTTTTTCTGATATTTAGGTGTAAAGAAGTACTTGTTTCTACCAAGCTGCTCTGCACTGACATGTGATGCTTTTTTCTTCTTGCTGTAATAGGAATTCTTTTTCGCTGGCGCACAACATGTTAATAAGATTAATGAAACAAGAATCAGAAGATAATGTGGAATCCTGGCAGTCTTCACACTCAATGGGTTTTATTACCTGTGAAAATACAAATTTTTTTTGTGTCCTGATACAAAATAGTTAAAATACAGATCAAATGGAGATCATTCCGGTAACCTGATCCGTTTCAGCGCTTTTTACAATGCATTCCTTTTAGTGCGACAATATCGATTATCAGACTTTGAGCTTTTTCTCAATCTCATTTATCTGGGTTCTGAAATGTTTATCAGTATCAATAAGGTTATTCACTGTCTTGCATGCATGCAGAACTGTTGCGTGATCCTTACCACCAATATGAGAACCAATGCTCGCGAGTGATGCTTTTGTAAGGTTCTTTGAGAAGTACATTGAAACCTGCCGGGCTTGTACAATCTCCCTTTTCCTTGTTTTTCCCTGTATCATCTCAATAGGGATCTTGTAGTAATCGCAGACTATCTTCTGTATGTATTCTATTGTGATCTCGCGCCTCGATGTACTGACAAGCTTTTCAACCATGAGCTTAGCCAGGTCGAGTGTTATCTCTTTTTTGTTCAGTGTCGACTGTGCATAAAGCGAAATGAGAACAGCCTCGAGTTCCCTGATGTTATTTGAGATATTAAGTGCAAGATATTCGAAAATCTCATCAGGGAGCTCTATACCGTCGTTATAGGCTTTTTTCTTAAGAATTGAAAGCCTTGTTTCATAATCAGGCCTCTGAAGGTCGGCCTGTAATCCCCATTTAAATCTCGAAAGAAGACGTTGCTCAAGCCCCTGCAACTCCACAGGCGGTTTATCACATGTGAGAATGAGCTGTTTCCCTGATTGATGGAGATGATTAAAAATATGAAAGAATGTATCCTGTGTTTTTTCCTTTCCCGCAAATTCATGAACATCATCGAGTATCAGGACATCAATCATCTGGTAAAAATGAAGGAAATCATTTTTATTGTTGTTCCTTATTGATTCAACAAACTGAGTCTGAAACTTATTTGCATTTACATAAAGTACAATCTTGTCGGGATGCTTTTCTTTTACAAGTATTCCTATAGCCTGCGCCAGATGGGTCTTGCCCAAACCTGAATCACCATAAATCATCAAAGGATTAAAGGCTGTCCCTCCCGGATTATTGCCGACAGCAATTCCTGCAGATCGGGCCAGTCTGTTGCACTCACCTTCAACATAATTGCCAAAATTATAATCAGGATTCAGCTTAGGATCATAATGGACCTTCTTAATGCCGGGTATAACGAACGGATTTTTTATTGAAGGTTGTGTTATGTCGAAAGGAACCTGAACGGGTTTATTATTAAGATCGGTCTTATTCCGTGAAGGATATCTCACAGTATATGGTTTCCCATCAGAATAGTTGGTATTCTCCATAACGACGTTATACTCAAGCTTCGCACCGCTGCCGATTTCCCGGCGCAGCGTTTTCCTCAGAATATCAATGTATTGTTCTTCAAGATATTCATAGAAAAATGGACTTGGTACCTGAATTGTCAGGACATTGTTCTCGAGCTTCAGCGGGACGATAGGCTCGAACCATGTCTTGTAACTGATGGATGGGATAATGTCGCGTATTATCTGAAGACAATTATTCCAAACGTCACTGTGAGACTTATTCATGTAGGTCGGTTTTTTAAAATTTCAAGGTTTGAATCAAAGCTGATTCATGAAGCAATATTTGTAAAAAAAAAGGTAATAAAAAAAATTTTTTTTGCTTGATTTTATCAGAAAATGTATATGTTTTTAAACATCAGCAACTTATATGAACAAAATTTTAAATAGCTAGTAATGAGCTGATAATCATTAACATATAGTTGTTTTCCTCTTAATCTAAGTGTATAACAATTCATTATGGAACGTTGATCAAAATTCAACATTGACCTCTGAAAACTAGGACAATTTTGATATTGTTTTTTGCAGGATTTTTAAGATCAGTAAGATCCGGATATTTCAACTAAATATGTCAGTGATCATTTATCCTTTTTCCCGAAGACCGAAAAGTGAACATACCTTTTTGGATTAGCTTTAAGATCCTGTAAAAGTATGTTCAGATTCTGCAGACTCAGGTTAAGATTATTGTATAATGAATCATTTGTGAGAAGCTGGCCCGCACTTCCCTGACCGTTATTAAGGTTATCGAGCATCTTTGTTGTGTTGTCAAGACTGGCTTTCAGGTTGTTTATTGTTCCGTATATATCTGCAGCAGCAAGAGTATCTGTTATATTCTCAAGATTACCAAATGTGGAAGAGAGCTTGCCTGAATTTGATGAAAGCATATCTGAGAAACTCTTAAGGTTATCAATTGTTTGTTTGAGATCATTCTTTTGTGAAGTCAGTATGTCATCAATATTGTCGGATGTGCTTGAAATATTTGACATTGTATTTCCAAGATCCTTTTTGAAGTTTGAATTCATGATCTCATTAACAGAGCTGATAACTGAATCTATTTCAGCTACAAGATGTGAAATCTTGTTTTTCACAGGTATAAGTTCTGTCTCGAGCATGTCGGTGAGAGATTCTGCCAGCTTTCCCGGGATAGTATCCATAACATCATAAAAGCCGGGACCATTTCCATATACAAACTGAACTTTCATCCCGCCAAGTAATGAAACAGGTACGATCTCAGCAACAGTATTTTTTGGTATCCTGAAATCCTTGTCTATTGAGAATTCTACAAGCAACCTTCCCGTTGCTGCATCAAGGAAATGAATTGACTGGACAACACCAACCCTGTATCCGTTTACTTCCACCGGGCTTGATTCTGCAAGTCCTCCCACTTTATCATAAACAGCATAATATGAAGCCTCACTGTTAAGAAGATTCTTCCCTTTCAAAAAATTATAAAGCCAGATGAAAACAAGTATTGTGATTAATGCTATAATACCGACCCTGACTTCATTTGATATTTTCTTCATTTGATTTGGTTTTATTTCTTCAATTGTTTAAGAGCTTCCTGCAGAGGAACCGGTTCATTGTTTTTCAATGCGATTATGAATGCATCAGGAAACTTGTGTATCAGTTCTTTCCTGTATTTCACTGCATCTGAATAATCACTGAAGTTTCCAGTTACATATTTGAAATTGCCCCGAAGGTTTAACTCCCTCACATCTTTAACGCCTTTAAAATTGGCGGGACTGATTTCTTTTTTTACTGTCGATGATGAAATCTGAACAGTGAACACTGGTAATTCTTCCGGTTCCGTAATGATATTATCAAGACTGGCAGTAAGAGTTGTATCCTTCTTTATGTCTGTGATTGCAATGCTCCTGCTGTTTATCTCATCAATGTAATCCTTGCAGGCTCTGAATATTGCAGATGCAAGATGATTCTGACCCTGTTCCGAGTTGAGGAACTTTTCTTCAGCAGGGTTTGATATAAAACCGGTCTCAATTAATACGCTTGGCATCGTTGTGTTAAAAAGCACCCAGAACCCGGCCTGCTTCACGCTTCTGTCGTTGCGGGACACTCTTTCCCTTAGCTCGGTCTGGATTTTATCTGCGAGATTTAAACTCTGCTTCTGGTAAACGTTCTGCATCACCATAAACATAATTGAAGACTCTGGTGATTTCGGATCGAAGCCTTTATACTTCACAGAATAATCATCTTCAAGTTGCATTACTTCGTTTTCCTTCATCGCAATTGCAAGATTCTCCTTGTCCTTTGTATGCCCCATTATGAATGTTTCCGCGCCCGTTGCGCTTTTTGCTGAAGCCTGATTTGTATGAATTGAAATGAAGAGATCGGCATTGTTCTCATTTGCAATTCTTGGTCTGTCGTAAAGATCAACAGATTTATCCTCTTTCCTGGTGTATACGATTTTTACATTCTTCAGGTTTTGTTCAATGTATGCTCCTGTTTTCAATGCAATTGCAAGGTTTATGTCCTCTTCTTTACTGAACGAACCAATTGCTCCCGGATCCTTGCCTCCATGCCCCGGATCGATTACAATAACCCATTGTTTCTCCTGGTCGGCCGGGAGCATTATCAAAGGAAACAATAAAAAAGAGGATATTGATAAAATGATTTTAATGCAGGATATATTAAAGGTATATAGTTTGCCGTTTTTAAATTTTACAATCATTCAGGTTAAGGTTTTTTAATTAGTTTTGCGCAGTTTTCCTTCATGCACAAAAACTATACAAAAATAAATATTAAAGTTGTATTTTTTTAAACAAAATAGGTTACTTCTGCTCATCCTCCTGGTGGTTCATTCATTAATCTCTTTTTCACAGGAAAACACTACCGTCAGGGATTCCGTCAATTTAAAAAATGATTCATTATTAATAAAGCAGGACAATTTATTTCCCGGGGTAGATTCTTCAGGAATCAGACAGGATTCTATTCCTGTCGATACCAATCAGCTTCAACCTGTCAATACGCTGGAATCTCAGGTTGTTTATTCAGCACAGGGCTATACGCGGCAGAATCTTGTCAACCGTACTGTTGTTCTCGTGTCAGCAGCGAAGGTTACATACGGTGATATTGAAATTAATGCCGATTCGATATGGATCAATATGAATTCAAATATCCTGTATGCTGTAGGACGAAAGGATACAACAGGTAAGGTAATCGGCAGCCCCATTTTCAAGGAGGGCAGTTCGGAAATTGCAGCAGATGATCTTTATTATAATTTCAAGACAAAGCGGGCAAGGGCATCAAATATTGAAACAAAACAATCTGAAGGATTGCTGCGCAGTTCTATGACAAAGCTTCTTGAAGACGGGACTTCAAACATATCAAAAAGCACATATTCAACATGCGATGCCAATCCTCCGCATTTTTATATTAATCTGCCGAAAGCAAAGATTTACCCGGGCGAAAAGCTTGTTTCGGGTCCGGGAAATCTTGTCCTTGAAGGTATTCCGCTCCCCCTGATACTGCCGTTCGGGTATTTCCCTATAAACACAAGAAGCCAGGCCTCAGGTATCCTGATCCCGCATTTCGGACAGGAAACTGAACGCGGGTACAATCTCACTGACGGAGGGTATTATTTTGCTATAAATGAATATGTTGATCTCAAATTAAGGGGAAGCGTTTATGCTAACGGAACATGGATGCTCAACACTGAATCGAACTACGTTAAAAAATACAGGTATAGCGGAAACTTCTCTTTTAGTTATGCAAATAATGTTACAGGAATAAAAGGCCTTGAAAATCATACTGAAAGCTCCAATTACAGGGTAGGATGGACCTATGCACAGGATCCGAAAGCCAGTCCGGGTTCAAGATTTGCTGCCAGTGTAAATATGAGTTCTGCATCATTTGATAAGTCTAACAGCTATAATGTAACAGAACATGTTACTACACAGCGACAGTCGAGTATAAGCTATCAGAAGAGCTGGGAAGGTACTCCTTTTAACTTCTCAACCAGCATGAACCATACACAGGACATAAAAACGAAAGATGTTAATCTGAATCTTCCCAAGGCTAACTTTAATATGAGCAGGATTTATCCTCTTAAAAGCCGTAATATGGTTGGCAAGGCAAAATGGTGGCAGGATGTACAGTTCTCTTACACTGCCCAGCTCGATAACAGGATTGCAACAAAAGACTCTCTGCTTTTTACAAAACATGTTTGGGAGAACATGAAAAACGGTTTTTCGCACCAGGCGCCAATCAGCCTACAGATACGGCCTTTTAAAAACTTTTCGATTTCACCGTCTTTAACTTATAATGGTGTTTTGTATACACAGAAAACAGAAACATATCTTGTATCTGATCCTGAAACAGGAGTGGAGAGTGTTGTAAGTAAAGTTGTGAAGGGTCCGACATATGGCCATGCGCTTAACCCTGCATTCAATGCAAGCTACAATACACAGGTTATAGGAAGTTTCAAGTTTGCTGACACGAATTATAGAAGGATACAGGAGATAAGACATGTTATGAAACCATCCGTAGGATTCAGCTATATACCCTATCTCAACGGATTCAGCTCAAAAATGTACAGGCAGGTACAGGGAAGAGAATACTCAATTTATGATGGAGCTATTTATGGCACCCCCGCATTATCGAAAAGATCGGGAAGCGTCTCGTTCAGCCTTTCAAATATAGTTGAAGCAAAGGTGTTTGCTAAGAATGATACTACAGGCAAGCCAAAGAAAGTTAAAATAATAGATAATCTCGGTCTAAGCACATCGTATAACATTTTTGCCGACAAGTTTAAATGGGCCCCTCTTTCTGTGAATGGAAGAACAACTCTCGCAAATAATATCAATATCTCTGCATCAAGTACATTTTCGTTCTATGGAAAAGATTCGGTTGGCAACTTTGTTGACAGATTCGCTTTAAAAAATAACGGAAAATTTATGTTTCTCACCGGCGCCGGGGCAAGCCTCGATGTAAATGTAAGCGATCTCTTCAGCGGAGACAAGGATAAGGCTAAAACAGGCTCAACACCAAATGCATTGACAGGAGGAGTTCAGAATACAAACCCTACTAATTCAAATGACCTTTTCCAAAGCACTGCAGGGAACAGTCTTTATGATGAATACGGCTATGCTGTATTCAATGTGCCATGGACAATGAATCTGAGTTATAGTATAAACTATTCGAAGACAGGTTTAAAATCTGTTGTCTCATCAGCGATGATCCTGAACGGAAGCCTTTCGCTGACAAAAAAGACGTCGATGACATATACTACCGGTTATGATTTCAAAGGAAAAGAGGTAACAATGACCCAGATTGGTATTATGCGCGATCTGCATTGCTGGCAGATGAGCTTCAACTGGGTTCCGAACGGCACCATGAAAATGTGGAACTTCACAATACGCGTAAAAGCAACTGTGCTCGGCGATCTTAAGTACGAAAGAAGGAAAGATTTCCACGATACTTACTAATAACTTCAGTTCTTTTCCGACCTGATCATAAATAAAAAACCCTCCTGTGCGTGGAGGGTTTTTTATTTATCGGGCGTATTGTTTTTATTCCCCTTTGATCTCGAATTCTATTTCTACCTTAACATCCCTGTGGAGCTTGATTGTTGCCTTATATGTGCCAACTTCTTTTATCTGATCCTCAGGTAATGTGATGTTCTTACGGTCGATATCAAATCCTTTTTCCTTTAGAGCTTCGGATATCTGGATTGTATTAACGGAACCGAAGATTTTCCCAGAAGTGCTTGTCTTTGCGCCGATCGAAAGTTTTACACCTTCGAGCTTTCCTGACATTTCCTGCGCAAGAGCTTTGATCTTTTCTTCTTTATGAGCTTTCTGCCTCAGGTTTTCTGCATGCATCTTCTTTGCGGAAGTAGTTGCAGCTACTGCATAGCCTCTTGGAATAAGAAAGTTTCTTCCATAACCGTTTTTAACCGTAACCAGATCATCTTTCTGGCCAAGCTTATTAACATCCTGTAAAAGTATAATTTCCATAATCTATCCTCCTTATTTTAAAAGGTCAGTAACATAAGGAAGAAGAGCTATATGTCTTGCCCTTTTGACGGCTTTCGCCACTTTCCTCTGGTATTTTAATGATGTTCCTGTGATCCTGCGGGGAAGAATCTTTCCCTGATCATTTAGGAATTTTTTCAGAAATTCGGGATCTTTATAATCAATGTAGCGTATCCTGTTTTTCTTGAATCTGCAGTATTTCTTCTTTTTGATCTCAACAGTAGGGGGAGTCAAATATCTGATTTCCGATTCGTTCTGTGCCATTTTTTATTCCTCCTTTGTTTTTACTGATTCTCTCTGTTTTCTTTTCTTTTCTGCATATTCGATGGCGAATTTCTCCATCCTGAATGTCAAAAACCTGATGATCCTCTCATCTCTTCTGTACTGGACTTCAAGTTTTTCAACAAGATCGCCCTTGCCTTTGAACTCAACCAGGTAATAGAAGCCTGTCGACTTCTTCTGGATAGGATAGGCAAGCTTCTTAAGGCCCCAATTCTCTTCATGAATGATCTCACCCTCATTATCGGTGATGACCTTCTTGAATTTCTGTACCGCTTCCTTCATCTGGTTCTCAGATAAAACGGGAGTTGCAATGAAAACGGTTTCGTACTGATTTAACATAATGATTAATTGTTATTTAAAAAATATTTTGGTTCGCAAAAGTACAATTATTTTACAATTTGACAAAATTCAGAAGTTCATAAAGTTTGTAAAGTTTGTAAAGTTTGTAAAGTTCATAAAGTTTATAAAGTTTGTAAAGTCAGGATAACTCATATATTAAAATACTCAGTGACTTGCTCTGTGCAACTCCGCGAAACTTCGTGGTGAAAAGTCCACAAAGTTCTGAATTATGTCAAGCTGAGGTTTCATTTTTGATTTTCCTTTTATCCTTTTCCTTTTTCGTTTATATTTGTACGGCTCAGCCGCATTGATTTCTATGGATAATTTTATTGTTTCCGCAAGAAAATACAGACCTGCCAGCTTCGATATGGTCGTTGGCCAGGCTTCTATTACAAATACACTTAAGAGCGCCATAAAAAACAATAAGCTGGCACATGCCTATCTTTTCTGCGGACCTCGTGGCGTTGGGAAAACAACTTGCGCAAGGATCTTTGCAAAAACGATTAACTGCAGCAACATAACAGCAGACTTTGAAGCCTGTGACAACTGCGAATCGTGCAAATCCTTTAATTCACTCCGGTCATTTAATATACATGAGCTTGATGCTGCATCAAATAATAAGGTTGAAGATATTAGAAGCCTGAATGATCAGGTCAGGATACCTCCGCAGGTAGGTAAATACAGCGTATATATAATTGATGAGGTTCACATGCTTTCTTCATCTGCTTTCAATGCTTTCCTGAAAACTCTTGAAGAACCTCCGGCTCATGCTATTTTTATACTTGCAACTACTGAAAAACATAAAATAATTCCGACAATTCTGTCACGTTGTCAGATTTTCGATTTTAACAGGATCAAAATCGAGGACATTGTTTCAAGGCTCATGTTTGTTGCCCGGCAGGAAGGAATTGATGCTGCAGAGGAGGCTCTACATGTTATTGCCCAGAAAGCAGACGGCGCTATGCGCGATGCCCTGTCAATATTCGACCAGATTGCAAGTCTTTGTGACAGGAAGATCGCATATAATGATGTGATTGAAAATCTGAATGTACTTGACTATGAGTATTATTTCAGGTTGGTTGATGCGGCTCTTATGGGCGATGTATCATCAGTATTGCTTACTTTCAATGAAGTGCTTGAAAAAGGTTTTGACGGGCATAATTTCATTTCAGGTCTCAATAGTCATCTTCGCGATCTGCTTGTGAGCAGGGATGAAGTTACTCTCAGGCTTCTTGAAGCCTCACCAGTAGTGAAACAGAGATATCTTCAGCAGACAGGCAGATGTACTCCTGATTTCCTTTTCAGAGCATTGGAGACTGGAAATAATTGTGACCTGAATTACCGTAACAGCAAGAATCCGCGACTGATTGTGGAACTTGCATTGATAAAGCTCTGCAGGCTTCAGAACGGAAACGGAACTGAACCGGAAAAAAAAAAGCCTGACAATGTAGGTCTGCCTGAAAATCACCAAAAGGTCGCTCAGAAAGATACTGTTTCCCCTTCAGTAGCAAAAGAAGCTGGAAAGAAGATTGACCCGGTTAATCCGGAAAATGAACATTCATCTCGTGAAAGCTCGCCTGATGCTGTCGCTCCACATGCAACCCATGAGCCTAAAATTGAACGTCCGGTTAAATCATTTTCTATTAAAAATCTGCTGAACGACAACCCCGTGGTTGAAGTGAAGAAGGATAAATCTGTAACTGAACAAGTCACAAGTGAAACTAATGATTCAAGAGCTGACTTCAACGCTGATGCATTTGCTGAAGCCTGGAATGATTTCGTTGAACAGCTTGAAGGCGAAGGCACCAGGATTGTGAGTATGTTCAAATCAGTTAAACCTGAAATTGAGGATGACAATACGATTAGGATTCATCTCCATAATGCAACCCAAAAAGATACTTTTGTACTAAATTATAAGCAGAGACTTATAAGCTTCCTTGAAAGCAGATTCAAAGTTCCAAATCTGGATATACTCACTGCTGTCGATCAGACTGAAGAGGAGGAAATTCTGTATACAGATGAGCAGAAACAGAATTATCTGTTTGGCAAATACCCGGGTCTGAAAGACATGAAAAAACTGTTCAATCTTGATATTCCCTGAAAACATTTCTTAGTTGAAGATTATCAGTCATTTTACTGACAACTGCCGGATATTCACATTTTGGCCTTCTTTTTGCTTGTCTGTAAGTTTTATAAACTATATCGGAAAAATCAGCTAATTTTGCACCGTATTTTGAAAATCTGAAATATTACAGTGAAATGAGTATCATAAACAGTGTCCTGGGTATTTTTCTCGGGAACAAATATGAGAGGGACATTAAAGAAATCAACCCTTATGTTGAAAAAATACATGAAGCTTTTGAACAGATTGGTTCCCTGTCGAATGACGAATTAAGAGACCGGAGTGATGCGCTCAGGAGTGAGATTCGTAAAAGCGTTGAAAATCTCGAAAATGATATATTGAACCTTCGTCAGCAAGCTGAAAAGGAAGAAAATGTTGATAAGAAGGAAGAGACCTACAATCAGATCGATAAGCTTGAAAAGCAGATCGATGAAAAGCTTGAAGAAACTCTTGATAAGGTGCTCCCGGAAGCATTTGCGATTGTAAAAGAAACAGCAAAACGATTCAAGGAGAACAGTGTTATTGAGGTAACAGCGCGACAATTTGACAGGGATCTGGCTGCCACCCGTGAAAGCATCACTATAGAAGGAGATAAGGCGCTCTGGAAAAACAAATGGATGGCGGGCGGTAATGAGATAACATGGGATATGGTGCATTACGATGTCCAGTTGATAGGTGGTGTGGCTCTTCATAAGGGGAAAATTGCAGAAATGGCAACAGGGGAAGGAAAAACTGTCGTTGCCACACTTCCGGTCTTCCTTAATGCGCTTGCAGGAAGAGGAGTACATATTGTCACTGTAAATGACTATCTATCAAAACGCGACTCCGAATGGATGGGGCCAATGTATGAATTCCACGGGCTCTCTGTAGATTGTATTGACAAGCACCAGCCTAACTCTGCTGAAAGGCGTAAAGCATATAATGCAGATATTACTTTCGGAACAAATAATGAATTCGGATTCGATTACCTGCGTGACAATATGGCAATCAATCCTGAGGACCTTGTTCAGAGAAAGCACCATTATGCAATTGTCGACGAGGTTGACTCGGTTCTCATCGATGATGCACGTACCCCTCTTATTATATCAGGTCCAACTGCAAAAGGTGAAAACCAGCTTTTCGATGAGCTTAAGCCGAAAGTTGATAAGCTTGTAGCTGCACAAAGAAAGCTCGTGACCCAGATTCTTGCTGATTCAAAGAAACTCATTGCTGAGGGCAAGAATGAAGAAGGAGGTATGCTTCTGCTCAGAGCTCATAAAGGTCTGCCAAAGAATAATGCGTTAATAAAATTCCTAAGCGAGGAAGGAAACAAATCTCTTCTTCTCAAGACCGAAAATTTCTACATGCAGAACAACAGCAAGGAAATGCCGAAGGTCACTGACGAATTGTATTTCATTATCGATGAGAAAGCTAATTCTATCGAACTCACCGAAAAAGGTATTGATCTTGTCTCTACTTCAGTTGAAGACGCCAGCTTCTTTATTCTCCCCGATGTGGGCTCTAAAATTGCTGATCTTGAGAAATCAGAATTAACAGAGAGAGAAAAGCTTCTGAAAAAAGATGAACTGCTTCAGGATTATGCAGTCAAATCAGAACGCGTACATACGATGACCCAGTTGCTCAAAGCCTGGACTCTCTTCGACAAGGATATCGAATATGTTGTTATCGATAATAAGGTCAAGATTGTTGACGAGCAGACAGGACGTATTCTTGAAGGAAGAAGGTATTCGGACGGTCTGCACCAGGCAATAGAAGCTAAGGAAAATGTGAAAGTCGAGGCTGCCACGCAGACTTATGCAACAATAACGCTCCAGAATTACTTCCGTATGTACCACAAGCTTGCAGGTATGACAGGAACCGCTGAAACAGAAGCCGGCGAATTCTGGAATATATATAAGCTCGATGTAGTTGTCATCCCGACAAATAAACCAGTTATAAGAACCGACAGGGAAGATCTAGTCTATAAGACAAAGCGCGAGAAATATAATGCAGTAATAGATGAGATTTCGGAGATGTACAAGCAGGGACGTCCTGTACTTGTCGGGACAACATCAGTTGAAATATCAGAGCTCCTTAGCAGGATGCTTAAGATGAAGGGGCTCAAGCATAACGTTCTTAATGCAAAGCTTCACCAGCGTGAAGCCGAGATCGTTGCCGAAGCAGGAAAGAAAGGAACAATTACGATTGCCACAAACATGGCCGGCCGTGGTACCGATATTAAGCTGACTGAAGAGGTTAAGAAGGCCGGAGGTCTTGCAATTATAGGCACTGAGAGGCATGAATCGCGCAGGGTCGACAGGCAGTTGCGCGGACGTTCAGGAAGACAGGGAGACCCGGGATCATCACAGTTCTTTGTCTCGCTCGAAGATGAGCTGATGAGATTGTTCGGGTCGGACAGGATAGCAGGAATAATGGATAAGCTCGGACTTAAGGAAGGAGAGATGATCCAGCATCCGATGATTACAAAGTCTATCGAACGTGCCCAGAAGAAAGTAGAAGAGAATAACTTCGGTATAAGGAAGCGTCTGCTCGAATATGATGACGTTATGAACTCTCAGAGAGAGGTTATCTACAAAAAACGCCGTCATGCCCTTCTTGGTGAACGGCTCAGTGTCGACATAGCCAACATGATGTATGATGTGACCGAAAACCTTGTCGGTACCTATCATGAGGATACTGATTTTGATGGCTTTGAGCTGGAGCTGCTGCGCTCATTCTCGATGGAATCACCTGTCAGGGAAGAAGAATTTAAGAAGGACAATGCCTCTGAAATAACAGAAAATGTTTATGTAAAGGTCCTTGATGCCTACAAAAGAAAGGTCGAAGCAATTTCTGCCCAGGCTTACCCTGTTTTGAAAGATGTTTATGAAAGGATGTCTCATGTTTATGAGAATGTAGTTGTTCCAATAACCGATGGCGTCAGGGTTTACCAGGTGATAACAAACCTCAGGGCTACAGCTGAATCAGGTGGTGTCGAGCTTGCCCGCGCTTACGAAAAAACTATTGTCCTTGCTACAATCGACGATGCCTGGAAAGAGCACCTTCGGGAAATGGATGAGTTGAAACAGTCAGTTCAGAATGCCACTTATGAACAGAAAGATCCGCTTCTTATTTACAAGTTCGAGTCGTTTGAGCTCTTCAAGACGATGCTCATTAAAGTGAATAAGGAAGTTGTGAGTACATTGATGAAAGGTCATATTCCAACACAGGATCCCGAACAGGTAAAAGAAGCTCAACGAAGAAGAAATGTCGACATGAGCCGTATGAAAACCTCAAGGAGCGATTCATCACAGCTCAGCACCGGCGGACAGGAAAATCAGAGACCGCCTGAACCCGTAAGAGTCGAAAAGAAAGTAGGTAGAAATGATCCGTGCCCATGCGGAAGCGGGAAGAAATATAAACAATGCCACGGGGCTCAGCAGGGTACGCCGGCTAATGCCTGAGAAATTATAAAGGCAGCAAATTCAAAACTTGCTGCCTTTATAATTTGAGCTCATCTGACCTCTTTCATCGCTTTCAGAATTTTTTCCAGTGTTATTTTATTAACAGTAACAAGGGGTAGCCTGAGGGTGTTCTGACAGATATTCATCTGGTTAAGCATTGCCTTGACTCCCGATGGATTTCCATCGGCGAAAAGCAATTCAATCATCTCCATGAAACGGAAGTGCATCTCACGTGAAGTTTTGAAATTACCTTTTAAAGCGTTGTTTACTATCTCACTTGTCTGAGAAGGGTATGCATTTGCAAGAACAGAAATAACTCCTGAACCTCCGGCTGCTATAACAGGTACTGTCATTGCATCATCTCCGGAGATAACACTGAAATTGTCTGGTTTGTTCCTGATTATCTTCATTATCTGGGTAAGATCTCCTGAAGCTTCTTTAACAGCAACAATATTATCGCATTCATTCGCAAGTTCAAGGCAAGTCTCAGCAGTCACATTACAACCTGTCCTCCCGGGAACATTATAAAGAATGACCGGTAGGGGACAACTGTTTGCAAAAGCTTTAAAATGCTGAAATAAACCCCTTTGCCCGGGTTTGTTATAATAAGGAGCAACTGATAGTACCCCGTCAACCCCTGTGAGATCTGATTCACGAACAAAATTTATTATTTCCTGCGTGTTGTTTCCGCCTATGCCAACAACTACAGGTACCCTTTTATTAACTGTTTCAATGACCTGGGATATTACTGCATATTTCTCATCTTTAGTGAGTGTTGCCGACTCTCCAGTAGTGCCGAGAGCCACAATATAGTTGACTCCTCCCTCGATCACGTGGTTAACAACTCTGCCCAAAGCAGCAAAATCAATACTTAAATCATTTTTAAAAGGAGTAACGATGGCAACTCCTGTGCCTTTGAATTTTTTCATCTGGGGTTTTAAAGGTTAATGTATTTTTTCTGCCTGCTCTGCATGGATCATCTCAAGGTAATGTATTGTCTGTTCCAGGAAGGTATCAACTCTCACAGGCTTTTTCAGATCGATCATAAGATCGAAGCCGTTTCCGCTTTTTTCATGCTCCGATAATCCTACTTTAAGAGCCGCATTCGACAGCGAGGATATATATTTAAGCGGAAGAAGATTTTTAAAATTAATATCGATCAGGACATCAAATCTCTTATTAATGAATGACTCTGCTTCGTATGAGACAGGTAAGTAAAAGAAACTGACTTCCTCCCGTCTTAAGCAGTTAAGATATCTCTGGGCTGTATACCTGTCAGGCAGGTTTTTACCGGCGTAATACCCGATTATTTTAACTTCAACCTGCTTCTCATTCATAGTCTGGCAGAACTTCGACAGGTATGCGAAATCATCAACCTGTGAAGCATCCCATACTATACCGATCTTCTTTACAAATTCGATATTTGAATAACAGACTTTTCTTTTGATCTTTTCAACCTTCTTTCTCAGAATGTTATTCCCGATCTTCAGTCTGATATTTTTAATCAGTTCCATAATACAAACCTAACAGTTTTTTGTAAAAAACATAATTAAAATGTTATTCTTCATTAATAATTTTAAGAAATTCATCCTCACTGATTAGAGGAATGCCAAGTTCAGTTGCTTTTTCTTTCTTGGCAGGGCCCATATTTTCACCTGCAAGGATAAATGATGTACTGCCTGAAATAGATGATGAGTTTTTCCCGCCGTTATTCTCGATAATCTCTTTGTACTCATCTCTTGAATGTTTTTCAAATGTGCCTGAAATGACAATTGTTTTTCCTCCGAGCGAATTACCTGAAGCTGCGGCTGCTGAAGTATCTTTCAACGTAACTCCTGCAACGTTGAGCCTTCTTATTATTTCTTTATTATCCTCATCCGCAAAATATGCGACAATGCTTGATGCAATCTTTGGTCCTATTTCACGAACCTCTGTTATGTCTTCTGCATTTGCCTGCATCAGTTCGTCAATACTCCTGAACTTTTTTGCAATTGTCTTCGCCACAGTCTCACCTACATGTCTGATTCCCAGAGCATATAGGACCCGGGGATAAGGCACATTTGTTGAATTTTTTATACTGCTTATAATATTTGAGGCGGATTTTTCTCCCATCCGTTCAAGAGGAACAAGCTGTTCTTTTGTCAGGTCATACAGGTCAGCAAAAGTTCTTATCATCTTCCGGTTGTATAAGAGATCCACTGTCTCTTCTCCAAGACCTTCGATATTCATTGCGCGCCTGCTTATGAAATGTTCTATTCTTCCTTTGATCTGTGGAGGGCAATGAAGGTAATTCGGGCAAAAATGGTTTGCTTCACCCTCATTTTTCACCAGCACTGTCCCGCACTCCGGGCAGTTGGTAATGAACTGGATCCTAGAGCTTTTTTCATCTCTTACTGTCACATCCACACCTGTAATTTTTGGAATGACTTCACCTCCTTTTTCAACGAAAACAGTATCATTCTCATGCAGGTCGAGTAATGCAATCTGATCGGCATTATGAAGTGTGGCGCGTTTCACAGTTGATCCTGATAAAAATACAGGGTCGAGATTTGCAACAGGCGTTACAGTACCTGTTCTTCCTACGGAAAACATTACCGACCGGAGTCTTGTGGCAGCCTGTTCTGCCTTGTACTTATAAGCAATTGCCCAGCGTGGCGATTTTGCGGTAAAACCTAATTCTTCCTGCAATCTCAGGGAATTTACCTTTATCACAACTCCGTCGATATCGAATGGAAGCTTTTTTCTTTCTGTATCCCAGTGGTTTATAAATGACAAAACATCTTCAATGCTGCTGCATTTTTTTATACTGTCAGGAACATTAAATCCCCATTGCTTAGCTTTAAGCAGGTTGTCGTAATGGGTATCTGCAGGAAGATCTTCCGATAGCAGAAAATATATCATGCATATAAGGGACCTCGAGGCGACAATCCTTGTATCAAGTGTTTTCAGTGTCCCTGCTGCTGCATTTCTCGGATTTGCAAAGGGAATAAGTCCCGCATCTGTTCTTTCTTTATTAATCCTGTCAAATACTGAACGTGGCATAAGAATTTCGCCTCTTACAATAAACTCACCGGGGATATTCTTTTCAAGGATTTTTGCAGGCAGGCTTTTAATAGTTCTCACATTTGACGTTACATCATCTCCGCGGGTTCCGTCTCCTCTCGTAAGAGCCCTTGTCATCGATCCGTTCCGGTATGTAATACTTATCGAAGCACCATCAAACTTCAGTTCGCAAACATATTCAACTGCTTCGCTTGTTGATTTCTTTATGCGTGAATCGAATTCCCTCAGCTCCTGCTCACTATATGTATTCCCAAGTGAAAGCATCGGATATGCATGCTGGTATTGAACAAACTCTTTTTGAATATCGCTTCCGACGCGGCGGGTGGGTGAATCTTCACTTGCAAATTCGGGGAATTTTTTTTCAAGTGTGTCAAGCTCATTCAGGAGAATGTCATATTCGAAATCAGATATTGAAGGCTGGTTAAGCACATAATACCTGTAATTATGTTCCTCCAGCTCGCCACGTAACTTGTCAATTCGTTCCTTTGCCTCGGCTTTAATCATATTACTTGAAATTTAAGTCTTCTTCCAGACACCATCTATCATTGTCCCGCATTTAATGCACTTGCCGTCATGAATTGTGTTTTCAGCTATTCTGAATCCTTTTCTTCCGATTACCCTTGAATTGCATTTGGGACAGAAAGTGTTGGATATTTCACTTCCCGGAATGTTACCGGTATAAACATATTTTAAACCTTCATGTTTAGCAATTTCATGCGCTTTCTGCAACATATCTGCAGGCGTTGGAGGAAGCTGTTCTAGCTTATGAAGAGGATAAAAGCGGCTGAAATGAAGAGGTGTATTGCTGAATCCGTTTGATGCAAGCCATTTGCACATTTCCCTTATCTCTTCTGTCTTATCAGTATATGTCGGAACAATCAGGTTCGTTATCTCGAGCCATACACCCATATCACGGTACATTTTCAGTGATTCAAGAACCGGTTGAAGACGGGCTCCGCTTAGTTTAAGATATGTTGAATCGTTGAAGGATTTGAGATCGATATTTGCGGCATCAATAACTGAACAAAGCTTTTTCAAAGGTTCAGGATTGATATAACCATTCGATTTTATAATGTTTTTAATTCCTGCTTTTCTGGCAGCAGTGGCTGTTTCAAAAACGTATTCATAAAAAGTTGTCGGCTCAGAGTAGGTATATGCTATTGAGGCACAACCTCCTTTTATTGCTTCAGTAACTACATCAGAAGGTGGAAGATCATAATTCTTTGTAGTTTCAGGACTCGACTGGGAGATTGTCCAGTTCTGGCAATTGAGGCACGCAAGATTACAGCCTGCAGTTGCTATCGAAAAAGCCCTTGAACCCGGAAGAAAATGATACAGAGGCTTTTTCTCAACAGGATCAATCGCTACTGAACACGGGTTTCCGAAAGCAAGGGTGTACAGTTTTGAGTTCTGAACTTTTTTGTTCCTGCATTTGCTTGTTTCACCTTCTTTGAGAACACATTCATTCGGACACACAAGGCACATGATGCCTCGTGGAGTTTCCTCCTGGAACATAGCCTCTTTTTTGTGCAAAATCTGTATCCCCCTGGCATTACCGGCAAATGTTCCGTATGGAAAACAGATCAATCCTGCCGACAGAGCGAGTGATTGTTTCAGAAATTTCCGTTTGCTTATATTTCCGTGCTTATAATGCATCATTCTTCAATTTTATTTATTTCATCTGTCTCGCGCTTCTGAAAATAGTTCCTGCAAAAATAATAAGAGCCAGGATAAAGACAGAGTTTTTTATTCCAAGTAACGGAATAGAAAAAGAAGATATTATAAATCCGAGAGCTGATCCCATGAGATCGGAACTGTATACTTCAGAAGTGATTTCCTTTCCTGTGTTCCCGGTTGTCATATCTCTGAAGATAGTTCCTGTAATATACGCAGGGATGAATAGAAGGATGAACAGCGTAATGACTGTTAAAAGTTCATTGTTCATCTCCCTTAAAATACCGTAGCTTAAACCTGTGACAAGATAAAAAACACCAAGTATCGTACCTTTTTTCCTTATAGATAAGCGGAAATATCCTGATTCGAAACGCGAACCAGCAGCGAGGCCTGCCATTAACCCTGCAATCAGTATACCTGTCAACTGGTACATGTTTCCTGTATTCATCTGGAGAATCAGCAGCCCTGTTATTTCAAAACCTGCCAGTGACAATGCTCCTGAATACATAATAGTGTTTTTTCTTCTTATAGTGAATGCCGGAATTGCGAAGATCAAAGCCATTAGTGCAAAGGAGGGTATCTTCTCCAATGGATTCATGCTGAGAATCAATGATTGATGATTAAGGCTTGCAACGGGGAATTCAGTCGTATTCTTTTTAGCTTCGTGATCAATTATTGACAAAAACTCCTGAGATTTTTGTTTTAAAAGATCATCAGAGAGGTAATCGGAACTCACATAAATGTTACTTATTTTTCTTAGTTCTGTTAAATAAATAACAGATGGTGAAAGTTCCTTATCCGACGCAACGAAATATAACTTATTCCCGGCAATTGGAATTATATTTCTGAAGGTTGACTTCAGACTGTTGTATACAGAAGAATATTTCATCACATATTCTTTGTTATAATAGTTTTCCGAAACGCCGGGAGAACACATAAAAACTCCATTGGGTGACAGTTTATTCCTGACTTCCTCAAAAAAATCTTTAGTATAATACCTGTTCAGTTGAAGAGTTGATGGGGGAGAATTGAGCATTATTACGACGTCAACAGGTTTCTTTATTTTTTTTATTGTCCTCAGTGCATCATCCTGCGAGATGATTATCGGAACTTTGACCGAATCGGGAATGGAGGCATACATTCTGGCAAGAAAAGGATCTCTTTCGATATAAGTAATTTCATTAACCGGGTATTTTAATATTTCACCCAGATGCGAGTCAAGAGAGCCCGAGATCAGGACTATTTGAGAAGGTTTGTCGCTCTGGAGCATTGCGTAATGAATATCCTCTTCACTTTCAGTTACATCGTTAAGATATGAAAGCAAACGATGATTGTAATAAATGCTTTCCTCTCCTGATGATTCACCTGTTGTAACATTCCCGTAAGGGGTATCATGTGTTGAAATAACATTAACACCGGGGAGTAGTAACTGTCTGAAATAGATATCTACATTGAAGATCAGGACGAGAGATGATATAGTAACTGCCAGAATTTTTATGAATGTTCGCCATGGTTTTGTTATATTGTTAAATGTTAGTAGGCTATAAGCAATTGAAACTACAAGAATGAGAAAAAAAACCTGGTATGTATTGAGGCTCCCGGCTGTCAGAACCGGAACAAGTATCCCCGATAATATACCTCCGGTAGTTTCAAGTGAGAAAGACTTACCTGCGGAATATCTCGATGACTTTATAAGTTTTATAAATGTGAATCCTGAAATAATACAGATAGGCATCAACACAAGGAATGTGTATATGAAGCTCACAAGAAATGATGGTGTCTCTCCGGAAATTGTGAGCATTCGCGGTAAGACCAGAAGTAAAATTAACGACAGAAAAGGACCCGCGGAGAATATTGAATTTATCCTTCTGATATCGTTTAATTCTGATCTGCCGGCTAGGAAAGCTCCGTAGGCCGATAAAATGAGCCATGATCCGAAATATATGCCTGAAATAAGCTCATAACCGCCGGTAAAGTTCATTATCTCTCTTAAAAACAGCAACTGTACCGAAGAGCTGACAAATCCAACTACAAAGAGATTAATACCGGACCTTACATGTTTCTCTATTGCTCGTTCGGAATCATTTCCTGAAACAATTCCATTGTGTTTTGTATAATACTTCACGTGCCATAAAAAATGGAAAAAGCCTGTTATTGCAAGTATTATTCCTGCATCAACATGCAGTTTCAGAAATCTCTCTGTGAATTGAAGATTCCATTTATTGTTGACCTGTAATGCAAGAAAAATTCCGGCAAGTGCTGTGAAAGTAAATGACGCTGCAAGGATGAAGTTCCATATCTTTCTGTGAAAATGAATAGTATAGTATCCCAATCTCTGGAAGAAAAAGCTTAACAGGTAAAAGATAGTGGCGACTGATATTGTGCCAGCGACATGATACATGAAGTTAATTTTTCTTTTCTTCCAGAACTACTCCATCGTAGATGTACAATTCTGCATCTTTCCAGCCTTCCCAGCCTATTCCTGCCTTATCCCTTGCTGTATACCCGAGAAACTGCTCTTTTGTCCAGCCGTTTTCAGTGGCAACCTGGGGAAGCATTGTTCCGCTTCTCATATCTTTCCTCATATAGATGCCATGTTTACCGAGTATTAGCTCATCAATGCTTTTGATCCTCTTTAACGGGCCGAGAACAGTTATCTCGAAATCTGTTTTTTCAAATTCTTTTCTTGTAAGAGGGGGGAAGCGAGGGTCTTCAAATGCGGATGATACTGCTGATGCCTGCACAACCTCATATAATGGTTCAGAGGAGATGAACCTGCCTATGCATCCCCTTAGAGCTCCGTCTATCTTTAGTGTAACGAACACTCCCATTGGCTCAGAAAGCTTTGGTGAGAGTGCAGAAATCACAGGTTTGTAAACAGTATTATCCAGCTTTGCTTTAACGCTGTTCTTCGCAAGAGTGAATAACTGTTCTTTTTCACTTTCTGTAAAAGAGAATTCCCTGCTTTCAACTTTTTCTGTGAGTGAAATCGCGTTATATCCGACTACTTCATCCTTACTGCCATAACTAGAATCTCCTGAATTTGTATAATCGATAAGGTTGTACCCGAGGTTGCCGGCATCTTCTGCAAGGTACAGAAGTGTAAGGCCCGATGTCCATCCGCACATGCTCGTTACAAGACCTTTAAAATGTTTTTGTTCATTCTGCTCAAGCGAGTTCAGGAACAATGATGGTTTTCCTGTCATAATGCCAAGGGCTGTTCTTTTATCGGCTTCAACTGCATCTCTGTAACCCGGGTAGTGTGAAAAATCACTGCTTATTATGAACAGGTTTTCTTTTGTGAAGTATGGTTTCAGGGCTTCTGCAATTTTCCTGAGAGTACCTTCTTTCTGTGTTCCTATTATTATCGGAACAATCTTTGCCTGATGTTTGAAATGATACTGGATGAATGGAATCTGTACTTCAATGCTGTGTTCCTGGATATGTGCTGTAACAGGATAGTTAAATACATTGTTGTCTTTAATCAGCTTATCGGCTAATTCCCTGTTGACTGCTACTTTCCCCAATGGGGTGATATAATCGCCGATATTATACACTGAAGCCCCGTCGAAAGACATCACATGACTCGATCCTATTATGAAAATATTATTGAACGTTGCATCAGAAGGTATTGAATAATATGCACTTGCAGCTGTCTTTCCTGAAAACACATAACCAGCATGCGGAACAATTATAGCACGCACAACGTTATCCCCATCGCTTTTTTTACATTCCCTGAAAAATCCTTCAAGATCATTTTTAAGAGTTGTTTTATCTGCTGAATAGAACCTTCCTGCCGCAACTGGTTGTCTGTCAGTTATATTGTTTTGTGATGAGGCTTCCATAGCAAAGAGTAATAGTGAAACAAAGGATATGAGTAGAATGCGCATGACCCTGACACTAAAATTTGCTAAAGTTACAAAAAAACTCTTTGAAGTATAACTAGTTGGAAAAGGGAATCAGATGAATACTGTCGATTCTTTCATTATGGCTCCTTTTACTCCTGTGCCATAAATTTTAATACCTATACTGATCGTGGGATTACCGATCATGTCCATTATCGGGCTTAAAGCTTCTTTCAGGTCTTCCTGCTGCATAGAATCGAAATCTTCAATGTCAAAATATAGGTGGATAAAAAGAGTATAATCAGTTTTATCAACTGAACATAACGCTTTTATAATTTTTGCGAACCAGATTGAGGATGAAGAATTGAAGTATTCAAGATTCAGCCTGAGATTAGTCACAGAGCGCGGATTTTCTGCGTATGTCTGAACCCACTTAAGAACGTTTTCATAGAGTGCTGCTGAATTCTCGGGTATTGATTTTCCACAGAAAATCAGCTCACCTGTCAAATGATTAAGGTCAATCTGTGGGGTCTTTACACCAGCTTCAATAAACAACTCTTTAATTTCCACTTTTGAGGAATATAGGTTCACCAAAAATATGATATCTTTTTTATTTGCATTTGCTGCTTAGTCAAAAAGAGAAGCCCTGTCGTCAATAAATTAAATTAGGTTTCACATATCTGTGCTTAAGCCTTATGAATAAATTCTAACTGTAAAACATTATCTTTGCCACCGAATTTGAAAATACGATGGAAATCATTCTTAAAAAGAAAATCAGTGAGGCTGTAAAAATTCTGTTTAACAACGATATTCAGGATGAGCTTATTCAATTACAGGAAACAAGGAAAGATTTCAGAGGTGATTTCACACTCGTGGTTTTTCCTCTTCTCAGATTTTCAAAAAATACTCCTGAGAAAACAGGTGAATTGATCGGAAATTATCTTGTATCTCATTTTGAAGCAATATCCCGGTTCAATGTAATTAAAGGCTTCCTTAATCTCGAAGTAGCTGATTCATGGTGGATAGATTACTTTAAGAACATTGCAGGAGGCCTCGATCCGTTATCAGCCGCACAGGTGAGTAAACCTGAGATAATTCTTGTGGAGTATTCATCTCCAAATACAAATAAGCCTCTTCACCTGGGCCATATTCGCAACAACCTGCTTGGATATTCTCTTTACCGTATCCTGTCTTCGTGCGGACATAAGGTAATCAAAACAAATATAGTTAACGACAGGGGTATTCATATCTGTAAATCGATGCTTGCCTGGCAGAAATTCGGAAATGGAGAGACACCGGAAACTTCAGGAATGAAAGGTGATCATCTTGTTGGTAAATATTATGTCCTGTTTGATAAGGAGTACAAAGCGCAGACTGAACAGCTCATAAACCAGGGCATGAGCGAAAATGAGGCAAAGAACAACGCTCCGTTTATGAAAGAAGCAAGGGAGATGCTGCTGAAGTGGGAAGCCGGTGACAAAGAAGTTGTTGACCTCTGGAAAACAATGAATTCATGGGTTTATGCAGGTTTTGACGAAACCTACAGGAAGCTTGGCGTTGAGTTTGACAGGATATATTATGAATCCGAAACATATAAGCTTGGAAAAGAGATTGTGTTGTCGGCTCTGAAAAAAAATATATTGTATCAGAATGACGATAGCTCGATATGGGCAGATCTTTCAAACGAGGGACTTGACCAGAAGCTATTGTTAAGATCCGACGGTACAGCGGTATACATGACCCAGGATCTCGGAACTGCAGTTGATCGCTATAACGATTACAAATTCAATAAAAGTGTCTATGTTGTCGGAAATGAACAAAACTATCATTTCCAGGTTTTAAGGGCAATTCTTAAAAGGATGGGGTATGAGTGGTCCGATGGGCTTATTCATTTTTCATACGGCATGGTCGAGCTCCCTGAAGGTCGCATGAAATCCCGCGAAGGAACTGTTGTTGATGCCGACGATCTTATAGCTGAAATGCAGGACACTGCAAGAGATGTCTCACTTGAGCTTGGAAAGCTGACCGGTTTCTCAAATGAGGAAAAGGATGATATCTTCAGGAAAGTTGGTCTCGGCGCGCTTAAATATTATATTCTTAAAGTTGATCCAAAGAAGAATATGACATTTAATCCTGCTGAGTCGATAGACTTCAATGGTAATACCGGACCCTTCATTCAATATACCTATGCCAGGATTAAGTCTGTTTTCAGAAAGGCTGAACAGATGAACATCACTGAAGATCTCGCAGGTATTGGTAAAGCTTCTGTGGGTAAGAAAGAGATCGATCTTATAAGACTTCTGAGAAAGTTTCCTGAAATTGTTTCAGAAGCCGCATCAGAATACAGTCCTGCGCTGATTGCAAATTATTGTTATGAACTGTCGAAAGAATATAACCAGTTCTATCATGACTTTACAATACTGGGAGAAACTGATGCCTCAATAAGAAATTTCAGACTTGTGCTGTCAAGGGTCACAAGCGAGGTTATTTTCAGAGGGATGTGGTTGCTTGGCATCGAAATGCCTGAAAGAATGTAATTCTTAAAAAACGATTAAACAATTATTAACTCCTTAATACAATATGTTTGAGAATTTAAGCGACAGGTTGGAGAAATCCTTTAAAATTCTTAAAGGACAGGGCAGGATCTCGGAGATTAACATTGCTGAGACGCTGAAAGAGGTACGCAGAGCCCTTCTCGATGCCGACGTTAACTTTAAAATTGCAAAGCAGTTCACCGACACAATAAAGCAGAAAGCCATAGGACAGGAGGTCATCAAATCTGTGAATCCATCTCAGATGATGATCAAGATCGTTCACGATGAGCTTGTCGAGCTTATGGGCGGTGATAAAACTGATATAAATATAAAGATCAATCCCTCGGTTATCCTGATCGCAGGTCTTCAGGGTTCTGGAAAGACAACTTTCAGCGGGAAGCTTGCAAAGCTTATTAAGAGCAAGCGTGGAAAACATCCTCTTCTCGTTGCAGGCGACGTTTACAGGCCCGCTGCAATCGAGCAGCTTAAAGTAATTGCTTCACAGATCGAAGTCCCGGTCTATACGGAGGATGGTAATATGAACCCAATAGCGATAGCGAAAAATGCAGTTCGCGAGGCTAAGATGAAGGGGAACGACGTTGTAATAATCGATACTGCGGGTCGTCTCGCAATTGACGAACAGATGATGAATGAGATAGCTGCCGTGAAGGATGCAGTCAATCCTCATGAGATATTGTTCGTAGTCGATTCAATGACAGGACAGGATGCAGTTAATACTGCAAGGGAATTCAACGAAAGGCTTGATTTTGACGGCGTTGTTCTTACAAAGCTTGATGGTGATACCCGCGGTGGTGCAGCCTTATCAATCAAATCGGTCGTAAATAAGCCTATCAAGTTCGTCAGCTCAGGCGAAAAAATGGATGCTGTCGACATTTTCTATCCTTCAAGGATGGCAGATCGTATTCTTGGCATGGGCGATATTGTTTCACTTGTTGAAAAAGCCCAGGAACAATATGATCTCGAGGAAGCTCGTAAGCTTCAGAAGAAGATTGCGAAGGATCAGTTTAATTTCGACGATTTTCTTGCACAGATTCAGCAGATAAAGAAGATGGGAAATGTCAAGGATCTCATGGCAATGATACCGGGTGTTGGAAAGGCAATTAAAGATCTCGACATTGATGATAATGCTTTTAAGGGAATTGAAGCGATAATAAGGAGCATGACCCCGGAAGAAAGGAGCAATCCTCTTGTTCTCAACGGCAGCCGGCGTAAGCGGATCGCCACTGGAAGCGGTACAAGTGTCCAGGACGTAAATAAGCTTGTGAAACAGTTCGACGAAACACGCCGTATGATGAAAATGATGACAACAAAAGGAAATGTTGCCGGAATGATGCGAAGAAAATAAGCGCCTGTATGTATACTATTATTGACGGTAAAAAAATTGCTGCTGAAATCAGAAGCGAAATCGCAGATGAGGTTTTAAAGATGAAATCTGCGGGGAAGAAGATCCCTCATCTCGCTGCAATTCTTGTCGGAAACGACCCCTCAAGCGAGAGCTACGTGGCAAATAAGGTAAAGGATTGTAATGAGGTAGGCTTCCGGTCAAGTCTGATCCGCTTTAACACTGATGTTACGGAGAAAGAATTGTTGTCAAAAATAAATGAACTGAACAATGACAGCGATATCGATGCGTTCATTGTTCAGCTTCCATTGCCGCTGCATATTTCAGATAATAAGATAATTGAGTCAATTAATCCTGATAAGGACGCTGATGGCTTTCATCCTGTTAACCTCGGCAGGATGCTCATTGGTGAAAAAGCATTTCTTCCTGCAACTCCATTTGGCATTCTTGAACTTCTTCAACGATATAAGATTCCTACATCAGGTTCTAACTGCGTAATAATAGGCAGAAGCAATATTGTTGGAAGACCTCTCAGCGTTTTGTTATCGAAAAAAGGAGTCGATGCAACTGTAACAGTTGTTCACAGCCGCTCAAGAAATATTAAGGACATTGTATCATCGGCTGATATAATAGTCGCTGCAATCGGGTCACCCGGATTTGTGACTGCCGATATGGTGCAGGAAGGGGCTGTTGTAATCGATGTTGGAACAACCCGTGTGAAAAGCTCTGCATCGAAATCAGGTTTCAGGCTCACAGGTGATGTTGATTTCGAAAATGTGGCGCCAAAATGCTCGTTCATTACTCCGGTTCCTGGCGGAGTGGGGCCAATGACAAGAGTTTCCCTTCTGAAGAACACAATGATGGCTGTTACAAGGTGAGCTGCTTATAGGGCTTTTACTCGAAATCTATACCTGTGAAATAAAGATCATATCCACCCTGGCCGCCCGGCCTGTCAGATGAAAACATCATAAAATAATTAGTGAAATTATCCTGCAGGCCAAGAACAGGCCTGTATTCATTAGATGCCGAGTTGACAGAGGGTCCGAAGTTCATGGGCGAGCTCCATGAGCCATTCTTCATAACGGAATAATAAAGATCAAAACCACCCAGTCCGCCAGGCCGGTCAGATGAAAAAACAATTACTTTTCCAAAAACCTGCGGGCACTTATCATCAGCGCTGCTGTTCAGGTTTGTTACTGCCGTTAATGAAGCCCCGTTTTGTATGAACCAGGCGCTTATTTCAGTTTTTGGTGGTTTATGAAGCATATAGATATCGAAATCACCATTTCTTGATGAACAAAGGTATGCAGTGTCCTGCGTGCTGTTAATACTGAAATATGCATCATCAGAAGTAGAATTAAATACACTTACAGTGACAGGTCCGCTAATTTGAGGCACAGCCTGGCTGAATTGCGGCCTGTTTCTCAGATATTGAATATCAAGATTCCCTTCAGAATTGACTGATGAAAACATGAGATACTCATATCCGTCCTCGTTACAGTAAAACCTGTATGGCCCGAATTCATTCTTCTGTGTATTTGCTTTTGTAATAAGTGCGCTTATATAGGAGTCATTGCCGATTGACGATGTAAGGCTGAAATTGCCATTTGTCTGGTCGAAAACAAATGTGATCATTCCCTGTACAAGGTCAAACTGGTTTCCTGAACTGTTCCTGTTACTTGAGAATATGACCGGCCCGCTTCCTGATAGCTGATATAAATCGAGATTATAATCATCATATTGAGAGTTTATGCTACCCATGTTGATGACGGTATCGGGGAAAAAACCAGAAGAATATTTGACCGGATTATCGTTCTTCTTTGAGCAACCTGTTATATTCAGATAGAACAAAGTGATTGCCAGGACAAAAATGTATTTTGATGATGAATGTATCTGTTGGTTCATTTTTATCAGTCTAAGGGTATTCACAAATATAATAAAAATGAAAAACCGGGAGGGTATCCCGGTTTCTCGAAGGTTGAATTTAGGTTAATTTTAGGAAAATAGAGTGTGGTTTTAATCAATACTAATCAATTTATAGTTGATAGATGGAAATTCAGCCTTTATGGTTGCGTTACCCCGGAAAAAAAACATGTATTATATGCGATATGATTGTATATACATGAAATACAGATAGATATTAAAATTCCTTATTGTTAATAAATGATATTTTGTAACAGTCACCTTATAAAAAATAGTGTTAATTTTGTATTTTATTTGTGCGCTATGGAAGATGACAAGTTCGGATTTTCCTTTGAGGAAGAGGTGAAGAATGCAGTCCAGAAGTTCGAGCGGATGAGGAAGAATAATGAGAATTATTTCTTTGATGTAATTGAATTTGAATCCATAATCGATTATTATATTGAAAGCAATAATGCTACAAAAGCTTATGATGCAGCAGATCTTGCAACAAAACAACACCCGAATTCAGTTTCGATACAACTTCGAAAGGCACGCGTTCTTCTTGATAAAGGCAAAGCAACTGAAGCTTTAAGGATTCTGAAGAAGCTTGAGAGCATTGAACCTGGCAATCATGAGATTTTTATTGCAAAGGGTACAGCCCTTGGAATCCTTGGGAATATACTCGGAGCAAAGAGGATGTTCGATTATGCTCTTACTCTTGATTCGGATGATATCGAAAACATATTGTTCGAAATCACTTCAGTTCTTCAGAATCTCAATTATTACGAGCAACTGATCCCATATATGAAACGTCTGGTTGAGCTTGAGCCTGATTTTATGGCACATGTATATGACCTGGCTTATGCTTACGAGAAGACAGAAGATTACGAAAACAGTGTAAAGTATTATAAACAATATCTCGACGAAGAACCTTTTTCCGACAGCGCCTGGTACAATCTGGGAATTGTATATAATAAGCTTGAGAAATATGAAGAGGCAATGGAGGCTTATGATTATGCCCTTGCTGTAAACTCACAGAATACTTTTGCTCTATTCAATAAGGCTAATATTCTCAGCAATCTTGAACGCTGTACAGAAGCTATTCCTGTCTATCATGAATACCTTGAGATGGAGCCCGACAGTTTTGAGGCTATGTGTTACCTGGCTGAAAGCTATGAGCTGACCGGAGACATGGCTTTTGCAAAAAAGTATTACCAGGAAGCAATAGAGCTTGCACCTGACTTTGCTGATCCCTGGTTTGGACTGGGTGTAATTGCATTGAACAGCGGGCAGGTAGATGACAGTCTTATTTTCTTCAGAAAAGCAGTGAGGCTTGATGATGAAAACCCTGAATACTGGTATCTTCTTGGTAAAGCTCATTACGCAAAAAAGGAAAAGAAGTCGGCTCTTCGCTGCTTTAGGGAAGCCCTGAAACTTGATGTTTACTATGACGAGGTCTGGGCCGATCTTGGGAAAATACTGCTCGATGCAGGTCTTGCTGAAAAATCACTCCAATACCTTGAACAGGCATTAAAGATTTCAGGTGATCTGCCGGCTATAAATTATCTCCTGGCTTCATTTAATATGCATTGCGGGGAAAATGAAAAAGCTTTCAGAATATTGAATCATGCTCTTGAACTTGATGCTGAACTTTTTGAAGATTTTGAAGCTCTTTTTCCCGTACAGATGATGACAAAAAAAATTAAAAAATTGCTAATTTCAAGCGGTTATAACCACTGATTATTTTCATGAAAAACCCTCTGAACTTTATACCCGACCGACCAGAAAAACCAAGAGAATCAGGATTGACAATGGTTATGGACAAAGGACTCAGCCTGAGGCAGGCTGAAGACCTGATGTCTGTCGGAAGTGAATATATAGATTTTGTTAAGCTTGGTTTCGGAACCTCAGTCATCACACCAGGTGTGGAAAAGAAGATAGAAGTGTACCGGAAGGCAGGAGTGATTCCTTATTTTGGCGGAACACTTTTCGAAGCTTTCATCATAAGAAACATGTTCGATGCATTTGTTGAGCTTCTTGAGAGTACTGGTATCGGACTTGTTGAGGTATCCGATGGCTCTTATGATTTTGACCGCCGGAAGAAACTTGATTTCATAAGTAAGCTGGCTGAAAAGCATACAGTAATATCTGAGGTCGGTTCAAAGAAGAAGGATGTTGTATATTCACCCGAACAATGGGTCGAAATGATGCGTGAAGAACTGCAGGCCGGCTCTGTTAAGGTTATAGCTGAAGCACGGGAATCAGGTACAACAGGGATTTACAATGAGGATGGCTCAGTAAATAACAAAATTATCCAGGCTATTTCAGTGCATGTTAAGCTCGATAATGTTATTTGGGAAGCCCCTCTGAAATCACAACAGGCCTGGTTCATCAAACATTTCGGAGCCAATGTGAACCTTGGTAATATTCCTCCTGATGAGATCATTCCTCTCGAATCCCTCAGGCTTGGACTCAGAGGCGATACATTTTTCCAATTCCTGCCGGAAAACCTGAAGAAATAGAACCTTTTATAAATCTGATGAGAAAATACGGGCTCATAGGATTTCCCCTTGGGCATTCATTTTCAAAGAAATATTTCACTGAGAAGTTTCAGTCGGAGAACATTGTTGATTGTTCTTATGAGAACTTCCCGATAAAGGATATCGATCAACTTCCTGATCTGATTGAAAATGAACCTGAGCTAGTTGGGTTTAATGTCACAGTACCACATAAGTCTGATGTGATAAAGTACCTGAGTTACATTTCTCCCGAAGCGAAAGAGATTGGAGCTGTGAATGTTGTAAAGGTACATCGCAATGAGAACAGCTATAGTTTATCGGGGTTCAACAGTGATGTTTACGGTTTCACAATGTCGATACTTCCCTGGCTAAAAAGCAGGTCAGGGAATGCTCTTATTCTCGGTACAGGCGGAAGCTCTAAGGCGGTCAGCTTTGCTTTGAGGAAGATTGGCATGAACGTGACCCTCGTTTCAAGAAGGAATTCACCTGATGGTATCACATACAATGACATTAATTCTGATATAACAGAGAAGACAGATATTATTGTTAATACAACACCTCTTGGTATGTACCCTGATATCGAAGGAAAGCCTCCGATTAATTACGACCTGTTAAATTCAACACATATTATTTATGACCTTGTTTATAACCCTGAGCTTACTGCTTTTCTGAGGGAAGGACAGGAGAGAGGATGTGTTGTTGTAAACGGATTGAGGATGCTTCATCTCCAGGCGGAGAAAGCCTGGGAGATATGGAACGATGAAAATCTTCCCTGAAAGGATTCTTATTTCTTCCTGAGCCAGTACATAGGATTGCAGTCGTTGCATTCCTGCTTCCAGTAACCCTGGGTTACTATTCCACCTTCTTTTGTCTTCAGCCTTCTTTCGTAGATAGCAAAAACAGGATTGAATACAAGGTCTGTCACGCCAATAGTATATGTCTGCGGGTCTGAAGGATTTTTTAATTGTTCCTTCAACTCTTTTACTTCAAGCTTATTGAACTCTAGAAGATCTGTCAGGAATGCGGCTCTCTCCATCGTAGCGCCTGTTTCAATTATTGTGCATCGTACTCCGTCGATTTCCCCGATTATATGTTTCGCGTTATTTATTGCCATAACAAATTGTTTTAAACACCGAAACTAAGATTTCTGATCATTTCAAAAATAGAGCTGGCAAAGCCTGTAACTACAATCCCGGCAATGCAGATCCCCAGTGCAAGCTTAGTTGAAAAATCACTCCTGAACCTGCTGATCGGCGCTTCATTCTTGTTCATGAACATAGCCTTCACAACAAGAAGATAGTAATAAAGTGAAATTATGGTGTTGAGAACTGCTATCAAAACGAGGATGTAAAATCCCTTTTGGGCAGCAGCTGTGAAAAGGAAGAACTTACCGAAAAAACCAGCAACAGGTGGAATTCCTGCCAGTGAAAACAATGAAAGTGTAAGCGCAAGACTTAGTCGGGGATTTGTATGGTAAAGTCCATTATAATCATCCATATTCTCCTTCCCCGTGGCATTTGATATTGCTGTAACAACCCCGAATGCGCCCAGATTTGAAAATACATACACAAGTATATAATAGATTACAGTTGCCATGCCGAGTCCCGTTCCTCCAATAAACCCGAGCATAATATATCCGGCCTGCGATATTGATGAAAAAGCAAGAAAGCGTTTAAGGTTCTGCTGACGTATAGCAAATAGATTTCCGATTGTCATTGTCAGTATCGCAACGACGTAAACTGTCTTTTGCCATACACCTGTAATAACAGGGAATACGGTGAAAAGTATGATAATAAGTATAAAAACAGCAGCTCCTTTTGACACAACTGACAGATACGATGTAATGTTTACAGGAGCTCCTTCATAAACATCTGCTGCCCAAAGGTGAAAAGGAACAAGCGAAATCTTGAAGGCCATCCCGGCAAAGAAGAAAATGAATCCAAGTATCTGGAGGTTTTCTCCACGGAATAATGATGCAACCTCATTGAAATACAATGTACCTGTGGTCCCGTAAATCATCGAAAGGCCGTAAAGCAAAATGCCTGATGATAATGATGACGACAGGATCAGCTTGATCCCTGCTTCAGCGGATTTATTCCTGTATTTTTCAAATGCAGCAAGTGCTGTGATTGGAATAGTAGCAAGTTCAATCCCAATGTAAAACATTATGAAATGACCGGCTGAAATCATAAAATTCATCCCGATAACAGTCGAAATAATTAGAAGAAAATACTCACTTATCCTGTCAGAGTTCTCTTCTTTTTTCAACCAGCTGACAGATTGGATCAATATGATAAGAACACCTGTATTAAGGATGTTTTTCATCAGTATCCTGGTTCCGTCTGTTATGTACATTCCTCCGAACAACGAGCCTTCGCCGGACGGAATAAATCCTGTCAGCGTTATAATTGCATAAACTGAAATCATCAGCGTGCTTATGCTGTTTCCTGTCTTACCCGGTTCTCTGAAAATTTCAGCAATAAGTACAAGTACAGCCGCTGCAGTTAGCAGCAGTTCATGACGCATTAATAAGAAAGTTTCTGAGTTCATCTGATTTTATTACAGGTAGTAGATATCTTGTTAAAAAGGATTAAGTGCGATGATTTTTTCAATTATCGGTTGCATGCTTTTCCCAATCATTGTTGATAACCATAGAGGAGCAAGACCTATTCCTGCAACTGACACTATAAGTGTAACAACTGAAAGTTTTTCATACCATTTGGCGTCAGGGAGATGTTCGAAATGAGGATCTTTAACCGGGCCGAGAAGCAAAATTGCAACTACTCTCAGGATGTAAACTGCTGTTATAACTATCGATGTAACAGCAAGTATCGTGACAGTCCTGTGGAAAATGTCTGTATGCTGGAATGCCCCCACGAAGACAGTCATTTCTGCCACAAAACCACTTAATCCCGGAAGCCCCAGTGAAGCAAGTCCTGCAATGACATAAGCAACTGAGAGGAAAGGAATTACTTTCATTAATCCGCCCATCTGATCGATCATTCTTGTGTGAGTCCTGCCATATATCATTCCTATAAGAGCAAAGAAGAGGGCTGTCATGAGACCATGAGAAATCATCTGGATAACTGCTCCGTTCATTGCCGTCTGATTCATCATGAGCACTGCAAATAATACAAGACCGCAGTGACTTACTGATGAATATGCGTTGATGTACTTCAGATCCTTCTGAACAACTGCGCCAAATGCGCCGTAAACAACGCTTATTGATGTGAGTATTATGAATATCCAGGATAATTCATTTGCTGCCTCAGGCATAAGGAAAATTGCAACTCTGAATGCTCCGTATCCACCTAACTTCATCAGAACGCCTGCATGAAGCATTGAAACAGCTGTCGGCGCCGAGGCATGACCGTCAGGCGACCATGTATGAAACGGGAAGAGAGCTCCAAGCACTCCAAAACCAACAAAAGTCATCGGGAAAAAGAATCTCTGAGCCTCAATCGGAATAGTTACCTTAGAGATCTCGAGTATATTGAATGTGTAAGTTCCTCCGTCCGGAGCTGAGTTGAAGTAAATTCCAAGAAGTCCAAGTAAAAGAAGGGCCGAGCCTCCCATAAGCATAAGAGTCAGCTTCATGGCAGAGTATTCTTTCGGGCCGCTGCCCCAGATTCCTATGAGAAGATACATTGGTATAACAGCAAGTTCATAGAACAGGAACATCGTGAAAAGATCTATTGAAATGAAGAATCCGAATACTCCCGATGCAAGGAGGATAAGCGATATGAAGAACTCCTTTCTTAAAAACTCCACTTCCCATGAAGCAAATATTCCTGCGAATACAACCACAGATGTAAGCGCTATCATTGCTACTGAGATACCGTCGACTCCAACTGCATAATGTATATTCAGTGTCTTAAACCATAAAAAATCGCGCATGAAGAGCATCTGGTCAGTATTTCCTGCATGCCGCGCAGATAAATACAGATATACGAGAACCGCCGCCATTATCAGCTGAATACCCATTCCGAGTGCAGAAACCAGACGAACCTGCTTTTCATTCCTGAGAAAAAGTATCCCGGCGATAGTCAGGAATGGTATTAATACAAACAACGATAAAATATCCATGCTTAATACTATTTCAATTTCGTTTCTATATTATTTTTATTCATTTCTATCTGATTATTTCCACAGGTAAATGAATAAAATTGCGAGCATAACAGCTCCTGTAACAAAAATATATGCATATTTCTGAAGCTGCCCCGACTGAAATCCCCTTATTCTGAAAGAGATCACCTGGGTCGCTTCAGCAATTGCATTCATTGTCCCGTCAACAACATGCCTGTCAAACCACGCAATCGGACGAGATATGTATCTGAATATTATCTTCTTTGTCACGAAAAGCCAGAGTTCATCCATATAAAACTTGTTGAATGCCCATTTGTATCCGAGCCTGAATGTTTCAGCCATTTTATCAGGAAGAGAGTTATCTTTTTTATACATAAGGAATGCAAATCCTATTCCTGCAAGGCCGATTAAGACAGATGGAATTGCAACAGCCATATCAATATGTGATTCAAATGGCATGCCGTCAGAAGTGATAAGCTCATTAAATGGCAGGAATCCGGCGAATACTGATCCGATAGCGAGTATGATAAGCGGAACTGTCATCACGGCAGGAGCTTCATGCGGGGTGTGATGATAATGTGTATCCCTGCTCCAGAAAATCCTGAAATACAATCTGAACATATAAAACGCTGTTAATCCGGCAACTGCATATTCAACGGCAAAGAGGACTTTGTTATGATGAAGCGCAGCTGTGAGTATCTCATCCTTGCTGAAAAAACCGGATAATGGCGGTATTCCTGCAATTGTAAGGCAGGCTATCAGGAATGTAAGATGCGTGACTGGCAGGTATTTTCTTAATCCTCCCATGTCGTTCATATCATTGCTGTGTACTGCGTGTATAATAGCTCCGGCGCCAAGGAAGAGGAGGGCTTTAAAAAATGCATGTGTGAAGAGGTGAAACATTGAAGCCATATAGCCGAGTCCTTCATGTCCGCCATAACCTGATACCCCAAGGGCAAGCATCATATAGCCGATCTGCGACATCGTCGAGAATGCGAGAACTCTCTTTATGTCAGTCTGGGTGCATGCGATAATTGCTGCGAAGAGTGAAGAAAAAGCTCCAACATAGGCTACAACATTAAGTGCGGCAGGTGCGCTTATAGCATAAATTGGGAACATTCTTGCGACAAGATATACACCGGCAACAACCATTGTGGCTGCGTGTATCAACGCCGAGACGGGTGTCGGACCTTCCATGGCATCAGGGAGCCATATATGGAACGGGAACATTGCCGATTTCCCGACCCCACCCATGTATACAAAGATCATCGACCATGTCATTACGGATAAACCGAGGAAAGAAATACCGCTTCCCTGGCTTATTGCTGGGCCGTTCACACTGGTCAGGGTTATGAAATCAAATGTTTTTGTATTGAATGAAAGTATGAGTATACCTATAAGGAAACCCAGATCTGCAAACCTTGTTACTATAAACGCCTTCTTCGAAGCCCTTACAGCCGAAGGTTTAGTATAATAAAATCCGATAAGCAGGAAGGACGATACGCCAACAAGTTCCCAGAATATATACATCTGAAAGATATTGGTTGCCACAACAAGACCCAGCATTGAGAAAGTGAACAGTGAAAGGAATGCGAAGAACCTCTCATATCCTTTCTCACCCTTCATGTAGCCGATACTGTAGATATGCACCATAAATGATACTGTGGTCACAACGATAAGCATCATTACGGAAATTGGATCGAGGATGATGCCAAGATCTATATGCAGGTCTTCAGTGAACCTGAGCCACGTTGTATTGAATGCGGTTATTTTCTCAAATACCCCGTTTACCTTTCCGCTTACAAAAAAGTACCTGTAAGCTGTCACATAAGAAAGAATAGTGATTATTCCGAGACTGATTGTTCCAATAAGGCCGGAGAGTTTTTCTTTCAGCTTATGTCCTGCGAGCCCCAGCACGAGGAACATAAGAAGGGGTAGGAGCGGGATCCAGAGTGTATAAGTGAAATCTGTCATTGTTTTCTCAGGTTATTTCAGGATCAGTACTTCATTTCATTCACATCTTCCACATTGATCGTGGTAAAACGCCTGTAAATATTTATAATAATGGCAATTGCAACAGCCGCTTCAGATGCTGCGACGGCTATGATAAACAAGCTGAAGAACATGCCTTCGAGCTTGTTCGGATACAGGTACCTGTTAAAAGCCATGAAATTTATGTTCACTGAGTTCAGAATAAGCTCAACGGACATTAATATGGTTATGAGGTTTCTCCTTGTAAGAAAACCGTAGATGCCTGTAAAAAACATTAAAGTGCCAAGAATAAGAAAATATTGAACGGGTATTCCTGTATTCATTTTATTACTGGTTTAATGTAGAAGTTTCAGTTTTCCTGGGTCCGCCTTTTTTGGCAATAGCAATTGCTGCAACCATTGCTGCAAGAAGAAGCACTGAGATGACTTCGAACGGAAGTACATAGCCATCATAGTCAACAGATAAAAGGCTCTTCCCGATGAATTTCATGTTGGTTTCCTGTGCTGCAATATCAGTGGCTGAAAACCTGTAATCGAGAATTGTCACTATAGATAATATTGCGCCTGCAACCGATGCTAAAGCTGAAAAAACAGATTTCTTTAATCCTGCTGGTTCAAATTTTTGTGATATATGGCTTGTAAGAAGGATTGAAAATATAATCAATACTACAATACCACCCGCATATAGTGTAAGCTGTACCGCGGCAAGAAAATGGAAATTCAGCATGAAGTAAAGACCTGAAGTCGAGACCAGCACGAACAACAGGTAAACCGCTGCACGTAAAATCTTCCTCGATGTAACTGTCAGTATTGAAAAGACAATTATAATCGCAGAAAAGAGTATGAACATGATTTGATTTGCTTCCATTATTCTTTTTCTTTAAGTTTTGAACCAGGCTTGTTGAGCACTTTAACGAGCAGTTGCCTGTTGAATACTGCATGTTCAAATTCCTGGGAAAACGCAAGGGCATTTGATGGGCATGTCTTTACGCATAGTCCACAGAATGTACACATGCTCAACCTGTATATATGCTTGTCAATGACTTTCTTCTTCCTGCCGTCGGGAGTTTCGACAGTTTTTGTTATTATTTCAATAGTGCCGTTCGGGCAATTCATTTCACAAATCCCGCAACCTGTGCATCTATGCTCATTATTTTCATCATGAGGCATTACAACTTCGCCCTTGAAGCGCTCAAACATCTTCAAATCCTTCCGGTTTTCAGGATATTTCTGGGTAACGATTGACCCAGGTTTAAAAAAATAGGAACCGGTGACTTTCATCCCTCTCAGGAGAGATGCAACACCTGTCACTATTTCCTTCAGATAATTATAAATACTACTCATTCAGAGTTATATATTGTTGTTTTATTGAATAATTAAAAATGCCACCCCATAAGCACTATCAAAGCCATTATAAGGACATTGACAAGGTTTACCGGAAGCAGGTACTTCCATTCGAGCGTAAGCAACTGGTCGATCCTCAATCTCGGGAATGTCCATTTGAACCACATCATAAGGAAGATTACTATAAATGTCTTTCCAAGATACCAGACGAATGGCGGGATAAAATCCATGATCATGTTCAGTCCTTCCCAGCCGCCAACATGGAACGGCATCCAGCCACCCAGAAACACTGTTGCTGCAATTGATGCCACTATGAACATGTTCATATATTCAGCAAGGAAAAAGAATGCGAACTTTATACCTGAATATTCTGTATGAAAACCTGCAGTGAGCTCCGATTCGGCTTCCGCAAGGTCGAACGGACCACGGTTTGTCTCTGCTGTACTTGAGATCAGGAAAACTATAAAAGCAATGAATGCAGGTATATGTCCTTTGAAGATGAACCAGCCGTTTCTCTGCGCTTCGACTATTTCTCCAAACTGCATCGTGCCTCCAAGAATAACAACAGTAACAAGAGCCAGGCCTACTGATAATTCATAGCTTACAATCTGGGCGCCGCTCCTCATAGCGCCAATAAGTGAATACTTATTATTGCTTGACCATCCTGCAAGGAGAACACCTATAACACCCATCGACGATACAGCCATTATATAAAGTACGCCTATATTAAGATCGATTGCATGAAGTCCTTTTGCAAAAGGTATTGCAGCAATCGCCATGAAGGAGGCGATTATTACAATGAAAGGAGCGAGGTTAAACAGGAATTTATCAGCGTTCTTAATAGGCACGAGTTCCACGAAAAGCAGCTTCACGAGGTCGGCAATAGTCTGGAATATTCCGAAAGGACCAACCCTGTTGGGTCCAAGTCTGTTCTGCATGAATGCACAGACCTTCCTTTCGGCATACACAAGAAAAAGACCGATGATTGCATAAAAGACAAGGATCAGAACACCGATAATAAGCATCTCGGTGACTGTAGTCCAGAAAGGTGATAAGACACTTTCAAGCGCGTTGTCAATCCTTGTTGTTAACGATGTAAAATCGTACATAAATTATTTCTTTTATATAATTCGAAAAATTTTTCTACAATGCTTAATCCCCTACAATGCTTCATTCCCTACGGGAAATGGAATTTATTAATTCAATCGATCAATCATTCAATCATTCATTCATTCAATCATTCAATCATTCATTCATTCATTCATTCAATCAATCATTCATTCATTCCCCCCTCACCTGTCAATGTCCGGTATAATCAAATCAAGCGATCCACCGATAGCCACAAGATCGGCTATCTTGAATCCTTTCGATAATTCATTAAGTACAAAGAGATTTGAAAAATTAGGTGATCTGAATTTTACCCTGTATGGATTCTTATTCCCGTCACTTATGATGTATACGCCCAATTCACCTCTTGCCGTTTCAACCCGCTGATAATACTCACCTTCAGGAAGCTTGATAATGGGTTTCATCTTTACGGCGTAAGGGCCTTCAGGAATATTATCGATAAGCTGTTCAATTATGCTCATCGATTCCCACATTTCTTTCATCCTGATCTGGTATCGGGTGTACGTATCACCTTTTGTATCCAGGATTTCATTGAACTTTACCCTGTCATAAGCGCTGTATGGTTCGTGCTTTCTGACATCGCATGAAAAGCCTGAAGCTCTTGCTACCGGACCTGTAGTACCAAAGGAGATGGCATTCTCGCGTGAAAGAGTGCCAATATTCATTGTACGTTCACGGAATATAATGTTTCCTGTAAGCAATTGATCATATTCGGGCAGTGTTTTTTTGAAATAGCTTATAAATTCTTTCACCCTTTTCTGAAAATTTGGATGAATATCATACATCAATCCACCCGGGCAGTTATAGCTGACTATCATCCTGCCGCCGGTTGTTTCTTCAAAAATGTCAAGTACTTTTTCCCTGTCGCGAAGACCATAGAAAAAGGTTGTAAGAGCGCCAAGATCCATGCCGAATGTAGCCCAGAAAAGCTGATGTGACTGGATCCTCGTAAGCTCAGCCATTATTGTGCGGATAATCTTTATACGATCAGGAATATCTATCTCAAGAGCTTTCTCAACGTTAAGACAAACTGCCTCATTGTTTATGTGAGCTGACAGATAATCCATCCTGTCAGTCAGGTGAATTATCTGGGGGTAGGCGAGAGCTTCACACATTTTTTCAATCCCGCTGTGAATGTAACCTATATGCGGTTCAACATTTTTGACAACTTCGCCTTTCAGGGAAACAACGAGCCTCAGCACACCATGAGTTGAAGGATGCTGCGGCCCCATATTGATGACATATTCCTGTTGCTCGTCGGGTATTATATTTTTTACTTCTTCTGCCATAGGTTTACTTCGTAACAACATTAATATCATCAACGAAATCCTTTCTGAGAGGATAACCGAAATTTTTCTCAAGGAAAAATCTTCTCAGGTCAGGGTGATTATCGAACCTTATTCCAAGAAGATCAAAAACTTCTCGCTCATGAAATTCAGCAGTTTTCCAGATATCGGAAACAGTTTCGAAATGTGGATTAAGCCTGTCGGATGTTCTTACTTTCAGAACAACAGTATGATTTAATTCTGTTGACCGGAGGTGATAGACAACTCCAAGATCATTTTTGTAATCGACACCTGAGAGACAGAATAAAAAGTCAAATTTCAGTTTTTCATTATTCCTGAGCTTCAATGCTGTTTCATGCAGCCTGGCTGGAGGAACAGTAACTTCGGGAAACTGTTTCCCTTCAACTACCGTGAGTTCACTGCCAATTGATCTTAAAAATTCCGAAAGCTGTGTCTTATCCATTATATTTTAGTCCGTTAGGTATTTAACTCTAAATACTCTAGTCACTTTAGTCACTCTAGTCACTTTAGTCACTTTAGTCACTTTAGTCACTTTAGTCACTCTAGTCACTCTAGTCACTTATTTTACATCATGCGATTCATTCCGTTTTTTCCTTGATTTTATGTTCTCGGTTTCGATCTTTCTCTGCAGCTGAAGCATTCCATAAAGCAGAGCTTCAGGCCTTGGAGGACAACCGGGTACATAAACATCAACAGGGATGACATGCTCAACGCCCTTGATAACACTATAAGAATTCAGGAAGAACGGACCGCCTGATATTGCGCATGCTCCCATCGCAACTACATATTTTGGCTCCGACATCTGATCATATAATCTCTTGAGAACAGGAGCCATTTTTTGTACTATTGTACCGGCTACGACAATCACATCTGCCTGCCTTGGACTTGCGCGATAGACTTCCATGCCAAACCTCGCAAAATCGTGTCTTGGAGCTCCTGCAGCCATCATCTCTATTCCGCAACAACGAGTTGCAAATGTCAATGGCCAGAGTGAATTTTTCCGTCCCCAGTTAATTACATCATCTATTGTTGCTAGAAGCACATTCGCTCCTGATTCATTAAGCAATTCAAGACTTTCATTATCGTTGAACTCTTCGTTTTTTATACCTTTTATTCCCATATAAGCGCATGTTTTTTCCAGGCATAGAGAAGACCCAGGCCCAGAATGAAAAAGAAAATAACTATTTCAACGAATGCGGCTATACCGACTTCCTTCATAACAACAGCCCATGGAAACACAAGAACAGTTTCTACATCAAACACAAGAAACAATATAGCGAAAAGATAGTAGCCGACGTTGAATTGAAGCCAGGTTACACCCTGTGTGGGTATACCGCATTCATAAGGATCAAATTTCTGAGGATTGACAGATTTTGGGGCGACAAAGCCTGAAAAAATAAGGACAAGCCCTACAAAAATTGCTCCCACAAGGAAAAACAAAATCAACCATTCATTATTCATAGTAACATAATTTTGGTTTGATGCCGCGCAAAAGTATTATTTCGCGTGAAATTAGTAACACTATAAACAAGTGATAATTATCACTTTTGTCATCTATGATCCGTAAAAAATACCTGACGGATATTCGATATCCGTAAGAAACAGACCCTTTGCCGGAGCTGATTGTCCTGCCTTCCCCCTGTCTTTTGCAATGATGATATTTTCAAAATCCTCCAATGTCAGTTTTCCCTGACCAATGTCGACCATTGTACCAACAATTGCCCTGACCATATTTCTGAGAAATCTATCTGCTTTTATAGTGAAGATCAGGCGTTCACCTTCCTGTTCCCAGTTCGCATTGTAAATTTTGCAGTTATTCGTTTTAACATCTGTGTGAAGTCTGCTGAAGCTTGTAAAATCCTTATAATTCGACAGAATAGCACATGCTTCATTCATTTTTACAATATCCAGATCACCATAGAGGCACCAGGTTGTTTCTGTTGAGAAAGGATCTTTTTTTCTGCTAATATAATATTTATAGGTTCTTGATAAAGCGCCAAAGCGGGCATGAGCCTCAGGCAAAGCTTTCTTAATGCTTATTATTGAAATGTCCCATGGTATGAATTTATTGATCCTGAAAATAAGGTTTTTCCTTGTATCAAGATCATCTGCCTTACAATCAAAGTGCGCGCAGAAATAGCTTGCATGGACACCTGTATCTGTCCTTCCTGCTCCTGTAAGTTCAGTTTTCTCTCCCAGTATAAGACTTAAGCAATCTTCGAGTGTCTGCTGGATCGTTCTTGAACCGGGTTGTATCTGCCAGCCATGATAAAGGGTTCCTTTATAACTTATAAATATGAAATATCTTGTTTTCACATCTCTGTTTATGCAAATGTAACTATATAAGCATTAGAACAATCGTGTTTATGTTCAATTATTACAGACGTCTTTCATTGTATTCGCTCGAACGGCCTGATTATTTTTAGAATCACTATATTTACACTTAATATTAATCATTTTAATCAATTATACATGACAAAAGCAGATAATCTGATTTCAAAGATCAATAATGGCAACAATAAGGCCTTCAGCGAGCTCTATGGCAATGACCAGGCTGTTCTGATGAAAAATGCAAAACGGTATATTGATATAATGAAAAAGTATACCAGTGAATTCGGAGAAGCCGATATTGAGTTTTTCAGTTCACCCGGCCGCACAGAAATAGGAGGTAATCACACTGACCATAACTATGGACGTGTACTTGCCGGTGCAGTTAATCTTGACATTATCTGTGTGGCCGCAAAAACTAATACAGATGTAATAAGGATATTATCTGCGGATTATCCCAAATTTGAAGTGAAGCTCACTTCTCTTGAAGTTTCTGAAAAAGAAAAATATACATCTGCAGCTCTTGTGAGAGGAATTTGCTCACGTCTTAAAGAGCTTGGTTATAAAATTGGAGGTTTTGATGCATGCATTGATGGAGGAGTTCCCAAAGGATCGGGATTAAGTTCATCCGCTTCATTTGAAGTGCTGATCGGCGCAATAATCAGTTACTTTTATAATAGCGGGAAATTAGATCCAATTGAAAATGCCAAGATCGGCCAGTATTCTGAAAATAACTATTTCGGGAAACCCTGCGGCCTTATGGATCAGACAGCCTGTGCTATGGGTGGGCTCATAACAATTGACTTTAAGGATCCCTCCAAACCTGTAGTGAAGAAAGTGAATTTTGATTTTGTTTCGACAGGTTTTTCACTTGTTATTACTGATACAGGCGGCAGTCATGCAGATCTCAACGATGAATATGCTTCCCTGCCTGCTGACATGAAGGCTGTGGCTGCAGAGCTGGGAGCAAAAGTTCTCCGCGAGGTCACTCTCGGCAAAATCCTTGAAATAACCCCTTCAATACGTACTAAGGTAGGCGACAGGGCTATTTTAAGAGCAATCCATTTCCAGGTAGAAAATCAGAGGGTTGTTGATCAGGTTGATGCTCTTGAAAGAAACGACTTCAAATCATTCCTTGGAATGGTTATTGATTCCGGATTCAGTTCATATATGTACAACCAGAACATTTACCCGGTTAATAATATCAGGGAACAAAATGTATCACTCGCTTTAGCTCTGAGCCATCTTGTCCTTAATGGGGAGGGTGCATGGCGTGTACATGGGGGCGGCTTCGCAGGAACAATTCAGGCTTTTGTTCCACAGAAATTGCTTGGCGCGTATGTCAGTACACTGGAGCATGTCTATGGAAAAGGCTCATGCCATATCCTGTTTATAAGGCAGCAGGGCTCCGGCAGAGTAGATTTATGACGAATCTGTTATCTCTTAAAATTATGAATATTATTAAAAGTGAGTCATTTACCGGCGTACATAATGGTAAACAGGTAGGACTTTATACACTGAAGAATAAAAATGGTTATATCGCTCAGGTGACAAACTATGGCGCTATTATTGTCAGCATCTTCACACCTGACAGGAAAGGCAACCTTGCAGACATCGTTCAGGGATATGATACAATTTCAGAATATATAAATGGTAACGGACCGTACATGGGTGCAGTATGTGGCCGTTGTGCGAATCGCATAGCATTGGGTAAATTCATTCTCCTTGGCAAAGAATACACACTTGCTGTGAATAATGGCCCAAACCATCTCCATGGCGGATTAAAAGGGTTCAGTAAAGTTGTCTGGGATGTTGTGGATTCATCTTCATCTCATGTCAGGCTTGAATATTTTTCAAAAGACATGGAGGAAGGTTATCCTGGTAATCTAAAAGTTACGGTTACTTACACAATGACAGATGGTAATGCTCTTAATATTGATTATAAGGCTGTTACAGATAAAACAACAATTGTGAACCTTGCAGGGCATTCTTATTTCAATCTTTCAGGTGAAGGCTCGGGAAGTATCTATGATCAGGAATTAATTATCAATGCTGATTTTTTTACTCCTGTTGATGAGTCATCGGTACCTACAGGTGAAATACTGAGTGTACATGGAACTCCGATGGATTTTACAAAACAAAGGAAAATTGGTTCTTCAATCGATGAATATTATGAGCAGTTGAAATTCGGAGCAGGCTATGACCATAACTTTGTTCTAAATCATCGTTCCGGGACTATGGGGCTGGCTGCTGCAGCTTATGATCCACAGTCAGGCAGAATGCTGGAAGTTCATACTACTCAGCCTGGGGTCCAGTTATACACAGCAAACTGGATTGATAATGAAAAAGGTAAAGGCGGCAAGAGGTATGGCAGGAGATGGGCATTCTGCCTCGAAACCCAGCATTTCCCCGATGCAGTTAACAAACCCTACTTTCTCTCAGTTATATTGAACCCGGGAGAGGCATACAGTCATAGTTGCATTTATAAATTCAGCACCAGATAGAATATTTATAACTTTCAAACCTAACCTATGAAAAACAAGAATTCCTACCTTTTACCATTGATTGTGATGGCCGCGATGTTCTTCCTTCTTGGCTTTATCACAACAATGAACAATTCGTTGATAAACTACCTTAAGGATGCATTCGGGCTTAATGAAGTTGAAAAACAACTTCCGAATACTTTCTTTTATGGCGCTTATATTCTTTCAATCCCCGTTGGCTACATTCTGAATCGTATAGGTTATAAGAATGGTGTTCTTGGAGGGCTTGGGATGATCTGCCTCGGGTTCTTTCTTTGCATACCGGCCGTTGCACTGGGATATTATGCTTTCCTTAGCGCCGTTTCTGTATTTGCAATAGGTGTTGTATTACTCCAGGTTGCAGCAAATCCTTATGTTAATGCACTAGGAAGCCCTGAAACAGCAGCAAGCCGTCTTACGCTTACAAATGCTCTTAATTCTGTAGCTACAGTAATTGCTCCAATATTTGTATCAATGCTCATTGTTTCTGCTAATACCAGTGGAGGCTCTGATCCAAAAACTGTACAGGGACCCTTCGCAGGTATTGGAATAATAACACTTGTAATAGTCGTTATTATGTTCTTCCTGAAGCTGCCTGAGATTAAAGAGCCTGAAACAGCTGAAGGCGCTGTTAAAAAGATTAAGAATAGCGCTTACGCATACCCTCACATGTGGCTGGGATCTCTTGCTATTTTCTTCTATATGGGAGTTGAGATTGGAATTCCTAGCTTTTTTGCTGACTATTCCGCAAAGCTTGGTTTTGATTTCGACGGCGGAATGCGGACAAAATACCTTGCATATTACTGGGCCGGACTTATGGTAGGACGTGTTGCAGGCATTTTTATACTTAGGAAGTATACAGCACACAAGATTCTCAGTATTAATGCTATAGTTGGTGCATTAATGCTTCTGTCATCACTCATCCTGGGATCTATGGGAATGAGTATGGTGGCGCTTGTCTTGTTCCTGGGTACAGGTCTCATGCACTCAATTATGTGGCCCTGTATTTATAATCTCGCACTCGAGGATCTTGGTATACATTCAAAAGTGGGATCTGGCGTCATCGCTACATCTGTTATCGGAGCCGCTTTGTTACCAATAATGATGGGAGGTATCCAGAGAAGCATTGGTTTAACAGTTGCTGTCTGCTGTCTGTTCGTATATTACGCATATATAACGTTCTTTGCCGTCAAAGGCTCAAGAATAAGATCTTGATAATTCACAAACCAAAGCTGCCGGATAATGAATTTATTCCGGCAGCTCTTTATTTTATTTATGCTTATGCAACAAATTTTAAAAAGGGGATTTGCAAGCGATAATAATGCAGGAGCTCATCCCGAAATTCTTAAAGAAGTGATTAACGCCAATGCCGGCCATGTTGTTGGTTATGGAGCGGATACATACACAGAGAAGGCTGAAGAGTTATTCAGGGAACATCTCGGAAGTGCAACCCGGCCTTTTTTCGTATTTACGGGAACCGCAGCGAATGTATTGGGGATAACTGCAATAACACGTTCGTGGAATTCAGTGGTTACAGCAGACACAGCGCATCTTGAAACTGATGAATGCGGAGCTCCTGAAAAGTTCACAGGATGTAAAATTCTGACAGTTGAGACACCTGACGGAAAGATTACTCCTGAATTAATCGCCCGTCATATTCATGGATTTGACTTTGAACACCATTCACAGCCAAAAGTAATATCAATCACACAATCGACTGAGATGGGTACAGTTTACACTGTGCAGGAAATAAAAAAGATATCTCACTATGCTCATTCCATGGGGTTGCTTCTCCATATGGACGGTGCAAGGATAGCAAATGCAGCAGCGGCTATGGGGCTTCCTTTCAGGGCGTTTACCACAGATGCAGGAGTGGATATTCTCTCTTTCGGAGGGACAAAAAACGGCATGATGTTCGGTGAGGCGATATGCTTTCTCAGGCCTGAGCTTGCTGCAAACTTTAAATATATAAGAAAGCAGGGAATGCAGCTGGCCTCAAAAATGAGGTTTATTTCAGCCCAGTACATCGCATATTTCAAAAATGATTTATGGAAGGAGCTTGCAACGCATGCAAATGAGATGTCGCAGGTTCTTGCCGAAAAGCTGCAACAGGTCGATGGTATTCGAATCACTCAGAAAGTCCAGGTGAATGGCGTATTTGTTATAATACCAAAGGATGTTGCTGAAAAAGTAAGAAAGCAATATTTCTTTTATCCCTGGAATGAGTTTACATCTGAATACAGGCTTATGACGAGCTGGGATACAACAATTGAAGATATTGAAAATTTCATCGGACTCCTGAAGCATGAAATGTCCGTAAAGAGCAAATTAAAAGATTAATAATCAATAATTACAAAAAAAGCCGGATTGAAATCCGGCTTTTTCTATCTCTAAACAATATTTACTTAAGCGTAAATGTAATTGGTACCATGTACCACACAGGAACTGGTTTTCCACCCTGTTTACCGGGTTTGAACGGAGGTAATGTCTGAACCACTCTTATGGCCTCGGCATCAAGTTCCGGGTCAACGCCCTTGAGAACACTAACCTGGCTTACACCGCCTTTTGCAGTAACGCAGAATCTAACGATTACCCTTCCCTGGATGTTGTTTTCTTTAGCAACTTCAGGATACTGGGTGTTTTCTCCGATATACTTCAGAAGGGCGACGTCACCGCCGGGGAACATTGGCATTTCCTCAACAACCACGAAGGGAACTTCCTCAGGTTCTTCTTCCTGAACTTCTTCCTTCACTTCGACAGGAATGTCAACAACTTCAGTGTTCTGAACAACTTCCTCAGCTTCATCAGCAGTCATAAGTTGAACTTCCTCCTCAGGTTTTACTGAGTCTACAACAACCGGTGGAACATATCTTGCCTGCTGTACAACGTCTGATGGAGGAGGTGGAGGAGGTGGAGGAGGAGCAACCTGTTCAACAGGAGCATCCATTGCTTCCATCTTGATCTCAACAGTTCTCTCAGCGCGTTTCCTGCTGTTTTCTGTAGCTTTTGCATTCAGGTATGGCCCGATTATAAGCGAAGCTACAATGATTGAACCAATTAAAAGAGCAAGTATTACAGTAGGTCTGTATTTTTTACGAATTGCGTAGGCCCCGTATTCCTTATTCCTGTTTGCGAACACTATGTCGTCAAACTTCGGTGCATTAATTTTATCTTTTGCCATCTCTCTACGGTTTACGGTTAATTGGCAGAGGCGCCAGGTTGTGCGGCAGCAGGAGTAATACCAGCTTGTCTCTCAACCATTTTTTCCTCGTACCAGGCAATGTCAACAAACGTATAACGTGCAATTCCGCATATTGTCATCTCATCGAGAATGTCAACGAAGTTGCCGTATTTGGCTTCTTTGTAAGCCTTAATAAGTACTATTGGACCTGTATCATCATCTCTCTTCATTCTCGAAACATTAGAATCGACTGAATCCTGATTGAGGGTCCCGTATGTACCTTTCTTAACTTCTTCCTTATATTCAGCAATTTTTCTGAACAATGCCCTGTTTCTTTCCAGAAGCATATATCTTATTCCGCTTTGTCCGTCGCTAAAGTCAAGTTCCTGCATAGGAGGGAGGTTATTGAAATCTTCAACTCTTCCAGGATAATAATAGACTTTGTTATTCGGACCAATAATGAGATTTAAGGTACGGCTTGCCGAGATACGTGGAGCCTCCTGTTTTGTAGGATCCTTAATTTTCTCGGGAAGATTGATCTCCATTATTTTCGACTTATTGAAAGCGGTAGTAAGCATGAAGAAGGTGATCAGCAGACACATCAGGTCAACCATCGGTGTCATATCAATGTGCGGCGGATGCTTCTTAGCTTTTTTCTTTTCACCCTTACCGGCTTTTTCTTCTTGAATTATTTCTGCCATATCACTTCTGTATTTCTTCCAGGTTTATCTTAGCAGCCTCAAGACTCGTGATAAGATTGAACTTATTCACATTCTTGTCCTGCATTATATCAAGAACTTTCTTTACAAGCGGGAAACCTGTTTTGGCATCTCCTTTAATTACGGCATTTATGTTCGGATTCACCTTACGTGCAAACAGAATCCAGTCTGCAAGCTGATTATTCAGTGAATCTATTGGAATACCTACCTGCATTTCATCTCTTTCAGCGTTGTTCTTTGTATCAAGAAAGGCCTTCATATTTTCGATCGGTACACCAATTGAGGATTTGTATACCTCAAACTGCCTCAATTCAGCTTCAGTGAACTGGATGTTATATCTTGCACCCATCTCTGTAAGAATTTTAGGTCTGAATTTGAGCAGTGTATCAGGACCGTTATCAAAATTTATGAAAACCTTGTCGTCTGGAGAGAGCAGCAATGTAAATGTATTGAAGTCGTATGTTGGTTTCTCCGATATTGAAAAAGGCGTATCAACATTAGCCGGTTCAGGCTGTCTCATCGTAGTGGTGAGCAGAAGAAAGATCAGCAGCACCGAGAAGAGGTCAACCATTGGCGTCATGTCGATCCTTGGCTGTTTTGTTGGTAATTTAATCTTTGGCATCTCTTAAATTTATTAAAGAATTCAACCAACAATCCATATTAGCTCTTCAGTGAAGCAGCGAAGTTCTGTGTCAGACTGAAACCTGCTTCATCAATCTTAAATGTATAAGCGTCGATTGTTGATGAGAAATAGTTAAATGCAATAATTGACAGGGTAGAACCTGTGATACCGAATGCTGTATTAACAAGAGCTTCGGAAATACCCTGAGAAAGTGCGAGAGCATCGGGAGCACCTGACTGAGCAAGAGCAGCGAATGCACGGATCATACCAAGCACTGTACCGATAAGACCGATAAGCACTGAAATTGAAGCAAGTGTTGAGAAAATTACCATGTTCTTTGAAAGCATCGGCAGCTCGAGAGCTGTAGCTTCTGTGAATGCTGTCTGGATTGACAGAATTTTCTGGTCTTTCTCAAGTGTTGTATCTTTCTGAAGATCACGATAACGGATGAGACCTGCTTTCATTACGTTTGCGAGTGAACCTCTCTGCTTGTCGCAAGCTTCGATAGCTTCTTCAATCTTGTCCTGCTGCAGAAGACTCTGAAGTCTGCTGACGAATGAATTTAATCTGCCTTTTCCTTTAGCTCTTGAAAGCGTGATAGCCCTTTCGAAAACGAAAATAATAAGACTAAGAACGCATGTCATGAGGATAGGCACAATACTTCCTCCTTTGTAGATAATACCAAGGTAATTACCTTCCAATGCACGGCCTTCAGGATTGCCGCCTTCGAAGTTAATTGGATTACCCATGATAGTCTCGAACAAAATATAGGAAACTATAAACGCTACTACAATAGCACCAGTTGCAAAAACGTTCTGCAACGCATCTTTGAAAGCACTTCCTTGTTTACTCATTTCTATTAGTTTGTTTAGGTTTAAGATTTTTAATGATTTGCAAATATAAATGTTGTTAAGTTTATTTCATCTATACAATATTCATTTTTTTTTACACTTTTTTCCTTTTAAGAGTCTTTTGTAAAAGGTTATTGTTCAAGTGTTATGGGATAAGTTCTGGATTTTGTAATGGGTATTTCAACAGTCTTATATCCCTTGGCGCTGACTATAAGTGTTTCGGAACTCTGTGGAATTTCAAACTTGAATTCTCCCTTGGCATTTGTGAGGTTTTCAGCAGCTGTATCCTTTACCCTGATCGAAGCGAATGCAATCGGTTCGCCTGCTCCGTTCTTTACAGTTCCCTTGATTTCATTCGGGTTAATCCCTTTCTTGATCTGGGCTTCGAATTCACGAACGTAATTCAGCTGTGATTTTGCATAATTATTATTCGGATCAAGAGCCAGTACCTTGTTATAAGATTCTGTAGCACGCTGCAGGTATGGAAGCCTGCCTTCATTTGTTTTTTCGGTCTTTGTAGCCTGAAGTTCAAGTGATCCAAGGCTGTTATATCCCCTGACCTTTACATCCTTGTTGTCAGAAAGATTAACTAACCTGTTATAGTATTCTTTAGCCTGCCCGAAATTATCATGAGACATGTAGTAATAACCAAGATAAGTAATAGCATCAATCATAGCTGATGAGTTGGCAACTGAGTCCTTTGCAGCAACCTGAAGAACTTTATCGAATTTAGGTTTTGCAAGTCCAAGGCTACCGTCAGCATCCATTTTCGAATATGTATTTGCTATCCAGAGATATGCAGGTACATAATCGGGGTGTGATTTGGTTATTGCAGTGAAAACAGAATCTGCAGCTTTGTAATTCTCACCAGTGTAGTATGTTCTTCCTATTCGCATCAGCTCATCAAGATTCTCTTTTGATGGATCAAGAAGCTTTGCATAAATTCTTGCTGCATCGCTGTATCTTCTGAATGAGTAGTATTGATTACCCATTTCATTGAGAATTGCCCTGTCGTTTGGTCTGTATTCAAGAACCTTGTTATATGCAACAAATGCTTTATCAATTTCCTGGTTAGCCTGCTGAACCTGTTTCTCAACATCGGCGATTTTATTCTCTAAATCGGCCATGCCGGCTTTGATTTTAGCTTTTTCTGCTGCAGATGCCGTAGATGATCTTCCCTTTTCCTTTTCAAGCTGTTGCTTAAGTGTATTAAGCTCTTCATTCAGCTTTGAATAACCTGCATTCCTTTTAACATAGATTCTTGCCAGGTAAAGATAATCTTTCCATAAAATTCGATCAGGCGAGACTGTTTCAAAAAGCTTTTCCATGTAGGCGAGAGCCTGGTTATAATCGGGAGGGTTTTTTTCGTATGATGAATACCCTGCAATACGGTTCATGTATGCTCTTGACTGATCAACTTTGAAGATTTCTTCAACATTCTTTATAACACCTTCGTAATCTTTTGCGTAAAAGAGGGCATTGACGTATCTTATTTTAGCAGGGATGTTACCTGCAGTAAGCTGAAGGTATTTTTCAAAATATGTTTTTGCCTGTTCGAATCTTTGTGCAAGAAGGTACACCTGACCAAGTTCACGGTAAGCCGGAGCATAGTTTTCATTCAGGTTTATGGCCTCCTCGAAAGATGAAATTGCAGGTTGCCATGCTCTTCCTTTGACGTAAATATTACCGATCTTCATTGCAGCGGTAGGAGAGGTAGGATCAGCCATCTGTGCCTGATTGTACATCGCAATTGCAGGTGTTCCTGCGTTCTTCAGGATAAATATATCACCACCAATAAGGTAAATATCCGGATTCTTGTTGTCGATCATTATTGCTTCCCGGATTAGCGGAAGGGCTTTTGAAGTATCGACAGTTGCTTTCGAATTATCAATATATGATTCTGCAACTTTTGCAAGAACAAAGGCATATTCCGGTGCCGGCGGAACCATTTTCTTGCTGACCTTTTTATATGGCATCAGGAAACTTCTTGCCTTTGTCCGCATCTCATCTGCTGTTTTATCATCATTCTGAATAAGAGCTACTTTTGCGAGACCTACATAGTTAAGAGGTTCATTTGCATTTGCCTCAACACCTTTCTGATACATATTCTTTGCATCCCTGGCTGCAACTTCAAGCGAATTTGATATTGTATCAGAATAATAATCGGCAATTATATTTTCACCGAGGTAAAAATAATTTTTCCCGTTTGCCGGCTCTTTTTTGATTAGATCCTGAAGCATAGCAGCAGCCTGATCATACTGTTCGCTCCTGGTCAGAGATATTGCTGACTTCAGATCCTGCGCTTTCAGAACCTGTTTTGGCGAGAAGGCTATCAACGCTATCAGCAATATAGCCGGACTGAATTTTACACGTTTCATAATTTCTCCTGAATTTTGGTTGTGTTATGTTAATTTATGTGATTTGTTCATTAAATTTGAATAAAGAGGATCCGGACATTCATTCCTGTTTTACCTGAACAAGTCTTATCGGCATTGTAGCCGGTACAAGACCGGACTTTAATACTATCTTCTGACCTTGTTCTGCACAAAGCCAGTTAATAAATCCTGATCCAAGACCGGCAAATGTTTCTCTTGAAATAAGGTATACATCCCTTACAAAAGGATATTCCTTGTTATAAATCGAACCCTGTAATGGACGGTAATAATACCCGTCATCAAGGAACTGATGAGAAACTGCGACTATATTCACTTTGTTCAGGTACTCCCTGGCAGTGGAATCATCCTTGTCACTTATCCAGTTCACACTTATAATACCGAGTGCATCTTCATTTCTTGACACAAAATTAATAACTTCCGGATTACTGTTAACAGCAAAAAAGTTGCTTCCAAGTGAATCAGTTTCGAAAAGTTCCTTGAAATAGCGTATGTTTCCCGATTTATTATTATCAAAGATAACACGTATATCACCAAGCTTTGATTTTTGACTGATTTGTTGCCATTTAGTTATTTTGCCCTGAAAAATGTCCTTAATTGTGTTATATTTAAGAAGGCTGTCAGAATTATTCTTGTTAGTCACAAGAGCAAGGGCATCATAAGCAAATGTGGTTGTACGTGCTATAATCTGGGAATCGCGGAGATATTGCACCTGATAATCAGTTAATTTCTTGCTTGAAACAATCACCTTTACAGAATCATTCATGAAATCATTTATCACATCTACTTCAGGTTCATATTGAGCTGTTACGCTTGCTGAAGTATACAGATGGGTAAATGTGAATATCTCAGCTTCTATTATGGGTTGAAATGATTCATCAACAGAAATCCTGATCTTCCCTCTTGTTGGAGTCTCATTCAATGGCCTTTTGCCCATCTGATTACAGGAACAAGCCATCACCATAATAAATGTAAACGGTAAAATAATGAATCTCAGTTGCCTGATCGCCGTGGTCACTTTTCTTCTTTTGAATGAATTTTTATTACCGCTCGCAATAATAATAAAATTTTGGATAAGTCGTACTCTGTTCATTTTCTTGGAATTTGACTCGTTTAACATCTTCTGTTAAAATTACAGCAAAGCTTGTGCCACATGAAGACCTTACCCTCAGCAACTTATCATCACCGACCTATACGACCGTTACGATTGTTGTTTTCCCTGTCACTATCATCATATTTTGTGAAAAATGCCTCCCGGATTTTTTCAAATGACCTGAATGCCCTGTAAATTCCATAGAACAAAAATGTGGAACCAAGTATTACTCTCACAGCTTTATCAATTGTGCTTCTATCGGCATACCAGATAAAAAATATGCCGATCCCCACATAGAAAAATACCATGAATGTCGAAAAAATTGCCGTAACCTGCTGCATTAACCTGCTTTCATTCATAATGATGATTTGCTTTAAATCTGATCTAATTTTTGACTCGACTAAATAAATAAAAAGACAACTATATTCAATACAAATATAAACTAAATATTTCGTTATGTCAAAAATATTTCAAATAGTATCTGATAGCCAACTTTCAGGGAAATAATAGTGAACTGTCTCCATAGCTAAGGAACCTGAAATTATTCTCAAGGGCATAAGAGTATGCTTCCTTCCATCTATCACCAATCCATGCAGATACAAGTAACAGGAGAGTGCTGCGAGGTTGATGAAAATTAGTGATAATCCCGTTTACAACTCTGTATTTATAGCCGGGTATTATCATTATTCCTGTGGAAGCATACAAAGATAATACTTTTTTCTCTTTCATCATCAATAAAATCGCATTAAGTGCTTCATTAGCGGGAATTTCCGTTTTGATTTTATATGCGTCCCATTGCCCGAGAATAAGTTTTGAACAATCGCCCTGAGATTTGTTGATAAGTTTTATTCCAAGCCAGTAAAGGCTCTCAATAGTTCTTACTGATGTCGTCCCAACGGCAATTATCTTTCCTTCATTGGCAACCAGGCTTTTAACAGTATCTTGTGTTACTAAAAAATGCTCATAATGCATCTTATGATCCGTTGCATTTTTAACTTTAACAGGTTGAAAGGTTCCTGCACCTACATGCAACGTCAGTTCAGTCATCTTTATTCCATTATCCTTAAGATTCTCCAAAACATTTGAAGTAAAATGCAAACCTGCGGTTGGTGCAGCTACTGAACCTTCCATCCTTGAATAAACTGTCTGATATCTGTCGGCATCCAAAGTTTCGTCGGGTCTTTCTATGTAAGGAGGAAGCGGAATATGTCCTGCTGCCTCAAGTACTTCTGCAAACGAAATACATGAGTCCCATGTAAATCTGATAATCCATGTTTCTCCATCGCCTTGTTTTGTCTTTTCAGCTTCAAGGTATCTTGTTGCCCCATTATGGACGAAGCTTGTCCTGATTATCCCCTTCTTCCATTTCTTAAGATTTCCTATTATGCATTTCCATTCAACAGGACTTGATGATCTGAACGACATTTCATATCCGGATGGAACTTCAGGTTCAAGACAAAACACCTCAATTTTTGCTCCTGTATCTTTTCCGAAAAGTAATCTTGCTTTTACTACTTTGGAATTATTAAAGACAAGCAACGATTTATCGGGCAAATACTTGTCAATATTAGAGAATAGATCCTGGCTTATCTCACCTTTTTTCATGACAAGAAGCCTCGAAGAATCGCGTCTCTCAACCGGGTATTGAGCAATCCTTTCATCAGGAAGATTATAATCGTAATCATCAATATTAATATGGCTTTCAAACATTCTTGATATGTTTACATTAAGTACAGTAATAAGCCGCAAAATTACTCAATATTCTTTCATGCGGACTTTACGGATTTTTGTAACTTTGCGGCGCAGCGGGTTGTTCCATCGTCCCTGAATTTATCAGGGAAGGAAAGTCCGGGCAACACAGGGCACCATACTTCCTAACGGGAAGATATCCGCGAGGGTATAGTAGTGTAACAGAAAATAACCGTCAGCCGGATTGACAAAGGGAAACCTCGTCAGATTCGGCTGATAAGGGTGAAAAGGTGAGGTAAGAGCTTACCGGGTCCTGTAGCGATACAGGAAGCCGTACACCTTCTGGGTTGAAAGACCATGTATACCGGCGTTTGAGGGCTGCCCGCCCGATGCCGGGGGGTAGGTCGTATGATCCTGCCAGTGATGACAGGACAAGATAAATGATGGAAACGGTTCAATTTTCTTTTAAAGAAGCCTGAACCTCGACAGAACCCGGCTTACAGACCAGCTGCATAAAAAACGCGGAACATAAAATTCCGCGTTTTTTTCTACATCCCGGGTCCGGCATCTATCTGGTACCCAGCATCCAGCACCAAGCATCCAGCACCTATTTTATTGTAAAAATACTGTCTTCCATAGGCACATTCACTTCAATCTTGTCGAACACCATCACAATATCCATACCCTGGGTTGAAGAGCTTGTTTTCATTGGAAAAATCAGTCCATTAATTTCTTTATAATCCGATGGGTATGAATCCACAACCATGTCCATCCCATTCTGGTTCACAGTTGCAGTTGTCTTTGCAAGAAGATATGTTTCTTTATCGATAAACATAACTGATGAATTCACACCACTTATATCGGCTTTAATCTTAAAAGCAGGTTTATTATTCACATTTTCTTCGCCAAGAAGCGTGAGCTTTCCATCCTTGTGATAATCAGCAAGAGTATTCCGGAACATATTGTTATTCTGAACCTGCTTTGCTTCATCGGCAGACATCTCAACTGGTGTTGTGGATCCGGTCATGGGATTGATCGTATATCCCTTTGTTCCGTCAAAAGCGGTGACCATTTCCTGTCCGTTGAAATTTGTAACTGTTTTGATCTTGTCGGGATTCTTCATCCACATCTCCATAGGTATGTCCATACCCATCATTGACATCCTCGCGGATATTTTAATTGTTGATAGTTCTGCAATCTTGTCATACCTGTTCGCTTCGCCGAATTTTTTTACAATTTCATCAAGCGACTGTGCATTGAGAACAGCAACAACAAGAAGACCTGTAACAATAGTTAGGATTTTTTTCATTTTGTGATTGTTTAAATTAATTAAAGGGTGTTTATCGTCTTTCTTAAAATGACAAGTTTTCTTAACAGATCATCCATTCCGGATAGTTTAAGCATATTTGCTCCATCCGATTTGGCTTTTGAAGGATCAGGATGTGTCTCGATGAAGATTCCATCAGTCCCGATGCTTATTGCAGCTCTACCGATTGTTTCTATCATCTCCGGTTTTCCTCCTGACACACCCGCTTCCTGGTTTGGCTGCTGGAGTGAATGTGTAATATCCATAACAACCGGCACTCCGTTCTTTTGCATTTCGGGTATGTTCCTGAAATCTACAACAAGATCCTGGTAGCCGAACATATTTCCCCTGTCGGTAAGCATTATATTATTATTTCCTGATTCTCTTACTTTCTCAACCGCAAACTGCATTGATGCACCCGAAAGAAACTGGCCTTTCTTTATATTGACCCATTTCCCTGTCTTTGCGGCTGCTGTAAGAAGGTCCGTCTGGCGGCAAAGGAATGCAGGGATCTGAAGAATATCAACATATTCCGCTGCTAAGCCTGCTTCATCCGGATTATGTATGTCGGTAATAACAGGAATAGAGTATTTGCTTCTGACTCCGGATAGAATTTCAAGGGCTTTCCTGTCACCTATTCCTGTAAATGAATCTGACTTTGACCTGTTGGCTTTCCTGTATGAAGATTTAAAAACAAATGGGAGCCTGTATTTCTCTGAGAGTTTGACAAGATGCTCGGCAGTCTGATAAACAATCTCCTCACTCTCTATAACGCATGGTCCTGCAATGAGGAAGAAATTGCCTGAGTCCTTGTACATTATTCCTTGAATATCTGGTACAGCTTTAGACATATAAAACAAATATAATAATAATTTAAAAATCTGGTTCAGGTTGTATTAATTTGGTAGACAAGGGTAATCATTAATGCTCGCCGTACTTATACATATCTTTCCATATTGCCGCGAGCCGTTTCCTGATCTCCTCTTCTTTCTGATTTCTTCCGGGTTCATAAAAAATTGTTCCTTTTATACCTTCGGGCAGGAAGTTATCTTTTACGAAATTCCCTTCAAAGCTGTGAGCATACTTGTAATCTTTTCCGTAACCTATGTTTTTCATGAGCTTTGTAGGCGCATTCCTGAGATGCAGGGGAACAGGAAGATCGCCTGTTTCTCTTACTTTTTCAATGGCACTGTCAATAGCCATGTATGAAGCATTGCTTTTTGGTGAAGTTGCAAGGTAGACAGCGGTCTCTGCAAGTATGATTCTTGATTCAGGCCAGCCTATAACATTTATTGCCTCAAAGCATGATTGGGCAAGCAGCAATGCGTTGGGATTTGCCAGTCCTATATCCTCTGCAGCGAGGATCAGCATTCTTCGTGCAATAAATTTTGGATCTTCACCGCCTTCAACCATCCTTGCAAGCCAGTACACTGCAGCATTAGGATCACTTCCCCTCATAGACTTGATGAAGGCTGAAATTATATCATAATGCTGTTCACCGTTCTTGTCATACATTGCGAGGTTTTTCTGCACATGCTTCAGAACCTTTTCATTATTTATCACAATTTTTTCGGATCCTTCATCAGCTTCAGCGCTTACAACAAGTTCAAGGGCATTGAAAAGTTTCCTTGCGTCTCCTCCAGAAATGCGTATAAGCGCTTCATATTCATCAATTTCTATCTTATGAGCCGCAAGATAAACATCCTTTTTCAGCGATCTGTCGATAAGAACTCTCAGATCATCCTCCGATAAAGGATTCATTATGTAAACCTGGCATCTGGAAAGGAGAGGGGAGATTACTTCGAATGACGGATTCTCGGTTGTGGCGCCTATTAAAGTAATAATACCCTGCTCAACGGCGCTTAATAATGAGTCCTGCTGGGATTTGTTGAACCTGTGAATTTCATCTATGAACAATATGGGGTTGGGCTGGTTGAAAAACTGTTGTTTTTTTGCCTTATCTATAGTATCTCTTACGTCCTTTACCCCTGAATGTACAGCACTCAGTGAAAAGAATGGCCTTTTAAGCCTGTTGGCAATTATGTTGGCCAGAGTTGTTTTTCCCACACCCGGAGGCCCCCATAATATAAAGGAGGGTAAATTGCCTGTTTCTATGACTTTTCTTAATACACCGTTTTTCCCTACAAGATGTTCCTGTCCTGAAAATTCATCAAGATCTTTCGGTCGTAGCCTTTCGGCGAGAGGTTGATTAGCGAGCATCCGGGATTTTTTTGCAAAAATAATAAAACTAATACTGGTATGAATCTATCCCCGTGATTATCTCTCTGGTTTTTACTAATATTGTATGAAGATGAAATATCATATTAAGCGAAATGATAAAAAACAAGATTGAAGCAGGCATTCTGGTCTTTATGTTCATTCTTACAGGATGTTCAGCAGGTAAAAAGACTCTGATTGAAGGTTCCGGCATCATTACTCCAAATGCGATGGTTGTCACGGCTCATCCTGAAGCATCCCGGGCAGGAGCATTAATTCTTAAATCAGGAGGCAATGCTGTTGATGCGGCTGTGGCAACTGAGTTTGCACTTGCTGTATGCTATCCTGAAGCCGGTAATATTGGTGGAGGCGGGTTTATGGTGATAAGAACAGCAGATGGAAGAACTGAGGTCATTGATTACCGCGAGAAAGCTCCCGGGCATGCCACAAAAAATATGTTTCTCGATTCATCAGGAAATATATCTGACAACCTTAGTACAGAAACACACCTTGCAAGCGGGATCCCGGGTACTGTTGACGGAATGATCACTGCTCATTCAAAATATGGCAAACTTTCTTTTAACACTGTAATCCAGCCTGCTATTGATCTTGCAAAAAAAGGCTTTCGCATTACCGAAAAACAAGCCATAAAACTCAATTCGAACAGAGACGTATTTATTCAGAGAAATGCAGAAAAAACAGCGTTTGTGAAAGATTCACTGTGGAAAAAGGATGACATTCTTGTTCAGGAGGAGCTTGCAGGCACACTCGAAAGAATCCGGGATTACGGTCGCGATGGGTTTTATTCAGGCATCGTCGCCTCTGCTATCATGAATGAGATGAAACGCGGTAATGGCATAATTACATTAACGGATCTTGCAGATTACAGGTCAGTCTCGAGAGTACCGCTTTCAGAAGATTATAAAGGATATAAAATCATTACAGTACCTCCGCCTTCAGGTGGAGGAATCTTGCTGATCCAGCTTCTGCGAATGACAGAGCCTTATCCCGTTGCTGAATGGGGATTCAATTCACCGCACACAATACATCTGATAGTTGAAGCAGAAAGGCGTGCATTTGCTGACAGGTCAGAGCACCTGGGCGATCCGGATTATATGAAAGTACAATATAAATCTCTTCTTGATAAAAAATATCTTGAAAACAGGATGAGCAATTTTGATGAAAAGAAAGCATCATTATCATCAGAGATATCACCGGGAAATCCGGAATCTTATGTTTCTGAAGAGACAACACATTATTCTGTTGTTGATGCTGAAGGAAATGCAGTTTCTGCAACGACAACGCTTAACGGCTCATTTGGCAACAGCATCGTAGTTCAGGGCGCCGGGTTTCTGCTAAACAATGAAATGGATGACTTTTCAGTTAAACCAGGTTATCCGAACATGTTTGGTCTTGTGGGAGGCGAGGTCAATTCAATTGCCCCGGGGAAAAAAATGCTGAGCTCAATGTCACCTGTAATTGTTGAAAAAGAAGGAAAACTTTTTATGGTTACGGGAACACCTGGTGGATCAACAATACCAACAACAGTTTACCAGGTGATTATTAATGTAATTGAGTTTGGAATGAGCATCTCCGAAGCTGTGGATGCTCCAAGATTCCATCATCAGTGGCTTCCGGATATAATAATGTTTGAAAATGACAGATTCAGCCGTGGCTTGTCAGACACACTTCAAATGATGGGACATAAGTTGTCAGGGCCGGGTTCTATCGGTCGAATCAATTCAATAATGATCCTTGATAATGGAACCAGGGCGGCAGGAGCTGACAAAAGAGGCGATAACAGTGCCAGCGGGTATTGATAAATTTTGCTGTTCAATAAATTTTATTAAATTGCCTCAAATTTATTTTCTTTGAATAAATAAATTAATACTTTTAACAGTTGTATATATATTATTGGTAATAAGCACACCCGTTATTATCGTAATTGAATCCACTCAGATGTTTCAACTATGAAAAAAACCCTGCTTGTCGTTGTAATTATTCTGGCAGTAATCCTGGCTCTGCCTGCATTTAATCTGATCCAGTGGTTCTTTCAGTCAAAAAAAACCATGGATATCATTCTGCTCGACAAAACTGTTCCATCGGTTGAGCGGGAAAATCATAAGGCTTTCAGCTGGATAATGACCCATGACAGATATGTTGACAGCACACGGAAATCTTATAATTATAAGAAGGATTACTATGGATGGTTCCCCCTGCGTCCTCTCCGTGACCATGAATATAAAATTGTGGATTATCGTCTGACAGATGTAATAGAATATGCAAAGAAACACGAGGCTTTGTATATTGCCGATACCTATGGAGTGTTCTTCAATGACTGGTACAGGGGAATAAATAAAAGCAGGAGGACAAGGAAACTTTTTGGAGGTCTCAACAATACAGATAATCTCCTCATAAAAGAGATGAAGGACAGGAACAAGCTCGTAATTCTTGAGTATAATTCATTTGATTACCCTACTGCAGCTTTTGATTCTTACAGAACACAGGAGAGAATGGGAGTAGAGTTCACGGGCTGGACAGGCAAGCATTTTAATTCGCTGGATACCGCATCGAAAGATTTCCCTGTTTGGTTGCCGGGATACTACAGGAAAGAACATAAAAAACCTTGGACATTTACAAAAAGCGGTATAGTACTCATCAATCAGAAAAACAATGTAATTGTCCTTGAGGAAGGTACTCATCTTTCAGGTACTTACCCTATAATTGTTTCTGATACAGCTTCATGTGAGAAATATGGTTTCTCATCAAAGGTTGCTTTCGATGAATGGTTCGATATTATTGTTCCTGTTTCATCACGTGTAATCTCTTCATATCATCTTCAGACAACTCCTGAAGGTGACAGCCTGTTGATGGACCATAACCTGACAGGGGTTTTCCCTGCTGTTGTCCAGGAGTCAAATTCACCGAATGTATATTATTTCGCAGGCAATTTTGCATATTCTGATAAACCCGAATGGACTGCACTATTTAAGAACATTGAGATTCTGAACAGGTTCTTCTACTCGGAAAAGGCTGATGATCCCCGCAGATTCTTCTGGCTATATTATAAACCTCTCGTAAGTACGATTTTTGGAGATTATTATAAGTCAATGAAGGGTCAGGTTACGGCAGTAGATAAATAGACTGATAACAGATAAAATCTGAAAGAATATCTGAGTACAGGATGCAAATTCTGTACTTTTTTTTATAATAGCTAATTAAGTCATAGCTTTGTAAATTCTTAACCGGTTCTTACTGGGTCTTAAGATGACGGATATGAGAAGATCAATCTATAAAGAAAAGTTTAAAGTCCCCCCCGGGGGATTCAGGGGTGGCATAGATGAATCTTCCTGCATTTATCACTCCCAAGCCCTCAAGCGGGCCTTAAATGTGGGATACGAGAAAATTCCCCTGGAAAACACCCCCAACCCCCCAAGTGGGGCTTAAAATACTTTATATGAGGAAATTAAGTTTTAAAGAAAATCAAAGTCCCCTTGGCTGGTTGGGGTAAATAAATTGATTTTCGAGCGGTTAGTCATAACGCCAGTAGGGCAAAAAAACTGAATAAAGCCTAAGAAATATTTTCAAATGAAAATCTCAATTCTTCAGATCAATCCTGTTTGGGAAGATAAGACTGCGAATTTTATTAATATATCCCGAATGATGAGAGATCTATATGCAAGTACTGACCTCATCATATTACCTGAAATGTTTTCAACAGGCTTTTCAATGAATACAAGCCTTGCAGAAGAATATAATGGTACGACATTTAAATGGATGCGGGAACAGGCTGAACATGGAAAATTTGCTGTTTGCGGGAGTTTTATTGTAAGAGAGGATAATAAATACCATAACAGGTTTGTATTTGTGAGCCCTGAAGAAGTATGGTTCTACAATAAGAGGCATTTGTTCAGCATGGGCAATGAAGACAAATTTTTTACTCCCGGAAACTCAAGATTAATATTCAATTATAAAGGTTTCAGAATATGCCCGTTCATTTGTTATGATCTGAGATTTCCTGTCTGGAGCAGGAATCGAAGTGAATATGATCTTGCAATCTACTCTTCAAGCTGGCCTGCAGCACGCGCAAATGTATGGAGTACACTTTTAAAGGCAAGAGCCATAGAAAACCAATGCTATGTTGCCGGTGCAAACAGAACGGGTACTGATGGCAATAATATACTCCATAACGGAAAGTCGCAGATCATCGATGCAAAAGGAGAAATAATCCTCTCGGCAGGAGAAAAAGAAGAAGTTTTCAGCGCTGAACTTTCTTTGGCTGAATTGAATCTTTTCAGAAAAAAGTTCAATACACTGAAGGATTCAGATGATTTTATCTTAAATACGTAGAATTTAGATCAGTAGCAGCATTTATTTCTTAAAGGCTTCCCATAATACAACGGCAGGATGAGATGCAACCTTGCCGGTTCCGTCCTTAATATGATGCCTGCAGCTTGTTCCCGGAGCAGATATTATTGTCTCAACAGATGCTTTTCTTACTTCAGGAAAAAGAATAAGCTCACCGATTTTATTTGAAAGATCAAAATGCTCTTTTTCATATCCGAATGAACCCGCCATCCCGCAGCATCCGGAAGGAATTTCCCTGACTGAATAGTTTACAGGGATAGATAGCATATCGATTGTAGATGATGAAGATGCAACAGACTTCTGCTGACAATGTGCATGTACAAGGACATCTCTTTTTTCTTCAGAAAACAGATTCCTGTCAATTCTTCCTTCTTTGTACTCTCTTGTTATAAACTCATCGAACATGAATGAATTCGCGGCAATCTTTCCTGCAGCAAGCTTCTGATCTTCCCTCGCCAGCTCCGGGTATTCGTCTCTAAAACCAAGAATGGCTGATGGTTCAATCCCGATAAGCGGTGTGTCTTCTCCGATAATCAACTTCAACATATCGATATTCTTTCTTGCTTTTTTTGCTGCAGTTCTTACGAGACCTTTTGAAAGGAATGTTCTTGCACTCACTTTGTGATCAGTAATTATAACCTTATAATTCAAAGCTGTAAGTAAGCGGATTGCGGCAATTCCTATTTCAGTGTCATTAAAATCAGTGAATTCATCGACAAACAGGCAGACAGTCAGGATGGGTTCCTTCGGATTCAGCTTATCAAGATTCCTTTTAGCCCATTTGCGGAGAGTCGTATTATAAAGCAGCGGAATAGAGCGTTTTGCAGCAAATCCAGTGAAGCGTTTTATTAAAGCTGATGTAAATTTGTTGCCAAGGAAAAAATTATATATATGCGGTATGTACGAACCTATTTTGTTGAATAATGCAATATAAGCAATCATTCTGGTTCTCAATGGTATACCGTGCCTGTCATACCAGTGCTGCAGAAACTCTGACTTGATCTTAGCCATGTCCACGTTCGACGGACACTCCGACTTGCAACCTTTACATCCGATGCACAGATCAAGTATCTCGTACATCTCCTTATGATCCCAGGGATCATCTTTTTTCAGACACTCACGTACAACATTTGCCCGCGCCCTTGTCGTTTTATCTTCATCACCTGTTGCCATGTATGTGGGGCACATTATGCCGCCTATTCCGGAGGATTTCCGGCAATCTCCCGAACCGTTGCATCTTTCCGCTGCCCTGATTATGCCATCACTCGATGAGAAATCATACACTGTATCAATCATTGCAGTTGGAGCACCGGGTTCGTGTCTCAGGAAGGTATTCATCGGCGGAGTGTCGATTATCTTCCCGGGATTAAAAATACAAGCGGGATCCCAGCATTCTTTGACTTTCCTGATCAGGGCATAATTATTTTCACCCAGCATAAGAGGAATGAATTCACCTCTTAGTCTGCCGTCTCCATGTTCACCGCTTAAGGAGCCGCGATATTTTTTAACAATCTTAGCCGTTTCAAGACCTATTGTCCTGAAAAGCTCCGCATCATTCTTATCCTTAAGATTCAGTACCGGTCTTATATGAAGCTCCCCTGTACCGATATGGGCATGAAACACGGCAGATTTATCATGTGATGAAAGCATTTGTTCAATCTCTTCCATGTATTCGGGGAGAACTTCGACACTGATTGCCGTATCTTCCATGAGTGTGACAGGTTTGCCGTCCCCTTTCATATTCGAGAGTACCCCCAGTCCGGCTTTTCTCAGATTCCATACTTTAGAAATATCCTTACCTCTTATAATCGGGAAAGCGTAACCGTAACCGGCTGCTTTCATTTCAGAAATCATCGCTGAAGACTCCTTATCTATCTCTTCATCGCTGTTTCTTACAAATTCAACTATTAAGATTGACCCAGGATCACCTGCGAGGAAGAACCTGTTTTTTCTCTGGCTTATATTTTCTTCAGTGAGCTTCAATATTCTGTCGTCCATCATTTCAACGGCTGAAGGACCGTGTTTTAATGCTATGAGATTAGCCCTGAATGCATCATTCCTCTTTTCAAGGTGAACACATACAAGTGCTTTTTTCGAGGGGGGCAGAGGGACAAGATTGAGCTTAATTTCAGTCGAAATTGCAAGTGTTCCTTCTGAACCGGTAAGCAAATTGCAGAAGTTGAATTTTCTCTGTGAATCAGGGGTGAATAATGCTGATTCAAGGAGCATATCAAGAGCATAACCGGTGTTTCTTCTAGCGACATCAGGATGCGGGTATTCATCGCGGATACTCTTTTTATTCTTTTCATCCTGAAGGATTTCATGTATATTCCTGTATATTCTGCCTTCTATGTCATTCTGTTCGCACTTTTTCCTGAAAGTTTCATCATTAACGGGTCCGAAAACTGCAGGTGTAGAATCGCTAAGAACGGCTCTGATCTCAAGTGTATGTTCACGTGTTGACCCGTAAATCACCGAGTGTGATCCGCAGGCATTATTTCCCACCATCCCGCCTATATTGCACCTGTTTGATGTTGAAGTTTCAGGACCAAAGAACAAACAATACTCTTTAAGCTTCATGTTAAGTTCGTCAAGAACAACCCCCGGCTCTACACGGACCCATTTTTCTTCTCTGTTGATCTCAATTATACGGTTCATATACTTTGAGATATCTACTATAATACCGCTGCTGACGACCTGCCCGGCGAGTGATGTACCTGCTGCCCTGACTGTCAGTCCTATGTTTTCTTTTTTTGCAAAACGAACGAGCTTTTGAATATCAGATTCATTCTTTGGCCATACTACGGCTAACGGCTGTTCCCTGTAAACTGAAGCATCAGTGGAATATATTGTTTTTGTTTTTAAATCAGTTCCGAGATCTCCATCCAGAGTCCTGGCAAGCTCTTCAATTTTTACCTGTAAATCGTTCATGTAACTTAAATGAAGCTGCTAAAATAGGAAAAACAATTTCATGAAGCGTTAATGTCGGTGTTGAAATACATTCCTTGTGAAGTCTGACATTAATCATGTTTTTTGAAATTGTTTAATCGAACTTTTTTTTCGTACATTTATGACAAATTTTCGAACGTTTTAATTAACTGATACACAATGGAATTATTGGATAGCATTAAACAAAATGCAAGAAAACACAATATGCGTATTGTGCTTCCTGAAGGGTATGAAGAAAGGAACATCCGTGCTGCTGATGAAGCAATAAGGGATGGACTTGCAAGAATTATACTTATAGGAGATCCTGAAGAAATAAAAGCTCATGCATCTAAGCTTGGACTTCAGAATATATCTAAAGCCCAGGTTGTTAACCCTCTCAACAATGAGAAAAAGCAGCATTACATCGATACTATGCTTGAACTGAGAAAAAGCAAAGGTCTTACTAGAGAACAGGCTGAAAAGCTTATTCAGGATCCGCTTTATCTTGGCGTTCTCATGATTAAGTGCGGCGATGCAGATGGCGAAGTGTCTGGTGCTGATCACGCAACAGGTGATGTTCTTCGTCCGGCATTCCAATATGTAAAAACTGCTCCCGGTATTTCAGTTGTATCAGGCGCCTTTATAATGATCTTAAAGGATAAGAGTTTCGGCGAAAATGGCGTTCTTATTTTTGCCGATGGTGCTGTCCATCCGAATCCAACTGATAAAGAATTGGCTGAAATTGCCGTCGCCTCGGCTCATACTGCCAGGGCAATTGCAGGTTTTGAACCAAGAATAGCAATGCTGAGCTTCTCAACAAAAGGAAGTGCAAAACATGAAATGGTTGATAAGGTAGTGAACGCTACCAGGATTGCAAAAGAAATGGCTCCTGATCTTCAGATAGATGGTGAACTTCAGGCCGATGCTGCCCTTGTTGAAGCAATCGGTAAAAGCAAAGCTCCCGGAAGTAAAATTGCCGGAAAAGCTAATGTTCTCATCTTCCCTGATCTTAATGTTGGCAATATAGCATACAAGCTTGTCCAAAGACTTGCTCACGCTGAAGCAGTAGGTCCTGTTCTCCAGGGAATGGCAGCTCCAATAAACGATCTTTCACGTGGCTGTTCTGTAAGCGATATAGTAAGCATGATCGCAATTACTGCAAATCAGGCAGCCGGGATTAAGAAGTGAGCGTAAAGCGTAAAGCAAAGCAAAAAGACTCAGTGAAACTCCTTGTAACTCCGTGAGACTACGTGTTAAGGTCATCATTGAAGAAATGGAGAAATATTAAAAAAGCAACTTTAAAACAAAAATATGGCAGACAATACTGAAAGGCTCGAAGATTATGGTTTGTCGAAAGATACAAGGCCAAAAACACTTTTCTCAAAAGTAGGGATCGTTGGTGCAGGATCGGTAGGGCAGAATATTGCAAGGATGATCAGCTCGAAAGGAATGGATGTGATCATCCTCGATCTTACGCGCGAAAAAATCGATAATGCGTATGCTGAGCTTGCCCGCGAACTCGATATGATGATAGAACGATGGGGAATGACAAACTCGGAGAAACTTGGTATTTTATCGAGGATAAAAGGAACGATTTCGTATGAAGACTTTAATGGTTGTGATATTGTTATTGAAGCTGTTAAATCTCTCAGGCGCGAGCAAACACATGAAATTCGAAGTGAAATACTGAAGAACATTGAGAAAAATGTTGGCAATAAAACTATAATCGCAACAAATTCATCAACTCATGTAATAACTGAGTTGACCACCGACCTTGAGTATAAAGATCGTTGCGTTAGCTTTCATTTTCTTACTCCCGAAGCTGATGCAAGGGTTGTTGAAGTTGTAAAGGGTTTGTACACATCACAGGAAACTTACGATAATACAGTCAAATTTGCGCATCTCATCGGAAAAAAGGTGGTAGCAGTGAAAGAATCTCCGGGTATTATAAGCACTCGCTTATTTGTTCCACTCATCAATGAGGCATGTGAAATTCTGATGGAAGGAGTAGGCAGCATGGAAGATATTGATCTTACAATGCGCGTCGGTTTTGGACTGCCTCTTGGCCCATTTGAAATGGCTGATAAAATTGGTCTCGACAAGATCCTTCGGTGGTGCGAGAATCTTTATGATGAATTCGGTGAAGTGAAATACAAATCTTCACCTCTCTTAAAGAAGCTTGTTCGCGCCAATAACTGGGGAAGACGGACCGGAAGAGGATTCTATGAGTATAACAAAGACGGAGTTAAAATCGGCAAGAATTCATTTCTGCAGGCTTGATTCCATAAAACTTGTTCAGTAAAAATATATCCAATAATGAAAATACTAGTTCTAAACTGCGGAAGCTCATCAATAAAATATCAGCTGTTCGACATGACATCCGGCGTTGTTCTCACGAAAGGAATTGTTGAGAAAATCGGGTTAAAAGGCTCATTCCTTAAAAATGAACGTTTTGATGGCGATAAAGTAAAGCTGGAGGGTGAAATCCTTGATCATCAGACAGGCATCGAATATCTTCTTGGACTGATGATAAGCAAGAAAAGAGGAGTTCTTAAGAGTCTTAACGAAATTGAAGCCGTTGGACACAGGCTGGTTCATGGAGGTGAAAGATTCCAGGAAAGCTGCTATCTCGATGATGTGACAATAAAAGCAGTTGAAGATTGTTCAAGCCTGGCTCCATTGCATAATCCTGCTAACCTCAAAGGTATTTATGCAATGAAAAATCTTCTGCCAGAGGTTCCGCAGGTTGGGGTATTCGATACGTCTTTTCACCAGACAATGCCTAATTACTCATTCATGTATGCTTTGCCTTATTCACTTTATAAAAAATACGGAATAAGGCGTTACGGGTTCCATGGCACGAGCCATAGTTATGTTTCAAAAAGAGCTTGTGAGATATTGAAGGTTGATTATAAATCGAAGAAGATAATTACCTGCCATCTTGGTAACGGCGCTTCAATTACAGCGATAAAAAGCGGGAAATCTCTTGATACATCAATGGGGCTTACTCCGGTCGAAGGCCTGATAATGGGCACAAGGTCAGGAGATGTGGATGCAGGGGCTCTGACACTTATAATGGAAAAGGAAGAAATTGATTTCGCATCCCTTAACACGCTTCTTAACAAACATAGCGGTATGCTGGGAATTTCCGGAATATCTTCTGATATGAGAGAGGTTGAAGCCGCTGCAGCTGAAGGTGATGAACGTGCTATACTTTCATTGAAAATGTATGATTACCGTGTGAAGAAATATATTGGCTCCTATGCAGCTGCAATGGGTGGTGTCGATATTGTTGTTTTTACAGGAGGAATAGGTGAAAATGCTGCCGAAACCCGAGAAGCAATCTGTAAGGACATGGAATTCCTCGGGATAGAGTTCGACAAAAAGAAAAATGAAGGCTGCAGGGGTAAGGAACAGGTTATAAGTAAGGATAATTCAAAAGTGACTGTTATAATCGTTCCAACCAATGAAGAGTATGTGATTGCTTCTGATACACGTGAAATAGTCGAAAGCAGGCTCAAATCAAAAAAGTAAATTGCAGAATCTATGGTGCTCAAAAGTCTTGGTGATCTGAATCGCCTTATTCCCACAGGCAAAAAGAAAAAGCTTGCTCTTGCAGCAGCTCAGGATCAGCATTCTCTTGGCGCAGTCCTGAAAGCCTGGGAGTCAGGCCTTATTGAACCAGTTCTTGTTGGCGATAAGCCTGGTATTGAGCGCATCTGCGAGGAATACAATTATGATATTTCAGAGATAAATGTTATTCACGAGGCTGACCCGGAGAAAGCAGTAGTAAAAGCTGTCAGGATGACTAGCTCGGGTGAAGCTGATATACTGATGAAGGGCAAGATAGGAACATCGTCTCTGCTCAAAGGTGTACTCAACAAGGAGTGGGGACTGAGAACAGGAAACCTTTTATCGCACATTGCGCTTTTCCAGGTTGAGACTTATCATAAAGTGATTGCCGTTACTGATGTTGCAATGAATATTGCGCCAAATCTGCAGGAAAAGATCGGAATAGTTAATAATTCAGTTGCCTGCCTGAATAAACTAGGTTACATAATGCCTAAAGTAGCCGTCCTGGGCGCTGTAGAGATGGTGAACGAGAACATGGAGGCAACTCTCGATGCTGCTCTTCTTTCGAAAATGAACCAGCGCGATCAGATTAGAAACTGTATAATTGACGGTCCTCTGGCTTTTGATAATGCAGTCAGCCTTGAGAGCGCCAAACACAAAGGTATAAGAAGCGATGTTGCAGGAGATACCGACTTGCTGTTAATGCCAGATATTGAGGTTGGAAATGTCCTGTATAAATCACTTGTCTTCTTCGCAAAAGCTGATGTGGCTTCTATTATACTTGGCGCCTCTGTACCAATAGTGCTCACTTCACGTTCAGATTCGGAAAAAGCTAAATACGACAGCATCCTTCTTGCGGTTGCTGCAAGCAGATAAAACCTATGATCAGGACACTCGATCAGATGGAGAGCCTGGTAGCAGGATCAGGAAAAAGGCGGCGCATTGCCGTTGCCTGGGCACAGGATTCAAATACAATATCAGCTCTGCATAACGCCGTTAATAAAGGTTTTGCTGAAGCCCTTCTGATCGGCAGGAAAAATGAAATAATAGATACTTGCGGTGAGCACGGAATAGATAATTCAATATTCAGGATTATTGATTCCGAAAATGAGTCTGCAGCATCTGAAAAAGCTGTAGCAATGGCGAGGTCAGGCGAGGCCGATATTGTTATGAAGGGCCTCGTAAACACGGACAAATTCCTTAAAGCAGTTATGCATAAAGAAAAGGGAATTATGTTGCCCGGAGCTGTTCTCAGCTATGTTTGTGCCATTCAGCTGCCGGCTTATCATAAATTGCTGTTTGTAACTGATCCTGCTGTGATTCCATTCCCGGATCTCGATCAGAAGATCGCAATGACTGGGTATGCAATTGAAATGGCAAACAGATTCGGTATTGAAAAACCTAAGATCGCCCTCATCGGAGCATCGGAAAAGATGAACAAACACTTCCAGAGTTCCGTTGATTATTCAATAATGTGTAAGATGGCTGACAGAGGTCAGATAAAGAGTTGCATTATGGATGGTCCGCTTGATCTTTTCCTTGCATGTGACGAGAAAAGCATTCAGATCAAAGGGGTATCGACACCTGTTGGTGGCGATGCCGACATACTTCTCTTTCCGTCACTTGAAGCAAGCAATCCATTTTACAAAGGATTGATGCTTTTTGCAGGAGGGGAGCTTGCAGGCCTTATACGGGGAACCCAGAAACCTGTTGTTGTTATGTCAAGGAGCGAAAGCGAAAAATCTAAATATTATTGTGTTGTTCTTTCTTGCCTGATGGCAGATTAATCAGGCAAATAGCATATTAAACTAATCCGAGCTGTCATGGGAAGACTGATACTGGCAATTAACCCCGGATCGACCTCAACAAAATTCTCTTTATATGAGGAAGATAAGCTAGTTTTTGAAAATACACTCAGGCATACTGCAGAAGACCTCAAAGGATACGAAAAAATAACAGATCAGTTCCATTTCAGAAAAGATCTTATAATGCAGGAACTCACTGAAAGGAAAATAGATTTTAAAAGGATACGGGCTGTTGTCGGGAGAGGCGGACTTCTCCAGCCTGTCGAATCAGGCGTTTATGAAGTTAACAGCAGGATGATACAGGATCTTGCAACAGGGCGTTTCGGACAGCATGCAAGCAATCTTGGCGGCCTTATTGCTCATGATCTGAAGATGTTTTTACAGGAATCTGCAGCATTTATAGTTGATCCGGTTGTTGTAGATGAACTTCAGGATGTTGCACGGATATCAGGTCATCCTGAAATTGAGAGACGCTCAATTTTTCATGCTCTCAACCAGAAAGCTGTTGCAAGGATCTATGCAGGTAGTATAAATCGCAAATACGATGATTTAAATCTTATTGTTGCCCACATGGGTGGAGGAATCAGTGTCGGCGCCCATTCAAAAGGCAAAGTAATCGATGTAAATAATGCATTCAACGGCGAGGGTCCGATGTCGCCGGAACGCTCAGGAGGACTCCCATCAGGGCAACTTGCTGATCTCTGCTTCAGCGGTAAGTTCACTCACGATGAAGTGAAATCGATGATAACGGGAAAAGGAGGGATGGTTGCTTACCTTGGTACGAATAATTTTGTTGAAGTGGCAGGACTGGCGGAGAAAGGCAATAAAAATGCCCACCTTATTAAAAATGCAATCTCTTATCAGATAGGGAAAGAAATAGGTTCTGCAGCCGCAGTACTTCATGGCAACGTAGATGCAATAATTCTTACAGGGGGTCTTGCGCATGATCCTGAAAACATCAGCATCCTCAGGAGAATGACAGGCTTTATTTCAAAAGTTGTTGTCTATCCGGGTGAAGATGAAATGAAGTCACTGGCATTCAATGGATTACTTGCCCTGGATAAAAAGGTCAGGATCAAACAATACATTTAGATCAGGGATTCGTTACAGCAACAGGCAGTATTTTCCCGTTGAAAACTTTGTGCCCGTTTAGTGCAAAGTCTGAAATAAATTTGCCCATTTCTTCAGCTGTAACGGGGGCTACATAGCCAGGAAAGGCTTCATTGAGCATCTCCGTCTGAACCGAACCAAGGGCAAGACAGTTGACCTTTATCCCGGTATCCTTAAATTCACCTGCAAGACACTCAGTAAGACAGGCAATTGCAGCCTTTGACGCACTATAATAGGAGAGACCATTGTATTTTGAGCTTCCCTGGAACCCTCCCATACTTGATATATTGATAATATGCGTTCCGGCTTTCATTAAAGGTTTTAGAACCCTGATTACTGAGGCAGGTCCGAAAAAATTTGTCTCCATTATCTTCCGGGATTCATCGGCGGAAAAGTCCTCGAATTTCTTTGAAATCAGTAAGCCTGCTGAACTAATGAGTATATCAATATCTTCAAACCGGGAGGAAACAAATTCATAAAATCCTGCGGAAGTACTATCAAAAGCTGAAAGATCGAGAAAAAGCGGAACAACATTCCTGTGGTTTTGTGATAGTTGCTCAAGTAAGCTCATGTTGCGCCCCGTCACAATTATCCGGTTTATTTCATTTGCAGCAAATTGTTTAACAATCTCTCTGCCTATTCCGCGGGAACCTCCATTGACAATAATATTCATCTTTCAATTTTTGTTAAAGATATCAATTCTCTTTAACTCTGAATCTTAATTACTTAATCACAAAATGATTGTTTTGAAAAGAAACTTTCTTCATTTATGAATGTTTATTGTTTAAATTCCGGGCTTAAAAGATCAATCAGATGGCTTACAAAAAAATTGCCGTACTCGGATGCGGAAACATCGGAATGTCAATAATTGAAGGCATTCTAAGGAAAAAAAATATAGACCAGGGCGATATAATTGCCACAAAAAGGAATGTCGATAATTCGGCCCTGAAAGGATCAGCAATCCGGATTATTACTGAAAATATTCAGGCGGTTCGTGATTCGGAACTGATAATCATCGCTGTAAAATCTTACAATTTCATCGATCTTCTGAAAGAAATAAAGAATTACCTCGATCCTCAGAAACATATAATTATATCAGTTACTACCGGAATTTCAATCGGAAGAATTAAAAATGAAACTGATGTAAGAATTCCTGTATTCAGGGCTATGCCCAATATTTCTGCCAGTGTAAACAGCTCTGTTACATGCATAAGTCACAATGGGGAAGATATTGAAAAAGCAGAAGCCGTGAAGTCATTACTTGATAATATCGGGACAACGATGTTTATTGAGGAGCAGTTGATGGAATCGGCAACTATTCTAGGTTCATGCGGTGTTGCATTTGTCCTTAGATTCATCAGGGCAATGATCCAGGGCGGTATCCAGATTGGTTTCGACGCTGCGACTGCAAGCTCTATTGTAAATAATACTGTAAAGGGTGCGGCTGAACTTCTGATTGAAGGCCACCAGCACCCTGAAAAAGAAATTGACAGGGTAACAACTCCCAAAGGCTGCACAATTGTTGGTTTAAATGAAATGGAACATAATGGTTTCAGTTCATCCCTTATTAAAGGCATTGTTGCTTCTTTTGAAAGAATTGAACGGTAGAATTATTATTATAGTTTTTTTGATCCTGACTGCATTTACGGCAGGATTTTTGCCTGTAATATCGATTATTTCAGAACAGCTATGTTGTACGGTAGGAAGCTTCTATATGCTTTTGCGCGTTTTATTACGCCTGCAATACTTTGTTTTTCATTTGTGACCGCTTCAGGGCAGACAGCAAAGCAGACTGCCCCTCCATTTCGTGAAAGAATTTTTTTCGGTGGTAATTTCGGGCTTCAGTTTGGAAGTATAACTGATATTGAACTCTCTCCGGTTGTCGGTTACTGGATATTACCAAGAGTTGCAGTCGCTTTAGGTCCCGATTACAGATACTATTCATATAACAAGGTGAGAACTCATATCTATGGTGGTAAAAGTTACCTGGAGTTTACATTATTAAGGAATATAAATTCAGTTATACCCATAGGCACAAATACCGACATTATTGCCCATTTTGAAGACCAATATCTCAGCCTTGAATCCTCTTTTTTCAAAGATCCTCTTTCCAGCGGACGTTTCTATGTTAATACGTTGCTGACCGGAGGCGGGATAAGTCAGCAGATAGGCAAGAGAGCATCAATTAACCTTGTCGTTTTGTGGGCTCTCAATACTGATGACAGCCTGGGGTTATATAGTAACCCTGAATTCAGGCTCAGTTTCATTTTCTGAAGATTCCGGCTGATACCTTCAATTGTATTTCTTTTCACAAGATTTCAACCTTCAGCTAATCATCATTATTTTTTACTACTTTTAGTCTTCACGACTAAGAAAATTGTGCTATGGGCATATTTAACAAGATAAGAGGTGAGTTTATCGACATTATTGAATGGCTCGATCCGACTCAGAATACAATGGTTCATCGTTTTGAACGATACCAGAATGAAATCAAAAATGGCGCTAAGCTTACAGTCAGGGAATCTCAGGTTGCAGTTTTTATAAATGAAGGCCAGATAGCTGACATATTTCAGCCTGGTTTATATACTCTTACAACTGAAAACCTTCCGATTCTTACAACTCTGAAAGGATGGAAGTATGGTTTTAACAGCCCGTTCCTGGCTGAAGTTTATTTTGTGAATACAAAGCAATTCACCGATCTGCTCTGGGGAACGCCAAATCCTGTTATGCTCCGCGATCCTGAATTCGGACCAATAAGAATTCGCGCAAATGGTAATTACACAATGAAGATATCTGATCCTGCACTTTTTATAAGAACAATTGCAGGGACTGACGGAGCTTTCACAACAGAAAGTATTACCACCCAATTGCGGAACGTTGCAGTTACCAGATTCACGGACACTATCGGTGAAAGTCATATACCGGTTCTTGATATGGCTTCCAACTTTGATGAGCTTTCAAAGTTCTGTGAGAATAAGATGAAACCTGAATTCCTTGAATATGGAATCGATCTCCTTAAATTCCTTGTTGCTAGTATAACACTGCCTGAAAATGTGGAAGCAGCCCTTGATAAACGTTCAAGCATGGGAATAATCGGCGATATGAGCAAGTTTACACAGTTCCAGATGGCTCAATCAATGGAAGCCGCTGCAAATAATCCTAATGGCGGAGGAGCTGCAGCAGGAATGGGTATGGGAATGGGGTTCGGAATGGCAAATGCTATGATGGGACAAATGGGACAGGCAAATCAACAACAACAGCAAGCGGGACCACCGCCAATCCCCGGATCCGTTTCATATTTCGTTGCAATTAACGGGAAGCAATCCGGGCCGTTCGATATTAATACACTGAAACAGATGGCTGCCCAGGGACAGATATCTGGTGAAACACTTGTATGGAAACAGGGAATGTCACAATGGACTTCAGCTGCCAGCCAACCCGATCTCACAGGTATCTTCGGGGCTGTTCCTCCACCAATTCCCGGACAGTAACCTGTACTTCAGTTAAATTAATCAATATACTATGAATCAGGAAGAAGTACTGACGGAAGTATGTAAAAATTGTTCCGGCAAACTGAGGTTTGAACCCGGTACCAGTCATCTCGTTTGTCCTTATTGCGGAACTGAAAACGAAATTATTGTTCCGACTTCAATAATCGAGGAACTTGATTTCGAAAAATACATTTCCGAAGCGGATAATTCGCCTGTTCAGGAGATTGCTACTGTTAAATGCCAGGGCTGCGGCGCTGAAACTACATTTAATCCCAACGTAGTTTCCGATAGCTGTCCCTGTTGCGGCTCTCCGTTGTCGGTTAAAGATGCCACATCCACGCATACAATAAAGCCCAAAGCCATCATTCCATTTGCTATTGACCAGAAGAAAGCATTTGAAGAGTTTGGCAAATGGATAAGTAAGCTATGGTTTGCTCCCAATAAACTTAAGAAATTCGCACGCAATCAGGAAAAACTTACCGGACTGTACATACCTTACTGGACATACGATTCAAAAACCAGCTCTGATTACCGGGGAGAAAAAGGAACTGATTACAAGACAACAGAGACATATACAGCCCATGAGAACGGACGTGCTGTTACAAAAACGCGCACAGTGACACATACACGATGGACTGATGTTTCCGGCCATATTGACAAAAGCTTCGATGATGTTTTGTCAATTGCGAGCAAGACATTGCCAAAACAGTATGTTGAGAAACTTGAACCATGGGGAACAGAGAACCTTGTTCCATTTGATGAAAAGTATTTAAGCGGTTTTAAAACAGAAAGTTATCAGCTTGATCTCAAGGAAGGCTTTGAGGATGCAAAGCTTAAAATGCGTGAGTCGATAACACAGGCGGTAAAAAGAGATATAGGAGGTGATCACCAGAGAATACACTCACTGGCAACAGTATTTAACAATATCACTTTCAAGCATATACTGATGCCTATATGGATCAGTTCATACTCATATAAGAATAAAATCTACAGATTTCTTATAAACGGAAGAACAGGGGAAGTGCAGGGTGAAAGGCCTTACAGCGCCGCCAAGATTACAATGGCGGTATTGGCAGGAATCATTGTAGTATTGTTAATAGTGATTCTGTCGAACAGGTAAGATTTTTCTTTATAGTTTATTGTCTATATTTACGCCTTCAAAAAATATAATATTCAGAAGAAATAATGAAGATAGAAAATAACAAAATGGTTTCTCTTATATATGAATTAAGGGAGAGCGATGAGAATGGAAGAGTCCTGGAGTCCCTTAATGAAACAAGGCCACTTAAATTCGTTTACGGAACGGGAAGATTGCTTCCCGTCTTTGAGTCTAACATAAGTTCACTTAAAGAAGGTGACGATTTCAGATTTTCACTCAATTCAGATGATGCTTATGGCGAAAGACGTGAAGAAATGATAGTCAATGTTCCTGTCACAGTATTCCAGACTGAAAATGGCAGTTTGAATGAAGAAATCTGCAGGATCGGTAACGAAGTCCCAATGATGGATGAGAATGGTAATCACCTCAATGGTGTTGTTAATGAAATAACAGAAGAATACGTTCGTATGGATTTCAACCACCCAATGGCCGGAATAAACCTTTTCTTCAGCGGCAGGATCGTCGAGGTCAGGGATGCAACAGACCAGGAACTTGCCGGGGATCAGAATTCCTGCTCATCATGCGGTAGCCATGAATCAGGTTGCTCAGGTCATTGCGGATAATAATTATTAAGCAGAATAAAAGTTAGTTTATGCAACGATTCTGGAATTTCTTTCCGAAACTACTTTTCTTAATTTTAACATTAACTATTATCCTGCTTGTTGTTGTTGCTAATGACGTACTTCAAATACCATCCGGTATTCTTCTCTTTTCAAGGTTATTAAGCGTTATAGCTTTAATAATATATGCCGCGAGGAAGAAGTCACTGACTACCTGGATCCTTGTCTGTATGGTAGCAGGCGCTGAATTCGGTTATGACCTTCCGGAAGCCGGAAAAAAACTCCAGGTATTCAGTGATATTTTTCTCAGGTTAATTAAAACAATTATAGCTCCATTGCTTTTTTCAACACTTGTTGTCGGTATTGCAGGACATGCCGATCTCAAACAAATTGGAAGAATGGGATGGAAATCGCTCCTTTATTTTGAAATAATATCGACAATTGCACTTTTTATCGGGCTCGCGGCAATAAACATATCAAAAGCGGGCGTTGGGGTTGTATTACCTCAAAATCCTGATGTCGCTCCCGTTACCACAATAGTAGCTCAATCGACAAAAGATTTTATTCTTCATATTTTTCCGGAGAACATCGCAAAAGCAATATACGAGGGACAGATTCTGCAGATCGTTATATTCAGTGTAATATTCGGAATCGCAGTGGCCATGGTAAAAGAGAAATACCGTAACCCTGTAATAAGGTTCACAGAGAGTCTTGCCGAGGTTATGTTCAAGTTCACGAACATTGTTATGTATTATGCTCCTTTTGCGGTGTTTGCTGCAATTGCATATACAGTAGGCCACATGGGGCTTGATATACTTTTTAATCTTTTTAAGCTGCTGGCAACGCTTTATGTTGCACTTATTGTATTCCTTGGGTTCGTACTTGTACCCGTGGCTCTTGTTTTCCGTATACCGCTTAAACAGTTTATCAGTGCAGTTTCGAAACCTGCCACTATTGCTTTTGCAACATCAAACTCGGAGTCTGCTCTTCCTTCAGCAATGGAATCGATGGAAAAATTCGGTATACCAAGAAAAATTGTTGCTTTTGTCATTCCCACAGGCTATAGCTTTAATCTCGATGGAACAACATTATATCTTTCACTTGCATCAATATTTGTAGCTCAGGCAGCCGGTATAGATTTATCATTCGATAAACAGTTGCTGATATGTATAACACTTATGCTCACAAGTAAGGGAGTGGCAGGTGTATCAAGGGCATCACTGGTTATTTTGCTTGGTACTGCAGTAAGTTTTGGATTACCTGTAGAACCAATATTTATTATTCTGGGGATCGATGTTCTTATGGATATGGCAAGAACGGCAGTAAATGTAATCGGGAATTGTCTTGCTACAGCTGTTATAGCCAGGTCAGAAAAGGAATTTGACGAAAATGCTGCAAGGGAGTTTCGTCAAGAATAGATAATTATTTCTTCGGTTTCTTAAGAAAATCAACTTAAGCCTTTAAATGTAGATCTGCCAAAGGTTAAAAAACCTGGATTCAGCTCCTTCTGTGCTGGATAAAAAGGTTATAATCCAGTTAACGATAGGATATTCAATCAGATAACTCTAAGTTCCGGAGCCTTATGTCTCCAGGATTTAAATATTTGTGTACTGTCGGCAGGGAGAAAGTGAAAATCGAATTCTGATGGATTTCATTTTGTATCATCCTAAAGGAAACTGATAAATCCAAAAGAGATAAACAAAACAGCAGTATCAAAAAAGCACATCATCATACACGTTACAAATGTAATTCTACTGGAAATACAAAAGCAATTCATGGTTTTCACATAGATACAGTCGAAAATATTTACAAGAGTAAATATATTATCTGTATTAAATTAGTATATAATAAGATCCTATAAATCAATAATATATATTGACTTATATTAACCAGTTGATTCGCTCTCAAACATGTTTTTGCAACTTTTATCCTGTGAATTATTTAGATTAATGTTATAAGTAGCAGAATACCAGTAATATATTTAACTAATCTAAAATTGTAATTCAATTATATCCAAACATATATTAATGAATTTCAAAGAAGATATTGTACTGAAGTCTACTAATTAGTTATATCGTTACAGCTGTAATTACAATTGTAAATTCAAATATGTTACATTTGGAAATATTTTAATGATTACATTTGTAAGTCATTAATTTCTTTATGAAAGATCGTATAATTGAGTTTTTAAGAGCCGAGAATAAGTCTTCCGCTCAATTTGCTGAAGAAATTGGTGTTCAGCCATCAGGTATTTCCCACATTCTTTCGGGCAGGAATAACCCGAGTCTTGATTTTGTGCTAAAAATGCTCGACAGGTATAAATTTATCTCAACAGAATGGCTCCTTTTTGGCAAGGGTACAATGTATAAGGATTCGGGAGGAATGCAGAGTCTCTTTGATCAGACTCTTTTTGATCAGAAACCTGAAGCTGGGAAAATCGAAAAGGCAAAGTCGTCTGCTGAGAAGAGCAATACAGTATCTGTATCTCCCGACTTGCAGGATATATCAGTTACAGATAAGAAATCAAATCAGAAATCAGGTATTGACAGGATTGTCTGGTTTTATTCTGACGGCAGCTTTGAGGATTTTTATCCCAGGCCTTAGATTTTAAAAAGATACATATCCTTTTTGAGTTCGTTCTTTAAAATTATCTTTGCATTTAAAATAGTGCAGGATGTCTAAAAGAATTGCTGATCTTAAAGTCATTCAAAATATAAAACTCAATAATGATTTTTTTATTCTTGAGCTTTTAGGTGATCAGAAATTGCCTGAAATGAAGCCCGGACAATTTGTGCAGGCTAAGGTTGAAGGCAGCCCACAGACCTTTCTTCGACGCCCTCTGTCTGTCCATGATGTTGATTATGGGGCAAACACTTTCAAGCTTCTTATTCAGCTTGCAGGTAAAGGAACTGAACAGTTATCAGGCTTAAAGAATGGTGATTACCTGAATCTTGTATTCCCTCTTGGGAATTCTTTCACTATGCCGGGAACTAGCGATAAGGTGCTGCTCATTGGCGGTGGATGTGGCGTAGCACCCCTTCTGTTTCTTGCAAAAGCGCTTAAAAAGAATGGCAATACACCTGACATAATTCTTGGTTTCAGGAATAAAGCCAGGATAATCGAATATGAGCAATATCTTAAGATTGGTAAAGTTTTCATAACAACTGAAGATGGTTCTGTAGGTGAAAAGGGATATGTAACAGAGCATTCAGTTCTGAAGAATAATTCATACCACAAGGTGTATTGTTGTGGACCGGAATCTATGATGCATGCTGTTGCGCAATGGTCCAAAACTCATAATTCAGATTGTGAAGTTTCTCTTGAAAACCTTATGGCCTGTGGCATAGGAGTATGCCTGTGCTGCGTTGTAGACACAGTAAAAGGTCATCTTTGCACATGTACAGATGGACCTGTATTCAATATAAAAGATCTCAAATGGTGAACCTTGAGTTTTCAATAGGCGATCTGAAGTTTAAGAACCCGGTGCTGACAGCATCAGGTACTTTTGGCTATGGTCGTGAATTTGACGATTTCTTCGACGTATCTTCTCTTGGCGGAATAATAGTAAAAGGGACTACTTTGGAACCACGGGAAGGTAATAGTTATCCACGGATGGCCGAAACCCCATCGGGCATGCTGAATGCCGTCGGATTACAGAATAAAGGCATTGATTACTTTGAGAAATCAATATATCCGAAGATCAAGACGTATAAGACAAATGTAATCATTAATATAAATGGAAATTATATTGAAGAATACGTTGAACTTGCCTCAAGGATAAACCGGCTTGATAAAATCCCTGCAATAGAGCTCAACATTTCATGTCCAAATGTAAAAATGGGAGGGATGGCTTTCGGCACAAATCCGGCCTCGGCAAGGGAAGCCGTTAAAGCAGTTCGCAAAGCCTACAATGGGAAGCTCATTGTGAAGCTCTCACCAAATGTGACAAATATTGCTGAGTTTGCAAAGATTTCAGAGGAGGAAGGCGCCGATGCTGTCTCCCTGATAAATACCCTTCTCGGGATGGCTATAGATGTGAAGAAAATGAAACCCTCACTATCTACAATAACTGGCGGACTGTCAGGCCCTGCGATTAAGCCTGTAGCTCTTCGAATGGTGTGGCAGGTTGCAAATGCAATCAAAATACCTGTGATCGGAATCGGGGGAATCATGACAGCAAATGATGCAGTTGAATTCATACTTGCAGGTGCACATGCCATACAGGTAGGAACTGCATCTTTCATCGATCCTGCCGCTTCGGTAAAGATCCTTGAAGGAATACGTGAATACCTCACTGCCAAAGGTTTTTCAGACATCAGTGAGATCAGAGGTTATATAAATAAAAACAACTAATGCTAAGTTAGTCACTGTTATTCTGAACATTTTCTCTTGTTCATAAAGTATCTTCCGATTTTTCTATAAATTTGTAAGCTAATAAAAATAATTTGTTGCATTCATTTACTAATTGTTCTTAATAATGTCTGAAAACTTACTGATTGATAATCTCGACAGGAAGATCCTTGACATAATAACCAAAAATGCAAGGATTCCATATCTTGAGGTTGCAAGGGATTGCGGTGTCTCTGGCGCTGCAATTCACCAGAGGGTACAGCGCCTCATCCGAATAGGTGTAATTAAAGGATCTGAATTTAAGGTTGATCCTGTAATGGTTGGATTCAAAACCTGCGCTTATATAGGTATATTTCTCGAACATCCCGGTCATTTCAGGGATGTTGTTACAAAACTGAAAGACATTCCGGAAATAATAGAGTGTCATTACACAACCGGAAATTATTCTTTGTTCATAAAAGTCTATACACGCGATAATGAACATCTTAGGATAATACTTACAGACAGGATTCAGAATATTCCAGGGATTGTGCGCACTGAGACACTTATTTCTCTTGAGGAATCTATTAACAGGCAGATACCGGTTCTTATTGAATAATAAATACTGAATTTTAAAAATCGAGGGTATTTGTTGTTCAACTATTTAGGAAAAAATACATTTGAAATTGAATTCTTTGTTTGGAACCGATTGAAAATTTTTCTACATTTGCACTCGCAAAACCAGGAAGGTTCAGCAAACACCGAAGAACGCCGTTGTAGCTGGGATTCCGGTTACAGGAAGATTCAGTAGCTCAGCAGGTAGAGCACATCCCTTTTAAGGATGGGGTCCTGGGTTCGAGCCCCAGCTGGATCACTAAAAAGAAGGAATTGGTAACAGTTCCTTTTTTTTGTTTTATGCCATATTCTTCATAAGGTAGCTCAGCAGGGATCAAGCGATAATTCTGGGGATTTGATTAATCAGGCATAAATTTTTGATAGCCTATAAAGAGTGTCCCGCCTAGCTGGAGGGTCCTGGGTTTCCCGCTGACCGCTGTCTCAGTTCGGACAGTGAGAATGCAAAATGGAAGTTGAAAGAAGAAATCCGGAGGAGCCGCTTTATTCAACAGTTGGTACATATTTTGAACCTGTCCAGACAACATGTTCGCAGCATCTGTCTTTCTCGTATGTCTCACGTCCGTCTGTGGCAAATGGTATAAGTTCTCCTTTAAAATTATATGTCTCAATACCAGATGAGTTGGCAGGATTTATATAATCAAAATAATACCCTCCCTGCCATTCAAATCTAAGCCAGGCTGCTGCGTCTAGACCCGATTGCGGATTAGACTTTATTATCTCTTCATCCGCCTGGATCCTTTGCTTCAGCCAGTCAGGCTCGTCAGGATCCATATATGGAGCGTCTTTGCATGAGAACAATGAGAACATGAGAGCTAATGCGACCAGATATTTCTTCATCCTGAATTGTTTGTTCGGCGAAAGATATAATATTTCCCATTCGATTGTGACAGGGATTTTTCCTTTTTTAAGAAAACTTATAGAAGTGGAATTTAAATTCGCTATTTTTATAAGTACAAGTAATTATATAAAATTTCTTGCCCGATGTCGAAACGTTTCAATGATAAAGTAGTGATAGTCACCGGTGCCTCATCAGGTATTGGTGAAGCCGTTGCAAGAGAATTTGCGAAAAATGGAAGTAAAGTCGTACTTGCTGCGCGCTCGGAAGAAAACCTTATAAGGATAACAAATGAGATTTCAAAGGCTGGTCAGAATGCTGTTTATGTAAGAACAGATGTCAGCCGGGAGTCTGATTGCAGAAACCTGATTGAGAAAACTATTGAAAAATTCGGTACAATTGATATTCTTGTCAATAATGCCGGCATCTCGATGCGTGCATGCTTTGACAATGTCGATCTTAATGTACTGCATCGTCTGATGAATGTTAATTTCTGGGGAACAGTTTATTGCACAAAATACGCCCTTCCATACCTTGTCAAAAATAAGGGATCGCTTATAGGGGTTTCATCAGTAGCCGGGTTCCATGGCCTCCCCGGACGAACCGGCTATTCTGCATCGAAGTTTGCAATACATGGTTTTCTTGAAACAATAAGGATAGAAAACCTTAATAAAGGTCTTCATGTAATGATTATTGCCCCCGGATTTACAGCTACTGAAATACGAAAGCACGCCCTGAATGCCGACGGATCGGAACAGGGTAAATCTCCGCTTGATGAAGGATCGCTCTCCACACCTGAATATGTTGCAAAATGGGTGCTTAAAGGAATCCGTAAAAAGAAAAGAAATAAGCTGCTTACGTGGAGCGGCAGGCTCACCGCGCTTTTTCAGCGTATTGTACCGGATCTCGTTGACAGGGCTTATTATTATGAGTTTGCAAAAGAACCCGAATCACCTTTCAAATAATCTTCACGACCTCAGGTTGAAGCACCTGATCTGTAATAGTGGTTTTTATCTTATGTAATTAACTGACAATCAAATAGTTACATAAAATTGAAAAATTTTGTAATGGTAATCATTTTCATACGTCATGTATTTAAAACCGATTAATTAATGAATTATGAAAAAACTTGTTATCATTCCGGCGCTCCTGTTATGCTTTTCATGCGTAAACGGACAGAAATCAATCGACAGACTATTTGAAAAATATTCAGATAATGATGGTTTCACATGTGTTTCAATCAGTGGTAATCTTCTCAATATTGCAGCAACTTTGGAAGATGATGACGAACATGACAGGGATATAAAAGCCAAAATTACGGGGGTAAGAATTCTCGCCCAAAAGGATCATAGTTTTGATGCTGGTAATTTTCATGATATTATTATGAAAGATATTGATCTTGACGATTATGAAGAGTTTTTGCAGGTCAGGGAATCTGATCAGGATCTGAGAATGCTTGTAAAAACCCAGGGCAGAAGGATTGTTGAACTCCTTATAATTGCCGGTGGGGACGATAATGCATTGGTCCAGGTTAAAGGGGATATGTCTGCGTCCGATGCAAGGAAGCTATGTGAAAATGCCAGGAAAAATCATGGTTCAATTACTATTAATTGATATAAGCGGCATGGTTTATTATCTTTAGGCCACAACCTGTAATAATGGCTGATGACCAGGGAAAAATTCAATAACTACGTGAAATTAATGAGCAGCAGGCTCTATTCCCTGGCTTTCAGAATACTACGAAAACAGGATGAAGCTGAAGATGCTGTTCAGGAAGTTTTTATTAGGATCTGGAAAATGGGAGCAAAACTTGACTGTTATTCAAGTGTTGATGCGCTGGCAACTACTGTTACAAAAAACTATTGCATCGATCAATTGCGGAAAAAGAAAGTGATTAGCGATGACACTGAGTCAATTAAAAACCAACCCCTGGCTGAATCGGCCGAGGAAATAATCGAAAAAGCTGAGTCTTTCATAATAATCCGGGGTTTGATAGACAACTTACCTGATAATCACAAAGAACTTGTCAACATGCATGATATCGACGGGTTATCATACGAGGAGATTTCTGAAAAAACAGGTCAGAATATTAATACGATCCGCGTTAACCTTTCGCGGGCAAGAGCAACGATAAGACAGGAATACAATAAATACTTCAATGAAAAAAGAAGAAATTGACAGATTACTTGCGAGGTACTACGATGGAACAGGTACTGAGGAGGAGGAGAGGATTCTTAAGTCCTTCTTTACGGGAAATGATGTCCCTGAAGGATATGATGCAGAAAAAGCGTTGTTCGATTATTTCAGGTATACTTCAGAAGCCAGGGTGCCATCAGCCGGTCTTGATGCACGCATTTTGTCATCATTAGATGTATATGAACAGGAAAGTCCCGGAAAGTCCCGCAAGCTTATTCTCTTATTATCAGGTGTAGCGGCAAGCATTGTCATTCTTGTTGGTTCATGGTTCTTTTTCAACAACAATACGGAGAAAGATACATTTGATGATCCTGAAATCGCATACGCAGAAACAATGAAAATACTCTATGACGTTTCAGCACGGATGAATAAGGAAACTGTCCGGCTTGAGCAGGTTTCAAAATTGAATGTGAAGAATATACAGGGAATCGAGGTACTCAGCAGATCGAGGAAAACTCTTGAAAAAAACCTCACGAATCTTGAGTATTTAGATAAGGTAATTGAGATTTCAAACATCAGTGAAAAATAATTTGTAATATGAAAACAGGACTTTGCACAATCGCATTTCTCTTTATGACAGTACTGGCTGAATCTCAGACAAATCCCATTGATCAGATGTTTGATAAATACTCTGAGAGAGAAGGCTTTACTCTTGTCACTATCTCGAGCAGAATGTTCAGCATGATTGCTGATCTGAGCGGGATTGAGGAGAATGCCGACAATATAATTCACAATCTCAGGTCAATAAAAATTCTTGCAGTTTCAGACTCACTCCTGAACAATGGAATTAATTTCTACAGCGAACTCATGAAGAAGCTTGATAAGAATGCTTATGAAGAGCTTATGGTAGTTAAGGAAGGGCCAGACATTACAAAGTTTCTTGTAAAATATAATGGTGAGAGAATTGCTGAACTTCTCGTTATTTCAGGAGGACCCGGAGGGAATTCACTTATATCAATAAAAGGAAATCTTAGCCTGAAGAATATTTCTGACCTCTCAAAAAGCATGGATATCGGAGAGCTTGACAAGCTTGAAAATGTTGATAAAAAGAAGCCATGACAATCAATCGGATATGTTTAAGAGCATTATGCAACCAAATAAAGTCGGATTTAGTTATATTTATTGTGTGCCATTTTTATAAATTGTGAACTTAAAACTAAACTGACTAAAGAACATACCTATGATCGGAAAAGCTTTAAAACAGGCAGGGTTGACATTATGCGCCCTACTCATCTTTACTTCAACTTTTGCCCAGTTGGATGATTTCAACTTTCTTAGAACTGCTCCCCTCGACGCTGAAAAATATCTTCAGGCATATATGGAACCCTGGACAAATGCTTTCGGCGCTGGTCTGAATGGCGGATGGTATAATACCGCAAAACCACATAAACTTCTCGGTTTTGATCTTACAACAAGCTTTAATGTTGGAGTTGTTCCTACCTCCGCTGGTGAAATGGACCTTTCAAAACTTGGTTTCACATCATTGCAGGGATCAGGGAAAGCTCCAACAGTATCCGGAGCTGATGAAGGCACAACACCTACACTGACATTTCCTGTCGGATCACAGTCGATATCATTTCCTTCTGCGCCCGGAACAAACTGGAGGTATATACCGGTTCCTACGTTACAG
>DATALC010000056.1:0-18270 GCA_036261265.1 Bacteroidales bacterium
CTTGTTATAACAAAAGGGAGCGGCGATGTAACTGGAAACAGCACTATAAGATTAAGAGGTATTTCATCCCTTACCGGCAGCAGCGAACCTTTTGTGGTTATTGATGGCGTACCCGGGGTGTCATTAAGCTCCGTATCACCACAGGATATTGAATCGGTGAGCGTGCTTAAAGACGCTTCAGCAGCAGCAATATACGGTTCACGTTCAGCTTCCGGTGTAATTATGATAACAACAAAAAAAGCAAAAGCAGGTAAAACATCTGTTGATTATGACGGCTATGTCGCCCTGGATAATGTCACAAACAAACCTGACCTGCTGTCTGCTGAGGACTGGAGACAGTATTGCAGCACAAATCTGAATCCAGGTGATTACCAGAACCTCGATTATGGCGGTAATACTGACTGGTTCGATGAGATAATGCGCACCGGCGTAACCCATAATCATGCTCTTTCAATTTCAGCCGGAACTGATAAAAGCAGCTACCGTGCATCTTTCACATATATGAACCGTGAAGGAGTTGTAAAAGATAATTCGCTTCAGAGTCTGAATGGAAGGCTTACATTCAATCAGAAAGCCCTGAATGATAAGCTGAACCTTACATTTATGGCAAACCTGTACCAGAATGATTACACTCCAAGCAACAGCAGGAATTTCATTCTTTCCTATAACATGACACCAGTCTCTCCTGTAAAAAATGCCGATGGTTCCTGGTTCGAATCTCTCGATTATGATCATGGAAATCCTCTTGCAAATATAGAACTAAACAGTAATCTGAGTAAAACAGCGATGGTCAATGTCAATGCTAAGGCTGACCTTGAGATATTCAAAGGATTCACTACCGGCTTAAGCCTGTATCAGCAAAGGGGTGTCAGCGATAATGGCCAGTATAATAATCGCTATACTGAAGCAGGAAGAACAGACCTGGGATCGGCTAGCAGGAGCAGCTCAACTTCCGATAAAAAACTGTTGGAGCTTACACTCAAATATAACTTCGTTGTGAACAAACATAATCTCACTCTGCTGGGCGGTTATTCATTCGAGGATAATCATAGCCGCAATTTCAGTGCAAACAACCGCCAGTTTGTAACAGACATCTTCAGTTACAACAACCTTGGCGCCGGTGCAAATCTTAAGGATGGCGATGTTTCCTCGGGTGCCAGCATGAACAGGCTTATTGCTTTCTTTGGAAGAGCAAATTACAGCTTTCATGAAAAATATATTCTAACAGCCACTCTGAGAAGGGACGGTTCATCAAAATTCGGATCAAACTATAAATGGGGAACATTCCCGTCTGTATCTGTAGCATGGAGAATATCTGACGAACCATTCATGGATAACCTGAAAGCTGTTACCGATCTCAAGTTAAGAGCAGGTTATGGAGTCACAGGGAACCAGGAAGGCCTTGGCGCTTATAAAACTCTTGCATTGTATGGAGCTTCCTCAACTAAATATTTCGACAGCGGCCAGTTTTTAACTGCTTATGGGTACTCACAGAATCCAAACCCCAACCTCAGGTGGGAAGAGACAGCAATGTTCAATATCGGATTGGATTATGATTTCCTGGAATCCCGGATTTACGGTACAATTGAATACTATAACAAGAAGACAAGCAATCTATTGTACACATATAAGGTAAGCCAGCCCCCATATCTGTATGATAACATAATGGCTAACGTTGGTGAAATGTCAAACAAAGGGATTGAGATTTTCATTAACGGCGACATAATACGTAATGCTGCCCTAAGATGGACACTCTCTCTGAACCTTGCTCATAATAATAATGAGATTGAAAGCCTGTCAAACAATGAATTCTCAACGACTTCAATTCTTACAGGAGACGCCTTTGTACGGGGAGGTTCAAACACAACGACGCATATTATAGAAGAAGGTCGCCCAGTCGGCACATTCTATGGCTGGAAATGCCTCGGCCTAGATGAAAGCGGAAAGTACATAATGCAGAAAGCAGGCGACGTGCTTTCGAATACAGATCGTACATATATTGGTAATGCCCAGCCAAAGCTCACCTACGGTATTTCAAGCTCCGTTTCTTATAGGAAGTTTGACCTGAGCGTATTCTTCAGGGGCGTATACGGGAATGATGTGCTGAACTATTCAAGGTTTGCTTTTGCAAACAAACAGTGGCTGCCTGGTGCGAATGTACTTAAGGAAGCGCTTACAAATGGTCTTAATGACAGCCCGAAATATTCTTCATTTTATATCGAAAAAGGCTCTTTCATGAGGCTCGACAACGCCAGCCTTGGTTATACATTTGATCTCAAAAAGAGAATTGATATTGAGAAGATAAGGGTTTATCTCACAGGGCAGAATCTGTTTGTGATCACCAAATATAAAGGCCTCGATCCTGAAGTTGATATGTCGGGACTCGCACCCGGAGTTGAAGGAAGAGATTATTATCCAAAGTCACGGACAATCTCGATGGGCTTAAATTTTACTTTTTAATTCCAAATTATTCTGATCATGAAAAAGACTTTAAAATATACGATCGCACTGGTTGCATGCATGATGATGGCATTTCAGTCATGTACAGATCTTGAGGAAGAAACATACGACCAGGTACCTGTAGATAAGTACGGCACAACACAGGAACAGATCAACTCGCTTCTTGCCCCGATGTATATAGCATTACGGAGTGTTTTCCCGGGAAGCTACTGGGAGATGAGCGAGCTTTCTTCTGACATGAGCCTGATGCCTACGCGTAAAGGCGGAGACTGGTGGGACGGCGGTGTTTACAAGGAACTGCGCACACATACATGGGATGCCGAAAACGACATAGTGAAAAGTGTTTATAATTCAATATGGAGCAACATTGCACAATGTAACCAGATATACTACATGATAGATATAAGCAATGTTGCCGATAAGGAAAGAACACTTGCTGAAATACGCGGATTCAGGGCATACTGGTATTATTTGCTCATTGATAATTTCGGAAATGTTCCTATTGTGACTGATTTCCTTAACGCCGATGCAAAGCCTGCTACAAAGACAAGAAAAGAAGTATACAACTTTGTACTTGGTGAACTCAATGCCGTAAAGGATCTTCTAAGGGAGGATGTAATGAATACAAGTAAATCCAGCTATAACAGGATGACTAAAGGGGTTGCATATACTCTCCTTGCCAAGCTTTATCTTAATGCGATGGTCTGGAATCCTGATGGTGGTCCGAAATGGCAGGAATGTATAGAAGCATGCGATAAGGTAGAATCGCTTGGCTATACACTTGAACCCGTATGGAAAACAAATTTCCAGGTAACAAATGAAGTCTCCAAAGAAGCGATTCTCTCAGCAGTTTTCAGGAAATCAGATAACTGGTGGGCAGGCAATAATCTTGCCCGTAAAACACTTCATTATCTTGATGCCAGAGCTCTTGGTCTGCAGCTGAACTGCTCGAACGGAATTTGTGCAATGCCTGCATTTGTAAGTTCATTCGATCCTGCAGATAAACGTCTTGAAGGCTCATACCTCATCGGGGCAATGCTTGATCCGGCTAATGGCGATACTATTGTCACTGCTCACGGCCGGCCACTTGTTCATACAATAGCTGTCACAAAGAAGTACAATCTTGAAACAAATCCCGCTCCTTACGGCTGGGGACAATGCGAACAGGAAGACGGCGCCAGATGCTATAAATGGGTATTTGAAAATGCTCTGACAGGAGCTATGGAGAATGATTATCATATTTTCAGGTATTCAGATGTTCTTCTGATGGAAGCCGAAGCACGCATCCGTAAAGACGGCCCGAACGGCGAATCGGATAACCTGATTAACCAGATTCGCAGCAGGGCATTCAATGGTAATCCTTCGAAATTTCTTCAGAATGCAACATTGAATGATGTTTATAAAGAACGTCGCTTTGAACTTGCATGGGAGGCATTCGGAAGGCAGGATCAGATAAGATTCGGCACCTACCTGGATGAGATACCAGGATGGAAAGGCACAAGCGACGTCAGGTATCTCCTCTTCCCTATTCCGCAGGAGGCTCTTAATGCAAACGAAAATCTTACACAAAATCCCGGTTACTAATTAAATGAAAATGAGGTTGTCTCATAAGTCATAATCCTATCATCACCCTTTCCTGTAGAAATACGGGAAAGGGTATTGATAGTTAATCTTATTCTTAATTCGATGAAAATGAAATTTTTAAATCCAACATGGGCAGGACGTCTGTCAGTTCTTTTTCTTTTATCAGCATTGGCCGTTTCAAATACAAGTGGCGCCTTGATAAACAACAGGGTCACAGATTCAATTATTGTGAATAAGACTTTCCCTCTGATTACATATATTCAGAAGGATAAAGCGCTTAAAGGCATTCTTTTGAATGATCCTGCTTTAAAGGAGCTTGCACAGCAGCAGAACAAAAGAATTGAAACCTCTCTGAAAGAGAACAATGTAAAGAGCTATGCTGCAGCAATGCAATTGCAACCTGATGAAATCAAAATTATAGGCAAAAGGCTGAATGACCTCTACAATAGTAAAAAGGAAATACAACAACTTGTCGGAACTCTTAAAAAATCAGGATATTATAACATCTATGAATCATATAGCGACACAGCTTTCCTCAGGACTGCCTGGGAAAAAACTGCAAATGGCATTAACCGTGCAATCGATGTTTATATTAGTGGGAAGAAACCTTTTTATGCTGCAATAGATGCAATATCATTTGTTGAAAATGATAATAACTACAAGGCAGCCATTGAGAAAAAGCTCAATGAAGAGCTGAATAATAAAAATGAAAAATTATTCTTTGATATCCCCGTAAATACTGCAATGGAAGCGCTGCATCTGAATCAAAGGGACGAAGCTGCAAGATACGAGCCATTAAACGACGGGATGAACAGGCAGGCTTATCTCAATATTCCGAAAACTGACTGGAATAATTACAAATACAGCTCCATACTTGTGCCAGGGCAGGGTCCTGAAGTTGAAGGTGTGATTATCGATTCTCTCAGCATAGTCAGAAGTGAAATGGCTGCAAAAGCCTTCAAGGATGGCCTCGCTCCATTCATAATTGTTTCAGGAGGACATGTTCACCCTAATAAAACACCATATTCTGAAGCAGTAGAAATGAAGAAGTACATGGTTGGAAAGCTTGGTCTGCCTGACAATGCAATATTCATTGAACCGCATGCAAGGCATACAACAACAAACCTCAGGAATGCAGGAAGGATTGTTTTCCGTTTCGGAATACCGGCTGATAAGAAGATCCTCATAACAACAGATAAGTTCCAGAATGGTTTGATACTTAATATGGAAGGCAGATGCATGAAGGAGCTTGGTTGTGTACCGTATAAAGGTCTTACAAAGCTCAGTGATGAATCATGCGAGTTTTATCCTGATAAGAATTCTCTCCACGCAAATCCCCTGGATCCATTGGATCCATGACATGGCAGTCATATTTTCTTTTAAGCCGGGGTGGATTTACCCGGCTTTTTTAATTCGACCTCGGCGTAAAATTCTTCCACGTCATGCCGGTATTCAACAAAAAGATCAGTTTTGCTTTCATTTTATCCGGGATTTTTGCTGATGAATTAATAATCATCTGAAAAAAACTCTTACTTTTTCTTTCCCGCGTTCCACCAGGTAATAAACAACAGGCACAATTAAAAGTGAAAGGAACAGAGAGCTTGACAGTCCTCCGATGAGAACCCATGCAAGGCCGTTCTTCCATACTGATCCAGGTCCGGTTGCCAGGGCAATAGGCAACATTGCAATTATCATCGAAAAAGTGGTCATCAATATGGGCCTCAGGCGGACAGACGTTGCATGAAGCAGAGCATCAGTTATTGAAACTCCTTCGCTCCTGCTCTGATTTGTGAAATCAACAACAAGAATTGCATTTTTTGCAACAAGTCCCATTAGCATTATTAGTCCCATGATAGTGATTATGCTCAGTGTATTTCCTGTCATGGCAAGGGCAAGGAGTGCTCCTATTATTGCGAGAGGAATAGTACATAACACAACGAGAGGGTGTAAGTATGATTGATATAACACAACCATCAGCAGGTAAATGAATATTACAGATGCAAGAAGGGCAATTCCAAGGCTTCCGAATGAGTCAGATTGTGCCTTCAGATCACCTTCGTATGCAATTGAAACGTCTTTGGGAAATGATACAGAATTCAAACGTTTACGGATATCACTCCCAACATCACCAAGTGCACGGCCGAAGACCTGTGATTGAATTGTAATACTCGGTATTCTGCCATCACGTTCGATTTTTGATGGTGCAATATTATTCCTGATATCTGCAAACTGATCAAGACGGACAAGCTTTCCATATCTGTTTACGAAAGAAAGACCCGCAACATCAGAAACATTCCGACGATCGAATTGATCATACTTTAAGTTTATATCATATTCGTATTCGCCACTCCGGAATTTAGTATCAGTATTTCCGTTTAAAGCCAGTTGCATAGCAGGACCTACAGCATCCATGCTCAAACCCAGATCCGCCATCATTTGCCTGTTTATTGAGACCTTAAGTTCCGGTCCCGGATCACCTGTTGAAAACTTGACATCAGAAGTGCCGGAGACTTTTCTCGTCTCATTCAGGACAAGATTTGCATACTTTATAAGAGTATCCGGATCGGCGCATTTTACAGCTACCTGCACCGGTACCTGGTCGGATCCGCCAACCGGACTGACAACACTTGTCACAAACTTGACTCCTGTGACTTTCGATATCAATTCATTTTTTAAAAGCTGGGCATATAACGAAGCAGCATACTTTCTTTTTTCCTTTGGCACAAGATTAATTGTAAGCTCAGCCCTGTTTGCTCCTGATGCAATATCAGTGAAATCTGAAGTGCCGCCAACCTGTGACAATACCGACGATACCTCGGGCTTGTTCATCAGGATATTTTCAGCCTTAAGAACAGCATTGTTTGTCTGTTCTATCGTAGCATACTTTGGAAGTTCCATCTGAATTATTATCTCACCCCTGTCGCCCATATCAATAAATTCATTTCCTATATAGCCAAGAGGAATAAGAGATACAGATCCAATGAACAGTAATATGGCTGAAACAAGCATGAAAGTCTTATGTGCCAGCGACCACCTTAAAAACTCCTGCAGCTTCAGGGAAAAGCTGTTTAAAAGTGATTCGAACGAATCGATAATCCTGTGTACAAAAGAATCTTTTTTCATTTCTTCAAATTTGGCAACTCGTGAAGTCAGCAAAGGTGTCAGAGTGAATGAAACAAAAAGGCTGAGCAATGTAGCCACAACGATTACAAGAGAAAACTGGCGGATAACTCCTGATACAATGCTTTCAACCATCGACATTGGAAGGAACACCGAAACATCAACAAGCGTTATCGAAAGCGCTGTAAGCCCGATCTCGTTACGACCTGTGATCGAAGCTCTGATCCTGTCTTTTCCATTTCCAATATGCCTGTAAATGTTTTCAATTACTACAATTGAGTCATCAACAAGAATACCAACAGAAAGAGACAATGCAAGAAGCGACATCATGTTAAGCGAGAAACCTAAAATATAGACCGCAATAAATGTGGATATTATTGAAGCCGGAATTGCCAGGATCACTATGAAGGAATTACGCAAACTATGCAGAAATACAAGCATTACAAGCGCAACAAGAAGGATTGCCAAAAAAAGATCCTTTATTACTGAATTTGCAGATTCGAGAGTGAATACCGACTGATCGTCTGCAACTTCGAATCTCAACCCATATTCCTTATAGGTTTCTTCGAGGTTTTTAATTTTTGCCTTTACAAGTTCACTTACTTCAACTGTATTCGCATCACCCTGTTTCTTCAGTTGCATACTGATGACATCCACTCTGTTGTAACGGTTAATGTTGCTTGTCTCTTTTCGTGTGTCGGTTATCTGTGCAACGTCCTTCAACCTGACTGGCGAATTATTCTCACTATTGACAATTATGAGATTCCCGATATCAGTTACAGTTTGACTCTTCCCTGACAGTCTTACAGGGATCTGTTCATCCTGATTCTTAATCCTTCCTGTCGGATAATCGATATTTGAAGCAAGCAATGTATACATGACCTGTTGAATCGGAAGCCCGTATTTTTCAAGCTTTGCGGCACTGATACTAACTCTGATCTCCCTTTCTTCGCCACCGGATATCACTATTTCTCCTACCCCTTTAACACTATTAAGTTCCGGACTTATGCGATGTTTCACGAGATCATACATTTCTATGGGATTGATCTTTGCGGAAACAATTATATTCATGATCGGGAAATCATTCATACCGAAGGTTGAAATAGTCGGAGTAATAACCTCCTCAGGTAATTGCGACATAACGGCATTCACCTTTCTCTGAACAATCTGTGTCAGCTCATCTATGTCGCCGGAAGATTTGAACTCCATCACCACATACGATATGTTTTCCTGGGAATAGGATTTAATATTATCGATATTCTCAGTAGTAGAAACCGCGTCTTCAATTTTTTTCGTCACCGAATTTTCAACTTCCGATGATGATGCTCCCGGATAAACTGTGACAATTGTAAGAGCAGGCATAGCAAAATTAGGGAGCAGCTCATAGTTCAACCTGTTATAGCAGAAAATCCCCAGGAAGGTCAGTGCTGAAAAGATTACAACGATTAATGTCGGTCGCTTTATAGATAATTCCGTAATATTCATGTTAATTATGTTTACAGGGTTTCACTACTGATGACATTTACTTTTGCGTTATCCTGCAAATTGATCTGTCCGGATTTAACAACCTGGTCTCCTTCGTTCAATCCGCCGGAAATAATCGCCCGGCCATTAATGATCTCTTCAATTTCAACAGGGTGCAGCCTGGCCTCTCCTGATTCAACTATATAAACTTTTGGTTCATTTAGATTTCCAACAATACAATTATGAGGGATCGCAATGCGTTTCTGTTCATGCTTTAAACTGAAAGATAAAGTTCCGTCGGTTCCGGGAAGAATCGGGTAGTTTTTACTATTGTGAACAAGAGCCTGAATACGGTAACGCTTTGATTCATCTGGTTTAATGCTGAGGATCTTTATTGTTCCGTCATAAGATACATTTGGATACAATTCCGTTTTAATCTTTACTCCCTGTCCTGCCTTAATCCTCACGATGTCGGAGGCACAAAACCATGCGCAAAATTTCATTTCGCTATTATCGATAATATCAAGGACTGGCGATCCCGCTGCGATAAAGGAACCTTTATGAATATATCTTTTGCTAATTATCCCTGAAACCGGCGCTTTAATAAAAGTGTTCTCATATTGCTTTTTTAGCATGAGCCATGAGTTTCTGGCATTAATTTCAGCAAGCCTGATCTCATCCATCTGCTGTGCGGTTACAGCCTCACCCGGTGAAAGATTTTCAAATCTTTTCAGATCAGCCTCCGATTTCCTGAAAGCAGCTTCGGCAGTTTGAAGCTGATAAGAAGTAATATCATTTTCAAGACAGGCGACTACCTTTCCTTCAGGAACGAACATTCCTTCTTCTGTATTCAGTTCCTTTACTATGCCCTGGGCTTCCGACACAACTGTAACTTCATAATTGGATTCAAATGTGCCGTTATATGAAATCCCGGTTTCTGTATTGTGTAATTGAGCGGTTACAACAGTTACAGGTATCACTGACCCTGATTGTCGTATCATTTCAATTTCTTCATTCTTTTCACGCTTTACATCATTAAGCTTGAATGCAACTCCTGAAAAAAAGGCCGCAATGACTATAATTATGATTATTCTTGTTCTCATATCATTATTATTTTAGATTATTGGAATAATGCGGTTATCGCACCGTTAAGCTTTGCAATTTCAAGTTCAGACAATTTTATCTGCAACATGGAGTTCAACCATGTCATATACGCTGTGTTATATTCAAGATGAGAATTAAGAACTTCGGTCAGGGATTTCAGACCCAGGTTGTATTGCTGATTTGTAATAATGAAAACCCTGGCGGCAAGCTCTTTGCTGAATCCCGACCTTGCTTCAGATTGCCTGCTTATACTGAGTCTTTCCTTGGCAGTCATCATCTTTACTGTCAGTTCATTCTGAAGATCCTCAATACCTGTTTCGATCTGCCTGAGCTCTATCCTGTGCTGATTGATCCTGTTTGAAATCCCAGTACCCTGAAATACCGGAATGTTAAGCTTAATCCCGATGTAAGAGGTTTTATACCAGTTATTACTATTGTCGATTTCTCCGGTTTTTTCGACCTGAGCCTGGTAATTAAACAACGTATAACCTGACAGGGAAGGGAGATGAGCAGCCCTGGCAAGCTTCATGTTAATAGAGGCCATGTCTTTCTGACCTTCCTTGATTTTCATCAGTGTGAGATTCCGGAATGATGTATCAGCAGAATCATAATAAAAGCTGATCGCCTCTATACTATCTGCAAGTACAACTACCAAGTTTTGCCCGACACCAATAGTATATTTCAGCATATTGAGCTGCTGATTGCGCGCTATCAAAAGGTTATCACGTTCAGTGCTGAGAGTATTAACAGCGACACTGATCCTGTCCAGGTCTGTCTTCATGATTAATCCGTTCTTAAAATGTTGCTCCGAAATACCTGATATTCTCCTGAAAGCAACAAGGTTGGAATCAACAAGAGCCAATTGTTTATTTGTAACCTGAATAAAAAGATACATCTGAGCGATTGCATATGCCAGTTCCTCCCGAGCCTGTATCTCATTAAGATTACTGATCTGCAACATCTTTCTGAACAACCTCACAGAAGCAAAATATGAAGCATCGTATATCATCTGGCCCGCCTGTATCCCAGCAACAGCATTATATTTTGTTCCAAGCTGAATTGGTACCATTATACCAGGTTGGCCCACGATTTCACCTGAAACCATCGTTGTAGGCACATTTAAATAATCATCAAACGAAGCGAAGCTGTTTATCTGAGGTAATCCCGCGCTGATAGATTCCTTCAACATGAAATCGTTTTTAACAGTTTCCATTACTGCCTGCTTCAGTCGCAGGTTATTTTCGAAACTCATTTTTATACATCCTTTCAGGGAAAGAATTGTATCCATTTTCTGTTGCCCCGATGCTGAAATACCGACAAAAAGGAAAAAAAGGAAAGTTTTAAATTTCATGATACAATTGTTTAATTAGTAAAGACCGACCTCCCGGTCTGTTATGTATTACAAAAAAACAGGTTCTTAAATTTCAACCTGCCACATTTTTACAAACCGACTTCCCGGTCTGTGATATGGTAAAAAAATTATGTTTTAATAAACTTGTACATATTGTCAAAATGTTCTTTGATTTTTTCTTCAAGATTATCCATGTTCTCTTCAAGCATCGTGAGAACACCTATACCATGCATGAGGGTGTGGACATGGCTAGCAAGAGACAGGCTGTCGATCTCTTTCCGTATCTCACCACTTTCTTTTGCTTTATCTATAACAGTCTTAAACATTTCAATCTCCTTATTATGAAGGTTTGCAAGGATCTTATCAAATTCCTTATAATGCTTCATCATATCGAACATAACCATGTAAAGATTGACTTCATCGATCTTAAGACTGAATTCAGTCAGTTTACTGTCAGCAAGTTCAATCAGGTGTTCGAGAGTTGATTTAATATAGAAAGGAACAAATTCACTGAAAGATAAATTATATGGATTTTCTGTAAAGTGCCCGTATTCGGTTGAGAATGTTTTAAGAACAAAATGATCCATCACTTCCTGATAAAGAGCCTCTTTACTTTCAAAATGATGATAGAACCCTCCTTTCGACAAACCGGAAGCTTTAAGAATATCGTTCATTTTTACTTCCGTGTACGGCTTTTTAAGAAAATAATACAACGCTATTGATAATATTTTTTCTTTTGTTTCAACCATAATTCAAATTCTACAAACCGACCTCCCGGTCTGCAAATATAAAAACTTTTTTTTAACTCAACTAAAAAAGGTCTGAAAAAAATTAAAAATGATTTGAAATCTGAAAGCTTGCGATTTACCTCTTTAGATGTTAATAATTAAACATTATGACATAGTGTTGGTTATTATTCGCATATATTAAATTTAAAATTTCAAATCAACAGTTGGTTGGAGAATTTTTATGAGATAACATTAAGACAATTTGATAAATGAATAGATCCGGAAAGAATTCAGATCCGGCTGTCATACAAAAAGGAGGTTTGTTCAGTGTGTTGAAACCCTATAAAGGGCTTGTTACAGTACTGATAGTCTTTGCACTCGCAGGCAGCAGCATAAATCTTATAATTCCAAAAATTATTGCAGGCAGTATTGATTCATTCTCAGCCGGCAGGTTTAATGCCATAAATGTGATTACTGAATTCCTTCTCGCTTCTGCCGGGATATTTGTCGTCACACTGGTCCAGGGAATAATCCAGACTCTCACTGCTGAGAAAGTTGCAAAGGATCTGAGGAATAACCTTACTGAGGTGTTGTCAGATCAGAGCTATTTATATATTCAAAGAGCCAACCCTTCAAAGCTTTTAACAAATCTTACGTCTGACATGGATTCCGTAAAAATGTTTGTGTCACAGGCATTTGTCACAATTATATCCTCCCTGTTTGTTATAATCGGGGCAGCAGTACTGCTCATAAGCATCAACTGGAAGCTGGCAATTGCCGTTCTCCTGATAGTACCGGTAATTGCAACTTCTTTTTTCATAGTATTCAGGAAAGTAAGGGTAATCTTCAGGAAGAGCAGGGAAATAATTGATTCATTGAACAGGATAATCAATGAAAGCATCCTTGGTGCAGCTCTCATTCGTGTCCTTAATTCCCAGCAGACAGAAAACCAGAAATTCCTCGAAAAGAACCTTGAATCACGTGACCTTGGATTATCGATTGTGAGTCTCTTCTCGACCCTGATACCTATCGTGATGTTCGTTTCAAATCTTGCTGTCGTAACAATTCTCGCTCTTGGCGGTCATTTCGTAGTGATCGGTACATTGTCACTTGGGAATTTTGCAGCATTCAACAGCTATCTTATTATGCTAATCTTCCCTGTTATGATGATAGGATTCATGAGCAACATAATAGCAGCGGCCACCGCATCATACGGGAGGATCAAAGCTGTGCTGGATGAACCTCCGCCTGCCGGCGACGGAAATATCAGGTCTGTAATAACCGGTGATATTGTGTTGAAAAATGTATCATTGAGCCAGGGGAAGAAACCTGTTCTGAAAAATGTTTCATTCTCAGTTAAAGCGGGCAGCAAGACTGCAATAATAGGTCCAACAGCAGCCGGAAAGAGTACTTTGCTTTATCTCCTTACAAATATAATCCCACCTGATTCGGGATCTATTGAATTCGATGGCATCTCCGTAAAAGATTACTCAAAAGAGGTTTTCCACAAGCAAACAGGCATTGTTTTCCAGGATAGCATTGTATTCAATATGACTTTCAGGGAAAATATCGCTTTCAGTGACGATGTGACGGATGAATCACTGCGTAAAGCAATAGCGACTGCCGAATTGCATGATTTTATTGAAACTCTGCCTGACAAGCTTGATACAATTGTTGCCGAACGCGGAACGAGCTTGTCGGGAGGACAGAAACAACGCATAATGCTTGCACGCGCACTGGCTATTAACCCAAAAATACTGCTTCTTGATGATTTCACTTCAAGAGTTGACAGGAAGACAGAGAATAGAATTCTGTGTAATATTCAGAATAATTATCCGGAGATGACCCTTATCTCAATTACTCAGAAGATTGCGCCGGTAAGTCATTTTGACCAGATAATTCTTCTTATGGAAGGTGAAATAATTGCCACAGGCAGGCACAAGGAATTGTTAAGCAATTCACCTGAATATATCCAGATCTATAGTTCACAAAAAAGCACGCATCATTATGAATTATAATTTGGACCTGCAGGAATCAAAACCGGGAAAGCTGCCTGTAATAGCTTCTTTAAGGAAACTGTTTGCAATTATAAGCAATGAACGGCGTAAAGTAATTATCGCCTTTGCAATGATTCTTCTTAATGCCGGGTTAAGTCTTCTCGGGCCCTATCTTGTAGGATATACAATCGATACATACGTCCAGGCAAAAAACTATAATGGAGTGTTACTGTTTGCAGGTATTTTGCTTGTTATGTATTCGGTTGCATTCATTATAAATTATGCCCAGATGAGGATGATGGGCAGCATTGGTCAAAACATGCTCTTCAGCCTGAGGAATACTATATTCAACAAGCTTCAGGAGCTTCCGCTTGACTTTTTTAATCAGAATAAAGCCGGGGACCTTATTTCGAGGATCAACAATGATACTGACAAGGTAAACCAGTTCTTTTCACAGTCGCTGATGCAATTTATCGGCGGTCTTATAACGATGGTTGGCGCTGGTGTTATCTTACTCATAATCAATCTTCCGTTGGGACTCGCTGCTCTTGCACCCGCTCTTATACTCTGGATAGTTACAAAAAGTATTTCACCCTGGATCAGGAAGAGAAATGAGGCAAGTCTTAAGAGCCTTGGCAGTCTTTCTGCTGAGATACAGGAGAGCCTGGCAAATTTCAAGGTAGTAATTGCTTTTGACAGACGTGATTACTTTCGAAAAAGATTCTCGGAGGTTAATAATGAAAACTATAAAAAATCTGTTCAGGCAGGAATTGCAAATAATATATTATCACCAATCTACACCTTTGCTTCAAACATCGGACAGCTCATTGTACTTGCATTGGGCATCTGGCTTATAATCAAAGGAGATTTTTCAACAGGACTGTTAATCAGCTTCATAGCATACATATCTACCTTTTATAATCCCCTGCGACAGATTGCCGCGCTCTGGACTAATTTTCAGCTTGCGCTTGCTGCATGGGACAGGATATCATATCTGCTCTCATTCAAAAATGATCTTATGATTGTTGATGATGAAGGAAAAGCTAAAGGAGACTCATGCATAACTTTCAGGAATGTCTCATTCTCTTATCCAAACGGTAAAGAAGTTCTTCATAATGTAAGTTTTGATCTTCAAAGGGGCAAGACTTATGCATTTGTAGGTCCCACAGGCGGAGGTAAAACTACAACCGCAAGTCTTATCGCCAGATTGTACGATTCAACAAAAGGGACGGTACTTCTGAACGGGAAAGATATAAGAACTTTCTCACAATGTGAAAGAGCTTCAAGGATAGGCTTTATTCTCCAGGAACCCATACTATTCTCAGATACACTGCGTAATAATATCCTGTACGGAAATCCGGAATGCTCTAATCTTACAACAGAACAGATGGAAAAGCTGTTGGAGGATTTTCATCTGTCGGATCTGCTGAAGAGGTTCGATCAGGGCCTGGATACACAGGTTCAGACTGCAGGAAATGAGATAAGCCTGGGACAGAAGCAGATGATAGCATTTATGCGTGCAATTCTTCGTAAGCCCGACCTTCTCATACTCGATGAAGCAACAGCAAACATTGATACCGTAACAGAACAGCAACTCGAAGAAATCCTTTCCAATCTTCCCGAATCAACAACAAAGGTTATAATAGCTCATCGTCTGAACACTATAGAAAAGGCAGATGAGATATTTTTTGTCAATTCAGGTAAGATCATAGCTGCAGGATCGTTTAAAGAGGCGCTTAATCTGATAATGTCAGGTAATATTAAAACCTGACATTAACTTTGTTTTTCTCTTCGCTTATAAAACCTATCGCTTTCAACGCTTGGCAGGCTTACCTGGCGGTGATCCTGGTGAGGGAGGCTGTGACCCTCTGGTTCAAAATCATATAAAGAAGACCAATTTTAATTAATGTAAAGCGGAATGAGTCTAAAATAAGAAAGCCACGTTAGGAGCCGGAGAGATCAAAATTGTTCCAAGCATAAAGGATTTAGAAGGAATTACGGTCTATATATAATGTTTTTATAAAGGTTATGTTTGATAATAATTTCTAACATGTAAGTGAATTATATTTGTACTCAGAATTTTAAACATAAACTTGCAATCAAGTACATTAAGCGTGAATCAAACTGATAATATTCTAATAATTGATGATGAGATTCAAATACGGAGGTTGCTTGAAATAACACTCGGAGCAAATGGTTATCGTACAGTTTTAGCCGCTAATGGAAAAGAAGGGATTGCGTTAGCAGCTTTAAATCATCCTATTCTGGTTATTCTCGACCTGGGTCTGCCTGATATGGATGGTATCGAGGTACTTAAGAATCTAAGGGAATGGTACACAAGGCCAATACTAATTCTTACAGTAAAAAATTCGGAAGATTATATTGTTGGAGCATTGGACAGCGGAGCAAATGATTATTTAACCAAACCATTCAGAAGTGGTGAACTTCTTGCCAGAATAAGAACTGCTTTCAGGTTGACAATCGAAAAGAATGAGCAACAAGTATTGAATTTCGGAAATCTTAGTATCGATCTGGTCAATCATATTGTTAAGAAAAACGATTCATTAGTAAAACTTACAGCAACTGAGTTTCATTTACTGGCTTTCCTTGCAAAGAATCAGGGCAGAGTAATTACACATCAGTCACTTCTTAAAGAAGTATGGGGATTCAGGTACCTGGAGCAAACACAATATCTGAGAGTTTTCGTTGCACAGTTAAGAAAAAAAATAGAGGATAATCCCTCTAAACCAAATTTGCTTATAACTGAATCCGGCATCGGATACAGGTTTGGAGAATAAGATTATTTTCTACTAATCACCTCTGAATATCATCATTTTAGTTCAGTATTCCTTGAATCTTTGTGACTTAACACCCTTGGTGGCTCTTACAAAATTTTTATTACACAGCATTCAAGCCTGATAAAATCCTTACAATCTATCAAACAACTTTGTATTGTTTATTACTAGCAATGTGACCTTAATGTTAATTACTGGATTTGGAGATATCGGGATTGCATTAACTGCAATGTTCATATTTGGTTATTTGATCTTTGTTCTTAAAAGGCCGGAAAAATTCTAAAATTAAAACAATGGCTATCAGTCCATTATTATTATTGTTTTTCGGAGGGCTCCTGATAATTTTCATGACTGGAAGACTTTTGGGGTACTTCATTGGACTTGATAAATACTTTCGAACCGATGAGCCTGAGAAGTCCCAAACTCTTGATTCAACAAAGAAAAAAAGAAGGAAAAGAAGGCATGGAATCTTATAATGCCAATTAGCCACAAAAGAATTGATGGAAAACTAAGAAAAATTTAAAAACATGAATCTGTTTTCATTCCGTGATTTGATACAGATATTACTTTACCTGTTACTTCTGACAGCACTGACTCCCCTTCTTGGTAGTTATATGGAAAAGGTATTTACCGGGAAGAAGCATATTATGCTACCCATCTTTGAGTGTCTGGAAAAAATAGTCTACAGATTTGCTGCAATAAATCCTGATGATGAAACAAATTGGAAGACTTACACTATCAGTATGTTACTATTCAACATGATTGGTTTGATCTTTCTATTTATACTTCAGATGGTTCAGAAATCATTACCTTTCAATCCCGAATCCCTTCCTTCTGTTACAGGACATTCAGCGTTTAATACTGCCGTAAGTTTTATCACTAATACAAACTGGCAGAGTTATGCTGGAGAAACGACATTAAGCTACTTTGTTCAAATGGTAGGCCTGACTGTCCAGAACTTTGTAAGTGCTGCTACCGGAATAGCGGTGATGCTTGCGCTTATCAGAGGAATTGCCCGAAAGACAACCAGCAAAATTGGTAACTTCTGGGTTGATCTTACCAGAAGTACAATTTACATACTGCTCCCACTTTCAATCCTGTTAGCAGTTATGCTTGCCGGGCAAGGCGTTATTCAGAATTTCAAACATTATCAAACAGTTCAGACACTTGAAGGAGCAAACCAGATTCTACCAATGGGACCTGCTGCTTCACAAATCGCTATAAAGCAGATTGGTACGAATGGAGGCGGATTTTTCAATGCAAATAGTTCACATCCTTTTGAAAATCCGACTCCATTGAGCAACTTTCTTGAAATGTTTGCAATATTGCTTATCCCTGCTTCTCTGACATATACATATGGAAAGATGGTTAGCTCAGTCCGCCAGGGCTGGGCTCTATATACCGTAATGTTCGTTATGCTTCTGGCAGGACTCATAATCTCTCTGAATTCGGAATATTCTTATCAACCTGTTCTGGGAACACATGAAAATATGGAAGGTAAGGAGACCAGATTTGGCATTACTAATAGCATAATGTGGTCAGTTTTCACAACTGATGCCTCGAACGGCTCTGTAAATGCTATGCACGACAGCCTTTCCCCTTTAGCAGGAATGGTTGCAATGCTTAACATCATGCTCGGTGAAGTTGTTTTTGGGGGAGTCGGCGCT
>DATALC010000085.1:0-27049 GCA_036261265.1 Bacteroidales bacterium
AAATCGAGTAGGAGGAAAATAAAATAGTTTTTTTTCTCCTATTTTATTTTCCGACCTCTCACACCACCGTACGTACGGATCACGTATACGGCGGTTCCTTAAACAGCAACTCTTACCTTTTCGTAATAATCCAGAATGAAAACGTATCCTGCCTTGCGTAAACGATCGTTGGTAATAGTTCGGGACAGTATAAAACTATTGGCAATGTGCCAGTATCCTTTCCGTGTGTTCGCCCATTCATAGGCTTTGTATTTATTAATACCAAGCTTAATCAAATTTGCTATCCTGGTTTTAATCCGTTTCCATTGTTTCCATATAACCATTCTTAGCCTGCGGCGATACCATTCGTCCGTTCTCTCCAGAAGGCTGCGCATGTCTGCCAGTTTGAAGTATTGCACCCAGCCTTTGATGTATTGACTCAGCGCTTCCTTCCTCCGGTCTTTGCCCCATCCGTTGCTTCTTGATGTTAACTGTTGGATTCTGGTTTTCATCTTTGTTGCACTATTGGGGTGTAACCGTAGCCGACCTTCACCATTCAATTGGTAAAAGGCGTAGCCAAGGAACTTGATATCCTGCACAGTTGCTACCTTGCTTTTGTTCCGATTGACTTTCAAAAACAGCTTCTTCTCTATAAAAGATGAGATGCTCTCCATTGTCCTTTCGGCACTGCGGCGGCTCTTACAGAGTATTACCATATCATCAGCGTAGCGAACAAACTTATGTCCCCGCTTTTCAAGCTCCCTATCTAATTCGTTCAGCAGAATGTTCGCCAGAAGTGGACTTAATGGCCCTCCTTGCGGTACGCCTTCATAAGTCTCTTCGTAGTGGCCATCCTGCATCACTCCTGCATTGAGGTACTTGTGGATGAGTGACACCACCCGCCCATCCTTGATGGTACGGGAAAGAACCTCAATCAGCTTACTATGTTGAACGGTGTCAAAGAACCGTTCCAGATCCAAATCCACTGCATAGATGTAGCCCCCGGTGATGTACTCCTGACATTTTCGAAGAGCTTGATGGGCACTGCGTTTTGGTCTAAACCCATAGCTGTAAGCTGAGAACTGTGGCTCGTAAATCAAGGTTAGTTTTTGTGCGATGCTTTGTTGGATTACTCTGTCAACAACCGTGGGGATACCCAGTTGACGTTGCTTTCTGTTTTCTTTGGGTATACATACCCTCCTTACTGGATTGGGGCGGTATTTCCCCATCTGGATGGACTTAATAAGCTTGTCCTTGTTACTAACAAGATAGTCCTTTAAAGACTCTACTTCCATCTTGTCTACACCTCCAGCTCCTTTATTGCTCCTTACTCGTTTGAAGGCGGCATTCAGGTTCAAGGGTGACAGGATTTGTTCTAATAGTCCATGCCCTTTTTGATAATCATTGGTGGCGAGGTTGTTTTCGGTTATCCACATAAAGGTCTGCCCTTCCACGCTTCCTTCGGATTCCGTCCTATCTATCCGTGGTGAGGTCTTTGATTGTTCAAAGATTTTCTGCTCTTCTCCCTTCATGCCTGTAACATTCATTTACTGCTCACTCATTAAGGTTCAGCCCTTCTCACACTAAGTAGATATGTGGTACTATGGCCTCGGCTGACTTCTCACGATAAACCTTCTTTCGACCATGATTCATACTCCGTTTCCTCATGTCCGTGAGATCTCCCCGGGTAAGAATAATAACTTTCGTTCCACCTATCTGCTCCATTTACCTTGGCTATTCCGGACAGTTTTGGACTTCGTTTTGTGTTGCAAACTCATCCATAGCCTTAGGCCTTTTATGAAGTTTCTGTTCGTCAGACCAGAACTGTGCCTCCGGCTTCTTTCAGATTCCACCTCGCGGTGGACACCCTTGCCTTTGACTGACGCTTCCCACTGTCAAGGCGCGTTCGGGACTTTCACCCTATAGTTATTACCCATGCCGGGCACACAACAAAAAAGAGAGTACCAGGACTGATACTCTCTTTACAATAATTAAATCAAATATTATCTTTTCGGAGGATTAATTCCTCTTTGTTTTGCTGCCTGTTCGAGCCGCATCTGCCATTTTGATTTTTTCAGAGGCTTCTTTTTGTTTTCCTCAAGTGTTGCAAGAACAGCATCAGCATTAATAAATCTCTTTGATATTACATTCTGTATCCATGTAAGCATATTAGCCAGGAAATAATAGTATGTAAGACCGGCAGGGAATCTATTCAACATGAACATGAACATAATAGGCATGACGTACATCATCATCTTCATCCCCGGCTGGTCATTACCTGGAGAAGAGCTTGTCATCTTGGCTGTAAGGATAGTTGAAGCCGTCATCAAAAGAGTGAACAGGCTCACATGATTTCCATACCAGGGTATTGTGAATGGAAGATTCAGAATTGAATCATAAGTTGAAAGGTCTGTTGCCCAGAGGAAGGATTCCTGTCGAAGCTCAATAGATACAGGGAAAAACCTGAACATAGCGAACAAAATTGGCATCTGGAGCAGCATAGGGAGACATCCCCCCATCGGGTTAACACCAGCTCTCTTATACAAATCCATTGTTGCCTGCTGCTTTTTCAGAGCATCTTCTCTTTTCGGGTATTTCTGGTTAAGCTCTTCTACCTTTGGCTTCAGTACTGCCATTTTAGCAGTAGACTGGTAAGATTTGAAAGTCAGAGGGAACAGTATTACCTTAATTATTATAGTCAGTATAAGAATTATTATACCATAGCTTCCTATAAATTTCTCCAGCCAGTTAAATACGGGAATAATCACATAACGATTTATCCATTTAATAATATTTCTTCCAAGAAACACAAGCTCATCGAGATCATACCCTTCTTTCCGCAGAGTATTTATATGATTCGGCCCGTAATAGAGTTTCATGTTAATTGAATCTGGAGAAACCGGATTGAATGGCAGCCCAAGCTCTGTTGTAAAGTACCTTATATATTCCTCTGATAATGGAGTTTTTGTAGAGACTACGGAACCATTCAGAAAATAGTCTTTATTAAGCAACACCGATGAAAAGAACTGATCCTGGAACGCAACCCAGCTTAGCTTTGTAGTAAGATCAGCTTCCTGTACTTCTTTTGTCTGCCTTAATCCGAGATCATTTACTTCATCCTGATAATATTTATACTTTATCATTGAGTACAGATCTTCATTCTGCCTTCCTTTTTCCTGTTGCGGAATGAAAAGACGCCAGTCCAGCGTTATGCTGTTCTGATTTGAAGCAAAAACTCCCTCCATCCCTTTGAAAACGACGTCAAAATCAAGCATGTATTTTTCAGGGGCGAGGGTATAGATATATTCAATATAATTTGCTTCACCTGCATACAACCTGAGCATTACCTTTCCCGGGACAGAGCTCACAACTATGTTATGCTTATCTGTTACAGGTGTGAAAAACAAATTATTTGTTTGAATAAGTTTATTATCTGTAGTAAAGAAATTAAAACCGAATACAGTTGAATCTCCGGAAAACAGCATGAGGGGTTTCCCATCCCATGATTTATAATCCTTTAGTCTGGCAGAATATACTTTTCCTCCTTTGAGTGATATCTTAATCTCAACTTTGCTGTTTTCAAGGGTAATAAAATCTTCCTGTCCTTCTGCTGCTTTTGCAAAAACTCCAAGCTGATCCGGATTAATCTCCTTCGCTGGCAAAACAGGGGCCATTTCTGCTTCAACCTGTTGCTTCACAGGACTGGTTTCTGATGCAGTTGTATCTGAGATGCCAAGTTTGCGGTTAATCTCATTCAGCTTTGAAATAATTTCAGGCTGGTTAGGTTTTAATCTCAGAGCTTCATAATAAGCTGTTCTGGCTGATTCAAGCTCTCCATTATTATAGCTGCTTTCAGCTTGTGTAACAACATTTTCATAAGCCTTATTCGTTCTTTGGTTATTGTACAGGCTGAAACCAATAAATATTGCAAAGATCAGAATAAGACCTGTAATTGTGTTCCTGTCCATTATTAATTATTAGTGTTTGTATTTATCTGGAAAAATCAATTCAAATTATTTCTTTATGCATGCATTTACAAAGCTCACGAAAAGCGGATGAGGATTGATAACGGTGCTGCTGTATTCGGGATGAAACTGAACGCCTACAAACCATCTGTGTTCCGGGATCTCCATGATTTCAACAAGGCCTGACTCCGGGTTAATTCCTACAGGTATCATTCCATTTCGGGTGAAATCATCCAAATACTTATCATTAAACTCATAGCGGTGACGATGCCTTTCAACAACTTCGGTCTTTTTATAAGCCTCATAAGCTTTTGAGTTTTTTGATATAATGCATTTATATCCACCTAACCTCATTGTGCCGCCCTTGTCAGTAATGCTCTTCTGTTCTTCCATGAGATCAATTACGGGCACTTTAGTCTTGTGATCGACTTCTGTTGTATGAGCTCCTTCAAATCCAAGGACATTTCTGGCGAATTCAATTACTGCACACTGCATTCCAAGACATATTCCAAAAAAAGGAATGTTGTTTTTCCTGGCATATTCAACTGTCAGTATCTTGCCATCGATACCTCTTGCACCAAAACCGGGTGCTACAAGGATTCCGTCGAGTCCGCTAAGTTTTTGCTCAACATTTTTCTCTGTTATCTCCTCCGAATGAATGTATTCAACACATATATCGCATTCATTCATCGCACCGCTGTGAACGAATGATTCTGCAATTGATTTGTATGCATCCGGCAATTCAACATATTTCCCGACCAGACCGATTTTTACAGAATATTTTGGATTCTTAAGACGTGAAATAAATTCTCTCCATTCCTTCAATGGCGGTTCACTTTCAATTGTGAGATTCAGCTTTTTAAGTACTGTTTTGTCAAGTCCCTGTTCAAGCATTTTAAGAGGAACCTCGTAAATTGTCGAAACGTTTATTGATTCTATTACAGCGCTTTCCTCAACGTTACAGAATAATGCCACTTTTCGCTTTATATCGCTGTTGAGATGCTTTTCAGTTCTGAGTACAAGAACATCGGGCTGTATTCCGGTTTCAAGAAGCTCTTTCACAGAATGTTGCGTCGGTTTTGTTTTGGATTCACCTGTAGAGTGAAGATATGGTACGAGTGTTAAATGAATAACAATAACATTCTGCGGGCCCAGCTCCCATCTCAACTGCCTCACTGATTCAATATATGGTAGCGATTCAATATCGCCAACAGTGCCGCCAATTTCAGTAATAACTATGTCGAACCGGTTACCGGAGCTTACAAGTTTGATACGTCTTTTGATCTCATCAGTAATATGAGGTATTACCTGAACTGTTTTTCCAAGGTAATCACCTTTCCTTTCTTTATTAATTACTGATTGATAGATCCTGCCGGTGGTAACATTATTGGCCTGGCTTGTCGGAACATTCAGGAATCTCTCATAATGGCCCAGGTCAAGATCAGTTTCAGCTCCATCGAGGGTAACATAACATTCACCATGCTCATACGGATTCAGGGTACCAGGGTCAACATTGATATAAGGATCAAGCTTCTGTATAGTTACAGAATAACCTCTCGACTGCAGCAATTTTGCAAGCGATGCAGAAATAATTCCTTTTCCCAATGAGGAGGCGACTCCTCCGGTAACGAAAACAAATTTAACGTCAGCCAAAGCAGTAACTATTAGTACAACTATTATTCATTATTTTAATCATCAAGACCTGACTGGTCGATCATCCTGACTTTTTCCTCAAGAGTCTTGATTAATTTCTTAGCATTATCGATCTTTTCTTCGACTTCCCTGATCATAGTTTCGGCATTCTTTGATTTTGCAAAGAACCCGATATTATTCTCCCACAAAACTATGTCACTTTCAAGCTGCTTGATCTTTGTAACAAATTTATCTCTTTCGTTCCTGACCTTTCTTGAAGCTTTGGGATTTGCCTTGAGTGTATCGAGCTTTGTTTTATACTTAAGGATACTCTTATCATCATCGCCAATCTTCAGCCTGTCAAATTCTTTATTAAGAGCGCTCCTGTATTTATTTGTAATCTCATCTTTCATATTGAAAGGGACAAAACCAATATCAGTCCATCTTCTCTGGATGTCCTTAAGACGTTCAAACGCAGACTGTACATCATTTCCCGGATCAAACTCCTCAAGCTCTTTAATGATATCGAGCTTGGCTTTGAGATTATCTTCGTAGGAAGTATCAAGCTGTGCGAAGAATTCAGATTTCCTGTTAAAGAAATGATCACAGGCTTTCCTGAACCTTTTCCATGTTTTTTCCGATTGTTTTCTTGGTACCGGCCCGATCTCTTTCCATTCTTTCTGTAACCTTATAAGGGCATCTGATGTCGTTTTCCAGTCAGTGCTATCCTGGAGCGCTTCGGCCTGGACACATAATTCAGTCTTGCGCTGAAGGTTAGTAAGCTGAATTTCTTTATTATCGGCATAAAAGCCTCTCTTCTTTTCGAAGAAAGCATCGCATGCCTCCCTGAATCGCTGATATACTTTGTTATTCTGTTTTTTAGGTGCAAAACCGATAGTTCTCCAGATTTTCTGAAGTTCCACAACTTTTGCGGCTTTTTCATCGAATTCCTTAAAATTCTTGATTTCCTGAAGGTTGATAGTTTCCACCTCTTCACATAAAGCTATTTTAGCCTCAAGGTTTTTGCGTTGATCATCCTTCTGTTTTTCAAAATACTCATGATGCCTTTTATTGATCTGTGAGGTTGCCTCTTTGAAGCGTTCCCATAATTCATTCTTTGATTCCTGCGGAACAGGGCCAATCTCCCTCCAGCGATTATGGAAATCCTGGAGAGCCCTGAACGCATTCACAGGATTTGGTTCAAGCAGCAGTTCTTCAGCCTTTTCGCAAAGAGCTATCTTGGCTTCAAGGTTCTTCTTAAGATCAAGATCGCGAAGTTCTTTATTGATCTTGATATAATCATAAAAGACTTCTATTGCATGATGATAGTTTTCCCACAGATCTTTAAGCGATGACTGAGGGACAACTCCGGCAGCATGCCAGTCAGCCTGCAATGCCCTGAACTCATGGAATGTCTTGTTAATAGATTCCTCCCTGTTTACAAGATCTTTTATCTTGTCAATAATATCATATTTCTTTTTGAGGTTCTCGTATTTTTCGGCTTCCTGTACCTTTATATAATCAGTTCGTTTTTCTTTATAAATATCGAGAAGATGCCTCATTTTGGAATCATCACTATCCACCTGGGCTTTGAAGTCTTCAATTTTACCGCCTTCAGCAAGAAACCTGTCTTTTTGTTCGTCCGATTCTGTTTTTAGTTTTTTATAAAACAGGATCTTAATTCTTTCAACATCGCCCCTGATTTCTGCCGGTGGCCTGTTTTCAATTATCAATCCAAGTGTTTCGACAAGCTCATGTTTTGAATATCCTGAATAATCTACTAGAGGAAGCTCTATATCACTGAAGTCTTCTTCACTTTCCTGTTCTGATCCCGAATCCCCGGACTCAGGAACCTGTTCATCCGGCGTTTGTTCTTCAGAAACGACAAAATCTTCCTTTACATCCTCAGATTCTGAGGATATTTCAGTTTCATTTTTTGCAGTATTTTCTGCAAATATAGTCTTCTCAGTACCTGCAGCTTGTTCTTCAGCTGCGGATTGTTCATCACGAACAGAGTCATCCGGATCTTTACCTGTCATAGTTAATCCTATTAATAATCAGCTCTTTATCAGAGCAATAAATCCATAAAAATTTATGAATTTTTCAGAGTACGAAAATATCGAAATATTTAATAATACTCAAAGTTTTAGCCAAATAAATATGAGAATCAGATATTAAGGCCGTATGAGCGCATACGACAGGTAAAAATCCCGGGTAAAATAAGCTGCAAAAAATAATTTTTTACCTTTGGTTTAGGATAATAATCTGATAAAAATGGAAACAAAGGATATTATAATATTAGTTGCAGCTCTTACACTTGCCGGATTCAGTCTTTATCGTAAATATGTCAGTAAAAAAGGAGCTCAGGGACAGAAACCCGGTAACGAACTGACATCAGACAAGGATGATGATTATGAGCCTTATTCGGGAAAATAGTCCTTCCCCCTGTTTTTCATCATCATGTAACGTATTGGATATACAATCTTCTGAATCAGTCTCATGTCATCAGTAATAATCTCTGCTGTTCCCTGCATATTCTGTGTGAATTCAACACTTTTTCCATATTGCGTTGTCAATCCTTGCGGAAGGTCAATCTCTATTATATAAGAATCTCCCGACGGAACAAGTGATTTGGATTTCACACGGCCTCTTATCATTCCAAATTCAAGGTATGGAAAACCGCTTAGCTTTATATTCACCTGTTGATTTTCCTTTACCTTTCCCGAACGTTGCATCCTCAGATTGACCCTTCCGACAATTTCACCTGCATTTTCAGGTACTATGCTCACTACCGGCTCATCTTTTACGACAGACTGGTTCGTACTCCAGTATTTTGTGAATGTGGCTGTACCTTCGACTGGAGAAACGAGAAAAAATGTATTTTTCCATATATCCAGCCCGGCTTTCAGGTTAAGAAAAGATTGCTCAAGTGTTGACAGTAATGATTCCCGGTCTTCAATTTTTGATATCATATAATTCTGAAGCAACTGTTCTTTTTCGATAAGCTCAATCTGTTTGGCTGAGAGGTCAAGTCTTACCTGTTGTAATTCTATTTTATTCTTCAGGAGAACCTGGTGTGTCTCTTCAAGCTGACTTTCGGCAATGTATTTATCTTTAAATAGTCCCTCATCTCTTTTATATTTCTTCTCTTCAATCTTTTGATATTCCTCATACAGTTTTTCTTTCCCCTTCAACCTTTCGATATAATCGTTCAGTCCCGAGATCTCAAGTTTTGCAGCCGAAATTTTGCTTCCATAAATATCATTATTGTCATAACTTATCAGATTCTTATGATTTTTCCTATATTCAGCAAAGGGCTCCTGTAATTCGCCAAGATTGCTGAAGTCAGGTAATAATTCAGTGCCGGCTGAAGTCATTTTATCAAGCAGTGATATTAGAGAATCAATTTCCCTTATGGATGCAGTTGTTTCCATAATGCCGATAATCTGATTTTTCGAAACTTTTTCCCTGTCTTCAACATATAAATATTTAATGTGTCCTGTTATCTTCGATACGAGTGTAACAGGCGGATTTGTTGTTGTTATCTCGACAGGGGAAGGAATAACGTCAGGGTATTTTATAAACCAGGTAAACAGGACGAACAAAACAAAGAGGATAAAAATTACTATTGTCCCCGATCTTACAAGACCAGGAGGCGGGCTTCCCATTATTTCGGTTACCGGTTCCGAATAGAAAATATCAGTTTTGTCCTGCTTCATTAATTTCCCAGCTCAAGCTGATTTTTTACAAGATTATAATATGCGCCTTTTTTTGCCAGGAGGGTGTTGTGATTACCCGTTTCAACGATTCTTCCTCCGTCGAGCACAATAATTCTGTCTGCATTTCTGACTGTGCTTAAACGATGCGCTGCAATTATAACTGTTTTTCCCCTGAAGAATTCATCCAGGTTTTCAACAATTACTTTCTCGTTTGAAGCATCGAGCGCGTTTGTAGCTTCATCGAAAATCACTACTCCCGGGTTCTTATATATAACCCTTGCAATAAGCAGGCGCTGCTTCTGTCCCTGGCTCAAACCAAGACCATTTGCGCCTATTTTGGTATTATAACCCGCAGGAAGTGATTCAATGAATGTCCTGATATTTGCAGTATCTACTGCTTTAATGAGCCTTTCGGGACTAATATCTTCCACACCTGGAGCAATATTAAATGCAATTGTACCAGGGAAAAGGTATCCATCCTGCATTACAGCCCCGGTTTCGGATCGCCAGATTCTCAGGTTAATATTTGACAATCGCGTATCACCAACAAGAATTTCACCTTTTACAGGGGCATAGAAACCAAGTATTATTTTAAGCAAGGTCGTCTTTCCACTTCCACTTGCACCCACAAGCGCTGTAATTTTGTTCTGTTCGATAAAAAGATCCACGTCTTTCAGGGCATAAGGCGACCGGGGACCCTCGTACTGGAATGACAGATTATTAATATAAAGAGATTTTTTCTCCGGGACTTTCAGTAATTTGATTTCAGCATCTTTTTCCTCATCATCCATATCATGAACCTCCGCAAGCCTGTCAAGGCTCAGGCGTGCTTCCTGGGATAATCTGACAAATCCGAGTAACTGGCTTACAGGTATATTCAACTGTCCGATAATAAACTGGACAGCAAGCATCATTCCAAGCGTCATTTCTCCATTAAGTACAGAAGTAGCTGCAGTAATTGTAATGAACAGGTTCGTAACTTCATTTATGAATGTAGCGCCTGCTGATTGATATTGTAAAATACTGAGCAGCTTCACTTTCAACCGGAACAAAGAAGCTTGCATCTTTTCCCAATCCCAGCGCATTGAAGTCTCGCTCTGGGTAAGCTTAATCTCCGGCATACCGTTCACGATATTAATAAGCTTATTTCCTGAGTCGGATAATTGTTTGAATCTCTGATGATCGAGGTGAGCGAGTTTATTCATAAACAGGAAAACCCATAAGCTGTACAAGGCAGTACCTGCAAGAAATATGAGAAGTATATTGATATTGAATATAATGAGAACAATGCCAAAAATTACGACATTAAACAATGAGAACAGCATTGTAAGTGTTGATGATGTAAGGTAATCCTCAATTCTCTTATTATCATCCACTCTTTGAAGTATGTCGCCTGTGAGCTTTGTCTCAAAAAAAGAAACCGGAAGTGACATAAGCTTGCGAAGGAAACCTGATATTACTGCAACATTTACCCTTGAACCAATATGAAGCAATAGCCACCCTCTGATAAATTCTACTGACATGCGCCCAATAATCAATGCAAGCTGGGCAAAGAGGATCAGATAAATGAATCCGACATCGTCATTATTGAGTCCTATATCAACAATTGACTGGGTCAAAAAAGGAATAAGGAGCTGGATGCAGCTTCCCAGAAAGAGACCCAGAAAAAGCTGCAGAAAATATTTATTGTATATTCTTACATATCGAAAGAGAAACCTGAATCCTGATTTCCTTTCAACTTCTCCTTCAGTCTGATACAGGGCAGGTGTAGGTTCAATTATAAGAGCCAGACCCACTGGTTTGTTTTCGCTTGTAGCTGAGGCCCAGTTTTTTACAAAATCTGCCTTTTTATACTTTACTAGTCCGTATGCAGGATCTGCAATGAATACAGTATCATTTTTAATCTTATAAATAACAACAAAATGTCTCTGCCTCCAGTGGACAATACATGGCAGCGCAACATTTTCCTGTATTAAATCAAGTGATATTTTAACCCCCACTGTCCTGAATCCTATTGCTTCAGCAGCTTCAGATAACCCCAGGAATGAAACGCCATCTCTTGTTATATAACATTTTTTTCGCAGTGTCTCAAGAGAAAAGTTTCTGCCATAATGACCTGCAACCATTTTAAGGCAAGCAGGACCGCAATCCATTGAATCAGGTTGTCTAACAAAAGGAAAAGACATCAATACGGCAAAAAGGGTAACTGATGTAAAGATAATATTTATTGGAATTTAACAACTTCCGGTATCTTTGCGTTACAAACAGGATGGAGTATCATTATTAGCTTAATAATCAGTTAGTTTCAATGATCTTGGCCTCAGTCCTCCTGTTAAGACGTCTTCCCTCTTCAGTAACATTATCGCCTAACGGATCGGAATTGCCATATCCCCTGTATTTGAGTCTTTCAGCGGCAATTCCATTGCTTACAAGGTAATTTACGACTGATAAAGCACGCTTTTCTGATAATACTATATTATATTCATCAGAGCCTGTTGAATCGGTGTAACCGCCTATTTCAACCTTAATGTTTTTATTTACATTAAGAAGATTCACAAGGTTGTTGAGCTCGACAATTGATTCCTTTTTCAGTTCCCATGAATCAATCTCATAGAACACGTTCGATAACTGCATCTTCTCTCCCACCATTACAGGGCTGAGATTGATTCTCTTGACATATGGTTCAGCCATTGTATGCTGTCCGTCGAAGAGGAAGTTTTCAGAATAGAAAAGGTATCCGGTTTTACTCACATTAATGCCATAATTTTTGCCTGAAGGAAGGCATATCAGAAACTCACCGGAACCATCAGTTGAGTTTTTCAACAATGTTTTTCCAAGAGAAAGATCGATAAGCTCGTAATCGGCTTTGATGAGCTGACCGGTCGCTTTATCATAAACGCGTCCCTTTATATATGAAACAGGATTAGGCCTTGCGGACTCATAAAGATCAAAATAGAAAATATCCTTTCCAAAACTCTTCTCCCGTATTGAAGAGAAATAAGCTTTGCCCCCGTCTGAACTTATCACAAGTCCTGTCTCATCATTATAAGTATTGATCGGATATCCAAGGTTCCGCGGATCGGTCCACGTGCTGTCATCACGCAGGGTAGTTCTGTAAATATCAAATCCTCCCATGCCAGTTCTCCCGTTTGAAGAAAAATAAAGAGTTCTGCCGTCGAAGTGAATAAATGGAGACATCTCATCCCCGGCGGTGTTAATTGTGAGGCCCGGGTTAACTGGTTTTGTCCAGACGCCTTTTTCATTCTGCCTTGCAAACCAGATATCTTTTCCTCCTATTCCTCCCGGACGGCTGCTTGAGAAGAAAAGTGTTTTTCCGTCGGAGCTTACTGAAGGTTGTGATTCCCATGAACGTGTATTAACAGGGGGGCCGATATTGAAAGGCATTGACCACTTACCATCCGACAGATAGGTAAAATAAATATCGCAGCTCCCCATTCCCGACTGTCTGTCGCATGCTGTAAAATACATATATCGTCCATCAGACGAGAGGGACTGAGCGCCTTCATTCTGCCTGGTGTTCAATGGAGCGCCTGCATTTAATGCATTCTGCCATGCATTATCAGAAAAAACGCTTATATAAAAATCCTCCTGTGATGGTTCCATATTCTCATTCTGCAATTTTTGCCGGGTAAAGATCAGTGTGCTTCCATCTGCAGTTATACTTGGCCAGTATTCATCATCTGATGTGTTAATTCCAGGGCCTGCACTGACAGGATTGAAAAGGACAGGGTGTTTCATTGCTTCAATTGCGAACTCACAGTTACTAATATTATCAGCTGCAGTTTTTACGTTTTTTTCAGACATTCCATTTTGTCTGACATAGACATTAAAATGTACGAGCGCTCTCCGATAATCGCCTGACATCATTTCAGCCGTTGCCAGATTAAAAAACAATGGTTTATAAAAAAGTGAATCTATTTTTACTGCTGAACGATAGTTTTCTGCAGCTTCAACATATCGCTTCTGTTTTGAAAGAAGATCTCCAAGAACAAGATAGGCTTCATAAAATCTCGCATCGATTTTTGTGGCTGCTTTAAGCTTCTGTTCAGCGCTTGTCATGTTCAGGAAGTCAAAATCCTGGACTCCATCAACATACAGCTTCATCGCCTTATTTGATGAAGTATGAACATTCTGCGCAGATAAGCAAAATGTAATGAGTAACAGTAATATAGAAAGGTGAACGAAGCGATAGTTCATGAAGTCTTAAGGTATATGCATGAATTTATGAATCTGGAGTGAGACTCGCCAAAAATAATTTTTTTTGATATAGTCAACAATTTCAGGAGTAATTTGTTTAAATCTGCTCCACTCAGGCTGAAGATATAGTTTACAGTTATCATTTACTTTTGTGCGATATTTCTCTGCCCATTCAAAATCGCCGGCATCCTGGATTATAACTTTAAGTTCATCAGCAATTTCGCATATATAATCAAGAGGTGGCATGTTTTTTTTGGGTGACAGGCAAATCCAGTCCCATGTTCCGCTCAGGGGATAGGCGCCTGATGTTTCAATATAAGTATTTATTCCATTATCTTTCAAGCCTTTACATAACAAATCGAGATTCCACATCAATGGTTCTCCTCCAGTCACAACAACAGAATCCGTGCCACTCTCAACAGCGTGGCGGACAATCACATCAACAGACACCGAAGGATGTATGCCTGAACGCCAGGCAAACCTTGAATCACACCAGCTGCAACCTATATCGCAACCGCCAATTCTTATAAAATATGCAGCTTTCCCTGCATGGAAACCTTCGCCCTGAAGTGTATAAAATTCCTCTACAAGGGGGAGCTTTTCTCCATTTTCATTCTTAATCTGCATTCTTTATTTCTGAATCGTTACCAAAAAGAAGCGTATATTCTCTGGATGCAGCAGCTTTTACCCAGTCTTCAGGAATAATTTTCCAGTTATTATAAGTCTTTGGCTGGATTGTCTTCTTTGATTCGATATATTTTAGAATATAGTATCTTAAGTCCTTCTCAGTTGAAGACAGCAACCTTTTACCAAGGTCCTCAGCTTTTATGCCTGCGCCCCGGGTAAGATGTCCACCGCCTCCACTACCTCTGTATGAGTTTACTGCTACTTTATATACACCTTTTTTATCGAAAATCCGGCCGTCAGAAAATCTTCTTACAGTTATCCTTTCACCTTCCGGCTTGGTTATATCGACAACATAATCAATTCCGGCAGCTGAATCAAAATTGTACGGCTGATTCTCAAGCCATGCCTTTCCCTTTGTGAGTACCGGTTTCCCATCTTTGCCCATCCGTAGATTTAACAATACATCATTTTTGTCTTTCATTGTATTGAACCATCCACCATACGAATATTCAAGATAGTCAATTATCTCCTGACCGGAAAGGCTCATTGTATAGAGCATATTCTCGTATCTGTAAAGTTTGAACATATCGCTGACTCTGATTGGACCTGCAGGTATGCTGACATCGAATGAAAGAGGTGTAGTGAATGAAAGATCGGCGCCGGTAATCTTCAGCTGTACTTCCTGTATCATGTCGATAAAAGCCGATGGACCAAAATATGACTGTCGGGAAGAAAGGTTAGCTTCTGAGTTACCTATCACCTTTTCAACATAATTGTGAATTGTTTCTTCTGAATCTTTGAATTGCATTACGAGCTCTTCATCGGGTTCAAAAGTTGTAACATCAACAAGATTTCCCGATATTCTCTTCACACCTTTTTTGCCGGCAAGAGTCACAACCGCCTGTGCCAGCGTTCTGCCCCTGCTTCCTGCATTAAGCATCAGAACAGTATCACCTTCAATGTTAACAAATTTTTCATTTGCAAGCTTATGATCGTGACCGTTGAAAATAATATCAAAACCGGGAATGTTATACGCAACAGCAGCAGAACCATCATTCTCAATATATTTCTCCTTGTTCTCCTCATATTCTTCTTCATTCCAGCCTGAATGAAACAGCCCGATTATTAGATCAGGCTTTTTCCGTAGAATTTCAGGCATCCATTTTCTGGCTGTCTCGAGCATAGGTCTGAATTCAATCCCCGAATACAGTTGAGGGGGTAACCATTCAGGTATTGAAGCTGTTACCATTCCGAATACTGCTATTCTGATACCTTTTCTTTCTATTATAGTATATGGCTTGAAGTATGGCTCTCCCGTATTTACATTAATGGCATTGGCAGCAAGCAAGGGGAATTTGTACTCTTTCATTAGCCTGTCATAAACCGAATGCCCTGCCTCTATATCATGATTGCCCAAAGTACCTGCATCGTATTGCAGGTAATTCATCATTTCAGGCGCTATATGAGGAGAAACAGTATCAATGAAATTAAAGTAATACACAGCAGGTTGTCCCTGAAGATTATCTCCGTTATCCAGAAGTATGAGATTCTGATTTTTGCTTCTTATTTCTTTGAAATATGAAGCGGCATGAGTTAATGAAGCATCAAGATTTTCATTTTCAATGAAGTCAAAAGGGAAATAGGTCCCATGAAGGTCAGTCGTCTCTATAATTGTGATTGTTACAGGCTTTTTACCTGAGCAGGAAATAAATAAAAGAGGAAAAAGAATCCAGATTAATCTGATAGTGATTTGTCTTTTCATTTATTGTGGTTTGAAAGAAAAACTAGTAATAAAGATTGAAAATGAAATTTATCATATTTTGTTCAAACTTATGAAAGAATATTCAGAATCAAAACGGATTCATGTTTTAGATCATGAAAACAAGCTTATCTTTGATGGCAAACTAATTACAGATGGTAATAACAGGCCTCGCATCGGTAGTCAGGGATCTTCCCGTATCTCTTATAGGTAAAAGAATTGGAGTATTATGTCATGCTCCCAGCATAACACCTGATTTTACACATATTACTGAACATTTTTTTAAAAGCAAAAAATGCCGGCTTGCTGCTATTTTTGGTCCTCAGCATGGGCTCTTCGGACAGACGCAGGATAATATGATTGAGTGGCAAAGCACAATTCATCCTGATTTCAAAGTTCCGTTATTCAGTCTGTACGGAGAACACAGGAAGCCGACTGATGAAATGCTCAATTGCATAGATGCCCTTGTAATTGATTTGCAGGATGTGGGTGCAAGGCTCTATACTTATATATGGACTGTGAAGTTATGCATGGAAGCCTGCATGGAGAGAGGCCTTCATGTTGTGATACTTGATCGTCCGAATCCTGTTGGAAAACTTTCTTTCGACGGGCCTGTTCTGAAAGAAGAGTATTTCACTTTTGTAGGAGGGGCATGCATTCCGCTTTGTCACAGGATGACTATTGGTGAAATGGCATTATGGCTGAAGGAAAAATATTACCCCGGATGCAGCCTTGAAGTAATACAAATGAAAAACTGGATAAGATCTTCAATTTACAGTGAGACAGGGTTGCCCTGGGTTCTTCCGTCACCAAATATGCCAACAGAAAAAACAGCGATCGTTTATCCCGGCACTGTCCTTATAGAGGCATTGAACATCTCTGAAGGAAGAGGCACAACAATACCGTTTGAGCTTTTGGGATCCCCACTGATAAATGCTGAGAAACTCAGAAGAATTCTGACAGCCAGGAATATTCCAGGGTGCGCATTCAGGGTTCATGATTTCATTCCTGCTTTCCACAAGTACTCAGGAGAATATTGTGAAGGATTACAAATACATGTGACAGATCTGAATACATTCAAACCCGTCGCCACAGCGCTTCAAATCTTTAATGCAATTATCGAAAATTTCCCGGGGGCGCTGGTATTTAAAAATCCTCCTTATGAGTATGAGAATAAATTAATGCCATTCGATATTCTTTCCGGAGATTCTTTGATGAGGGATGTCCTCATAAATCATGGAAATATATATAATGAAATGGAGAGATGGCGGGAAGAGATTGAGCAATTCAGAAAAGAATTCGAAGAAATTGCTATTTATCCGGAAAAATAATCAGGCATTACCTGATTGATGGGAGTTACGGGAAATCAATCTGTTAAGTTTTTCCACAAGGATATTTGAAAGAATTGGTTTGATGATGTAATCATTAAATCCGGATTGAGAGATACGCAATTTATCAGCATACAACCCATACGCAGTCTGAGCAACAATAATTATATCTTTCCTGATTTCACGGATCTTAGCAGTTGCTATATAACCGTCCATAACCGGGAGTTGGATATCCATTAGTATAATATCAAGGTCAGGATGAGCATTGACAATATCTATAGCCTCATGGCCATCTACTGCATTTAACAAAACAGCCCCTGATTTTTCTAGAATTTTGTTCAGATACAACCTGCTTGAAAAATCATCCTCGACAATCAGGATTTTTCGTCCCTTCAGAATTTCTGTATTCATTTTAAAAACTACTGGAAAAGACCTTCATCGCGTAATAGCAGCAATATTGCTGAATGAGGAACTATGACGTATTTCTCTTTATTGAATTCGATTTCGATAGCGCTGTTCTGGAGATAAACTGCCTGATCGCCTTCATGTGGCTGAAGAGGCACATACTTTGGCTCATCCGGGGCGTTTTTCCAGGGTTCATCCTGGTCAGATACTGTTGGTATAGGATATCCAGGCCCTACTTTCACTACAAAACCTATCTGAACTTTCTCGTTTTCGTTCACACCCGGGGGAAGCAGGAGGCCGCTCTTTGTCTTTGACTGTGGCGTTTTTGGCTTAATAAGAATCCTGTCACCAATAACGATCAATTTGCTTAAATCCTTTTCTTCTAACAACACACCCATAAAACTTATTTTAACAAATGTATGTTTTTTTTAGCCGTTTACCATTAAAAACAGCCTTTACTTTTCTTAAAATTGCAGAACCTTAACGATTAGTATGGAAGATGACAAGTATAAAACAATTTCATCTTTTTCTCAAGGATTGTATAAAGAAAAAGGCAGCAGGTTTATTGCAATGGCCTATCCGGTCAGAGAGCAGAGCGAAATAAAACCTATTCTTGATAGGCTCAGAAAAGAGCACCATGAAGCAAAACATCATTGTTATGCATGGATGCTTGGCGCTGACAGAACAAATTACAGGGTGAATGATGATGGAGAACCATCAGGGACAGGAGGGAAACCTATCCTTGGACAGATTAATTCTGCAGGACTGACAAATATTCTCATAGTAGTTATACGATATTTCGGAGGAACCTTACTTGGTGTGAGTGGCCTTATCAACGCATACAGGAGTGCTGCAGCAGATGCCATAAAGAACAACAGGATAACTGATCAGACATTACAGGAATACTATGAAATAATATTCCCATATACTTCAATGAATGATGTGATGAAAATCCTGAAAGAAGAGAACATGGGTCAGTCGGATCAGCATTTTGATATTGAATGCAAAATGAAAATTAATTTCAGAGCTTCATCAAGGGATAAGATTATTGAGAGATTCACAAGAATAGAAGGACTGATTTACACCTATCTTGAAACGCAGTAGTTTCTTATATGTCTGTATTTGTGAGTATTAACCTCAATAAAGAATTTATTAAAATATTATCAACATTTCTGAATCATTACCCATTTCTTCAGTAATTTTGATGTATATCTTTCTGTCATGACCCAGACAATGAAAAACAGAAGCCTTGTATCAATTGATGACTTTTCAACCGAAGAAATACTCCGCATACTTGATCTGGCGGAGGAGTTCGAACTAAATCCGACAAGTGATCTCCTGCAAGGTAAAGTTGTTGCAACTCTTTTTTTTGAACCGTCTACAAGAACAAGACTGAGCTTTGAAAGTGCAATAAGCAGGCTCGGCGGAAAGATAATAGGCTTCTCAGATGCCTCTGTTTCGAGTGTATCAAAAGGAGAAACTCTGAATGATACAATAAGAACTGTAAGCAATTATTGTGATCTCATCGTGATGCGGCACCCAATTGAGGGCAGTGCAAGATTTGCGAGTGAAGTTGCATCTGTACCTGTTATTAACGCAGGTGATGGCGCCAATCAACATCCATCACAGACCTTATTGGATTTGTATTCAATCAGGAAGACACAGGGAAAGCTTGATGATCTTAATATCTTCATGGTAGGCGACCTGAAATATGGAAGGACCGTTCACTCATTAATGATGGCAATGTCGAGGTGGAACACTACTTTCAATTTCATTTCACCGGATGAATTGAAAATGCCTGATGAGTTTAAGCTTTATCTCGAAAATCTCGGATTGAAATATTACGAACACAATGATTTCACAGATATAATAAGCAAAGCTGACATCATATACATGACAAGGGTGCAGCGTGAAAGATTTTCAGATCCTATTGAATATGAGAAAGTCAAAAATGTATATGTTCTCAGGAATTCAATGCTTAAAAAAACCAAACCTAATATGAGGATACTTCATCCTCTACCGAGGGTAAACGAGATTCACCCGGATGTCGACAGTAATACAAAAGCTTATTATTTTGAACAAGCCCTTAACGGCGTATATACACGCCAGGCAATTCTCTGTTCATTACTTGGAATAAAATAATAATCAGTGATGAAAGAACATGGCAAGCAGCTTAGCGTAAGCGCTATCGAAAATGGTACGGTAATCGATCATGTACCTGCAAAAAATCTCTTCAAGGTAATCCAGATACTTGGCCTTGACAGAATTGAGACCCAAATAACGTTCGGAACTAATCTTGAAAGCAAGAAGCTTGGAAAAAAATCAATAATAAAGATTGAAGGTGTCTTTTTTGAAGATAAGGATATCAACCGCATAGCGCTTGTTGCACCTGAAGCCAAGCTCAATATTATTAAGGATTATGAGGTTGTAGAGAAAAAACCTGTTGAGGTTCCTGATATCATCGTTGGTATTGCGAAATGCATGAATCCTAAATGCATAACCAATTATGAACCGGTAACAACACGTTTTAAAGTTGTGTCAAAAAAGATAGTTTCTCTTAAATGTCATTATTGTGAGAAAATAACTAATCAGGAGAATCTTCAGATAATCTGAACTCCCGGGTATATAAAGTGCTTACAATATTATCTGAGTCTGTCGTAAGATCTTACTATTTCCTCGTCTTTTCGTATTCCTCTTAATGCAAGAAAAGAAAAGATAAGCATTAAGAGAGGAATCAGTATCCTGTAATTGAAAATCAGGGAGGTATCTGATTTATTAATAGTTCTGAAAGAGTAAAAACCCAGAAATAAAACTACAATAACTATCAGGGTGATCAGAAAACCAATAAGTTTCATCTGAAGTTTTCTTTTCCTGTAGAGAAAAATTGTAATAAAAGAAATCAGAGGAATGCCAGCCATTAAAACAGAAAGAAGCCAATTTTTTTCAACTTCAATGCCCGCTGAAACGCCACTGAAAGAGACTGAACTTCCGTCACTGAAATAAAGAATATTACCTGTAAGGAATAAAATGCCGGCCAGCGTTGTCAATAAGAGATATACTGTTTGAATTCTCTGGATCATATCTTTTGGTTCAAGAAATAACAAAAATAAGCTGTTTTTGTTGAAAAACGGTATATGGATTGGGGGGTTGATAAATTCTTATTGTTTGATTTATATTTTTTTAACACAATCAAAGAAAACGAGGATAGTTAAAATAGATAATTTTGGACATTTTACAGGAAGTCTATGAAGAAAGGTAATAAGACAATAACAATGATCCTGCTGATAGTAGTGATTGCAGGAGTAATTTTTTATCCCAAGCTTAAGCCTCTGTTTGCGTCCGGACCTGAAAAAGGGATGGCAGTACCAGGCGGCCCGGGAGATAGCCGTGGACAGGGTCAGATGAATCGTCAGGCATTAAGTGTCAGCGGTTTTCTTATAAGACCAATACGTCTTACAGACAATATAATTCAGACCGGAACTTTGAAAGCTGATGAAGAAGTAGATTTGTCATTTGAGACATCAGGAAAACTTATAAGCATTAATTTCACTGAAGGCACAAGAGTAAAAAAAGGTGATCTTCTCGCAAAAATCAACGACAAGCCATTACAGGCACAACTTGAAAAACTTGTTGCCCAACAGAAGCTTTCGGAAGCCATGGAATTCAGGCAGCGGAGCCTTCTTGATAAAGATGCGATAAGCCAGGAGAGCTATGATCAGATAGTGACTGAGCTTCATACTATACAGGCTGACATCAATCTTGTAAAGGCACGAATTTCAGAGACAGAGTTAAGAGCTCCTTTCGACGGCGTGATTGGATTAAGATATGTAAGCGAGGGAACTTATACTAACGCAAATACAAAGATTGCAAGATTGGTTAAGATGAGTCCTCTCAAAATAGATTTCTCAATTTCAGAGCGATATTCAAATGTTGTTAAGGTAGGATATCCTGTAACATTCATGGTTGACGAAAAGGCTTACGATGCCAAGGTCTATGCAGTTGATCCAAAAATAGAACTTGATACAAAGAGCGTTCTGCTGAGAGCTGTCTATCCAAATAAGAACGAGGAGCTTAAACCAGGGAGATTTGTAAGTGTTGTATTACAGCTTAATGAAATGAATGATGCAGTTGCGATCCCTGCAGAAGCTCTTGTTCCTGAAATGGAGGGTGAAATAGTGTATGTTTTAAGAAACGGGAAGGCTGAAGTTATAAAGGTAACGACAGGTTTAAGAACTGAATCACAAGTTCAGGTAACAGATGGACTCAGTTTTGGCGATACTTTACTTACATCCGGGATTCTTCAGCTAAGACAGGGTATGCCGATAATTCTTGACACCCTCGTTTCCAAATAATAAAACAAGGAAATTATGAGTTTGTCATCAACAAGTATTAACAGGCCTGTGCTGGCAACAGTTTTTGCCATTGTTATCCTGCTTTTCGGCTTCGTGGGTTTATCGTACCTGGGTGTTCGTGAATTCCCGAGTGTCGATCCGGCTATTATATCAGTAAGTACATCTTACCCCGGAGCTAACTCCGACGTTATTGAAACCCAGATCACAGAGCCGCTTGAGCAACAGATCAATGGCATTCCAGGCGTTCGTTCACTCACAAGCGTCAGCCGTCAGGGCAGCAGCAATATTACCGTAGAGTTTGAACTTTCGGTTGATCTCGAAACTGCCGCTAACGATGTCAGGGATAAAGTTTCTCAGGCACAACGATTTCTTCCTAGAGATTGTGATCCTCCCGTGGTAGCAAAAGCCGATGCCGATGCTAATCCAATACTTTTTCTGACTGTAGAAAGTAATAAACGTTCATTACTTGAATTATCTGAAATTGCAGAGCTTACTCTTAAAGAGCAGCTTCAAACAATATCGGGTGTCAGCGCTATTAACATATTCGGACAAAAACGCTGGTCGATGCGCCTCTGGATGGATCCTGTCAAACTTGCCGGATACCAGCTTACCCCAATGGATGTGAGAAATGCCATACTTCGAGAGAATGTCGAGCTCCCTTCGGGTGCAATTGAGGGTACTACAACCCAATTGACAATACGGACACTTGGTCTGATGACAACTCCGAAGGAATTCAATGATCTTATTATTAAGCAAAATGGCGACCAGATTGTAAGGTTCAAGGATGTCGGCCGTGCAGAACTGGGACCTGAAGATATCAGGGGCATCCTTAAAAATGATGGTATCCCAATGGTAATGGTTGTAGCTATACCCCAGCCAGGATCAAACCACATTGATATAGTTGATGAAGTCTATAAAAGGCTTGAGAGTATAAGGAAGGACCTGCCTTCTGATGTCAAAGTCAGCGTGAATTATGATAATACCGAATATATCAGGTCTTCAATTAAGGAAGTTAAAGATACAATCTATATTGCGTTCATTCTTGTTGTAATTATCATATATGTTTTCCTGCGAAGCTGGAGAGCCACTCTCATTCCAATACTTGTAATTCCTGTTTCTCTTGTAGGTTCTTTCTTCATAATGTACGTTGCCGGATTCACTGTTAATGTTTTAACATTACTTGCAATCGTCCTCGCAATCGGGATTGTTGTGGATGATGCAATCGTTGTAATGGAGAATATCTATGTTAAGGTTGAAGCCGGAATGAAACCGTTTGAAGCCGGTATTTTAGGGTCAAAAGAGATTTATTTCGCAATTATCGCAACAACAATAACCCTTATCTCAGTATTTTTCCCGATAGTCTTTCTTGAAGGAATCACGGGAAGGCTTTTCAGGGAATTCAGTATTGTTATGGCCGGAGCTGTTGCAATTTCAGCATTCCTTGCTTTGTCACTTACTCCAATGGTTTCATCCAAGTTGCTGAAACAAGAAAAAAGGCACAGCTGGTTCTTCAGGAAGACAGAAAAATTCTTTGATAACCTTAACCAGGGATACAGCGGATTACTTGAGACTTTTCTTAAGCATAGATACTATGCGATTGCAATTATTGTAGCAGCTTTTGTACTCATCGGTCTGTTATGGAAGAATATCCCGGCAGAAATGGCACCAATGGAAGATCGTTCTCAGATTACTATCAATCAAACAGGAACTGAAGGAGCGACATACGAATACATGCTTGAATACGCTGATGATGTATCAGCACTTGTAGAAGAGAAGGTTCCGGAAAGGATCCGTTATACAACAATGGTAAGGGGTGGAACAAACGCCAACATAAGGATTATGCTTACCAACCCGGGTGAACGTAAAAGATCTCAACAGGAAATTGCAGATGCTCTTACAATGGACTTAAGGAAGAAGACGAAGGCAAGGTCATTCGTAATGCAACAATCGACATTCGGAGGCAGAAGATCTGGTATGCCTGTACAGTATGTACTTCAGGCAACTTCAATTGATAAATTAAGAGAAGTACTTCCCGAGTTTATGGCTAAAGTAAACGAGAGCCAGATCCTTGCAATGGCTGATGTCAATCTTAAATTCACTAAGCCCGAGCTTAGAATTCACATAAACAGAGATAAAGCCGTTTCACTTGGAGTATCAACACAGAATATTGGCCAGACCCTGCAGCTTGCATTAAGTGGTCAGAGATTCGGATACTTTTTCATGAATGGAAAGCAATACCAGATACTTGGTGAGCTTGCCCGTGAGGACAGGAACAAGCCGCTTGATCTGAAATCACTATATGTTAGAAATAACAATGGGGAAATGATTCAGCTTGATAATCTTGTTACACTCACTGAAGAAACTGCACCTCCGCAACTTTATCGCTACAATCGTTTTGTAGCTGCAACCGTTTCAGCTGGTCTTGCTCCCGGCAAAACCATGAGTGAAGGTCTTGCAGAAATGGACAGGATTGCCTCCGAGGTTCTTGACGATACATTCAGAACTGCTCTTTCAGGAGATTCAAAAGACTTTCAGGAGAGTTCATCAAGCCTTATGTTCGCGTTCGGACTGGCAATTGTACTTATCTTTCTTGTTCTTTCCGCCCAGTTTGAAAGCTTCAAAGACCCTATTATTGTGATGATGACTGTTCCTCTTGCTATTACAGGGGCTCTCATATTCATGTGGTATTTCGGTGTTACAATGAATATTTTCAGTGAGATAGGGATTATAATGCTAATTGGACTTGTTACAAAAAACGGGATTCTTATCGTTGAGTTCGCCAATCAGCGTAAAAACACAGGATTGACAAAATTTGAAGCTATAAAATTTGCAGCTGCAGCCAGGTTCCGCCCTATTTTGATGACGAGCCTTGCAACAATACTTGGTATTGCCCCTCTGGCCCTTGGCTTCGGAGAAGGTGCACAGAGCCGTGTTGCCATGGGGATTGCAGTTGTAGGAGGAATGATCTTTTCAACGTTCCTAACTCTTTTTGTTGTTCCTGCTATATATACATTTATATCGAGTGAAACTAAAAAACCTGAAAATGAGGCTATTGAATCTTAGTCTGCTATCGTTTCTTATTATACAACATATTTATGGGCAGAATTACGCTCTTAAAGATTGTATCTCAATCGGTTTGGAAAGAAACTTTTCAATACTTATAGCGAAAAACAACGAGGAAGTAGCACAGAACAATTATACTCTTGGTAATGCAGGGTTCCTTCCGTCGCTTGATCTTTCCGGAAAACATAACGGTACGCTTACAAACACGACAAACAATCTGCCGGATGGTACAAGCACATCGACAAACGGGGTATTCAATACCCAAAACAGCGCTTCCGCCATCCTGGGTTTGACTATATTTAACGGCTTTAATGCAGTCACTACTTATAAAAAACTGGGTGAACTGAATGCCGTTGGTCAGCTTAACACTCAACTTGCAATCGAGAACCTTGTTTCCGATATAGTCACAGGTTACTATAATTACATCCTGCAGTTGCAGCTAATGAATAATCAGAAATATGCATTATCACTCTCTCGCGAGAGGCTCAGGATTGACCAGGACAGATACCTGCTTGGATCAGGCTCAAAACTTCAGGTTCTGCAATCTCAGGTATATGTTAATTCAGATAGTTCAGCACTCTCACGACAGGCTGAAGTAGTAAGAGCAGCACGAATAAGACTAAATGAACTCATGGCTCTTGAAGATCTTGGATCCGTTTTTTTCTCGAAAGACACTTCTATAAATTTTGATTCAGGATTGATATATGAAAAATTGCTGGATGAGACACTTGCAAAGAATACAAGTCTTCAGATAGCCTCAAAAAACAAGGTCATATCCGACTATGATTACAGGCTTGTAATGTCAAGAACGTACCCATACCTGAATTTCTCCGGAGGCTATAATCTTAATTATAATACATTTTCGAACAACATTTATAAGAGTGTTGAATCAAATGGGATGAATTACGGGCTGACGCTCGGCATTAATGTTTTTGATGGTTTTAATCAGAGGAGGAGTTTAAAAAATTCAGAAATAACAAGGGAGAACTCCGATCTGAGGTACCGTGAAATAGAGCAGGGAGTTCGAGCCGATCTTCTGACTATTTACAATGCGTATAGCAATTATCTGAGACTTACATCTCTTGAGCAACAAAACCTGCAAACCGCTTCCGAGAATCATAATATTGCAATGGAAAGATACAGGCTTGGAAGCCTTTCCGGGCTGGAACTCAGAGAAGTCCAGCTTAGCCTCCTTGATGCTACCGAGAGAGTAATTTCGGCACATTATCAGACAAAGCTTGCTGAAGTATCACTTCAACTCATCTCAGGGGGAATTATGACATATTATCAATAAGGTCTTGCAGGTCTTGGAGGTCTTGGAGGTCTTGCAGGTCTTGGAGGTCTTGCAGGTTTTGCAGGTCTTGCAGGTCTTGCAGGTTTTGCAGGTCTTGCAGGTCTTGTAAGTTTTAACAGACTTTAAGGACTTTATTAACTTTATTGACTTTTAGCCTTATATTAGCAGGCTAATACAATAATCCTTTATGGAAAAGAAAACTGAACTCATCGTAAACCGGGACGGTAGTATATTTCATCTGAATCTGCTTCCAGGGGATATTTCAAACAAGATTATCATTGTTGGTGATCCCGGAAGAGTGGATCTCCTGGCATCAATGATGAATGAAGTGAGAGTCAGGAAGGAAAACCGCGAATTCAGAACGGTAACCGGTTTTGTCGAAAATAGCGAAATAACTGTTATATCCTCCGGTATCGGCACAGACAATATCGATATTCTTATAAATGAGCTTGATGCACTTGTAAATATTGACCTCCAGACTGGTATTCCGAAAGAGGAACCTGTCTCCCTGAATATTATCAGGCTCGGTACTTCCGGAGGTCTCAGGAGCGATGTTCCTGCCGGATCATTTGTCCTTACAGAAACTGCCGTGGGATTTGACGGATTGCTCCATTTTTATGAGGGTTATGACTGGATCCTCGATACTTCACTTTCGGATTACCTTGTACAATATCTTGAATGGCCCGATACCCTCTCCTACCCTTATGC
>DATALC010000091.1:0-3424 GCA_036261265.1 Bacteroidales bacterium
ATGATTGAAATATTGAAAGGGGAAGGCGTAGTCTTCTCAGAAATCTTCATCGATCATACAATGCCGGAAGATAACGCCCCTACACGCAAACCCGGCACAGCAATGCTCACAAAATATCTTGCACAGGGGATTGATCTTCAAAACTCGTATGTCATAGGCGACAGGCTGACAGATATAGAGCTTGCCAAAAATATAGGTTGTAAGGCAATCTTCATAAACGAGAAGTATTCGGCGGAAGCTTCACTCACAACAACTTCATGGAAAGACATTTACAGTTATCTGAGTAAAATGCCCCGGACTGCAAAGGTGATAAGGAAAACTTCCGAAACAGATATTTCAATTGAACTCAATCTTGATGGTACAGGCAGGAGTGCAATTAATACAGGTATTGGCTTCTTTGATCACATGCTTGAGCAGATTGCCCGTCATGGTAAGATGGATCTCATAATCAATGCGACAGGAGATCTTGGTATTGATGAACATCATACTATTGAAGATACAGGTTTAGCCCTGGGTCAGGCATTTCTCGAGGCTCTTGGAGGAAAAAAAGGAATTGAGCGGTATAGCTTTGTTCTGCCAATGGATGACTCTCTAGCCCAGGTTTCAATCGACCTTGGCGGAAGACCCTGGCTCGTATGGGATGTCGGATTCAAAAGAGAGAAGATAGGTGAAATGCCTGCAGAGATGTTCTTTCATTTTTTCAAATCTTTTTCAGACAATGCAAAATGCAATCTCAACATAAACGCTAAAGGTGATAATGAGCACCACAAAATAGAAAGCGTCTTCAAGGCTTTTGCCCGTGCGCTCGGATCCGCTGTAAAAAAGACAGGAAATAACAATCTTCCATCTACAAAAGGAGTTTTATGATAGCTATCCTTAAGTATAATGCAGGTAATATAAAATCAGTGCAGAATGCAGTCACAAGGCTGGGTTATGAGAGCATAATAACAGATGCTCACGAAGAGCTTGTGAATGCTGAAAAGGTAATCTTTCCGGGTGTTGGTGAAGCCAGCTCTGCAATGAATTATATCAGGGAGAGGAATCTTGATAAAACGCTCCTATCATTAAAGCAGCCTGTACTTGGAATCTGCCTTGGCTTACAGCTTATGTGCAGAAGCTCTGAAGAAGGAAATACAATATGTCTTGGCATCTTCAACACCGATGTCAGGCTTTTTCCTCCTGTTGATAAGATTCCCCACATGGGTTGGAACAACTTCCTGACTCTTAAAGGCGATCTTTTCAGGAACATTAAGTCTTCCGATGATGTTTACTATGTTCACAGTTATTATGCCGAAGTGTGTTCCTGTACAACTGCTACATGCGAATATATTCTTCCGTTCAGCGCTGCCCTTCAGAAAGATAATTTTTATGCCACCCAGTTTCATCCCGAGAAATCAGCAGGAACAGGTGAACTGATAATAAAGAATTTCCTTGAATTATGAGGATAATTGTTGCAATCGATATTATTGACGGGAAATGCGTGAGACTCACCCGTGGTGAATTTTCTTCACGCAAAGTATACAACGAAAATCCCCTCGAGGTTGCGCGGGAAATTGAAGCTAATGGAATTAAATATCTTCACCTTGTTGATCTCGATGGAGCAAAAAACAGGAAAATCACAAACCTGGGCATACTCGAGTCAATTGCCTCAAAAACAAGTCTTATTGTTGATTTCGGCGGAGGGATAAGAACATCGCAGGATGTAAGGTTTGCATTGAATGCCGGAGCCATGCAGGTAACTGCCGGAAGTGTTGCTGTGTCAAACCGGAAGCTATTCCTATTGTGGCTGAAAGAATTCGGGACAGGCAAGATAATACTGGGTGCCGATGGCGCCTCAGGACAGATATCATCATGCGCCTGGACTGAAACATCAGGATATGATATTGTTAATTTCATAAAGACATACAGGGAACTCGGCGTATCATACACAATCTGCACCGATATAGATAAAGACGGTATGCTTGAAGGCCCTTCATTCGATCTTTACAAAAAGATTCTTGAAGCAACACATATCAACCTCATAGCAAGCGGTGGAATAACGACGAAAGATGACATAAGGCTCCTTGATGAGATCGGTTGCGAAGGCGCAATAATAGGAAAAGCAGTATACGAAGGAAAGCTTACTCTAAAAGAACTTGGCAATTATGCTTAAAAGAAGAATCATACCATGTCTTGATATAAGAGAGGGACGAACTGTCAAAGGCGTAAATTTCATCAACCTCAGGGATGCAGGTGATGCAGTTGAACTTGCAAAAGCATATACTGCGCAGGGAGCTGATGAACTTGTATTTCTTGATATCACTGCGACGATCGAGAACAGGAAAACGCTTGCTCATCTTGTTGAAAAAATTGCAGCCGAGATAAATATTCCATTTACCGTTGGCGGCGGAATAAACACTGTTGAAGATGTGGGTGAACTAATTAAGGCCGGCGCCGATAAGATCACAATTAATTCGTCAGCAGTCAGGAAGCCGGAGCTTATATCTGAAATAGCGGCATCTTTCGGCAGTCAGTGTGTCGTTGTGGCAATAGATACAAGACAGGAAGGAAATGACTGGTTCGTAATTATCGACGGCGGACGTACAAAAACGGAATTCCGGACTATCGAGTGGGCGCAGAGAGTGGAAGACTGCGGCGCCGGTGAGATACTGCTGACATCAATGAATAATGACGGAACAAAAAACGGTTTTTCAATCGACATTACCGGTCAGGTAAGTAACAGCGTGAATATTCCCGTTATTGCATCAGGCGGAGCCGGTACAATGAGACATTTCAGGGATGTGTTTTATAATACTTCATGCAGCGCAGCCCTGGCGGCAAGCATCTTCCATTTCGGTGAAATCAGAATTCCCGATCTGAAAGAGTATTTAAAAAATGAGAATATTGAGGTAAGACTGTAAAGAAAATCTGCGTTCTCTGCGCTCTTCTTTGCGTACTCTGCGTTTAAAAAAATAATGACGATGAAAATTGATTTCAGCAAAGGCCTAATCCCGGCAGTAATCCAGGACAATGACACTCTTCAGGTGTTGATGGTCGGATTCATGAACCAGGAAGCATTCGAAAAAACAAGAACTGAAGGTAAAGTCACATTCTTCAGCAGAAGCAAAAACAGGCTCTGGACGAAAGGGGAAACGTCCGGGAACTTCCTCTATGTAAAGGAAATACACACAGATTGTGACAACGATACAATTCTGATAAAGGTAAATCCTGCAGGTCCCGTATGCCACACGGGAAGCACGTCATGTTTTGGAGAAGAAACTCCCAAAGGTTTTCTCTATAAGCTTGAGAGTATTATAAACCAGCGTATCGATTCAGATATTGAAGATTCATATACAAACAAGCTTTTCAGGAAAGGGATCAACAAAGTTGCACAGAAAGTCGGCGAGGAGGCGGTTGAGCTTGTCATTGAATCAAAGGATGACAA
>DATALC010000110.1:0-7734 GCA_036261265.1 Bacteroidales bacterium
GTGTTTCAAATATGATGCCATCATCCATATAAACCATGGCTCCGGCTTCTGCAATGACAGTTTCATTTGGATCGAGCTCAACCTCGACAAACTGTATGTCATCGCCGAATATCTTGTAATCTATTTCATGTGATACCATAATGTCCTTTTTTACAAATGTAATATAAAAGACCTTTATTATAACTTCCTGAAAAACGCAGTTACAGGGCATAAAAAGAGGGTGACAATTTATGACACCCTCTTTTGATCTGCTGAAAAACGCTTATTTCACTTTCGTTACCGTATCAATATCGACCTTCAGTTTATCTTTCTCAACTTCAGTCCCGCTTTTGTGGATCTCTCTGTCGACATCCTCTTTTGTGTCCTTATTGTTCTTTTCGATTATAACATCCTTATCTCTCTGCCCCATTCCACTGGCGCCTTCTTTTAAGCCCCATATCTCAACAACAGCGTTTTTTGCTCCTGCATTCTCATCCTTCAGGAAATTAAAGGTTACCTTGTCAAGATCCTGGCGTGTATCAAGTGGTAATGCTTTACTGTCTGAATTTTCATCAATTGTCGATCCAAGCTTAAGATCCTCTTTTTTCCCATTACCATACTCTACCTTGACATCTGTAAGATTGACTTTTGCATCCTTGGCCCTGAATTTTATTGCTGAATACTTGTCATTGGCATTCACAGATTCAGCCCGATCTCTGTCCCAGTTAAAGATCCCATAATCCTCGCTGAGATTAATTGTGGTTTCACCGATTTTTTCCCATTTTCCGTTTTCATTTGAACCTGAAGCCTGTTGTCCATAAGACAGGCTTTGAATTCCTGCCGCAACCAGAATAAAAAATAATATTCTTTTCATAGCATATCTGATTTTAAATTTAAACGTGAAAATAAAGCCGGCAGTGATGTTTATTGTTATAAGATATTCTTTAAAGTTTACACAATACATCCTTTAACAAGATTTGATGTTAAATGTTACAATTCTGTTAAAAAAATTACAGTAATAAAACTTTTTTTAACACATATTGTTAAAAGGGCAACATTCTTTTTTACAGGAAGATAGTTCTGTCAGTGAAGCAGGTTTTTCTTGAAATAATCTGAATGTTAAAACTTGTATTAATCTAAATATAAGGAAAGTGAAACGTTTTATCATCCCTGTAGTCTTTGTCTTTCTTTTTTTCAATTTATCACATGCCCAGGATAATTCAACGCTCAGGTTCACAATAAAAGAAGCAAGGGATTTTGCTCTTGAAAACAACAGGAGTGTCCAGACTGCCAACCTCGATCTGAATATTGCGAATCAGAAGATACGCGAAAATCTGTCGACAGGACTTCCTCAGCTGAGCATAGATGCTAATTATCTTCACCAGTTTACAATACCTGAAGTAAGCTTCGGACCCGTTTTTAATGTCCAGTCATTACCGGCGGGGCCAATAACGGGGGAAGATGTCAGAAATGCTTATATAGCAGGACCGCCTATTAAGCTTGGAGTAAGAGATAATACTGTTATTGATTTCACACTATCGCAACTTGTGTTCAGCGGGCAATATTTGATTGCACTTAAAACAGCAAAAATTGTCAGGGAATTATCAGAAAAATCAGTTGCAAAGACAAGCGATAAAGTGAAGCAGGATGTAGAAGTCGCATACTATTCGATCCTTGTTCTGCAGGAAAATATAAGGTTACTTAAGGAAACAGAAACTTCCCTCGCCCGCATGTACGATGAGATTTCAGGAATGAACCAGCAGGGTCTGAATGAAGAAACGGATGTAGACCAGGTGAATGTGAACATGTCGAATGTACATGCATTGGTTACCTCTATGGAGCTTCAGCTTGATGTTGCTTACAAACAATTAAGATATCTTCTGGGTGTTGATTTTGACAGGCAGATTGAGCTTGCAGACAGCCTTAACAGCTTTGTTGAGGAGGAAAATCTTATGTACTTGTCACAGAATGAATTTAACATCGATAACAGCCTTGATTTCCAGATGATCAACATCCAGGAAAATGTGAATGAGAAGGTTGTCAGCCTCGAAAAATCAAAATACCTCCCGACAATTTCCGCTTTTTACAGGCATGAAGAACAGACAAATCAACCTGCTTTCAACTTTGCTGTTAAGGACGTTATCGGTGCAACATTTAACCTGCCAATTTTTTCCGGTGGGCTTAGATCATCAAGAGTGAATCAGGCAAAAAGCGAACTTCAGAAAACAAGGTTAAGCAAGCAGGATAGCGAACTTGGACTCACAATGGAGTACGAAAATGCAAGGAACAACTATCAGACTGCATATAGTAACTTCCAGATAAACAGGCAGAGCATGGATCTCAGCAAAAAGATATATGACAGGACTTTTATCAAGTATCGTGAAGGTGTATCATCAAGTATAGAATTAACGCAGGTGCAAAATCAATTTATAACAGCAGAATCGAACTATTATAATTCAATGCTCTCTTTGCTTCGTTCAAAGGCAGAACTCGACAGGATATTAAGGATCAACCAGTAACACGCAGGAAAAATGAAAACAAATCTTCTTAAATACTTTTTAGCAGGAATAACAATTGTAACGATTGTGGTATCCTGTGCAAACGACAAAGCTGCAACCCTTGCAAAGCTTAAAAAGCAGCAGGCTGCCCTTGATGAAAAAATTAAAACACTCGAATCTGAAGTAATTACTGAAAAAGACTCGCTCGATCCTGCAAAATTCAGGCTTGTTGGAATCAGCGAAGTAAAACCTGATGTCTTTAATCACTATATAAAAGTACAGGGCAGGCTCGATGGCGATCAGAATGTTGCAGTTTACGCTGATGTCCCCGGAACTATTAAAGCCAAATATGCAGATGTGGGTCAGAAGGTGTCAAAAGGACAGGTACTTGCACAGATTGATGATGAACAGCTGAGGCTTCAGCTTGAAAACCTGAAGACACAGTACCGGTTTGCAGCCGAAATGTATGACAAACAGAAAAGGTTATGGGACCAGAAGATTGGAAGTGAGGTGCAGTTCCTGCAATCACAGACAAATAAAGAATCGCTTGAACAACAGATATCCGTTCTTGAGCAGCAGATTGAAAAATTTAAAATAAAATCCCCTGTCAACGGTACTATCGAGGAAAGTAATATTAAACAGGGTACTGTTGTATCTCCCGATCCAAGGGCTGCCGCCTTCAGGGTTGTGGCTTTCCGCGAACTTACTGTTAATGCCGATGTATCTGAATCATATTCTGCAAGTGTAAAAAAAGGCGATAATGTAATTGTTCTGTTTCCTGATCTCGACAAACAGGTAGATTCAAAAATTGATTTTGTAAGCAGTTATATCGATCCTGTGAACCGCACATTTGAGGTCGAAACAAATATCGATAACAGCCTTCAGGGAATGAAAGCCAATATGGTGGCCGTTCTTCAGCTTAATGATTATCATTCCGATAATTCAATAACTGTTCCAATGAATGTTATAACGAAAGATCTGAATGGAAGCTATGTTTTTGTTGTGAAGGAAAAGGATAATTATTACGGAGCATACAAACAGCCTGTTGTTGTTGGAAAAACATATAATGGCATCGCAGAAATAACTGAAGGGCTTGAACCCGATTCGAAGGTTATAACAACAGGATTCAGAGATATTATTGACGGTGAATATGTGAGATTTGATAAGGCAACAGAAGTTCTTCTCAGCAGAAACTAAAATCAGCCCAAGAATTTATTCTCAATGGAAAAGGAAAAGAAACGCAGGGAATTTTTTGCCACCAGCTGGGCAATAGACAACAAGATCAGCATATATGTCCTGATTTTTATGTTATCGCTTTTCGGGATTCTGAATTATTATACTATACCAAAAGAACAGTTCCCCGAGATTGTTATTCCAATGGTTGTTGTCAATTCAATTTATCCCGGCACTTCACCCACAGATATGGAGAATCTTGTGACAAGGCCTATAGAAAAGAAGCTTAAGTCAATAAGCGGGGTAAAAAAAATTACTTCACGATCAGTTCAGGATTTCTCTTCAATTATAGTAGAGTTCAATACAGGTATCGAGATTCGTGATGCAAAGCAGCAGGTGAGCGATGCTGTTGATAAGACAAAAAGAGATCTTCCGAACGATCCGCTCTTTGAAGAACCCGATGTGCAGGAGATAGACTTATCGGAGATCCCGATTCAGTATATTAATCTTTCCGGAGATATTCCCCTTGACAGGTTGAAACAATATGCCGATGACATACAGGACAGGATCGAGGCTTTGCCTGAAATAACAAGGGTAGAGATCGGAGGAGCTCTCGACAGGGAGATCCAGGTCGATATCGATATGTACAAAATGAGGGCTACCGGACTTACATTCAGGGATATAGAGCAGGCAATCAGCATGAACAATATGACTGTATCAGGCGGAAATATTGATCTTCAGGGCATGAGCAGATCAATAAACGTCCTGGGTGAAGTACAGAATGTTGATGAGATAAGGAACATAATGATGACAAGCGGAAGCGGAGCTATTCTTAAGCTTACAGATATTGCAAAGGTGAAGGATGGTTATAGAAAACCTGAGAATTTCGCCCGTTTTGATGGTCAGAATGTTATTACGCTTAATGTCATAAAGAAAAGTGGAGAAAACCTTCTGTCGGCATCCGATAAAATTGATAAGGCGCTTGATGAAATGAAGGCAAGTACTTTACCTGAAAACCTTAAAATCGAAATCACAGGAGATCAATCGCACTATACACGCGATACTATAAGGGATCTTAACAATACAATAATACTCGGGTTCATTTTCGTCACAATCGTTCTGATGTTCTTCATGGGGCTCGTAAATGCACTGTTTGTCGCTCTCTCAATACCTTTATCTATTGCAATAGCTTACCTCGTCCTGCCTGTTATTGGTTTCACAATGAACATGCTTGTAATGTTTGCATTCATTTTTGCCCTGGGTATAGTTGTGGATGATGCAATTGTTGTTATAGAAAACACTCACCGAATTCACCGGACAACGAGACTGCCAATATCTCTGTCAGCAAAGTATGCTGCAGGTGAGGTATTCGTGCCAATTTTTTCAGGTACTCTCACAACTCTCGCCCCGTTTGTTCCACTGGCATTCTGGCCCGGGGTAGTAGGCAAGTTTATGGTTTTCATCCCTGTTACCCTCATAATTACTTTGTTTGCTTCTCTCATTGTTGCTTATATTATTAACCCTGTGTTTGCAATAGATTTCATGAAGCACGATGAGGAAGACAGACCATTATCGCGTAAAGAAGCATTTAAAAGAACAGGATACATCGTTCTGGTTTCGCTTCCTTTCTATCTGCTCAAGGCATTCGGTATTGCCAACCTCATAGTTTTTGTCGCTATATCATATCTTCTGCATAATCTCTGGGGATACAAGGTGTTCAGGAAATTCCAGACAAAGAGGATCCCGGCAATGATGAACGGCTATGAAAGACTGCTTAAATGGGCGCTTACAGGAAAGCGTCCCGGAAGAATGCTCTGGGGTACGATAATCCTTTTCTTTATTACAATTGTTCTCTGGAATATTGCAGGTCCCCCGGTCGTGTTTTTCCCCGATGATGAACCCAACACAATCAATACATTTATAAAAATGCCTGTCGGAACAGAAATTGCTGTTACCGATTCGGTTACCCGTCTGGTTGAAAACAGAATTATGAATGAAATGGGTGAAAATAATCCCATTGTTGAATCAGTTGTCACAAATGTAGCTTTTCTTGCTTCTGAGAATGATTTCGATAATTCCTCAAAATCTTCAAACCTTGCTAAGATCGCAATCAACTTTGTACAGTTTGATGAGCGGCATGGAAAAAATACAAATGATTATCTGCAACAGATACGCGGCGCCGTGAGGGACATTCCTGGCGCTGAAATTGTCGTTGCGAAAATACAGAACGGCCCCCCTGTTGGAAAGCCTGTAAATATAGAATTTGCAGGCGATGATCTTGGTGAACTCTTGAGACAGAGCACAAGGTTCAAAAGATATGTCGATTCGATCCAGGTAGGCGGCATAGAAGAGCTTAAATCTGATTTTGAGAGCACCAAACCCGAACTTCTTGTAAAACTCGACAGGGAGAGGGCAAACAGGGAAGGAATCTCCGCCGCTGCTGTCGGCGATGCATTAAGAACAGGGCAATTGGGAAAGGAAGTCGCAAAATATCGCGAAGGGGAAGATCAATACCCCATTATGCTGCGATTTACAGAGAATCAGCGTGACGATATTGAGCAACTGCTTAATCTCACGATAACTTATTTCGATATGACAACAGGCGTCCTTCGTAAGATCCCGCTTTCGTCAGTGGCGCAAATCGATTATATCAATAGCTATGGACAGATAAACAGGCTTAATCTGAAACGGGTAATAACTCTTTCATCGAATGTTCTTGCAGGATATAACGCAAATGAGATAAATATGCAACTGCGAAAGATAATTCCTCAGTTTTCGGGAAAGAACGGAGTCGACATTCGTTTAACAGGAGAGCAGGAAGAACAAATGGATTCAATGATATTCCTTTCAAAGGCAATGCTCATATCTATATTCCTTGTGATGTTCATACTTATCACACAATTCAACTCAATGTCGAAAACAGTAATAATTATCTCCGAGATTTTCTTCAGCCTCATCGGTGTATTACTCGGTTACATGATTTTTGGTATGACATTTTCAATCCTGATGACAGGAATGGGAATAGTGGCCCTTGCCGGTATCGTAGTGAGAAATGGGATCCTGCTTGTGGAGTTTACTGACGTTTTGAAAGAGCAGGGTGTAAAAACCCGTGAGGCCATAATCCAGGCAGGGAAAACCCGTATAACACCAGTAATACTTACTGCAACCGCTACTATATTGGGGCTTATACCTCTTGCGATCGGAATGAACATCAACTTCGGATCCTTGCTTACAAAACTAGATCCCCAGATCTATTTCGGAGGTGAGAATGTAATGTTTTTCGGCCCGCTATCATGGACTGTTATTTTCGGTCTGAGCGTTGCAACATTCCTCACCCTTGTGATGATCCCGGTTATGTACCTTGTTATTTATGAAAGAAAGATACGGAAAGAGAGAAGAAGGCTTGCAAAGAAACGCAAAGAAAATCAGTTAAATACGTCGTCATCCTAAACATTAAAAATCACTCACCTGAGTTGTCGTCCTGAACGAAGCGAAGCGCAGTGAAGGATCTCATACGTTATCCTTTCGCTCACTAATAACGATGCGATCTGAGAGAAATCCTGGATAATCCATGGGATCCTTCATTCACCATTCCTCAGCATACTGCTTCGGAATGGCGCATTCAGGACGATAATTGACGTCATAGGACTGTCTCCTCATCTCCCCATTTCTTTTATTTGCAGCTGCCAAGGGAATAACTCCCCTCTGTTTGTTAAAAATTTGGGCAGGTACACAAAAGTTAAGATATTTGTATAACAAATCAAATCTCATATAATATGTTGATCCGTTTTAATTCAAACAATATCCCGGTTAGCCAGGAGATGGAAGCCACCCTTTCGGGATTCGTATCAAAAGCCTTAAAAAGATTCGAAAGCAGGATAACAAGGGTAGAGGTTCATCTTGAAGATGAAAACAGTATTAAAAGCGGAAAGGATGATAAAAGATGTTCAATTGAGATCAAGGCAGGAAACATCGAACCTATAATAGTCACAAGCAAATCCGACAACATTATTCAGTCTGTCAGGGAAGCTGCGAATAAATCAAAAGCTTCGCTCGATAAAAAGTTCGGTAAGATGAATGACAG
>DATALC010000074.1:0-83841 GCA_036261265.1 Bacteroidales bacterium
AGGGCTTCATAATAGGAAATAATAACTTCAAAACGCTCCGCTTCTCTCCAACAAGCCGCCAAAAAAGATTGTCATTCCGAACGGAACGAAGTGTAGTGAGGAATCTCCCTCGATTCTCCTGAAAATTGTTGAGAAGAATCACCATTCCTTTGCTTTAAGGAAAGCAGTGAGGAATCTCCCTCGAATCTCCTGAAAATTGTTGAGAGGAATTCCGTCGGCTATCCGAAGTGAATTCCTTAGCCTACTCAATGAGTGAGGAATCACCTTCGATTATCCTGAGTTTTTGTAAAGCAGGACCGGATGTGCGATACTTTTCTCATCTACTTATTGTGCAAGTGCAGTAATGGTATTCTGCAGAAGCTGCATCATATAATTCGGGTTGTGGATCCCCATGCTGCCATCCCGGACAAGAAGCTGGAAGTTTATCAATGCTCCGAATTGTTCATTAGTAAGAGCCGGAAAAACCGGGTTTCCGGGTGCACCAAAGAATGCAGTTGTGTTTGCTGCAGCATCATAGATGTCAACATACCCATGCCACTGGTTATCTGTAGGATCACGTTGAAGTATATCATGGCCTCCGCCTATTGCATTTAATGAATTACCAAGAGTTGTTATAAGCTGGCTGAACTGCGTTCTGAGAGCAACATAGCCTGCATTTGTGGCGCTCATATCAGTATGGCATCCTGTCCCGTTGCAGCCATTGAAGTTTGGAATGAAAGAATGGCCGCCCGACATTGCTGAAGGCGCAGCCATATGGCATGTTGAACATGAAGCATTTGTCCCATGAGGATGATCCCTTGAAGTAATGCCTCCGAATTCAATTCCACCTTCACCGCCAACCATAGCGCTTTCAGTGCCATAGTGAACTCCTGTCCTGTAATTGATTGCCGCCATTGTGAAAGGCGTATTCGGATCCGAAACCAGGCCCGCATAATTTATTACGCCACCCTGACCTGCAACCTGTCGCGGTTGATGGCATTTTGCACAGAGATTGGATTCTTTCACAGGAAAGTCTAGTGTTTTGGAACCTGCCCACATTAACATCGGAACAGCAGCAGTTGTTGTCAACTCGAAATCATCCATTGTATATGTTGTATGGATCTTGCTGTGACATGTCAGGCATTCAAGCCTCCCCGGTAATGATGCTGTCGCAGCATCGGTAACGTAATTGTTTGCGGGAACAGCATTCTCAACGACATATAGAAATCCTCTCGTTGAATGACACGGAGCGCAGACATTCCTCGTTCCTTCCTCGAATGCTTCACCATAATAGTGCCTTGAATGCTCATACTGGGTTCTGACTGCATCAACTACATCCCGGTTATGACAAATAATACAGCTTTCATCTGCACTTTTTCCGGCTGGGCCTGACGGCCCTTCACATGAAGATATCATGATGCAAACCGGTACGAGTATCAAAAAAAATCTTGTAAGGACTTTCATACTTTGGAATTTGGGTGTAACACAATAATTGTTTCCGGAGGTTACTGTTAATTATTTAACACTGGGATGTATGAATTTGTTTATTCATGGATGAAGAAAAAAAAAGGTGTCCTTTTCATGGACACCTTTTAAGTTAAGGTTAGGGCAGATTATTTCGCAGCCGGATAACCAAGAGCAGTCATTGAAGCGATTGCATTGTCAAGGAGAGTCCTGGTATAGCCCGGGTTATGTATTCCGTTACTTTTATCTTCTGTAACTGTATTATACGTAAGGTAAGCAAGAGCGGCATTAGCTTTGAATGTACCGGCTTTGGCAAGGCCTGTTGAAGGATTGTAAATGCCGGCGGCTGTAAGCTGCGTGCGAAGAACAGTGAGCTTGTCGTTTATAGCTGTCTTAAGCGTATTGTATTTTGCAGCTATAGTTGTTGCTGTTTCACTTGAATGGCACTGCAGACACCCTGTCGTAAGGAGTGTCTCGGTTCCGTGAGCGTCATAGCTCATTCCCATATTGTGGCCACCTGCAAGATATCCATAAGGTTGAGCCATGTGACAGTCAATACAACCTTCGGCAGATGAATGAGCATTACCTGTTGGGTAAGCTTCTCCCGCCAGTTCAAAAGGTATCTTGCCAAGAATCATGTTTGCATTGGGCGCATGATGAGATCCAATTCTTGTGTTGGCTATTGTATAGTCTGCCCCGTCAGCGACTGGAAGCGGACTTACATCTCTTGCCTGGTGGCATGAAACGCACTGGTTACTTGTGCCTTTATCCCATGTTATTACATTACCTGCATACTTCTGCTCAAGCTTTTCAGCTCCTGGTTTCGTGAGGGCGAAATCATCTGAAGTATAAGTGTCATGGATCTTGTGACAAGTGTAACAGTTTATCTGCATCGGATCTGAAGGAACAGAAATGTCGGCGGTTGATCCTTCAGCAACGTACTCGAGGAATCCCTGGCTTGTATGGCACTGAACACAGCCCGTCCTGTTGGCATAAGCTGCGTTCTCTCCCTTTGCATGGAGCGATTCTTCCCACTGAGCCTGCTTGGCCTCAATGCCGGCGGAGTTATTATGACATTCTGTGCAGCTTTGATTTGCATCAGCTCCCTGCTTGCCCATAGGTCCTTCACAGGATGTCGTCATTATAACACCGGCTGGCAGTAACAATAACAATAATTTTTTCAGATTTTTCATATTATAATAGTCGGTTTAGATTTTCACGAACGCAAGCTATTAAAATACAATGTTATTTATTTAACAGTACCAGTGATATATGCAAGTCAAATTATTGATAGATACTTTGTTTAGGCTTGATAAATATCAATTTATATTATGATATTTATTAACTTTGTAATAATGGCATTTCTTTTTTTTGTTTTTTCGGCCACTCCAATCTTAAACCATATTTATGTCTTCTAACCTGATCGACAATTGTGAAAATTGCACCGCTAACTGGGAACACTTCAGGAACCTGACAACAGATGAACTAAACCTGATTAATGAAAACCGTTATGAAGCTGCATTCAGAACGGGGGAAATAATGATCAAACAGGGATCCCCCGCATCCCACGCTCTTTTCATTGCAAGCGGAATGGCAAAAGTATATGTTGAAGGGATCAACGGAAGGAATTGCATGCTGGGCATTGCTTTACCCGGGGAATTGATTATGAGCCCTGGAGCTTATCTGAACTCAAGGCACAGCTATTCTGTTGCGTCACTGACTAACGCCCGTGCATGTTTTATCAGCATTGCAATCCTGAAACAGGTAGTCCGGACTAACGGCGCCTTTGCTGAAGGAATGTTAATGGATATGAGCGAGAAATTCAATATGACCAATCAGAAGCTTGTCAGCCAGGCTCAGAAAAGAATGTCGGGAAGGCTCGCGGAGATACTTCTTTATCTTTCCGATAATGTCTATCACAGTGATGAATATCACATGATCCTTTCACGGCAGGAATTAGGCGAAATGGCATCGATGGCAAAAGAATGTGTTGTACGAATATTGAAAGAATTTGAGGATTCCGGAATTATAGATTCAAATTCATCAGGGATCAGGATACTTGACAGGGAGGAGCTTATTAAGATTTCAGAGCGTGGTTAAGGACACGAAATACAGGAAAAAAATATGAAATATCTCAGGTTTATTATCTCACCCGTTTTTATGGGTGTACTTTTTATTCTGTTTGCAATATCAATGGCTGTAGCCACTTTTATCGAAAATGATTATGGCTCCGCAGCGGCCTACAGCATGATCTATGATACCCGATGGTTCGAGCTTATTCTTTTATTCCTTGCTGTAAATCTTATCGGACAGCTTATAATATTCAGGCTCTTCCGTACATCAAGAATTACCGGGGCATTATTTCATCTCTCATTTATTGTGATGCTTGCAGGTGCGGCAATAACACGCTATTCCGGATGGGAAGGATCGATCCACATCAGGGAAGGTGAGGAGCAGAATACATGTTACAGCTCACAGAAGTTCCTGGGATATTATATTGCTGATCAAAACGGTTCTGTATTGTCAGAAGACTCGGAAGAGTATTCGATGAATACAGCCAAATCCTTTGATAAAAACGCCATTGCAGGCAACAGCAGTTATGAGATATCATTAAAAAAGATGGTTCCAAATGCAATATCCGATATTGCTGAGAGCAGTAATGGCGAGCCAATCCTGTCATTGTTTGTGATGACAGGTGAAGGGATGAATGGGGAAGACCTGTTTTTAAGGAAAGGCGATAGAAAGATTATTAGCGGCTATTCGATAGGTTTTGAGTCTCAGGAGCATTCAAATCTTACTGTTTCTGTTGATTCGGGCAAATTCTTTATCTCTTCAGATCAGCCTTTTAATCTCAGCAGCATGATGGCGAAGACAAGCAGGGAAGTCGCTGCCGGACAAGAGAACGAACTTCAGAAAATGCAGATAATCAATATTGGAGGGATACGTGTTATTCCAAGATCTTTATCAATGTCGGCAGTTGTTGAGCCTGTAGGTGTTAATCCGGCCGAACAGAATACTGGTGTAAATGCATTTGTTTTCGAGATACGGAAAGGAAATGAAAGCCAAAATCTTACTTTGTGGGACAATGTCACAGCCGATACTGCCACTGCGAAGACATCATTCGATGGTAAAATCTTCGGTATTAATTATGGCGCAAAGCCGTTGAGCCTTCCTTTCAGCATTAAACTGAATGACTTCCTTCTTGAGAGGTATCCCGGTTCAAACAGCCCCTCGGGATATAAAAGCGATGTTATCCTTACCGACAAGTCTGAGAATATTGAAAAGCCTTTTATGGTTTATATGAATAACATCCTGAAATACAAAGGTTACAGGTTTTACCAGTCATCTTACGACCCTGACGAGAAAGGAACCGTTTTATCCGTAAATCATGATCCTGCAGGTATGATTGTGACATATACAGGATATGCATTGCTATTCCTGTTCATAATACTTACACTATTCAACAGGAATTCAGTTTTTCATAAAGTAACGGCAGGATACTGGAATTCAAACCTGAGAAAGGTTGCATCCTTCATCGTTCTGCTCTTTGCTGTTTCAGTTTTCGCAAATGCACAGAAGCTTGTCCCCGATAAAGCTGTTGCTGATGAATATGGGAAGGTGCTTGTCCAGGATCAGAAAGGGAGAACAAAGCCCCTTTTCACGCTTAGCAGCGATATCCTTCGGAAAGTCACTAAGGAAAACAGGTTTGAAGGATTAACACCGATGCAGGTCTACCTTGGCATCTACCTTGATTTTCGTAACTGGAAAGATGTTCCTCTGATCACAATCTCAAACAGAGAGCTCAGAAAACGGCTTGGTATAAGTAGTGACAGGGCAGCGTTTACGGATCTTGTGAACCTCGATGCGAACGGGTCATATAAAATCTCGGCCGAGGTCGAAGAGGCGTACAATAAACCCGCTGGGGCCAGGACAAAATTTGATAAGGAGGTAATGAAGGTGGATGAAAGAATGAACATCATCTACATGATTTATAACGGTTCATTTATGCGTGTCTTCCCGCTTAGGAACGGAACACATGACTGGGGTTCTCCGGAGGAAGCTCTTAAAAGTGCCCCGGGATCACAGGATTCAACATATCTTATGAATATAATACCCGTTCTTGCCGGGTCTCTTGGAAAAGATAAGCTTGCAGATGCCCGCACAATAATCGAAACAATAAATGCCTACCAGGAACGGTATTCGGAATATAAGCTTCCATCGCAGTCAAAAACGAAAGCTGAACTTCTTTATAACAGGTTCAGCATTTTCGAAAAGCTTTTCCCATTCTATGCAACGTTGGGGATACTGATGCTGATTGCACTCATTGTAATGGTCATAAGGGGATCGGAAAAGAAACCTTTATTGATTAAAATCGCAACGTGGGCGCTATTTGCCGGATTCCTGCTGCATACAATGGGTCTTGCCCTGAGGTGGTATATTTCAGGACATTCACCCATGAGCAATGGTTATGAATCAATGCTCTTCATCTCATGGGTAACGCTTCTTGCAGGATTCATCTTCACAAGGAAATCACCATTTGCGCTTTCGGCAACTGCGGTACTCGGCGCGCTGACACTTCTTGTTGCCCACATGAGCTTCATGGATCCTGAGATTACAAATCTTGTCCCTGTTCTTAAGTCGTACTGGCTTACACTGCATGTCTCTGTAATTACTGGCAGCTATGGCTTTCTCGGACTCGGCGCTATACTCGGCTTGATTGTACTCATTCTTCTTTCACTTGAGAATGGAAAAAACAGGCAACGCATTTCCGATACAATTGATGAGCTGACTGTTATAAACTATAAAACACTTACACTTGGTCTCTATTTTCTTACAATAGGAACGTTCCTCGGCGCTGTATGGGCTAATGAATCGTGGGGACGCTACTGGGGATGGGATCCCAAGGAAACATGGTCGCTTATTACAATAATAGTATACAGTCTTGTCATCCACTCGAGGATGATTCCTGGCATGAAAGACATATTTACTTTTAACGTAATATCTCTTTTTGCATTTTCTTCTGTGCTTATGACATATTTCGGCGTGAATTATTATCTGTCGGGTTTGCACTCCTACGCAGCCGGAGATGCCGTACCGGTTCCATCGTTTGTATATATAACAATTGTTGTTCTTGGAATTCTTGCATTCTATGCAAAGTCGAAATACAGGAAGATGAAAGCATAAAGAATTTAAACGCAGAGATCGCTGGGATTTCACGCTGAGGACGCAGAATTGAGTTATATCCAAATCTTCCTTTCACCATGCGGGATTACAATCTCGCTCCGCTCGATTGTGATCCCTTGGAGGAGATCCTGCAAAAAAGAAAAGCCTGTCCCAGCGTGACGCCGGGCAGCCTTATTTTTTTCCTGGAAACTCAAAGCAAGCTTTGGTTTCCAGGAAAAAAATAAGGCTGATGCTTCGCATACAGCCTTTCTTTCTGGGTGGAAGATGGGATTCGAACCCACGACATTCGGAACCACAATCCGACGCTCTAACCGGCTGAGCTACATCCACCGTTTCGGACTGCAAAATAAGCTCAAATTTTTCTTTTAACAAAATCCGAAATCAAAAATCATGATGTGGAATAAAAAACTATATATTTGTGCGGTTCAAAAAAAAATGAACTGCAAGACAATTTTTTCTTACAGGTTTTTGTTTTAAGAGAAATTAATTCAGGATTGGGCAAGATTAAATTCATAGACAATATTTCAGGGCTGCAACTTACAAATATGATGAAGTTTGTCATCTTCCTGATAATAAGTATTGTCCTTGCACAAAACCTTACTCCCGATAAAGTTGGTCAATTTGAAATGTTCATGTTCATCGGTTCCCTAATGACATTCTTCTGGGTAACGGGGATCATCCAGTCGCTCCTTCCTCTATACAACCGCAATAAGACATACAGGGTTGTCGGCGAAGGCGGGAACACAAAAGCCAAATCGCCTGAGATCTTCAATGCATTTCTTCTGCTCTGTTTTTTCAGTATCCTCATTTTCATAATAGGACATTCCCTGAAAAGCCATTTTTCTGTATTCAGGATGTCTGGCAATGTTCCTTTTATAAACCTTCTTCTCCTTTATATTCTTCTCAGCAGTCCTGTTTGCCTCATCGAGTATATTTATCTTCTCAATAACAGATCATACAGGATCTTCCAGTATGGTCTTTACACTTACTCAGCACAGCTTTTACTGATGATTGTGCCCATCTTTCTTGGGAAAGACATCATTTGGTCCGTATATGGGCTTCTGCTTATTACAGGTGTAAGATGGATATGGCTTCTGATACTACTAAGGAGGTATACAGAGATGAAGATCTCAGCCGATTTTATGAGGGAGCACATGTATCTCGGGCTACCTCTTATAATAACATCATTGATTGCAGGTTCTCCTCAATATATTGATGGAGTGATAATATCTTCAGTTTACCGTGATCCAGTGGCATTCGCCCAGTTCCGGTATGGCGCAAAGGAGTTCCCTCTTGTTGCTATGCTTGCAACCGGGTTGAACAATGCCCTTTTACCTGAGTTCTCAACTCGCGTGAGAATGAAGGAATCGCTTGATAAGTTAAAGGTCAAATCAAAGCAGCTGATGCATTTCCTCTTCCCATCGGCTATGCTTGTAATGCTGCTGGCAAGATGGATCTACCCTGTGATGTTCACCGGAGTATACCAGAAAAGCGCTGATGTTTTCCTGGTTTATTCACTGCTGATCATTCCAAGGCTTGTGTTTCCTCAGACAATTATTATCGGGCGAAAGAAAACGCATATAATTATGATCGCAGCGATTCTCGAGATCGCACTAAATATACCTCTGAGTCTCCTGATGATAAAATGGAACTACGGCCTCGTCGGCGTTGCAGTTTCGACCTTTATTGTCACACTTCTGTCTAAAATCTACCTTTCGGCTTACCTCTGGTTTAAAATGAACATAAAACCTTCAGAATACATTCCTCTTAAGGTCTACTCAATCTACTTCTTTCTGATTTCAGTTCTGTTTGTTCTTATAGACCACAGGATCATCGATATCAAATAATTCTGATTATTATTTGACATCTGACAGTAAAAGTCAGATTGTAAATCCTCTCACATGTAAATCCTGAATTGACAAATTGCCTTATCTTTACCCCTGAAAAGATAACTCTTGTCAAATTACAGAAATGAACATAATCGAGGTAAAGACAAAACGCGAAAAAAAAGAGTTTATTGACTTCCCTAAATGGCTTTACAGGGATGATAATGATTATGTTAGTCCACTGGATTCAGGCATTGAAGCCATATTTGATCCGGAAAGAAACCATGCGTTCAGTCATGGGAAAGCGATCAGGTGGATACTTTCGGATGAAACAGGAAAAACTATCGGGAGAGTGGCTGCTTTTGTTGACAGAATAAGATCTGATGCGAATAATCAGCCCACGGGCGGTTTAGGATTCTTTGAAGTCATTGAAAACAGTGATGCTGCATTCAGATTATTTGATACTGCAAAAGAATGGCTTTCATCACAGGGTATCGAGGCAATGGATGGACCCATAAATTTTGGTGAGAATGATAATAACTGGGGACTTCTTGTTGACGGTTTTGTACAACAGGCTTATGGGATGCCCTACAACAAGAAATATTACAGGGAGTATTTCGAGGAATACGGATTCAGGAATTATTTTGAGCAATACTCATACCATGTTCCGGTAGATAAGTTTCCTGAAAGGATCATGAAAATTGCCGACTGGATCTCACGCCGGCCTGGTTATACATTCAGGCATTTTGAGCTTAAGAACAGCGGTAAGTATGTGAACGATATAGTTGAAGTTTACAATTCGGCCTGGTCTGTTTTCAAGGAGGATTTTACTCCGCTTGAACCTGCAATTCTCGAGGAATCACTCAAAAAAGCTGAATTCATTATTGATGAAGAACTGATCTGGTTTGCGTATTTTAACGACAAACCAATAGCTTTCTTTATACTCTTCCCGGATGTAAACCAGATATTAAAACATCTGAACGGCAAATTGCATCTCTGGAACATGATAAAAGTTTTGTATTATAAGCTCACTCATGAAATGACAAGGATGAGAGCGCTTGTCGGAGGAGTTCATCCGAATTATCAGAACAGCGGTGTTGAATCGGCAATTTTCCTTCAGCTTTACAGGGTTTTTGTACGAAAACCATGGTATAAAGAGCTTGAACTCTCATGGGTTGGCGACTTTAATCCTAAGATGATTTCTATTTATGAGGCTCTTGGATCACGAAGAGCAAAGGTTCATGTTACATACAGGTACATGATAAACACGGCCAGGAAGTTTGTAAGATATTCAGACGAAATGGCTGCAAAACAAAAGACAACATGATTCAGAACTCTAAAAAAAGAGAAATATTTTTGTATATTAATTTTTGTTGACTACTTTTGCAAACCCTGTTTTGGGGCAATTTGATACGAATAAAGACTATAAAAAATACATTGCAATGAAAAATGGAATTCATCCGGGGAACTACAGGTTTGTTGTATTTCAGGATATGTCGAATGGGATGACTTTTATGAGCAAATCGACAGCACCATCCAGGGAAACGATTAAATGGGAAGATGGCAAGGAATATCCTCTTATCAAGCTTGAGATATCGAATACTTCTCATCCTTTTTATACTGGTAAAATGAAGCTTGTCGATACTGCGGGCCGGGTTGATAAGTTCATGAACCGTTACAAAGATCACGTAGCTAAAAAGAAATAATTATTCAGAGATATGCTTATGAAGCCTCCTTACGGGAGGCTTTTTTTGTCAGTATGAGCAAATGGCATAATCCTTGCAGTGCCCCATGTTCTATGTCCATAAAGAATAATTGTGTATTTTTGGCATAGGCTGTGAAAAAATCAAGGAGTCGAAATCAAGATGGAAAAGAAATTCAGGAAACCGGCAAGAGAAATTTTGTTCCCCGATATAATAGGTGGCGAAGGAGATATTATACCAATCATAGCTGATGCTGACGATCCGGAACTTGAAGATGTTGATATTCCCGACGCTATTCCGTTACTATCTCTCAGGAACACCGTTCTGTTTCCGGGCGTTGTCCTGCCAATATCAATCGGGCGTCCAAAATCAATTCAGCTTATAAAGGATGCATACAGGAATGACAGGATTGTAGGTACAGTTGCCCAGAAAGATCCCGAAATCGAGAATCCTCAATTCAATGATCTCCAGACAATAGGAACGGTAGGACAGATCCTTAAACTTCTTGAAATGCCCGACGGGTCAACAACTGCTATCATCCAGGGTCGTAAACGCATGATGGTTAAGGAACTCCTTTCACATGAACCTTACTTTCTCGCAAAAGTTGTCACAATCCCCGAGACAAAACCTGATATCTTAAGCAAGGATTTTGATGCTATTGTAGGTTCGCTTAAAGATCTGTCGCTTAAGATTATAAAGATCAATCCGAACATCAGCCCCGAAGCTTCATTCGCAATAAAGAATATAGAGAACAAAACGTACCTCATTAACTTCATCTGCTCTAACACTGATATTAAGGTACAGGATAAGCAGAAGCTTCTTGAAATCAATAATCTGCGCGACAGGGGTTTCATGTTGCTCGAATTCCTTGTCCAGGAGATCCAGGTGCTTGAGCTTAAAAATGAGCTTCAATCAAAAGTTAAGATCGATCTTGACCAGCAGCAACGTGAATTCCTGCTTCATCAGCAGATGAAGACAATTCAGAATGAGCTTGGAGGCAATCCTGTAGAAAAGGAAATAGAAGAATATGTCGCAAAAGCCGACAAAAAGAAGTGGAGCAATGAAGTAAGAAAGATTTTCGATAAGGAGCTCGACAAGCTTCACAGGCTTAATCCTGCCGCCGCTGAGTATTCAGTGCAGGTAAACTACATACAGACATTGCTCGACCTGCCATGGAATGAATATACCGAGGATAATCTTGACCTGAAGAATGCACGCAGGATACTCGATAAGGACCATTCCGGCCTTGATGAGGTGAAAGACAGGATAATAGAGCATCTTGCCGTCCTGAAGCTTAAAGGCGATCTTAAATCGCCGATTCTCTGCCTTTATGGTCCTCCGGGAGTAGGAAAGACATCTCTCGGAAAATCTGTTGCAAGCGCTCTTGGCAGAAAGTATGTCAGAATGTCACTCGGCGGCCTTCATGACGAAGCTGAGATACGAGGGCACAGGAAAACATATATCGGGGCTATGCCGGGGAGGATAGTTCAGAACCTTAAAAGAGCAGGATCGTCAAACCCGGTATTCATACTCGATGAAATAGATAAGGTAGGACAGGATTTCAGAGGCGATCCTTCGTCTGCTCTGCTCGAGGTGCTCGATCCTGAACAGAATAGTACTTTCTTCGATAATTTTCTTGAGATGGAATATGACCTCTCGAAGGTTATGTTCATAGCAACTGCAAATAATCTCGCGACGATCAGCCCGGCTTTGAGAGACAGGATGGAACTTATTGAAATAACAGGATATCTTGTTGAGGAAAAGCTCGAAATAGCACGACACCACCTTCTTCCGAAACAGCTTGAAAACCATGGAGTGAAGCCGGCCCAGTTAAAACTTGACAGGAAGGTAACGGAATCCATAATTGAAAACTATACAAGGGAATCGGGCGTAAGGGAGCTCGACAAGCGAATTGCAAAGGTCGTAAGAGTCGTTGCAAAAAATATAGCTTCTGAAACTGAATATAATCCGGAACTTGACAAGAATGAAATAAAGAAGATACTTGGTCCGCCGAGGTATTCACGTGATATTTATTCGGGTAATGACCAGGCAGGAGTTGTAACAGGCCTTGCATGGACTGCAGCAGGAGGGGAGATATTGTTTGTTGAAACAAGCCTCAGCCGCGGTAATGGGAAACTTACACTAACCGGCAACCTTGGGGATGTGATGAAAGAATCCGCGACAATAGCTCTTGAATACCTCAAGGCAAATGCAGATGTTCTTGATTTACCCGATAATTTTGCCGAAAAATGGAATATTCACATCCATGTCCCTGAAGGTGCAATACCAAAGGACGGGCCATCCGCGGGAATAACTATGGCGACATCAATTGCATCGGCATTTACACAGCGAAAGGTTAAGAAATATCTTGCAATGACGGGTGAAATTACTCTCAGAGGTAAAGTGCTGCCTGTTGGCGGGATAAAGGAAAAGATACTTGCTGCGAAAAGAGCTAATATTAAGGAAATTATACTTTCTGAAGAGAACCGTAAAGATGTCGAGAATATTAAAGAAATCTATATCAGGGGACTCAATTTCAATTATGTAGAGACTATCATGCAGGTTCTCGATGTTGCACTGCTTGATCAGAAGGTAAAAAATCCTAAGAAAATTACATTTGAATGAAAAAAACTGCAGTCTTTCCCGGTTCATTCGATCCTTTTACTGTAGGACACGAGGCGCTTGTACGACGTGCCCTTGGTATCTTCGATGAAATAATAATTGCAGTGGGTGATAATGCTGAGAAGAAGAGCTTCTTTTCACTTGCTGTAAGAAAGGAAATAATTTCCAAAACGTTCAGGAATGACCCTGGTGTAAAGGTCGATAATTACAGTGGTCTTACAGTTGATTATTGCAGAAGCAGGAATGCCTCATTTCTAATACGGGGACTAAGGACTTCAGCCGACTTCGAATTTGAGAGAGCCATAGGGCAGGTCAACAAGACAATGGCTCCTGAAATTGAGACTGTCTTCCTCCTGACAGCTCCGGAACATTCATTTATAACATCGACAATAGTGCGGGATGTTCTCAAGAACGGAGGAGATGCATCAGGCTTTGTTCCCTCGGCAATAAACATAAATGATTATAAAAGAAACTGATCGGATTCTTTCAGGATTGCTGTATTTATAAGATCCATCAGCGACTGCCAGGCTCTTCCTCTTATCTTTGTAAGTTCTTCAGGAAACAACCATTCAGTTTTTGTTATTCCTTCTTCGGACTGAGGCATTGACAGCATTTCTCCGTCATATTTCATCAGGAACCAGTGGGTCTTTTTCAGGTATGAGATGCCTTCCCATGAATAGGTATGGTAGCTTGGGATGAGAGGCTTGACGATTATATGGCCTGTTATTCCGCATTCCTCATTTACTTCCCTGACAGCACACGCTGCGGGCTCTTCATTTTTATCAATGTGACCTTTTGGCAGGTCGAGCTTCCCTTTTTTTTCAATGAAAAGATATCTTCCTGTATAATGCCTCACAAGACCGCCCGCGGCGCCAACTTCAGAAAAATAAATCCTGAAAATCCTCCATAAGTGCTTTATATCAGTACCATAGATATTAAGAGAAAATGTTTCTTTATTTTCCTGAAAATCAGTTATTAACCTATAAAGTGCATCAGTATCATGAAATTTGTGGAATAAGACGTATTTTTGTAAGCGGTCGGGCTCAGGGCTCAGAGTTATAAACCTGTCTTCGAAATATACTTTATACGTTTCCATATATGAAAGATAGTGCAAAAAAAACAGCTGAATTCCTGTTACAAATTAACGCAATAAAATTGCAACCATCAAATCCTTTTACGTGGGCATCCGGGTGGAAATCTCCCATTTATTGCGATAATAGAAAAACGCTCTCTTTTCCCGGGGTGCGTTCATACATAAGGGATTCTTTTTCGGATTTAATAAAAGATTTATATCCCGGAGCTCAGCTGATTGCCGGAGTTGCAACAGGCGCTATTGCTCATGGCGCGCTTGTTGCCGATAAGCTTGGATTACCTTTCATATATGTTAGATCAGGCGCAAAAGAGCATGGTCTGGGAAACCAGATTGAAGGATATTTTGAAAAAGGGCAAAAGGTCGTTGTAGTCGAGGATCTTATCTCAACGGGTGGCAGCAGCCTTAATGCTGTAACTGCTTTACGCGATGCAGGATGTGATGTTCTCGGCATGGTTGCAATCTTTACTTATGAATTTAAGAAGGCAGCTGATGCATTTTCAGCCGCAGCGTGCAAGCTAGACACTCTGAGTAATTACTCTGTTCTTGTAGGAGAAGCCGTTAAGTCGGGCTATATAGGTGAATCAGAGGTCGAAACATTGAAGAAATGGCGGGTTGATCCCGCAAGCTGGGGTATTTAGTAATCAACAAAAGATAAATCCTGTTGTTAATCTTTTAACAGTAAACCAGCGTCATTATGGCCGACCTTTCAAATTTCGAAAGCAGAACAGGAAAACCTGGCTGCACTCCTGACGAAATCTTTGGATTTGTTACAGATCTCAGAAATTTTGAAAGATTCATTCCTTCAGGAACAATAGTAAACTGGGCAGCTACCCGCGAGCACTGCAATTTCAAGGTCCCCAAAATGGGGAATGTAGATCTTAAAATAGTTCGTGAGGAGAAACCAGGTCTTGTGGCATACAGGGGTAATGCGCTTGGCAATACTGATTTTGATATTATTGTTAATATAAAGGAAAATACAGCTGGGAAGGCAGATGTAAAATTAACTCTCAGCTCTGAACTGAATCCAATGATGAAGATGATTGCGGCAAAGCCTATAAGTCAATTTCTTGAGATGCTTGTTGACAGGATGGAGAGTTTCAACTGCAGCGATTTTCAGGGGATGAATACAACCTCCCTGAAATAATAAAACCTGTTTTCACCTGACTTCAGCTCAATTGTAAGGCGACCGTCATCATCCACATTTTGTATTCTGCCTGTGAATTCTCCCGAATCATCCCTGAACATCGTCCATTTATTAATCCTGTAAAGATTCCTGTGGTAATCCTTCCTGATCTCTTCAATTCTTCCTTCTTTCAACTCATTGTATCTTGAATCGATACAGGCAGTCAGATCATTAAGGCATTCCGGAAGATCGTAAGTCTTTCCTGTTACGTGTTTTAATGAAACCGGATTCGGAGCCTGACTTCTGAATTCTTCCTGGTTTATATTTATACCTATTCCAACAATCATGAATCTTATATTCCCGCCCATTGTTGAACTTTCAATAAGAATGCCTGCTATTTTGTCATCATTAACATAAATATCATTCGGCCATTTAATCGATGAAAATACTGCGTGCTTGTTTATGAAGTCGCGAATTCCAAGTGATATTGTCATCGAAACAAGGAATTGACAGGAAGGATCAATAAATTCAGGATAAAGTATCAGGCTGAAGGTCAGGTTTTTAAGGGGTTCGCTCTCCCAGCTGTTCCCCGGCTGGCCCCTGCCTGTAGTCTGACGATCGGTACATATAATTGTTCCTTCTTCAGGCTTTCCTGAATCAATCAGCTCCAATGCATAAGTATTCGTGGATGGCAGTTGGTCTTTATATATGATTTTGGATCCTATTATCATGAGAGTCATTTAATTATGCCTAACAAACAGTATTTTCAATTGTTTTCCGGTATATTGGCATTGAAATTGCAATTGGCTTTGCAGGTAACAAAATTATTGATAAAATTGGTACCTTTGCGACTTAATATCAAAATGATAATTGTTTAATGAAGAAAAAAGCTGACGAGGCTGACATCCTTTTAGAAATAGTAACAAAGGGAATTTTTGAAAAAAACGGACAGAATGTTCTTAAGATCGATCTAAGAAAGCTTGAAAGCAGGATTACGGATTACTTTATTATCTGTCATGGCAGTTCAACAACTCAGGTGAGCGCAATATGCGATTCAGTTGACGACTCTGCGCGAAAAGCAGGTTTTAAACCCCTGCATATTGAGGGCCAGGATAACAGTTACTGGGTTCTGATCGATTACGGAGATGTTGTAGTTCATATTTTCCTTGAGGAGTACAGGAATTTTTATAATCTCGAGACACTCTGGTCTGATGCATCCATCGAAGCTTTGAAAGACAGCATTTAAGAAGTAGAAAAGGTTTTAATATTTATGGCAGAAAATAATAACGATAACCAGGCTCCGGGTAAAAAACCTGATAAGTTGCCGAAGCCAAGGTTCAATTCAAACTGGATATTTGCTTTCCTTGCACTTTCCATTATAGCTTTCCAGTTGTTTTACGGAGGCAAACCGGCTCCAAAGACAACAAAAGGAAAAATAAAGGAAATGATAGAAAACCATGATGTTGATAAGATCGTGGTTGTAAATAAGGATTTTGCTGAGATATACCTCACAAAAGAAGCTATTGAATCAGGGAAATACCCTGATGTTCCAAAACCGGGTTCAGGCTTTGGAATGAGCTCTCCAAAACCCAGCTATACTTATAACATTGGCGATATTTCAAGCTTTGAACCTTTTGTTCTTGAAACCCAGAAAGAAGCAGGTTATACTGATGATCAGATAATATATCCTGAGAACGTAACGCGAAAAAATTACCTTGTCGATATTCTGTCGTGGTTGCTTTTACCTGCAATACTGATTATCTTCTGGATCTTTATGATGAAGAGGATGTCAGGAGGAGGAGCTGGTGGTGCCGGTAGCATTTTCAGCGTTGGGAAATCACGTGCACAGGTTTTCGATAAGGATACAAATGTAAGATTAAACTTCAGCGACGTTGCAGGGCTTGAAGAAGCCAAGACAGAGGTGATGGAGATCGTCGATTTTCTGAAGAATCCTAAAAAGTATACAAGTCTTGGCGGGAAGATCCCTAAAGGCGCTCTGCTCATCGGACCTCCCGGAACCGGAAAAACTATGCTTGCCAAAGCCGTTGCCGGCGAAGCAAATGTTCCGTTCTTCTCGATTTCCGGATCTGACTTCGTTGAGATGTTTGTCGGGGTCGGTGCATCTAGAGTAAGGGATTTGTTTAAGCAGGCAAAGGAGAAAGCTCCGTGTATTGTTTTCATTGACGAGATAGATGCTGTCGGCCGTGCAAGGGGAAGGAATGCCAATTTCGGTTCAAACGATGAAAGAGAGAATACTCTTAACCAGCTATTGACAGAAATGGACGGCTTTGGTACTAACCTCGGTGTAATTATTCTTGCAGCAACCAACAGGGCTGATATACTCGACAGGGCTCTTATGCGCGCCGGCCGGTTCGACAGGCAGATCCATGTCGAGCTTCCTGATATTCACGAGCGCGAGGCAATCTTCAGAGTGCATCTTCGTCCGATCAAACTCGAGAAGGATTTTGATATAAGTTTCCTAGCCAAGCAGACTCCTGGGTTCTCAGGCGCCGACATTGCAAATGTCTGCAATGAGGCAGCTCTTATAGCAGCAAGGAAGAACAAGACAGTTGTTCAGAAACAGGACTTTCTTGATGCTGTCGACAGGATCGTGGGAGGCCTTGAAAGGAAGAATAAGATCATATCTCCGCTTGAAAAGAAGACAATCGCTTATCATGAAGCCGGTCATGCAACAGTTAGCTGGCTCCTCGAGCACGCAAGTCCGCTTCTCAAAGTTACAATTATCCCCAGGGGAAGGGCTTTGGGCGCTGCATGGTATCTTCCTGAAGAACGTCAGCTCACAACCCGTGAGCAGATACTGGATGAGATGGCATACGCTCTTGGCGGTCGTGCTTCTGAAGAAGTAGTGTTCGGAAAGATTTCAACAGGAGCTCTCAATGATCTTGAAAAGGTAACGAAACAGGCTTATGCAATGGTCGCATTTTTCGGCATGAGCGACCGGATCGGTAATATAAGCTTCTACGACTCCACAGGCCAGTCAGATTTTGGATTCACAAAGCCATACAGTGAAAAAACCGCAGAGCTGATCGACGAAGAAGTTAATAAGCTTGTCACTGAATCTTACGAAAGAGCAAAACAGGTTCTTACGACAAATATGAAAGGTTTGACTGAACTTGCAGAAATTCTTCTTGAAAAAGAGGTAATCTTCAGCGAAGACCTTGAAAGGATATTCGGAAAAAGAAGGGCAGATGCGCTGAAAGAAGAACGTGAGTCTGAAATCAGGAACAAGGAGGAGAACGGATCATCTGAGAATATCAATGGAAATGCAGGCTCAGGCCAGGTTGCTGCAGGTGAAAAGATGAAAGAAAGCGGAAGCGAAAGCGGCAGGGAACAGGAGCCTTCAGAAGAAAAAGATAAGCGCTAAATCCTGAGCTTTGAATAATTTTTTCAGACGTACATTAACAGGAGCCGGAATAGTAGTTTTTATTCTTGGCGGGTTCTGGCTCCATCCACTATCTTTTTTCTTAACAGGACTTATACTCCTTACAGGCAGCCTGTATGAATACTACAGGATAACAGGAGGTAAGGGTACTCAGCCAAGAACGGTTTCAGGTATTCTGACAGGTTCCGCAGTTTATATAATTTCGACACTGTGCGCAGCGGGTATAATTGAAAAGAAATGGCTCCTGCTAGCGATACCAATTGTTTTCGCAATAATAATATCAGAACTGTATCGAAAAGAAGAAAACCCCTTTGACAATCTTGCCCATACATTTTTTGGAATCTTATATTGTGTTTTACCTTTTTCATTGTTCTCTTTTTCCTCGTTTGAGCATAATGGCATTGGTTCATTGCTTAAACATGGAGATTTAATCTTTTCTCCCGGTATAGTCATAGGTTTTTTCCTTCTTGTATGGGCTAACGATACCGGCGCATATCTTACAGGAATGAGCATCGGAAAGCATAAGCTGTTCGAAAGGATCTCGCCGAAAAAAACGTGGGAAGGATTCTGCGGGGGGCTTATAGCTGCAGTAATTGCTGCATGGTTCCTGGGTGCATGGCTGGGGGTTGTAGGACGCATATCATGGATATTCATAGCCTTAATTGTCTCAATAGTCGGAACTTATGGAGACCTCGTTGAATCAATGCTTAAAAGAAGCTATGGAATAAAGGATTCAGGTTCGATACTTCCGGGCCATGGCGGATTTCTCGACAGGTTCGACAGCACAATAATGGCATTCCCGGTAGTATATCTTTTTATATTGCTTTTTGCATGATCAGCACTTTTGATTAGTTTTGTGCAAAAATTGAAGAATGAACATTTTAAGAGCGGGTTACAGGATCAGTAAAGTCAGAATACATAAGGAAGGATATAAGATTCTTGCATCAGGGTTCATTGCACTTCTTTTTATTAATCTTATAGCATTGATTTTATGGGGTGAATTTCCTGTAATTAAATGGTCATTCATCACATGCTCAACGATGCTGTATGTCTTTTTACTGTTCTTTTTCAGGCTTCCCGAAAGAAACTTTGAAGCTGATCCGGGCCTCATATATGCACCAGCCGACGGAAAAGTTGTAGTTATTGAAGAAACTATGGTGGAGGAATATTTTAATGATATGCGTCTCCAGGTTTCAATATTCATGTCTCCGTTTAATGTTCACAGTAACAGGTATCCGGTTGCCGGGAAAGTAAAATATGTTCAATATCATCCTGGTAACTACATGGTTGCATGGCATCCTAAATCATCTGAGCTGAATGAAAGAAGCACTGTTGTGATTGAAACAGGTGACGGGACTGAAATCATGGTCAGGCAGATTGCAGGCGCAGTCGCAAGACGTATAGTCACATATTCAAAGACGGATCAGGAAGTGAACCAGGGTGGAGAGCTAGGTTTCATAAAATTCGGTTCGAGAGTCGATATCTTTCTTCCTCTTGGCACAGAGGTTGAAATCCCGATCCTTCAGCATGTAAAGGCCAACAAGACAATTATAGCTAAACTCTGAATTTTTATTTTGTTTTATGATACGTACAGACGATAAGATTATCGATGTCACTGATGATGTTAAATGGATCGGTGTGAAAGATTATGACATCACCACATTTGATATTGTGATGACAACCGAATTCGGTACTACTTACAACTCTTATTTTATAAATGCTGAGAAAAAGGCTATTGTTGAGGTTGCAAAGGCAAAGTTCAGCGAAACATATTTTTCAAAGCTTAGAAAGTTGACAGATCCGGCAGAGATCAGCTATATTATAGTCGATCATACCGAACCTGATCACGTTGGAAGTCTCGGATTCTTGCTGAAGCTCGCTCCTGAAGCTATTGTTGTTGGAAGCGGAAATGCTATCAGATATCTTGCCGATATTGTTAATTTCCCATTTAAATCAATTGTAGTGAAGGATGGAGATACACTTGATCTGGGGAATAAAACTTTGAAGTTCATTGCTGCACCTAATCTTCACTGGCCCGATTCAATTTACACTTATCTTGCAGAAGATAAGGTTCTTTTCACATGCGATTCCTTCGGGGCTCACTTCTGTTCCGAAAATATGTTCAGCAAATTTACAGACGATTATTCAGGGGCATTCAAATACTATTTTGATGTTATACTGAGACCTTTCAGTAAATTTATGCTGAAGGCAATTGAAAAAATCCGCCCGCTTCAGATTGAGTATATATGCCCGGGTCACGGCCCAATGCACAGGGAGGAGATAAACCCGGCTATTGAAACATCAAAGAAATATTCAGAAGATTATATCCATTTAACAGATAAATGCAGAAAACGGAACATACTTATATGCTATGTTTCAGCTTATGGATTTACGAAGAAAGGCGCCGGTATAATAGAATCAGGCATTAAAGAGCATGATGGTATTGAAACAGATGTTATAGATATTGAAAATATTGCGCCAGCTGTGCTCGAATCAAAAATCATCAGCTCAGATGCTATTATAGTAGGTTCACCAACAATAAATCAGAACACGCTTTTGCCCGTTTATACTCTTTTCGCATTAATAAATCCGATAAGAGACAGGGGTAAGCTTGCCGGTGCATTTGGTTCGTTTGGCTGGAGCGGTGAAGCTTCAAAGATAATCCTTGAGAACCTGAAGATGCTTAAACTCAATGTTTTCGAGGATAATGTTCCTTTCAGGTTTTCTCCTGAATCGAGCGAGAAAAAAACCGGATTAAAGGAATATGGAAAAAGATTTGCAGCAAAGTTTCTTGAAGAAGCAGGTACAGGTAAATAGATAAAAAAACCCGGCCATATTGACCGGGTTTTTTTCATTCAGGTTATCTCTTACGAAATTTTAACTTCCTTTGTTATTTTCTGTTTGTCTTCAGCCTGTTTCGGGAATGAAACAGTAAGAATTCCATCCTTGCAATTTGCCTGGATATCATCCTTGTTAACGTTTTCAGGAATATAAAAGCTTCTTGCAAATGAAGAGTAGCTGAACTCTTTCCTTGTATAACCTTCCTGCTTGTCTTCAACTTCATTCTTATGTTCTGAAGAAATTGTAAGAACATCCTCATCGATGTCGATCTTCAGATCCTTCTTGTCTATCCCGGGAACAGCAAGCTCCAGGAAATAATTCTTTTCATCTTCCCTTATATTCACAGCGGGCATGTGTGTATTCATTCTGCCTGCCGGAACAGATGAGAAGAAATCATCGTCAAACAAACTTGGAAAGAACGGTCTGAATGTGCTTCTTGTAATTGATGGTAACATGGCTAAATCCTCCTATTTATTTAAGTTTAACATCTGTTTGTATTTTCAACAATCATTAGTCAAACTTTGTTCCAATTCATTTATCAGACAAAATGGCAGCATTTGTTAATATAGTAACAGACAAAATGACATGTCCTGATTTATTTTTAAATACAATATTTATCCGTCAATTTGTATATTAAATTACTAAACAGCATGTTACAGTTATAACCTGCCTCACAGTCAGCTTCATTTCTTCATAGGAAATCACGTTTTTTTAAAGTAGATTTGTATTTAGAACTAACTGCATGAATACTACCTTCAGGAACATACTGATATTTGTCGGGAGTGTTTTATTTATATTACTATTCTGGTTTTTCAGGAGTATTGTAGTCTATATACTGATTGCCGGAGTATTGTCAATAATGGGCCGGCCACTTGTTGAGCTCTTTTGCAGAATAAGGATCAGGAACTGGAGATTTCCAAGGTCACTGGCTGCGCTGTTTACGATTATTTTTATCTGGATGCTCATCATCCTGTTCTTTAAAACATTTATTCCGTTAATCAGCCAGCAGATATCATACTTTTCATCGATTGAAAGCGAGAAGCTTGTTGCACTTATTGATGACCCGATAAACAAGGTTGAAAACCTGTTCAGGTCACTCAATAAGGATCTCGGTGATCGTCTTTCATTAAAATCATACATAATGGATCAGGTGTCCAATGTGTTGAGTATTAATGTTATAAGAAATTATATCGGATCTGCAGTCGGAATAATCGGGAATATTGTAATCGCTGCCTTTTCAGTAACTTTTATCTCGTTCTTTTTTCTGAAGGATAACAGGTTGTTTTTTGAGTCTATCCTTATATGGGTGCCTGACAAATATGTTGAAAATGTGAACCGTGCTCTTAATTCGATAAAGAGCCTGCTAACAAGATATTTCATAGGGATAGTTATACAGAGCACATGCATAATGATCCTTATAACAATAGGAATGACTATCGTGGGAATAGAGTTTCAGCAGGCTGTCGTTATGGGCCTGATCCTCGGGATTCTCAATGTTATACCGTATGTAGGACCCTGGCTCGGGTTATTTATTGCAATCATAATGGGGGTTGCATCACATATTAATATGGACTTTCATACAGTTGTTGTACCTCTAGTTATAAACATGATAATTGTTGAAGCAATAACTCATACAATTGATAATGTTGTATTCCAGCCTCTTATTTTTTCAAACAGCGTAAAAGCTCATCCTCTTGAAATATTCATTGTTGTGCTTGCAGCGGGTTTTGCAGCAGGAGTACCGGGTATGATACTGGGGATTCCGGCTTATACAGTATTACGTGTGTTCGCCCGCGAGTTTTTCTATAATTTCAAGGTTGTACAAAAAGTTACATCAGGTCTCTCGAATGAAGAGATCGGCACAAAGTACATACATATCACGGATGAGATGAAGGGATCATCAGAGCAATAATAATTTGTATGGAATTTTTGAAATCGCGATTAACAAGCTTGTGGAGATTTTATTCTGAAGGTTTCAGGAACATGTCATGGTGGGGCAGGAAGGTATGGATAATAATAATAATCAAGCTATTCATAATTTTTGCAGTTCTGAAGTTGTTCTTTTTTCCTGATTTCCTCGGAAGCAGGTTTAAATCAGAAGAGGAAAAGAGCAACTATGTTATGGAGCAATTAATTAATCAGACAAAATAAAATGATTGAGAATGTAGATCCTGCTCTCGTTGGATGGTCGCGGGGGCAATTTGCACTTACAGCCGCTTATCACTGGCTATTCGTTCCGCTTGTTCTCGGATTGTCTTTCATTCTTGCGATAATGGAGACAATCTACTATAAAACCGGAAAGGAGGAATGGAAACGGATTACGCGGTTCTGGATGACATTATTCGGGATCAATTTTGCAATAAGTGTTGCGACTGGAATAATCCTCGAATTTGAATTCGGGACAAACTGGTCAAATTATTCATGGTTCGTAGGCGATATTTTCGGTGCACCGCTTGCAATTGAAGGAATTCTCGCATTTTTCCTGGAAGCTACTTTCGTTGCAGTTATGTTCTTTGGTTGGGAAAAGGTGAGCAAAAGATTCCATTTGTTATCAACCTGGCTTGTGGCAATCGGTGCAGGAATATCAGCAATATGGATACTCATTGCAAATGCCTGGATGCAGAACCCTGTCGGCATGGCTTTCAATCCGGAGACAGCAAGGAATGAAATGGTTAGTTTCGGTGAAGTCGTATTTAACCCTGTAGCAATTGATAACTTTCTGCATGCAACATCATCGGGTTTTCTGCTGTCATCAATGTTCGTGCTCTGCGTAAGCGCATGGTTCCTTATTAAGTCACGCGAAAAACGGCTTGCAACAAAAAGTATACTTGTGGCCTCTGTATTCGGACTACTGTCATCGTTGATGGTTGCTTATACAGGTGATGTTTCAGCGAGGACGCTTTCACGTGTTCAACCTGTGAAGTTTTCTGCAATGGAAGCGCTTTATGACGGAAAGACAAATGCCGGTCTTACAGCTTTCGGCATCCTTAAGGATTCAGGTGAAAAAATGGGGGATGAGGATGTGAAAAGCTTTGCTTTTGAGATACATATCCCCGGGTTGTTATCTTTCATGACAGGTGGCGACAGGGACACGTATGTTCCAGGGCTCAGGGATCATATTTATGGCAATGCTGAGAAGGGAATAACACCAGTTTCCTCGAAAATGGAAAGAGGTTCAACTGCCCGCAGGCTGTTGACAGATTATCAGCAGGCAAAAAAAGCGGGCGATAAAGAAGGTATGAAAGACATCGGTTCAAGACTTTCTTCGGATACTTTCCAGGAAAATTATTTTAAATATTTCGGGTATTCATCTCTATCTAAACCGGAGGATGCAATGCCAAACGTGAGCGCTTCATTCTATTCATTCCACCTGATGGTCATTCTTGGTTTTTTCTTTATTCTTCTTTTTGTACTTGCATTATTCTTCCTTTTCAAGGGGACGCTATTAAAAAACCGCTGGTTCCTCTGGGTCTGCGTTTTCTCGATCCCATTGCCTTATATTGCCTCAGAGCTCGGATGGGTTGTTACAGAAATGGGCAGGCAGCCCTGGATAATTCAGGATCTGATGTCTGTCGATTCAGGAGTCTCGCAGCTTAAGACAGGTTCCGTTATCACAACTTTCATTCTTTTTGCTTTTCTTTTTACATTATTGCTGATATCTGAAATATCAATAATGATCAAAGCTATAAGGAAAGGACCTAAAACTGAGGAGGTATAAAGATGACACAGTTAATATCATATATGTTTTTACAGCAGTACTGGTGGGTTATAATCGCAGCGCTTGCAGGCATACTCGTTTTTCTTATGTTCGTACAGGGCGGTCAGTCAATGATCTTTTCGCTTCCTTCAGATGAGCCGGAGAGGACTATGATTGTAAATGCGCTTGGCAGAAAATGGGAATTCACCTTCACAACTCTTGTTGTATTCGGAGGAACTTTTTTCGCCTCATTCCCGCTTTTTTATGCGACAAGCTTCGGTGGTGCATACTGGCTGTGGACTGTTATACTGTTTTGTTTTATAATTCAGGCTGTATCTTATGAATACAGGATGAAAGCAGGTAACGTTGTTGGGAAGAAGACTTTTGAGATATTTCTTTTGATAAATGGTTCAGCCGGTCCTTTCCTGATAGGTGTGGCTGTTGGTACATTCTTTACCGGCGCTGATTTCAGCCTCGACGATATGAATAAGGTTCAGTGGCATAATACACTACGCGGCCTGGAGGCGCTGGGTAACGTAAGAAACCTTGCTCTCGGCTTTGCTGTTTTATTCCTTGCACGCGTAAATGGACTTCTCTTCCTTATGAATACGGTTGAAAGTGAAGATTTAAGAAACAGGGCATCACGGAGGATAATTATGAATAGTATCATTTTTCTTGTTTTCTTCCTTTTCTTCATCATCACTCTTGTTCTATCCGATGGTGTGACAACAGATACAGGCACGGGATTGCTTACAGCAGAAAGTCATAAATACCTTAACAGCTTTCTTCAGATGCCTTTTGCACTTTTACCTTTTCTGGCAGGAGTAGCAGGTGTTCTTTATGGCATTGCCATTGCGGCTTTCCGCAAAAGCATAAAGGGTATCTGGTATTCAGGTGCAGGAACGTTCCTTGCTGTCATGGCCCTGTTTCTTGTTGCAGGTTTCAACGAAACAGCTTTTTATCCTTCGGTTCACGATATAAACAGCTCCCTGACTATAATGAATGCTTCGTCCAGTCAATTCACACTGAAGACAATGATGTTCGTTTCCTTCACTGTTCCGTTTATAATTGCATATATAACTTATGCATGGAATGCACTTACAAATAAAAAGATAACAGTTGACGAACTTGATAGCGCCGGGCACAAGTATTAAAAAACCGGGGTATTCAGTATTGGAGTATAAAAACAAAAAAATTATCGGGATGTATATTACAGGAATAATAATGTATCTTTTGTGGCCCGCCTTTATAGCCATTGTCTGGGCAGCTGTCAAAATTGCCCTGGATGCTTATGAAAAGAAGTTTCCCGGGGAAATGTGATTCACTCAGCCTTAATGATCCGGAAGTGAATTACTGAAGCTATAATATATAGCGGTATGATAAGCGGAAGTACGATTAAACCGGAGATTGCATAACAGATGACGATCATCCCCGCAAGAATATATCTTCCCTCATTACCTTTAAAACTGAAATTTTTGATTTTAAGTGAAAGCAGGGGCATTCGTATCACCATCATCAGCGAAAGAATGAAGGTGTAAGCAAGAAGCCAGAGTGGTGAACCTGTAAATGATCTCAGCAGCTCTGAACCTGTATAATTTGCCGCCAGAACAATCGTGATAACGCCTATTGCATTTGCAGGAGTAGGGAGTCCTTTGAAAACTGTAGCCTGGGAAACATCGATATTAAACTTAGCCAGCCTCAGAGCTGCGCACACAGGCATAACAACAGGTAGAAATAACAGTACCGAATTGACAGGATCTTCATCAAGGAGAATCAATGTATCAGATGAAACTGAATTTCCTATAAGATGGAAGATAATCATCGCAGGCGCAACGCCAAAGCTCACAAGGTCGGCTAGGCTGTCAAGCTCTTTACCGATTTCCGAATAGGCTTTCAGCAGCCTGGCCGTGAATCCGTCGAAAAAGTCAAATATCATTGCAAACACAATCAGCCAGGAGGCACTTATAATATCCCCGCGCGAAGCAAAAATTACGGCAATAAATCCTGATACAAGATTCAGGGATGTTATAAGGTTTGGAATATGTTTCATTATTAACAGAATGAAGTGTTCAGAAGGGTTTAAAATTAAGAAAATCTTCTCTCTTTTATTAGTAGATTTGTATTAAATAACTTCAACTGATGAATGACTTCTCAGGGATTAAGATAGCCGTTGATTTTGACGGAACTATTGTTGAGCATGAATATCCCGGCATCGGTAAAGAGAAACTTTTTGCATTTCAAACCCTTAAGGAGCTTGAAAAGAAAGGCGCCCTGCTTATATTATGGACTTTCAGAACAGGCAGGGAGCTTGATGAGGCAGTTGATTTTTGCAGAAAGAACGGTATTGAGTTCTATGCAATCAACAGGAATTACCCTGAAGAAGTTTTTGATGCAGATACAGTAAGCCGCAAGATCAATGCTGATATATACATAGATGATAAAAATATCGGCGGATTTCCGGGATGGAGCAATATCTGGCAAATGCTTAATCCTTTTGAGCTCCAGGAGAGGGAAGCTCAGAGAAAACTAGAATCATCAGGAAACAGATTTTTCCGTTTATTTAAAAAGAAATCAAAAGAAAATGAGAACTGAGTACCCGAAATTTTTCATTTCATTCATTGCCGGTACTGCTCTTACATGGATGATATCATGCTCAGGCAGATCTGGTACTGAAAAGGCGGACAAAGTACCTGCGCCTGTGATTGAGAACAGCAGATCGGTTGTAAAGATACTGTCTCCTCTTGAAAATGCAGGTTTTAAACTCAGGGAACCTGTAAAGGTTGTTCTTTCTGTTGAGAAAAAACCGGATTCGATAGTCATTATGTTCGATAGCAGACATGTCTCGACTCTGACAAATGAACCATGGGAGAGCAATATTCCGTCTGAATTTACATTGAGTACAGGGAAAAAGGCGTTAAAAGTAACTTCATTTGAATCAGGAAAGAAACCATCAACTCTTACACGGTTTCTTGTTGTATATTCTGATGTAGCGCCAAAGAAATACGGATATAGTATTGTTCATACATATCCGCATGACCGTGATGCTTTCACACAGGGGCTGTTTTATTATAACGGTATTCTTTACGAGGGAACTGGGCAGCAAACAGGTTCGAGCCTGAGGGAGGTACAGCTCGAAACCGGGAAGGTTCTCCGACAACATAACCTTGATGCATCTCTTTTCGGGGAGGGAATAACACTTTACAATGACAGGATTTTCCAGGTTACATGGGAGAATAAGGTCGGGTTTGTTTATGACAGGGCAAGTTTTAATGTAATCAACAAGATATATTATCCGACTCAGGGTTGGGGACTCACGACAATTGGCAATAAAATTGTGATGAGCGATGGCACTAATGTGCTGTATTTTTATGAGCCCGAAAGCTTTACAGTTATATCAAGAATTGAGGTATATGATGACGTCAACATTGTAGACTCTCTTAACGAGCTTGAATATATAAATGGTGAGATCTGGGCAAATATCTGGATGACTGACAGGATAGCCCGGATTGATCCTGAAACAGGCAAAGTTAAAGGGTATATTGATCTTACGGGCCTGCTCAAGAAGAGCGATAAGGAAACCGACACTGATGTTCTTAACGGGATTGCCTGGGATTCTGCCGGGAAACGTATTTTTGTCACCGGGAAGAGATGGCCAAAACTATTCGAGATCACTCTAAGGGAATAAGCCTTTCCCCATATATTACTTTCAGAGCTCCGGGTATCACTGTGAACTCAGCGGGTGTATGCCCTAAAAATTCACCGTCGGCCTCTGTATATACAGGGATCTCTGATGAGATATCGAACTTCCTGCATCTGTAGCCGTCTACTTTCGGATGTTCAAGAATTTTTCCGTTATAAAGTATCTGCAGGTTTCTTATTATTTCAAATTTCCTCATTGAGTTAATCACTGTGACGTCGAGCCAGCCATCATCAGGAATTGCATTTGGCGTCTGCCTCATTCCACCGCCGCAATAGCGGCCGTTACCGACATTAACAGAAAAAATCCGGGCCTTCTTCTGTTCAGAATCAATTGTAAGAAGAACTTTTTTATTCCTGTATGATGACAGTGTCACAAGAAGATTATAAAAGTAAACAAGTTTGCCTCCATAGCCTTTTTCCTTCTGGTTATTTGTTCTTCTTACTACAGCAGATTCGAACCCAACGCCTGCTATATTAATAAAGTATCTGATCTGCTTTTCGTCACCATTATAATAGCTGACGACACCTGCATCATGCAGCATTGTCTTATCAGCTTTTATTATTTTAACAGCTTCAGTGTAATTTCCCGGTATGCCGAACATCCTTACCCAGTCATTACCGGTTCCTACAGGGATCATCCCAAGTGAAACCTCCGGTGTATAGCAAACAGAATTTAAGAATATGCCATTCACTATTTCATTCAGAGTCCCATCACCGCCAACTGTTATTATCCTTCTGAATCCTGAATTTACGCCTTCAGCCGCAAGCCTTATAGCATGCCCTTTCTTTTCTGTGAACTTTTCAACGAAATGTATTCCTTCATTCTTCAGGAGTGAAGAGATCTTTTTCCAGTCTTTCTCGCCAAGGCCTTTGCCTGCATTCGGGTTTACAATTACAAGATACCCGTTATTTATTTGCTGCTTCATGTTTTTATGAGACATGTCAAAGATGTAAATAAAATTTCAGCATCATTGCAAATGTTAATAACCTGTTGAAAACCGCAGCCGGAATGTTTAAAATTACATCATTGACTGTCTGTGGACGTTTTTCAGATATATTAAATTTGGAGCTCGCATAATAACCAAATTATAAAGGAAGATGGGAAGGATTATTTCAATAGCTAATCAGAAGGGGGGCGTCGGCAAGACAACAACTGCAATTAACCTGGCTGCAAGCCTTGCCGCTCTTGAGAAAAAAGTTCTGATTATAGATGCCGATCCTCAGGCAAACGCGACATCCGGTATAGGGATCGATGTTCGTCAGATAAAATGTACAATATACGATTGCCTGATTGACGGCAAAGATCCATCCGAGGCCTTAATGACATGCGGAATTGATAATCTTGCAATCATGCCGTCAAATATAGACCTTGTAGGCGCTGAGATTGAAATGCTTGAAAGACCTGAGAGGGAAAAGATTCTGAAAGGAGTTATAAGCAGGCTTAACGGGAGTTATGATTACATTCTGATTGATTGTTCGCCTTCATTAGGTCTGCTCACAGTGAATGCGCTTACTGCATCAGATTCTGTAATTATTCCGGTACAATGTGAATATTTTGCACTCGAAGGACTTGGCAAGCTCCTGAATACAATCAAAATTATACAGAATAACCTGAATAAAGATCTTGTAATTGAAGGCTTTCTTCTGACTATGTACGATGCAAGATTAAGGCTATCGAACCAGGTTATGGATGAAGTGAATAAGCACTTCCAGCAGATGGTATTCAAAACTGTTATACAGAGAAATATCAAGCTGTCTGAAGCGCCCAGCTTCGGTCAGCCTGCTATACTTTATGATGCCGAGTCGAGAGGTACTGTGAATTATCTGAGCCTTGCAAAAGAACTGATTGAAAAGCAGGTTGCAACCGCCGCATCGAAAAACTGAGTACTTCCAATTAAAAAACGGAAAGAGCAATGAATATGACAAAGAAAAACGCACTTGGCAGAGGATTGGGTGCATTAATTGATGGCGTTGAAAAAGAGGTTCTTGAAAAGAAGGTAGAAGCCAATCTGAATATTTCTGTTGATTCGATAGAAGCAAATCCGTTTCAACCAAGAACAAATTTTGATGAACAGGCTCTTGAGGAACTGGCAACATCAATAAGAAAGCTTGGCATTGTTCAGCCACTGACAGTAAGAGAGGTATCTCCGGGAAGATACCAGCTTATAGCCGGTGAGAGAAGGCTCAGGGCGGCCAGACTGGCAGGACTTTCTCTTGTTCCAGCTTATGTAAGGACTGCAGATGACCAGGCAATGCTTGAACTTGCGCTTGTTGAAAACATTCAGCGTGAGGACCTTGATGCTGTTGAAGTAGCAATAAGCTTCCAGAGACTAATTGAGGAGTGTCGTCTTACACAGGAGCAATTAAGCGACAGAGTAGGTAAACAAAGATCAACTGTTGCCAATTATCTGAGATTGTTAAAATTACCCGCTGAAATTCAACTTGGAATAAGAAATAAGCAACTTATGATGGGGCATGCCCGTGCTCTCATTACTGTTGAAGACCCAAAAAAACAAATCGGCATTTACTACAGTATTATCGATGGCGGACTGTCGGTCAGGCAGGCTGAGGATCTTGTAAGACAGGCACAAACTGAACAGGGCAGGGATGAAACAAAATCGGAAAGAAAAAAGAAACTTAATGACGATTATTCAAAACTTTCTGATCATCTTAACAAGATATTTTCTTCAAAAGTCAATTTCAGGATAAATGAAAACGGTAAGGGGAAAATCGTGATTCCATTTGAAAATACAGAGGAAATGGAGCGTATTTTAGGTGTTTTCGACCGCCTTACTCCCTAAAATAATTATCTTTACCGGCCGTTATTATGTACGAAGCCATAGCTTTGTACACTCACTGTTTTGAAGACATTCATTCAGATATCGATTATTGTGCTTTTGCAATTTGTTTGCATTGAGCAATTTGCATTCTCACAGGATTCGGTTCATCTTGAAAAACATGTAAAACATAAATTTGTTCCGTCTTCTGTTAAAGCAACAATGCTTGCTGCAGCATTACCCGGTCTTGGACAGGTATATAACAGGAAATACTGGAAAATTCCACTTGTCTATGCAGGATTTGGCGGTATGATGTATGCAGCAAAGCAAAACTCATCGAATTTCAGATTATACATGAAGGCATTCAATGATCTTACTGATGAGAACCCTGAAACTGCCAGTTACCTTAAATTGAAGAATGCACAAACGATCGATCCGGCGATGTTCGACGAGATCAAAAATCCTCAGAGCTATTCACATTATAAGGATGAGCTTGACAGGCTGACAAAGTATTACAAACAGTATCGTGATCTGTCTTTTATAGGTCTGGGTGCATGGTACATAGTTACAATTCTTGATGCGAATGTCGATGCCAGCCTCTTTAACTATGATGTGAGTGAAAATCTCGATGTTTCAGTGATGCCAATCAGGTTCGAACAACCTGGTGGATACATCGTAGCAGGAATTAATGTGAGTCTTATGTTTAACTTTTAACTCTTAAAAACTCTTATGAGATTTGCCTCATTTCTTATAATCTTCCTTTTCCCGGTGATACTGTTAAATGCTGCAGTTGAAAAGCCTGATACACTTATAATAAATTCAGATAATTCTGTCGAAAGAATTACGCGTGATCTCGATAGCCTTGCAAGTTCATGGTATGTTCAGCTTTCAATAAAAAACCATAATTTCAAAAATGATAGTATCGGAATTGAATATCCTGATTCGATTTATGAAAAAAGATTAAGAAAGATAAACTCAATAATTCAACTTCCATATAATAATATTATAAGGAATCATATTCATGTTTACACAATAAGGCAGAGAGAAAAATTTGCAGCAGTTCTTGGATTAACTGACTACTATTTCCCGATGATAGAAGATATATTCGATTCGTACGGTCTCCCGGCCGAGCTTAAGTACCTTGCTGTAATAGAATCCGCACTTAATCCGAATGCTGTTTCAAGAATGGGCGCAACCGGATTATGGCAGTTCATGTATAGCACAGGCAGGTTATATGGTCTTACTATTAACTCGGTTGTTGATGAAAGGCGCGATCCTGTAAGGGCAACTCATGCGGCTGCCAGGTATCTCAGAGATATGTACAATATTTTCAATGACTGGGGACTGGTGATCGCTGCATACAACTGCGGACCTGGAAATGTAAACAAGGCAATCAGAAGGTCAGGTAACAAAAAGGATTACTGGGGTATTTATTACAGGCTTCCAAGGGAAACGAGAGGATATCTTCCGCAATATGTTGCTGCAGTATATGGTGTTAATTATTTTGCTGAACATGGAATACTGCCTTTACCGCTTAATATTCCTGCTGCAACAGATACAATTGTCGTTCATAAAGACATCCATCTAAGTCAGATTTCAGGAGTAATGGGCATACCACTTGGTGAATTGAGAGCGTTAAATCCTCAATACCGTACCGGTTTGGTTCCTGGTTCGTCAAAACCACAGTCTCTGACTCTTCCAATGTCGCATGTTGGCGATTTCATTGATCTTAGCGATACAATAAGAAACTATAAAGCTGAAACTTATCTTTCAAAAACAACCCGGATAGATGATCCTGTAAAAAGCTCCTATTCACCTACAGTGACAGGAAAAACACGACTGACATATACTGTCAAATCCGGCGATAATCTCGGTTTCATATCAGAGTGGTACAGAGTGTCACTTTCAGATCTGAAATACTGGAATAACATCTACAGGAATACAATCAGGGCCGGACAGAAACTTGTCATCTACGTTGATCCCTCAAAATCGGAGTATTTTACGCGGGTAAACAGCATGACATTTGCTGAAAAGCAGGCAATGGCAGGGAAAACTGTTCCGGTAAATACAGTGACTGCCAAACCAGTCAAAACAGCATCAACAGGTAAAACCGAGGGCGATTATGAGGTTTATACAGTCCAGAGAGGCGATACAATCTGGGACATTGTAAAAATGTATGAAAATGTCACTGCGACAGATGTTTTGACCCTGAATGGCATCTCCGATGCTTCAAAGATTATGGTTGGGCAGAAACTTAAGATTAGGAAGAAGAGCTGACTTTTTCCAATATATGCGTCCTTTAAGGTCATTTTTCATTTTACTGATCTTCCTGGTTTGTTTCACGGGCTTTCATTATATTCTTCCTGTAAAGGAATTCTTCCCTTCGGTAAGCGAATTTATTCCGGGCTTAATATCAGAGAGTTATACTCCTTCATCTGATACTTTAAGGAAAGCATCAATTGAGAATTCAACAGTTGAGAATGATTCTGTTCTGAAAGCTCATAGGGCTATTGATATAACTGACAGCATTAATTTAAAGGAGGAAAGTCATATTGAAACTTTCCTGGATTCATTGTCTGATGCCGGAAGGCAGACACGTATATTATATTACGGCGATTCACAGATTGAGGGCGACAGGATGACTTCCTGGCTCAGGAATTACTTCCGAAGGTTTTCGGGGGGTACCGGTCCCGGGCTTTTCCTACCTGTTATGCCTGTTATGTACACAAAAACGTTCTGGCTGAGATCTTCGCCAAACTGGATAAAATATAATTATCTCTCTTATCATAACAAAGAGATATCACACAGGCTGTTTGGACCTTTCATGGCAATCTGCAGGTATTTGCCCGAAAGAACGGTGACACAGGTTCCTGAAAAAGCCTTTGTAAAAATCAAACCTTCAAGAATGGCCGACAGTCTTTCTTCTGTTTATGAAAAGTTGCGCATCTTTTACAGGCAGGGGGAAGGACTTGTTACTGTCAATGTTCTCGGTGACGGTACCCTTATTTGTACAGATACACTTTCTGCCGGAAATCAGATAAATGAATTCACATGCGCTCTCAACGATCCAGAAGAAGTTACAGTTGAGTTTTCCGGGGTGACCAGCCCCGACATATATGGTATCAGTATCGAGAGCAGCAAAGGAGTTGTTGTTGACAACATTCCGCAGAGAGGGAGCGCCGGACTCGAATTCACAATGGTCGATAAGAATAATCTTAAGGAATCGTACGCAAGGCTGAAACCAGGGATGATAGTACTTCAATACGGGCTTAATGTTGTGCGGAATGTACGGAATGATTATTCATATTACAGGAAGGGGCTGGAAAGGCAGCTTACACTGATAAGAGAGGTCGCACCACATTCTGAAATACTCGTAGTTGGCATCACTGATATGGCCGCACAAAAAGGTGACAGCTTATTGTCGTTCCCAAATATTCCTTCAATAATCAGGGCACAGAAAGAAGCCTCAGAACTGGAAGGCGTAATGTTCTGGGATTCATGGAAGTACATGGGCGGGAAATTCTCTGTCATCAGATGGTCGGAGAAAGTTCCTCCGCTGGCTCAGAAGGATCTTGTTCATCTTACATACGAAGGGGCTGACACGCTTGCAAGTCTGCTTACAGCTACTCTGTTCAAATCAGGACAAAATAAAGCGACGTTCAGTGATGATAAAGTGAATGAGATAAGAAAAAACCAGGCTGTTATAACCACGCCCGGTACTGTTAAGAGCACAGGGGAGAAATTGCTTTCAGAAGTTCTGGGCTATGATCCCGGCAAGCCGATGATATTTACTACTGCATCCTTCTGGTTTTTCATGCTTATTGTTCTCGGAGTGTACAGCATGATATACAAAAAGCTGTTCCTGAGGAATTTCTATCTTTTTCTTGTCAGTCTCTTCTTTTATTATAAATCGGGAGGGTTGTTTCTTTTCCTTCTGATACTTGTGACTTGCATCGATTATCTAAGCGGACTTATCATTGGAACTTCGGATAAGAAACCTGTGAAAAAACTCTTTATACTTCTTAGTATCATATCAAATCTGGGTATCCTTGCTTATTTCAAATATACAGGGTTTATAATCGCCACTCTTAACAATCTATTGGATACAGATTTCAGGGTATACGATATGCTTGCTGAGCTTTCGAATTCCTGGTTCGGATCATCTTTTAGTATCAGCAGTATAGTTCTTCCGGTGGGAATATCTTTTTTCACTTTCCAGTCATTGAGCTACACAATCGATGTTTACCGGGGTAAGATTGAACCTGTCAGAAACATACTTGATTTCGGATTTTTTGTTTCCTTTTTTCCACAGCTTGTTGCCGGCCCGATTGTCAGAGCCTCTGAATTTATTCCACAGATCTATGTTCCCTACCATCTTGAGAAGCGCGAATTCAGCCACGCTCTTTTTCTAATAAGTAAAGGGCTTATTAAGAAAATAATAATATCTGATTTCATTGCTGTAAACTTTATTGACAGGGTATTTGATGCACCTTCAATGTATTCGGGATTCGAGAACCTGATGGCTGTTTATGGCTATGGCCTTCAGATCTATTGTGATTTTTCCGGGTATACTGATATTGCAATCGGACTTGGTCTTTTATTCGGCTTCAGGCTTCCGCTTAACTTTAATTCTCCTTACAAAGCCGATTGTCCGTCTGATTTCTGGAAACGTTGGCATATCTCACTTTCAAGATGGCTCAAAGATTATCTGTACATTCCACTGGGAGGCAACAGGAAGGGGAAAATCCGTACATATTTAAATCTTCTGGTAACAATGATCCTTGGCGGGTTATGGCATGGAGCAAGCCTTCTTTTTATTATATGGGGTTTTCTTCACGGGGTAGGTCTTGTTATTGAGAGATTATTCAGGTCGTTTTTTGCCGAACCCTCTAAAAGCAAAATCAGGCATGCGTTAGCAGTGATCCTTACTTTTCATTTTGTAAGCTTTTGCTGGATATTTTTCAGAGCCGGCAGCCTGGAGAACGTAAGGATAATCCTCTCACAGATTACAAACGCCTTCTCTCCCGGCGCCTGGAGTGCAGTCATGATATCTTACAGCAGTGTATTCCTTCTCATTGCAGTTGGATATCTCATGCATTTTCTTCCTGAAAACATTAAAGAATCGTACAGGGGTTTATTTATTAGAATACCGGTTCCTGTACAGATGGCAGCTATAATGATAATTGCAATCCTCCTGTTTCAAATGAGGTTTACAGAAACATTGCCATTTATATATTTCAGATTCTAAACCAGGAATCAGGACAAAATATTGACTATAAATAATCATCAGGTTTTTTTGCAGCTTTAACGAATGGCTCAACAGCCCTGTTGTAGATTCCCTGAACGTAAGCTATTGCCATTCCATAGTTAGTGACAGGAACGCCTGAATTTATTGCATCCCGGAGCCTGTTCTGAAGCTGTTTCCCTGTGATCATGCATCCACCGCATTGAATTACAAGCGAATATTCCTGAATGGAACGTGGAAGTACATCAAGCCCTGCGACAACTTCGAACCGGAGCTTCTTTCCGGTGAAGTTAGTCAGCCACCGGGGGATCTTTACTCTTCCAATATCATCACAGGAAACGTGGTGACTGCAGGATTCAAGGAGCAATACACGATCACCATCTTTAAGTTCTGAGATTTTCGGTGTTCCTTCAATATATTTTTCGAAATTTCCTTTAAACCTTGCAAGCATAATGCTGAAGCTTGTCAATGGAACATCTGCAGGAACAGAGGCATCGGCTTTTGTGAAAACCTGCGAATCTGTTATTGCAAGAGCAGGCTTAATCCCTGTTTTTTTAAGAAAAGAATCGACTTCCCTTTCTTTGAGCACAATTGCAACAGCATCATTATCAATTATATCCCTGATTGCCTGAATCTGGGGAAGAATGAGTCTTCCGGCTGGTGCTTCAACATCAATCGGGGTGATAAGCAAAACAATATCACCATATTTGATCAGGTCGCCTAATAAGGAATTATACTTCCATGAATGCTCGGGAATTGCCTCGCGTATAAGCGATATCAGTACTTCATAATTTCTTTTGTCGATGCAGGAGAACTCCACAAGCTGAACCCCTGTTAAAGCAAGAACATTATTTGTGAAACCCGGCTCTGGTCTCAGAATATCTGATTTATTATGAATTATAAGGAATGGAATATCTTTTTCCCTGAACCTGTTTACAAGATCATTCTCGTAATCGCCCCAGGCATTCCCGGCAATTACTAACAGTGCCAGATCTATTATATCAAGAGTTCTGTTTGTTCTCTCAACACGTTTGCTTCCAATCTCACCTGAATCATCGATACCTGCAGTGTCTACAAGTATCACGGGTCCGAAATCTGTAATCTCAAATGATTTTTTAACAGGGTCAGTTGTTGTGCCGGGCTTTTCCGAAACGATTGCAATATCCTGGTTTGCAAGGCAGTTTATGAGGCTGCTTTTCCCATTATTTCTCCTGCCATATATACCAATATGAGGCTTGGATTCTCTCCCTTTTGACATCGCGATAATTTTACTGCAAAATTAACAATATTGAAGAAATCAGTCTGTGTTCAGGCAATCTGTGCTCAAAGATCCTCAATTGAGAAGCCGAGCTTAAGTAGATTGCCCGGAGACAGAATAATGCTGAGCTTTTCTTCTGCAACAAGATCCAGTATTTTATTGACCTCAAAAATACTGAGAGATCTCTCTTTCATTAGAATTGCAGCTTCAGAGGCCTTATGGTAACCAATATATGGTACAAGAGCTGTCGTAATTGAAGCGCTGTATATCAGATTCGTGTATGAGACTGATTGATTTATTTCAAGCCCGTTGAAGAAATTGTTAAGAAGAGTATCGCAACAGGCAGTCAGTAACCGTATACTTTCTATTACTGAATAGCCTATTATTGGAAGATATGCGTTAAGCTCCAGTGTTCCAAGTGCAGATAATGAACTTACAAGCTGATCATTTGAATAAACCTTATGTGCGCATGAAATTACAAATTCAGGTACGACAGGATTGACCTTCCCGGGCATAATAGAGCTTCCGACCTGTACTGCAGGAATACTGACAGTCTTTCTCATAACAACATCTGAAGCAAGCAATCTTATATCTGAGGATATTTTTTCAAGATTAACAGCATTGGCTTTCAGTATTGCATGAAGCTCCACCCACCTGTCGAGATTCGATGTTGTATCGGGCATGTTTTCGCTATGAGCCAGGGGCAGTCCCGTAATATTCCTGAGAGCAGGCACAATCTCCATTATAAAGTATCTCGGTTGTGCAAGGCCTGTACCGATTGCACCTCCGCCCAGATTTACCTGTTTTATCCTTTCAGAAATCTTTGACACTCTCCACCAGTCGCGTGATAAGGCATCATTGTAGGAGCTGAATAATATACCGAAAGAGGATGGTACAGCTTCCTGCATCTGTGTATACCCGGGCCGAAGATCCTGCCTGTGCTTCCTTTCAAGTCCCTCAATAGCCTGTCGCAAAGCATTGATCTTGTTTTCAAGCTCCTGAACAAGATACATAACAGCAACGACGAGCGAAGTCGGAATCACGTCATTTGTTGACTGATAGATATTTGCGTGTTCGGTTGGATCGATAATATTATATTCTCCCGGCTTGTTACCTGTCTTTATAAGTGATGCATTTGCTATTATTTCATTGATGTTCATGTTTATACTTGTACCTGCCCCTCCCTGAACTGCTGGTACAATAAACTGATCGAAATATTTACCCCTGGATACTTCTTCTGCCGACAGTATCATGGCATCGAGTATCTCATCGGAGATGATCCTGAAAGGAAGATCCGGGCCTAGTCTTGTGGTTGCAGCATTTCTGAAAGAACGGTAAGTCCTGTAGCAGGCGAGCTTTGTTAAGCCAACAGCTTTATACCATTCAGGCGGGAAAGGAGTAATATCGGGAAAATTCTCTCTTGCTCTGGCAGCATGAATTCCATAGAGCGCATCGTATGGGATCTGCTTTTCACCAAGATTATCTTTCTCAATACGTAACATATTGATAATCAGATATTTACATAATCAGGCATTTGAAACAGGAATTGCATAGGTAAGAACATCTTTTCCTGTTATTTCATTAGGGCAGAGAATAATAAGTCTCTCAAGCACATTCCTGAATTCTCTGATATTACCCGTCCATTGAATTTTCTGCAGCTCGCTTATTGCATCTTTAGTGATAGTTTTTCTGCTCATGCCATATTCACCGCATATAAGCGAATTGAAATGGTCTGCAAGGATCGGGATATCCTCAGCCCGTTCATTGAGGGAAGGAACATGAATGAGTATTACACTTATACGGTGATAAAGATCTTCCCTGAAGTTGTTACTTTCAATTTCCTTTTTGATGTTTTTGTTAGTTGCAGCTACTACCCTGACATTTACATGAATATCCTTATCTGAACCAACTCTGCTTATTTTATTTTCCTGCAATGCACGAAGAACTTTTGCCTGGGCAGATAAGCTCATATCACCTATTTCATCGAGGAAAAGAGTACCGCCATTAGCCTGTTCAAATTTGCCTATTCTCTGCTTGATTGCAGAGGTGAAGGAACCTTTCTCATGACCGAAAAGTTCACTTTCTATCAATTCTGAAGGTATAGCTGCACAGTTTACCTCTACAAAGGGACCTTTGGCGCGTGGGCTTTTCTCATGGATCTGATGTGCCACAAGTTCTTTACCCGTGCCGTTTGATCCTGTTATAAGCACTCTTGCCTCGGTGGGAGCCACCCTGTCGATCATCTGTTTTACCTGCCTTATTGCCTCTGATTCTCCCACGATCTCGTACATCTTGCTCACTTTGTTCTTCAGCACCTGGGTCTGTATGATAAGAGTGGATTTATCGAGTGCATTACGAATTGTTATGAGAAGCCTGTTAAGGTCAAGAGGTTTCTCAAGAAAATCATAAGCGCCTTTTTTTATTGATTCCACGGCAGTGTCGATATTCCCATGACCTGATATCATTACAACAGGAATATCCCTTGAAGCTTCGGTTATCCTCGATAGAACCTCAATTCCATCCATTTTCGCCATCTTGATATCGCATAATACAATATCGTAAGAGTTTGAAGCAAAAAGCTCCAGGCCTTTTGGACCATCCTCTGCAAGGTCGACCTCGTGTTTCTCATATTCGAGTACGTCCTTGAGGGTGTTTCTTATTGCACGCTCATCATCTATTACAAGGATTTTTGACATGGCTACAATGCTTTATCCCCTGCGGGGAAATTGAAACATTTTTATTTTCTACAATGCTTGATCCCCTACGGGGAAATTGAAAACATTATTTATATTCTACAATGCTTTATCCCCTACGGGGAAATTGAAAACATTTTTATATTCTACAATGCTTTATCCCCTACGGGGAAATTGAAAACATTATTTATATTCTACAATGCTTTATCCCCTACGGGGAAATTGAATAGTTTTTTATTTATTCATTCATTCATTCAATCATTCATTCAATCAATCATTCATTCATTCAATCATTCATTCATTCTCCCCTTCACCCCTGTCATCCTTTATACATTATCCATTTCCACATTTCTTTCCATGATGCTTTTTTGCCGTACATAAGGATACCTATCCTGTACACCTTTGCACCCATCCATACAAAAGCGAGGAATGTACCCAGCATGAGGATCATTGAAAGAGCGAGCTGCCATACAGGTACGCCGAAAGGAATACGCGCCATCATTACAATAGGAGAGGTGAGGGGAATTATTGAGAACCAGAAAGCAAGCGGGCTTTCCGGATTCGACATTGTTCCCATTGCAACCATAAGCGCCAGAATTATTGGAATCGTAACAGGCAGCATAAACTGCTGGGTTTCTGTTTCATTATCAACTGCCGAACCGATTGCTGCAAAGATTGATGAGTAAAGAAGATATCCTGTTATGAAGAAAAATATGAATGAGAATATAATCAAGCCCCAGGGCTGGTTCATTGCACTTTCGAAAACCTCAGTGTATTTGATCATATCGGGAGAAGCCTGTGCAGGAGTTGTCACACTGTCAGGCAGATTACTATTCATCACATTAGACGGAATGTTCTGTGTTATGGTTGTAATATCCTTGTCTTTCATAATATTGTTCTTCACAACCATAACAGTTGCAGACATAAGTAAAATCCAGATCAGGAACTGAGTGAGGCCAACGAGTGCGATCCCAAGAATCTTACCCATCATAAGCTGATATGGTTTTACAGATGAGATTATTACCTCAACAACCCTGCTTGTTTTTTCTTCAATTACACCTCTCATAACCTGTGAACCGAAGATGAATATCAGCATATACATCAAAAAACCAAGGCCGTAAGTGAGAATCATTGAAATTCCTGTGCTTGTCTTTTTTTCTTGCCCGGTTGTATCGATTGTACTTGTTTGTATTGAAACTTTTGTTTCAACTGCTTTCATAATATCATCGAGGCTGTCGATTTTGAAGGCAAGCAATTTCTGTCTTTCGATCTCTTTTTTCAGTGTACCTTCAATATTTTCAAGAAGGCTCATAGGGGGCTGCTTCTTTGAAATAAGCTTTACAGCATTAGGTGTATTCACAATTTCAGGAGAAATCCATAGGATCCCGTAATAATCAGATGTATTCAGAGATGATTTAAGCTCATCGAATGATTTGCCCTCTATATATTCAAAATCTATGTCATCCCTGTCTTTCAGAACTCCCCTGAAGAGATCAGATCCATCCTCAACCACAGCAATTTTCTTGAAATCACCGCCTTCATCCATCATAAGGTAAGTAGGCAATATTATAAGAGCAGCCATTAGTATGGGAGCAAGGATTGTCATTACTATGAATGATTTCTTCCTGACCCTTGTCAAATACTCTCTTTTAATTATGACTGATATTTTGTTCATTTTTCCTGGTATAAAGGTTAGTTTTTTGACTCAACTACCCTGATGAAAATATCATTCATCGAAGGCAGGGCAGGATTGAAAGATATAATGTTGCCTGTGTGCATCAGGCTCTGGAGCAGTTCATTTGGTTTGATTTTATCTGTTGTTCTCAACCTTATGAAGCTCTTATTATTTTCAGATTCCTGTTTTATAACATTGTACAAACCGTTTCCGTCCATCTGTACCTGTCCGTCAAAAACAAGATCGTACTCATTCCCGGCCCATTGTCTTCTTATTTCGTCAACGCTTCCCTCGAGTATGGCTTTACCTTTGTCAATTAACGTAATATTATCACAGAGTTCCTCAACTGAAGCCATGTTATGAGTAGAGAAAATTATAGTGGCTCCCCTTTCCCTGAGAAAGAGGATTTCATTTTTTATAATGTTTGCATTTACCGGATCGAACCCTGAGAATGGTTCGTCGAAAATCAGCAGCTTAGGTTCATGCAGAACTGTAGTAATGAATTGAACTTTCTGTTGCATACCCTTTGAGAGCTCTTCTACTTTCTTACCCCACCAGTCTACAATTTCGAGTTTTTTAAACCAGTATTTAAGCCTTCTCATTGCTTCGGCTTTCGGAAGACCCTTAAGCTGTGCAAAATATAAAGCCTGCTCGCCGACCTTCATTTTTTTGTATAGGCCTCTTTCCTCGGGCAGGTAGCCGATTGCCTGTACATCATTGATAGCCAATTTTTTCCCATTAAGGAAGAGTTCACCAGAATCGGGGCCGGTGATCTGATTGATTATCCTGATAAGTGTTGTTTTTCCTGCTCCATTCGGACCCAATAATCCGTAAATACATTTTTCAGGAACTGAAACGCTCACATTATCAAGGGCAAGATGATTAACGAATTGTTTAGAGACATTCCTTGCTTCAAAAAGAGCCATAAGGGATTTATTTTAAAATGATGTGTAAATATAAGGAAAGTTCAGAAATCCCGGTAATTATGACTTGAAGATGATTTTCAGATCATTATGGCTTTAATATGTGAGTATGGAGCTATTCGAAGTATCCCTTCATTCTTTCAAAGAATCCCTTATCATTCTTATCGGGATCGGGAGTGAATGCCGGGGATTCCCTGAATTTCTCAAAAGCTTTCATTTCCTCACGGTTCAGGTTTTTAGGAATCCAGACGTTCACATTAACAAGAAGATCTCCTTTGCCGTAGCCATTTACTTCAGGAAGTCCTTTTCCTCTCAGGCGCAGGATTTTTCCAGGTTGTGTTCCGGGTTCAATTTTGATTTTAACATTCGAGTCCACAGCAGGAACCTCAACATGAGTCCCGAGAACAGCATCCGGTATGCTTACAAAAAGATTATAGATAAGATCATTCCCTTCACGGATAAGATCAGGATGTTCTTCCTCATCGATAACTACGAGAAGGTCGCCGTTAACACCGCCTCTTCTTGCTGCATTACCTTTTCCGCTTACTGTCATCTGCATTCCTTTTCCAACACCTGCAGGTATATTTATTTTTATTATTTCCTCTTTCTGAACAATACCTTCACCATAGCATGAAGTACATTTTTTTGTAACAGTCCTGCCTTCACCGCCGCAAGTAGGGCAAACAGAAGATGTCTGCATCTGGCCAAGCATCGTGTTAGTTATCCTTGTAACGTGACCCGAACCGCGGCATGTTGAGCATGTCACCACATCCGACGGACTTGCAGCTCCTGTTCCGCCGCATGTATCGCAGACGTTATATTTATTGACTTTTATCTTTTTTTCAGTGCCATTTGCAATTTCATGGAGGTTCAGCTTAACCTTTACCCTGAGGTTGCTTCCTTTACTGATCCTCTGGCCTCTGGCTGAACTAAAGCCTCCGAATCCTCCGAATGCGTCTCCGAAAATATCGCCAAACGATGAGAAGATATCTTCCATTGTCATGCCGCCGCCTGAATAGCCTCCTGAAGCGGCGCTTCCGACACCTGCATGGCCGAAACGATCGTACCGGGCTTTTTTCTCATCGTTACTGAGTATCTCGTATGCTTCGGCAGCTTCCTTGAAGTTTTCTTCAGCTTTCTTATCACCGGGGTTCTTATCGGGATGATATTTCAGGGCCTGTTTCCTGTAGGCTTTCTTTATTTCCTCTTTTGTTGCTGTCTTCGGCACACCCAGTACCTCATAGTAATCTCTTTTTCCCATCCGTTTATATATATTTTACATTCCGCACACGACGGAAAAATAAGCATTATTCGCCAACGACAACTTTTGCGTGCCTGAGAATTTTGTCTCTCAGGTAATATCCCTTGAGTACAACATCAATTACTTTACCTTTTTTATTCTCATCTTCAACAGGAGCTTTCGCAACAGCATCGTGTAGCTCTACATCGAAATCCTTATTGACAGACTCGATTTCACTTACACCATTTTGCCTGAGGAATTCACTAAATTTTGTATAAATGAGACTGATCCCATTTTTCATTGCATCATTGTCGGCTGTATCAAGATGCTGTATCGCTCTGTCGAAATCGTCCATGAAAGGGATAACTTTTGAAAGTATATTCTCTTCGGCATATTTTGAAAGTTCCATTTTTTCTTTCAGGGTTCTTTTTCTGTAGTTATCGAACTCAGCTGAAAGGCGAAGATATTTATCCTGCATTTCTGCCAGTTTTTCCTGTAAAGCTCTGACTTCCTCCACAACTTTGTCAGTTGCTGCTTCTACTTCAGATACAGCTGATGCAGCCTGATTATCCTGATTTGTTGTTTCATCTGTATTCTGCCGGATCTCCTCATTCTCATCAGCTGTGTTTGCCATAATATCCTCCTTTTCATGTGTTTTTTTCTTCATGATCAAGCAAATTTTTTCAAGTTCAACTATGATCATCAAATAATTTGCCAAGATCAATAACCTTGACAAAATGGCAGCAGGTTTAATTTCTCGTGGAGTGTTCCACCATGCGGGACTTATGGGAAACTTCAAATTTATAACTCAGAGTGTAGGAAAGGTTCACCCAAAGAAAGGATTAATCGTAAATTCTGATGTTGCATTGAATCTGGATTTCTTTGCGACTTCGCGAGAAAAGCAAAGAATGAAGCTAAGAGAATCGCTTTAAACTCTCTGAATATCGGCTCCCAGGGCCCGGAGACGCAGATCTATGTCCTGGTATCCTCTGTCTATTTGTTCTATATTGTGGATAACGCTTTTTCCATCGGCTGAAAGAGCTGCAATCAGCAGGGCTACCCCGGCCCTGATATCGGGTGATGACATTGTTGTGCCCTTGAGCCTGATCATCTTATCAAGTCCGATTACAGTTGCTCTGTGAGGATCGCACAAGATTATCTGAGCGCCCATGTCAATAAGCTTGTCAACGAAAAAGAGGCGGCTTTCGAACATTTTCTGGTGAATAAGAGCAGCACCTTTTGCCTGTGTTGCAGTAACAAGGAAAACACTAAGAAGATCCGGAGTCAGACCGGGCCAGATAGCATCGGCTATAGTCATGATGGATCCGTCAATGAACGTATCAATTTCATAATGTTCCTGCCCGGGAATGAAAATATCGTCTCCTCTTCTCTCGAGTTTTATACCAAGTCTTCTGAATGAATCGGGGATAATCCCCAGGTTTTCATAGGATGTATTTTTAATTGTGATTTCAGATTCTGTCATTGCGGCCATGCCAATAAAAGAACCGATCTCGATCATATCAGGGAGGATTGTATGAACACATCCTGTGAGAGATGATACACCATCGATATGAAGGAGATTTGAGCCGATTCCCCCGATCCTGGCGCCCATTGTCACAAGCATTTTACAAAGTTGCTGAATATATGGCTCACATGCAGCGTTATAGATCGTTGTCCTTCCTTTTGCGAGTACTGCAGCCATAATGATGTTGGCAGTTCCTGTCACTGATGCTTCATCGAGATGCATGTATGTTCCTGTTAGCGAATCAGCCTGAACCCTGAAAAACGGATCGGAATTGTCGAACTCAAATTTAGCCCCGAGTTTCTGGAATCCTATGAAATGCGTATCAACCCTTCTGCGGCCGATTTTATCGCCCCCGGGTTTGGGTATGAAAGCTTTTCCGAATCTTGCCAGAAGTGGCCCCACAATCATTATCGATCCTCTGAGACTTGCACTCCTGGCTCTGAATTCATTTGAAAGAAGATAATCAAAATTGATTGTTATGGCTTCGAATTCAGCTGACTGGCGGGATAACCTCGTTACCTTTACACCCATATCCGCAAGCAACGATATAAGATTGCTCACATCGCTTATATCAGGTATGTTGTTTATCGTGACCTTTTCCGGCGAAAGCAGGGTGGCACAAATAACCTGAAGAGCTTCGTTCTTGGCTCCCTGTGGAATAATCTCACCTTTTAGGGTCTTACCGCCTTGAACAATAAAGGTTGCCATTAATGTCTGATGTGACCTTTTTTCTTATTGTGATGCTTGTTAGGCTGTTTCTGAGGTTTTCCTGTGGGTTTCTTTTTGATGGCAGGAAGCAATTCTTTAGCTTCAAGTATTCTTACCTTGTCTGTGATCTTAAGCCTTCTTCCTGAAAGATAGTTAAGATTTTCGATTATCACTTCATCGGCCACCTGGCTCCTGTTCCATGTGATATATGATTTCTTCATCTGATTTACAATCAGATTTGTAAGGTATTCTTTCTCATCACCGTCTTCCATCTGGCAGGCGGCATTTATCATGAGCTCAATGATCCTGCCGTAATGGAGGAACTTGATATTACCCTGCTGATAAGGAACCTGCTCCGGCTTTTCAACAAATTTCTCCGGTTCAGGAATCGGGTATGGCGAGTCTATGTCGAGCTCGAAATCTGCAATCAGTGCCAGATGATCCCAGAGTTTATGCCTGAAATCACCGACGTCACGGATCTGCGGATTAAGGTTTCCCATGATAGAGATGATTGTTTTAGCCGCACGATTCCGTTCATCCCTGTCTTTTATAGTTTTTATATGGTCTACCATCTTCTGTACATTCCGTCCATATTCCGGGAGAGCCATTCTTTTTCTTTGTGTATTGTAATCGTAATTCATCAAAATATTTGATTTCTGCAAAGCTAATAATTTAAAGCCAATTAAGGAAAAACGAGAGCCTTAATGAAACTATAATCCGAGAAACTGAATAGCCAGGCCTGAGAAGAGTATCACTGCTCCGGCAATTACATGACTGTACCTTTCAAGTGGCTTGAGGCTGACCCTGCTCAATCCTGATCTTACTGCAAATACAACAGACATCATTGTCAGAATTGTAACAATACAGAAAAGAGCCGAGACAAGAACGGTCCCCTGTATATTGTTTTGTGCAGCGGGATACATCAGTATAGGAATGAGAGGCTCGCATGGTCCAAAAACAAATATTATAAAAAGTATCCAGGGTGTCGTTTTCACAGGATCAGTCTCGTGAATATGTGTATGTTCAAGACTGTGATCATGTTCATGTACATGCTTCATTCCATCCATGTGAAAATGAGTATGGCTGTGCCTCCTGTGACGAAAAACATTTCTTAAACTGATGATCATATAAACAAGTCCGAATGCAATGAATAACCATGCAGCTATATTGCCTCTGAATGATTCGATTGAAACAAGTTTTGAAACAGAGACTCCCACAGCAACACCTATGAGACCGAGAATAATTGAGCTTGAAACATGTCCGATCCCGCATAAAAAAGTAATCATCATAGTCTTTTTCATTGACCAGTTCTTTGCCTGGCTGAGAACAATGAAAGGAAGATAATGGTCAGGCCCAAGGATAGTATGTATAAAACCCAATGTAACAGCAGTTCCACAAAGCAGGCTTAAAGAGGTCGTCATAAGTACTCGGGTGTGTAAGTAAATTAGTCTGCAATATATCTATTAATTCGGGAATTCAGGCCCTCACTTAATCCGGCAATCAGGTATAAAGTTACTCATTTTTCCGGAATTATCTAGTTGCCAGGCATTTTCCCTGAAGATATATTCATTTATTCCTTCATTCTGGCTGTTCAGCAGTTTTCTTGACTCATAAATAAAAACCGACATCATTGAGAAATCGGCAGATTTATTGAAAAACTCCTGTTTATTTCCAAAAACCGAACATGGAAGGATATAGAACCTTGTTTTTGAGTTTTCCACGGGAGTATAGACCCATGTAAGATAATAGCCGGCATTAGCAACTGAGATAGTATCATTCTTCTTTGTGAGCTCGATTTTCACAATAGTACCACCGTCAGTTTTAGGTTTACGCTGGTTGGATATAAAATTCCCAAGAGAATAGACGACAATACCATCTTTCCCGTTGCTCTTTTTCACCCATGCCATTTTCTGGATAACATGAGGATGAGAACCGATTACAAGATCGGCGCCGTTCTCAAGGCAGAATGCGGCAAGACTTGACTGAGCTTTTCCCGGTATTGTATCGTACTCTGTCCCCCAATGCACAAAAAGAACTATTGCATCGGCTTTCTTTTCCTTTGCCTTCATGATGTCAGTTGCGATTATATTTCTGTCGAGGCTGTCGATTATAAAAGGTTCAGGCACTCTTATCCCGTTCGTACCGTATGTATAGTTCAAAAGAGCAAGGGATATACCGTTGCGGTGTATCATCAAAGGAGAGAGACTGTCACGTTCTGCCTTATTGCGGTAGCTTCCTGTATGCGGAATTCCAATGCTGTCGAGTTTGTTTATAGTGCTCAGTATACCTTTTCCACCTCTGTCGGCAGCATGATTATTTGCAACAACAAAATAATCAACGCCGGCATTGACGCAGGCTACGGCAAGATCAGCAGGGGAACTAAACTGGGGATAACCCTTATATGGAGGTCCGGCGAGAGTTACTTCAAGGTTTGCGATTGTGATATCCGCATCTGACAGAACAGGTCGGATATATTTAAAAACGCTATCATAATTATATTTTCCAGTTTCAGGATCGAATGCAGATGCTATCTGGGAATCGTGTCCCATTATATCCCCTGTAAAAAGAAGAGTCAGATGTTTTATTGCACTATCTGATTCCTGGCCTTTTACGTTTGAAAAAAGCGGGAACAACAAGAGACAGGACAGGCAGAGGCAACTGATTTGATATTTATGCTTCATTTTTAATCCCTTTTAAAACAGTGTAAATATACTTCTTTCATCTTTACGACTGTTTTTTCATGATTTATACCATTTTATATAAAATTGCGTTATCAATTGGTGAATATTTGAAAATCATTGATGAATAAACATATTTCAACGAGGAAAATTGTAATCAACAGTCTTCCTTTTTTACTTGCCTTAATTGTTCTGATTTTAGTAAGAGTGAGTTCTTCTTTTCCCGGAAAAGTAGAAGAGTATTACTCAAGGGGTATTTACCCGGCAATTGCAGGAATTTTATCCGGGATAAGCAGTTTCATAAAATATTCATTATATGACCTGTTCTGGATATTCATGAGCCTTTTCATCCTGACAGGCTTGTTTCTTGTAATCCTCAGAAAGATCCGACCCGGAAGGTACATTTTGCGGTTCTGTCAGCTTGTGGCAATTCTATATTCTCTGTTCTATATCTCATGGGGCTTCAATTACTTTCGTCAGGATCTGAGAACAAGGCTTGGATGGAGCGTTATGAAACCCGATGAAACCTCTTTCAGGAGTGTGCTCGATTCACTGATTTCATCAGCAAACAGGACCTTTACAAAGGTATCGCGTGATGATTATCCTTCAATTGATGAATCACTCGAAAAATCATTCAGCAGATGCCGTGATATCCTTTCAATAAGTTATCCTAACGGATCAAGGCATCCTAAGACAATACTTGTGAGTTCTTATTTTGCGAAATCAGGTATAAGCGGATATTTCGGACCATATTTCAATGAGGTTCATATTAACTTCTATCAGCTTCCGGGCGATTACCCGTTTATTGTTGCACATGAAAAAGCGCATCAGTTCGGTTTTGCAAATGAAGCCGATGCAAATATGGCGGCATTCATTGTGTGCAGTAATTCACCCGATAAGAGGTTACAATATTCAGGATATAAGCATCTTCTTCTTTACTTTCTGAATGATGCCAGAAACCTGCCTGATTATCATAATTATCTTTCAAAGATCGATGCCGGGGTTTTAAATGATATCCGTACAGGGGAGGATTATTATGATGATCTAAGGAATAAGAAACTTGAAAAAATACAGACAGCAGCCAACGATGTCTATCTTAAATCGCAGCATATAGCACAAGGGGTTAAAAACTATAATCAGGTTGTCTCGCTTACTATCGGCTGGTATGCTGAAACAGGTAAATTGCCGTTGAGTACAGCCCCGGATTTTGCCGGCTTAAGTGAAAAATCTCCCCGATAAGGATACACCAACGAACATTTTATTAACTTTCGCGGTTTTTTTATGTTTCTAACCTGAAAGTGTTAAAATGGTTTGTTATGAAGGAGTCGGCCAGCATTGATATTAAAAAACTCTCATTTGCCGGTCTGATAGTCACGCTGGGGATTGTTTTCGGGGATCTTGGTACAAGCCCTCTTTACGTCATGAAAGCCATAGTAAGAGGAGGAAGTGAATTTAATGATCTTCTTCTCTATGGTTCTCTTTCCTGTATATTCTGGACACTGACTCTGCAGACAACCACAAAATACATTCTTATCGCGCTGAATGCCGATAATAAGGGTGAAGGAGGGATAATGGCCCTGTTTGCCCTTATCAGGAGAAAATCGACATGGGCCGCCATACTGACAATGGTCGGGGGGTCAGCGCTTTTGGCAGATGGCGTAATAACACCGGCAATTACAGTAACATCATCTGTTGAAGGTCTGAAGATATATAATCCTGATATTCCTGTAGTTCCAATTGTTTTATTCATATTTGTCATACTCTTCTTTATCCAGCAATTCGGAACCAACTTCATAGGAAACTCATACGGACCTATCATGGTACTTTGGTTCTCTATGCTTGGAATACTCGGGTTCAGTAACCTTGTATACCATCCTGAGATTCTGAAGGCAATCAATCCCGAATATGCGTTCCATTTCCTTAGAGAGTACCCTGGGGGCTTCATTCTTCTAGGAGCGGTTTTCCTCTGTACTACAGGAGCTGAGGCTTTATATGCAGACCTTGGGCACTGTGGAAAATCAAACATTAGAATTTCGTGGCTTTTTGTTAAGATAACATTGTTGCTCAATTATTTCGGTCAGGGAGCCTGGATGATAATGAAAGGCCAGCCCGGAGCAGAAGTGAATCCTTTCTTTGCAATAATGCCGAGATGGTTTCTTTTACCGGGCATAATGCTTGCTACTGCCGCTTCAATCATTGCCAGCCAGGCTATAATAAGCGGGTCATTCACAATAATCAAGGAAGCTGTTTCCCTTAATTTCTGGCCGAAGGTGAGAGTGCTTAATCCCACTGCCAACAGGGGCCAGGTATTTATTCCTTTCGTTAATGGTTACCTCTTCGTCGCCTGCAGCCTTGTCGTTATCTTTTTCCGTGAATCTGCAAACATGGAAGCGGCTTACGGGCTTGCAATTACAATCACCGAAATGATGACGACATTTCTTCTTGCTTATTACCTTTACCAGCGTGGTATAAACCACAGGCTTGTTCTTGTAATGCTTATGGTTTATTTTACTGTTGAAGGAAGCTTCCTGATAGCAAATCTTCATAAGTTCAACGATGGAGGATGGTTTACGCTACTCGCCGCACTTATATTCTTTATTATTATGTACGGCTGGTATTTTGGCAGGAAGCTTAAAAACAGGTATGTTACATTCACAACACTTGATAAATACTTTGCAATGTTCAGGGATATCTCCAAAGATGAATCAATCCCGAAATATGCAACAAATCTTGTATACGTAATAAGAGCCAACAGGGGAGACCAGGTTGAGTCAAAAGTTATCTATTCAATCTTCCAGAAACAGCCAAAGCGGGCTGATACTTACTGGCTGCTTCATGTTAACAATGTTGACGAACCAAACAGGTTCGAATATGAAGTAAAGCAGATAATACCTGGTATTCTGATCCGTGTTGACTTTCATATTGGATTCAAGATAGAACCCAAGATAAACCTGTATTTCAGGGAAGTAGTCGAAGATATGGTGGCTTCGGGTCAGATAAAGATAGAAAGTTCATATCCCTCCCTGAGGAAACATTCAATGCCTGCCGATTTTAAATATGTTCTTATTGACAGGGTTATGCCAAGGGATTATAAACTATCGACTATTGAAAATTTTATACTCTCTCTTCATAACATCTCAAGAATGGTAGGTATCTCAGATATCAAAGCGCTTCAGCTTGATTCAGCAAATACAATCGAGGAAAAGGTCCCGATAACTATAGATCAGACTGTGCCGATGAGGATAAAACGCATCGGATAGTTATGACTTGTTTATTCTTTTTCATAAATTGAATCAATTTTCAATTTCAGAATGGCAATGAAGAAAGTCAGCAGTACTATTGAGAGGACACAGTTGACAATCCCTGGGCTGATCATAACCCTGGGTCTTGTATACGGGAACCTGGGAACAAGCCCTCTTTACACTATTAAAGCAATATTCTCAAATTCAAAGGCTTTCAATGAACTTCTTATTTACGGCTCCCTCTCAGCTATCTTCTGGACACTTACATTATTATCTACTGTTAAATATATAACAATAACATTGCAGGCCGATAATAAGGGTGAAGGTGGAATATTCGCACTCTTTGCTCTTCTCAGGAAAAAAACAACACTTGCAGCTTTACTGACAATGATCGGAGGAGCCGCGCTCCTTGCCGACAGTGTACTTACTCCTGCAATCACTGTAACTTCAGCTGTTGAAGGCTTTTCATTGTTCAAACCAGATTTTCCAGTTGTGCCGGTGGTCTTAATAATATTCGGCATGATTTTCTTTGTACAACAGTTCGGAATTAATTTCTACGCATGGAGATTATTTGGTCCTATTATGCTAATCTGGTTTACACTGCTTGCATTTACAGGACTCAGGCAAATAGTAGCTATGCCTGCTATCCTGGAATCGCTTAATCCTGTCTATGCAGTAAAGTTTATTACGCAATTTCCGGGGGGATTTGTATTGCTTGGCTTTGTATTCCTTTGTGTAACAGGCGCTGAATCAATTTATTCTGATCTTGGACATTGCGGCAGGAAAAACATCAGGATATCCTGGGCATTCGTTAAGATTGCTCTTTTACTTAATTACTTTGGCCAGGGAGCATGGATACTGCAGAACAAACCGGGCGATAATTCAATTATGCCATTTTTCGAAATAATTCCCGGCTGGCTGCTGATACCTGGATTAATTATAACGCTTGCTGCTTCAGCCGTGGCCACACAATCTCTTATAAGAGGATCATTTACAATCATTTCCGAGGCAGTTTCACTTAATTTCTGGCCAAAGATCAAGACAGTCAATCCAACAGAAGTTCGCGGACAGGTTTACCTGCCTCTTATTAACTGGATGCTTCTCACGTTATGCTGCATTGCAGTTCTTGTATTCAGGGAATCTTCACAGATGGAAGTAGCGTACGGTCTATCAATCGCAATCACAATGATAATGACGACATTCCTCCTTATATTCTATCTGAATAACAGGGGGATGGATTTTCGTCTTGCAATCCTGATGCTTTCAGTTTTCCTGATAGCTGAAGGCATGTTTCTTGTTTCGAACCTGCATAAATTTCTTTTGGGCGGATGGTTTACAATCCTGATTGCTTCCGCATATTTTCTTGCAATGTTCGGCTGGTATTTTGGAAGGAAGATCAAGAACAGGCGAATAACATTTGTAAACCTCGATAAGTACATTGAATCATTCATTGACCTGAATAAAGACGAAACAATACCAAAAGCCGCCACTAATCTTGTTTATATAATTAAAGCTAATAATCCTGCGCAGGTTGAATCGAAGGTTATATATTCAATATTCAATAAGCAACCCAAACGGGCAGACCATTACTGGCTTCTTCATGTTGATATGGTAGATGAGCCAAACAGGTGCGAATACAAGGTTAAGCAGATAATCCCGGGGATCCTTATAAGAGTAGATTTTCATATTGGTTTTAAGGTGGATCCACAAATAAACCTTCATTTCAGGGAAGTGGTTGAAGATATGGTAAAATCAGGTGAGATAAAGCTTGAAAACGGGTTTGATTCATTGCGGAAACATGGATTACCTCCTGATTTCAAGTTCGTTATCCTTGAAAGGATCATTCTGCCTGACTTCAAATTGTCTAATGTCGAAAATTTTATACTTACAATCCGGGGTTTCATCAGGAAAATGAGTATTCCTGACGAAAAAGCTCTGCAGCTTGATTCGGCCAATACAATAGTCGAACAGATACCTATAGTTATTGATCAGCCGGTGAGTACCAGGATTCAGCCTGTTAAAAGAGAGGGATGAAGCCTGGGACTTTGAAACAATGAAATTTATTTTGTTATGAATGCAATGCCATTTGTAATCGGTTCTATTGTTGTTTTTGCACTCGCGTACAGGTTGTACTTCAGTTTTATTGCTGCAAAAGTAGCAGTCAGGAACGATCTTGCATTGACGCCTGCCCACAGGCTTTATGACGGGCAGAATTATTACCCAATGAACAAATGGGTGCTGTTTGGTCATCATTTTGCCGCAATTGCGGGCGCAGGTCCCCTTGTGGGGCCTGTTCTTGCCGCCCAGTTCGGATTCATGCCGGGATTTCTATGGATGCTTGTCGGTGCCGTGATGGCAGGTGCCGTCCATGATCTTGTTATTCTGACTGCTTCAGTACAGCATGATGGAAAATCCCTTGCCGAAATTGCTCGTGCCGAAATAAACAGGTTCAGCGGAATAACAGCGTCTTTTGCAATTATTCTCATTGTCGTTGTGGCCCTGGCCGGGCTAGGACTTGTTGTTGTTAACGCCCTTGCAGAGAGCTCATGGGGAACATTTACTATTGCATCTACTATCCCTATTGCAATTGCAATGGGTCTGTGGATGTTCAGGTTCCGGAAAGGAAAGACCGCCGAGGCTACCGTTTTCGGCGTAATACTCCTTATAATAGTTGTCATTGTTGGCAGGTACATTCCTGATTCACCATTTGCCGGATGGTTCTCTTTTGATCATAGTACACTCACAATAATCATTGCTGTCTACGGTTTTCTTGCGTCTGTGCTGCCTGTGTGGCTTTTACTGTCTCCAAGGGATTATCTTAGTTCAATAATGAAGATATCTGTTATCGGACTGCTTGCAATCGGACTCATAATCGTAGCTCCTGAGATAAAGATGCCGGCATTCACAGATTTTACAAAGGGAGGAGGTCCGATAATTCCCGGCAAGCTCTTTCCGTATCTTTTTATAACAATTGCATGCGGAGCAATCTCAGGGTTCCATTCACTTGTAAGCTCAGGCACCACTCCGAAGATGATAATGAAGGAAAAAGAGATGAAGATGATTGCCGCTGGTGCTATGCTTACTGAAGGCGCCGTAAGCATAATGGCGCTTATAGCCGCAACAAGCCTGCTTCCTCTTGATTATTTTATGATAAACGTCCCCGCTGAAAAATTGCAGACAATCCTTCCCAGGCTTCATGAGATGGGATTTACAGAAAGCAATCTACCGGAGCTTTCTGCAGCAGTAGGCGAAAAAATTGCCGGAAGGACAGGAGGGGCCGTATCGCTTGGCGTCGGCATGGCTTACATTTTCTCATCAATTCCCGGGATGAAACACCTTATGTCATACTGGTATCATTTCGCAATCATGTTTGAGGCTCTCTTTATCCTTACAACTATCGATGCAGGTACAAGGATAGGAAGGTTCATTCTGCAGGAAGCTCTCGGGAAAGTATATGCTCCATTTCAAAAAACAAACTGGCTGCCAGGGAACCTGATAACAAGCGGACTGATTGTTTTCGCATGGGGTTACTTTATATATACAGGTTCAGTTTCAACAATATGGCCAATGTTTGGAGCTGCAAATCAATTGCTTGCAACAATTGCTCTCGCAGTTGGAACTTCCTTTATAATTAACAGGGGACGGGCACGATATGCATGGGTCACTCTTATCCCACTGGCTTTTGTCGGGGTTACCACAATGACTGCAGCTATATTGAACATAAAAAACATATATGTTCCTCAAATGACTGTAGAAGCAAGCAGAGTCCCCGGAACTATAAACCTTATCCTCACTCTTTGTATAATAACAAGTGTCCTTATAATCATACTCAACGCTGTTCCCGGCTGGATAAAGACAATCCGGTCATCGAAGGTTGTCGGTGAGGTAAGTTCATTATAAAAAATCTTTATTGAAATATGATTAATATTCCTGATACAGATAAGAAAAGAATTGTAATTGCCGGGTGCGGTTTCGGTGGTCTTACCCTTGCAAAAAAGTTAAAGAATTCAGATTACCAGGTTGTAATTATTGATAAGCATAATTACCATCAGTTTCCGCCATTATTTTACCAGGTTGCCTCTGCTGGACTTGAACCATCATCAATTTTGTTCCCGCTCAGGAAAATTTTCCAGGATTATAAGGATTACCATATAAGAAAAGCAGAGATAACAGGAGTTGTTCCTGAAAATAGTATTATTAACACTACCGCAGGCGAGTTAAGATACGACTATCTTGTTCTTGCACACGGAGCAACAAATTCCTTCTTCGGCTCAGATGAAATGAGACGATGCTCCAATCCTATGAAAACAATTGCAGAAGCCCTCAATCTCAGGAACACTCTTCTCATGAACTTCGAAAAAGCACTCACATCAAATGATGAGGCGGAACGCGCTAAGAACCTGAGCATTGTAATAATTGGAGGTGGCCCCTCGGGTGTAGAGATCGCCGGGGCGCTCGCTGAAATGGATAAGTATATACTCCGGAAAGATTATCCTGATCTTGAAGGGCGTGGTGCAAAGATTTACCTGCTTGAAGGTAACAACAGGCTTCTGAATATGATGTCCGAAAAATCTTCATCAAAAGCACGGCAATTCCTTGAGAAGCTTGGCGTTAAAGTCTTCACGGATACGCTTGCAAAAGGATGCACTGAAGATAAAGTTTTCCTGGCTGACGGAGAGACATTATCGGCAGGCATGATAATATGGACAGCAGGTATTACAGGGAACAGTATCCCCGGTATAAGGGAAGAGTGTTTTCAGAGAAACAACAGGCTGATCACTGATCGACAATGCCTTGTGAAAGGTTATAGGAATATTTTCGCAATCGGCGACATAGCGTATATGACCGAAGAGAAATACCCCAGGGGGCATCCACAGGTTGCTCCTGTTGCAATTCAGCAGGCAAGGTTTCTAGCAGATCATCTTAAAAGGATAAAAACCGGCAAACAAGTTAAGGAATTCAGGTATTTTGATAAGGGTACGATGGCCACAGTAGGCAGGAATCTGGCAGTTGTTGAACTCCCGTTCATGAGGTTCCAGGGATTTTTCGGATGGCTTGTCTGGATGTTCGTTCACCTGATGAGCATCGTGGGTGTGAAGAACAGGCTTATGATCTTCATAAACTGGGCATGGAATTATCTTACATACGATCAGTCTACAAGGCTAATCCTCAGGCCCAAAGGTTGTTCCTGAAAAAATTGTTATCTTTATATATAACTTTCAGTGATATGAGTAAGCCATTTATTTCTTTATCACTCGTGATAGCTTTGTTGAATGCAACACCATTATCTGCCCAATCCATCACCGAGATTAATGTTAATGCAGGAAAACCAGTGGGTGAGATCCAACCAACTATGTGGGGTGTGTTCTTTGAAGATATAAACTTTGCGGCCGATGGAGGATTATATGCCGAGCTGGTGAAAAACAGGTCTTTCGAATTTTCAATTCCCCTGATGGGATGGAAGCAGATAAAAATGAAAGGTGAAGGTCGCGCACTTCCTTCATTCTATACACCGGCAAATGAAAGGAATCCTCATTACCTGCGGCTTATCGTTGATGCCGACAGTGGTACGTACGGTATCGAGAACGAAGGCTTTCGTGGAATGGGTCTCAGGGAAGGAGTAAAATATATATTTTCTTTCAATGCAAAAGTATCTGAAGGTTCGGATCTGAAAATGACTGTGAGGCTCCTCGGGGAAAAAGGAAAAGCTTTATGGGTGACAGGAGTAGGTGGACTTACAAGTGAATGGCAGCGTCATTCGGCGATACTCACACCTGTTGCTACTGAAACAGAAGCCACAATGCAGATACTCTTCTCCGGTAAAGGAACGATTGATCTCGACCTGATATCCCTTTTCCCTGAAGATACCTGGAAGAACCGTCCCGGTGGGCTCAGGCGCGACCTTGTTCAGATGATAGCTGATCTCAAACCCGGGTTCCTCCGTTTTCCCGGTGGGTGCATTGTTGAAGGACGCGACATCACGAACAGGTATCAGTGGAAATATACTGTCGGACCCGTTCAGGCACGCAAGCTTATTATCAACCGCTGGAACATGGAGATGAAAAACAGGCCGGCTCCTGATTATTTTCAATCTTACGGGCTTGGATTCTATGAGTATTTCCAGCTTGCTGAAGATATCGGTGCAGAGCCTTTACCTGTACTGAATTGCGGGATGTCGTGCCAGTTCAATGCTGCAGAGGTAGTTCCTCTTGAAGATATTGATCCTTATATCCAGGATGCTCTCGATCTGATAGAATTTGCGAATGGGGATTCATTATCTGAATGGGGGAGACTCAGGACTTCCATGGGACACCCGGGGACATTCAATCTGAAATTCATTGCTATCGGGAATGAACAATGGGATGAACAGTATTTCGAGCGATATGCTCTTTTTGATAAGGTTCTCAGAGAGAGACATCCTGAAATAAAAATTATTTCCGGTTCGGGTCCCTCATCTTCAGGTAAGATGTTCGATTATGCCTGGGAGAGGCTGAGAACAATGAAACCTGATCTTATCGATGAACATTATTATATGCCTCCCGAATGGTTTTTTGATAACGCGGGAAGATATGACAACTACGATCGCAAAGGGATAAAGGTGTTTGCAGGTGAATATGCCGCCCATGGAAAGATGTCTGAAGAACCCGAATCCGGAAACACATTGTACAGCGCTCTTGCTGAAGCTGCATTTATGACAGGGCTCGAGAGAAATGCAGAGGTTATCAAAATGGCATCGTATGCCCCCCTTCTTGCACATGTTGATGCGTGGCAGTGGCGACCCGATCTGATCTGGTTTGATAATCTGAATGTTGCAGGAACACCTAATTACTATGTTCAGAAATTGTTTTCGAATTATAAGGGAACTGATGTTGTTCAGGTAGTATCCGCCGGAAAGTACCTTGCGGGACAAGATAGTATTTATGCAAGCGCGACAATAGATAAAACCTTAAAAAGGATCTACATCAAGATTGTAAATATTGCAGCATCTGCAAAACCTGCCAGGATCAATATTGAAGGTGTATCATTTGGAAAAGAAGCAACATTGATGACACTGAAAGGGAACAAAACCGATTACAATACTGTTGACAACCCTGAAAATATTATACCTGTGAACGGAACATTATCACTAAAGGGTAAAACACTTAATCTTGAACTCGAACCATTATCTCTGAAGGTCATTTTAATCCCCATGAACAAATAATATAAAAAATCCGCTATCTACAATGCTTAATCCTCTACGAGGATAATAATTGATCTCTCATAAATGTTTGTTATTATCTACAATGCTTAATCCTCTGCGAGGATAATAATTGATCCCTCATAAATGTTTGTAATTATCTACAATGCTTAATCCTCTGAGAGGATAATAATTGATCTCTCATAAAGAATAATTATTAACTCTAGTCACTCTAGTCACTCTAGTCACTCTAGTCACTTTAGTCACTTTAGTCACTCTAAAAATAGTTACCTTTGCATATTAATTTCTATTTATGGGTTTTTTCCAGACTTTATTCGATTGGTATATGGCCAATCTGAATTACTTTACAATCGCATTGCTGATGGCAATAGAAAGCACTTTTTTGCCATTACCTTCTGAAATTGTAATTCCTTTTGCAGCCTGGAAGGCAGCTCAGGGCGAGCTTAATGTCTTTCTTGTTGTTATATTCGGCACAATAGGCGCTCTATGCGGTTCACTGATAAATTATACACTTGCATATTATCTTGGACGGCCTCTTGTTTACAGTTTCGCAGAATCGCGCATTGGCAGGTTTTTCCTTTTATCAAGAGAGAAAGTGCAGCACGCCGAGGATTATTTTATAAGAAATGGAAAAACATCGACTTTTATCGGCCGCCTTGTGCCCGGTGTAAGGCATCTTATCTCAATTCCCGCAGGTCTTGCGAAAATGAGACTGAAGGATTTTATTTTATTTACTATTGCCGGTGCAGGAATATGGAATATTATCCTTGCCGTTATTGGATTTTTCCTTTATGAAATAAAAGATCAGATCTACGCCTATCTCGATGATGTTTTAATAGGAGTAGGTGTCCTTTTTGTAGCATACCTTGTTTACAAAGCCTTAAAAAAAAATAAAAGCAATACACAGGAGTGATAAACAGGACTGGGAGCTTAACGAAGTATGTGTTGTTGATCCTGAACTAATTAAATATCCCTGTGTACAATGTCAGGCGTAAATCCAGGGACACAAACAGCAATATACTCAGCGCCATCTCCAAGTGGAGTGCTGTATCTTACCCATTCGCCTTTTTCAGTAATAATTGCCTGTCCTGCTGTAACGATAAATGTTTTTTTACGTGTTTCAACCTTAAGACTGCCTTTGAGAACGACTGTATATTCATTGAATTCAGGTTGTTGTCCGGGTTCTGACCAGCCTGTCGGACTGATCATGTGAGCGATGCTCACTTCATCTGTTGAACTGTTAACACAACCGATAAACTCATTTATTATCTTGTTACCCGTACCGGCAGCGGTAATTATTGAAGGACTTGAAATTAGCTGGGCCATTTTGATTCACAAATTTTACTCAAGATAGCCAAATTTTCCGTTTCTGAAATCATCATAAGCCTCCCTTATTTCCTCTTCCGAATTCAACAGGAATGGACCACGGGCGACAATGGGCTCATTGATTGGCTCTCCCGACATTATCAGAACAATACTGTCTTTTATAGCCTCGATATCGAAATACTCGCCATTGTTATCCAGTTTAATAAAATTGTTCTCATCAACTTCAGTTTCAAAATTGATTTTTATCCGGCCTTCAATCACAAGTAACCCTGTATTGTAATTTTCAGGGAACCTGAATTCTGTTGTTATCCCTGCCATGAGCCTCACATCGAACAGGCTTATAGGCGTGAATGTTGAAGCGGGCCCTGATTCTGCGCTGTATTCTCCGGCAATAATTCCAATCTCACTTATATTATCAGGAAGCTTATGTCTTACAATATCTTCTTTCCTGATCGCCTGATACCTGGGAGGTATTGTCTTGAAGCGCGCAGGGAGGTTCACCCATAGCTGGACCATCTGGAAGAGACCGCCCTTTCTTGTAAAGTTCTCCTCATGATATTCCTTATGAAGAATACCAGAAGCTGCAGTCATCCATTGCACATCACCTTCATTAATAACACCTTTGTTTCCGGCGCTGTCCTGGTGAGCTACGCTTCCATGATATGCAATTGTGACAGTCTCAAAACCCTTATGAGGATGGACATCTACGCCACGCGGCCTATCTGCCGGTGGAAAATAATATTTTGAGCCATAGTCAAGAAGGAAGAAAGGACTCATTCCTTCAACCCCTATATCAGGATCCGATGGGAAGAAATTATGTACCCTGAACCCGTCACCTACCATTCTGAATGGTGGCGGCGGTATGACTTTCATTAAGTTTCTGAATCGTTTTTCCATCATTAAAATATTCAAAGATTTTCTCAATAAGCTCTATCCCTGCCCTGCTGCTTGAATCTGTGTAAACAACCTTATTATCTGAATTATAGAGAGCTATACTGACTCTGGAGTCGATACTTTCCCGTATTTTTCTTGTCATGCTTCCGTCAACCGGCGCTTTGAGTTCACCGGAAATGCTCCTGGCTGAATAGATCTTTAGTTTGTTCCTTTTGTTTTCAATCACGATGAATACTGAATTGCCTGTATGATTTATTTCAGTGATTTTTGAATTATTATATGTGCTGAAAAGAAAAAACTTCCTGTTATAATACAGCAGGCAGATGAACCCTATAAAGTATTTCCCGCGCCATGGGACCTTGGCAACAGAGAAATGAAGACAGCTGTTGTGATCGTTGAAGTTGTTTGCCTGTATCCATAGCCATGATTCAGGGAAAGAAGTACCCCAGTCCTTTTCAATGTACCCTTTGCCGTAATCGAAGTCAATGGGTTGATCATTTATGAACAAACCTCCCGTCAGATCGTGGTTTACTGATACTATCCCATGCTTGCATTCCATGAACGGAACGAATGAATACCAGCCCATTATGCCTGGTGAGAATACCCGGGAAGGATATTTTACTACATTGCTGTAATCGATCCTCCCGTAAACAGTCAGATTTTCAGATTTGATATCTAGACTGATATACTGATCTGTGAATACCGAATTTCCTACGGATAATCTGAATTTTATCCTGCTCCATGAGAATGATGAGAGAGGATAAGTTATATAATCAGATTCTCCTGTAGCGCCGTTTATTACCTGTATAAAGGCGTGAGGATCTTTTTCATTAAGTGAGATGCCCGGTATGAATGAAAAGACATAATTCAGTCCGGCAGAGACATGTTTGAAATACCATCCTTCGAAATAGTTCTTCTTTCTCAGATTTCCCTGAAATATAGATGGATTATATAACCGGTAAAGCATAATTGCGGGAATTCAGAATCTATAACAAATTCCCGGCTCAGAAGTTCGTATTACCTGATATTCCCGATCTTATAAACAATATCTTTCACATATTGCGCCCACTCCTGATGTGATTTGTCGGATGTGAATGTCTGCCAACCTATTGGTTTTCCGAATGAAATTTCAACAGTTGTGTTATGTTGCTTCATCATTTCACGTGGAAGGAGGATAGTCTCGAGATATGTTTTTATTCCGAGTGACTTTCGTGCATTCGCAATAAAATAAAAGAAGCCGGAATTCCGGCCTGAAATGTGGATCGGAATAATATCTCTTTTAAAACTGATTGATTTCGTAATAAAAGACTTCTGCCAGGCAGGATCTTCGATTTTACCTTTATGTCGTCGTGATACTTCGCCTGAAGGGAATATCATTATGGGCTTGTCAGATGCAAACAATGAATTAAGCTTTTCAGCAGTTTCCTTTGTGTTCCTGCCAAAAACATTTACACCTAAGATCAATGGCCGAAGATGTGGAATGTAATTAAACAGCTCATTTGACGGGGAGATCACATCGGGATAATACAGTGCTATAGCACTTAAAAGACTGAGGGAATCAATCGCGCCGACGGGGTGGTTGGCCGCGAATACAAATCTTCCGGAAGATGGTACATTATCACCCCCATTAATTTTTATCTTAACATTCCATTCTTCAAGTATCCCATTTACGAAGGGAATGCCTTTTTTATTATCATTCCTCGATATTGTAGCATTCATTTCATCCTGATGGATTATCTTTTCCATCAGCCGGACTACAAAATGTGGGAGGGATCTTATGATACGCGAATTACTGTTCCTTATAATTTTATAAATGTCGATTTGTTTCCGGACCATTAAAGCGAATAATTTTGATTACAGGTGAAACGTATGTGTCAGGATTCTATTGCTCTATTCGACTACTTCAGCTTTATCGAAATGACCTGAATCAGTGTAAGTAACTCTCCTGCTATACACCTTCTTTGCTCCTTTACCTCCAAAAAATCCCCATCCGCCACTTCCAATGAGAAAGCCAAGAGCATACAGACCGCCATTGTTGTTCTGAGCGTACATTGTAATCTCATCATTGAACAACATGCCGATAAAATCGAAAGGAGCGATAAATCCGTGCCACAATCCGCCAAAGAATCCGTATTCATGTCCTGACAGGCAGGCTGTTACACTCTCATTATTTGCACAGCCCGAAAGTGTTATTATACCTAACGGAAGAAGAAGCCAGAGAATATTCCTGTAATTGCTGATTTTCATGATAATAGTTGTTTATTGCCTGATTTTAAAACTATCTGAAAGAGGTTCCGGGTCGTTTCAATATCAAAAAAGTGAAAGTTCATATTCTTTTCCAGAATGTTTTTTCTCGTGTTCAAGGAGCCATTTTTTTCGTTCCATTCCAGCAGCATAACCAGTGAGTCCGCCATCTGTGCCTACAACTCTGTGGCATGGGATCACAATTGCTATCCTGTTGCTGCCATTTGCATGTGCTACTGCCCTGATTGATTTTGGGTTACCGAGTGCAACAGATTGTTCCAGATATGTGCATGTGCTTCCATATTTAATTTTAAGAAGCTCATTCCATACATTTTTCTGAAACGGGGTGCCCGCCATGTCCAAGGGAACTGTGAACTGCCTGAGTTTACCATCGAAATAGCCGGATAGCTGGTTTTCAAGATTCTCAAGATGGTTGTTTGTTCCCCTAACTGCATGAAGTTTGAAATAATCTTCAATCGATTTAAATCCATCGTCATGAGTTATTCCGCCATTGAACGACAAAAAGCAGATTCCTTCAGAAGAAGAACAGGCTGTTAAGCGCCCCAGCGGCGATTCTATGTCTTTATAAACAAGCATTGTGATGTGTTCAGTTGCTTTTCGGAGCGCTGCGTAAGGATTTAATGTATTTGACATTCCTGAATCGGAGCGCTGACCAGTTTTCATCTATTGAGATCATTCTTACACCGCGGAACCCGGCATCATTAAGCGCCTTCCATCCATGATCCCTGTCAATAGTTGTTTTTTGTCTCTTTGAGCCTTTTTTCGGGTAACAGAACCACAAAACACCATCAGCTGTCAGATTATGCAAAGCTATTGGAGTTAAATGAGCCACTTCAGTCACACCTGAAACAAACAGGATCATGAAACTGTAAGGATATCGCGGATCTATTTTTTTGTCAATGATAACATCATTGAGCTTACCGGACAGATAGTTTGAAAAACTTTCTTCCGCATTTATAACAGCTATCCTGTCCTGCCTCTTATAATTGAGCTTTACAAGAAGATCGGTCATGCCCGCACTCTGATTTAATCGCTAAGTTAAACAAAAAATTGCAATTTATGTTAAAAGGTTTTACCTTTGCAGCTCAATAATGGGGTGCCTTATAACAACGGGCTGAGATCATACCCTTAGAACCTGATCCGGGTAATGCCGGCGTAGGGAGGAAGAGTATAAAACAAAACAGCATTTTTTCATAAGTCACTCCGGAAGTTCAACTAGTAAAACGGACTTATGTTATGAAACGAATGATTCTGTTTTTTTCAGCGCTCTTATTCATTGTTTACACAAAGGCACAGGTATCGTCCTCAATACACGGGAAGGTTACAGATGAAAACGGAGAGCCGCTTTCAGGTGTATCGGTAACAGTTTTTGATACGTATATTGGCGTCAGCACCGGTTATGATGGTACGTTTAGGATCAACGGATTGCAGGATGGCAGCTATACTCTCAGATTTTCCCATATCGGATATGAGTTTCAGACAAAAGAAGTCCTGCTCAGGAATGAGATTAAAGTTGATATTACACTAAGTCAATTGCAGTATATGACGGGGGAAGTTCTTGTAAATGCAACAAGAGCTTCGGATAATGCACCTCTTGCATACAGTTCGATTGATAAGGATATTATTAAAAAGACAAACATATCACAGGATATTCCATATCTTCTCAGTCTTACACCCTCTGTCGTTGAAACATCTGAAGCAGGAAACGGAGTGGGTTATACCGGAATGAGGATACGTGGAACCGATGCAAACAGGATCAATGTGACTGTCGACGGGATACCTATAAACGATCCAGAGTCGCAGAGTGTTTTCTGGGTGGACGTGCCTGATATTGCCTCCTCTGTTGATAACATCCAGATTCAGCGGGGTGTCGGAACATCATCCAACGGCGCAGGGGCATTTGGCGCCACAGTGAGCCTTCAGACAAGCAATCCCGGGAACGTTCCTTCTGTTGAGGCAGGTTCTTCCTATGGCTCATTCAATACATTTAAAAACACAGTTTCTGTTTCAACAGGAATGCTGCACGACAGGTTTGCTTTCCAGGTAAGATACTCGGACATCAATAGTGACGGCTTTATTGACAGGACATGGTCTGATCATAAATCGGCTTTCCTCGGTGGTTTGTACAGGACGGGCAAATCACTTTTAAGGGCAAACATCATCCTTGGTGAAGAGCATACGGGCCTGGGATGGTGGGGTGTTCCGAAAGACTCCCTGAAAGCAAACAGGACATACAATCCTGCCGGCCAGTATACAGACGATAACGGCAATATAAGGTTCTACGATAATGAGAGTGATAACTACAACCAGAACCATTACCAGTTATTATACAGTCTTGCCGCTACAAAAAGTCTGAATCTTAATATTGCTCTTCATTATACTCCGGGCAAGGGATACTACGAAGAATATAAGGAAGATGAGAATCTTGCTGACTACGGACTGAATCCTGTTTTTATCGGCGGAGATACAATAACATTCTCCGACATAATCAGAAGAAAATGGATGAGGAATGATTTTGCAGGAGTAATATATTCTGCCGAGTTCAGAAAAAACAGGTTTACTTTTACCGCCGGCGGAGGATTGAACACATTTATTGGTGATCATTACGGGACGATTATCTGGATGAGAACAGCAGGAAACACTGAAAAAGATCATCAATGGTATAAAAATGATGCCGTAAAATCAGAATTCAGCATTTACGGGAAGATTAACTATGGTCTGTCTGAAAATACGAGGGTTTTTGGCGATCTTCAGTACAGGTATATATATTACAGGATGAGAGGACCCGATGACGATCTTAAAGATATAAGCCAGAAACACAGGTTTGGTTTTTTCAATCCAAAAGCCGGGATTTATCATAACATTAATCAGAACCAGGATCTGTGGGTTTCATTTGCAGTTGCAAACAAAGAACCCACAAGAGCTGATTACAAGGAAGCATCAGGTGATCCTTCCGCAACACCTCTTCCTGAAACATTATATGATGTCGAGACAGGTTATAAGCTTCGCACCGGCAAAAGTTCATTTTCAGTGAACCTGTACGGTATGTTTTATAAAGATCAGCTTGTTCCAACAGGACAGCTAAGCAATGTCGGTTACTCTATTATGACAAACGTTGCCCGAAGCTACCGCGCAGGCATTGAACTTTCTGCGGCCGTGAAGTTTTCCGATCATCTTTCCTGGAATTCAAACCTTACACTAAGCCGGAATAAAATAAAAGATTTTGTCGAATACTATACAGATTACAACACATCAGACTGGTCTTCGCAATACATTGCAAAAAATCTTGGCCTTGTTGATATTGCATATTCACCTTCACAGGTTTTCTCAAGTGATCTTGCATTCAGTTCAGGAATTTTTAGAATTCATCTGATAAGCAAGTTTGTCGGGAAACAGTATTTTGATAATACAATGAGTGAAGATAGATCAATAGACCCTTATTTCGTTAATAATGTTAGATTCGATATTTCTCAGGGATTCAGGAATTCAGGCGCAATTGAGATACAGTTTCTTATAAATAATATACTTAACGAAGTATATGAGAATAATGCTTATGGCGGTAACTGGTATGAGGATGGTACCGAAAAGACATGGTCATATTATTTTCCGCAGGCCGGGACAAACTACATGTTGAGGCTTGGTTTGAAATTCTGATGTATGGATATTCTTTCCTGGTTTCAAAATAATATAATTGAGATATTCGGGTCAGTTACCGGGATAATTTATGTTTTCCTTGAGATAAGGCAAAACAAGCTGCTTTGGCCGGTTGGTATTGTCACTTCCGGAGTTTATATATGGGTCTTTCTAACAAGTAAATTCTATGCCGATATGAGCCTCCAGGTTTATTACCTTGTAATAAGCCTTTTAGGTTGGTATTGGTGGTCAAAGCCTGAGAAAGCCGGCGGGAATTCTAAAAAAGAAAAGAGCAATGAACTACATGTCAGTAGATTAAGATTAAAGCAGGCAATTTATACTGTATTAGTCTTTGTACTGCTTTATGGAATAATGTGGGTCATTCTTTCAAATTTCACAGATTCGCCGGTGCCTGAATGGGATTCTTTTCTTACATCACTTTCGATTATTGCAACATGGATGCTTGCAAGAAAAATTTATGAGCACTGGTTTATATGGATTGTTGTCAACTCTGCTTCTGCTGTTATTTTTTTCACACGTGGCCTTTTTCCCACTGTAATCCTGTATTTTGTATACGCCGTGATGTCAGTTGTTGGTCTGTTTGAATGGAAGAAGAGCTTAAAACATACTGATCCCCAGTAAAATTGCTTAACTTTGAGCATTGTGGTGCAACTTTCTCTTCATAAAAAGAGACTCACTACTGATATTTTATGAAGAATGAATAATCCTTTTAACAGAACAGTTATAGTTGCTGATGGATCATTTCCAGGTCATGCTATACCTCTCAGATATATTAAAAATGCATCGAGGATAATCTGTTGCGACGGGAGTACAATGAATGTACTTAATGCAGGTTATGTTCCTGATGCGATAGTAGGTGATATGGATTCGATAAATGAGGAAGTTGCATTTAAATTCGCTGACAGGATTTATACAATTGAAGAGCAGGATACAAATGATCTTACAAAAGCGGTCAGGTGGTGTACTTCAAAAGGTTATAACGATCTTGTAATTACAGGAGCAACAGGCAAGCGGGAAGATCACACGATCGGAAATATTTCGCTTCTCGCTGAGTATGTAACGACAGTAAAAGTTATGATGATCACTGACACTGGCTTTTTCATCCCGGTTAATTCCTCTTCAACACTTCCATCTTTCCCCGGACAACAGGTTTCAATATTTTCAATAGACTGCGATACCGAGATCACTTCACGGGGGTTGAAATACCCGCTGAATCAAAGCAGGCTTAACAACTGGTGGCAGGCAACTCTTAATGAGTCTCTCAGCGAAAACTTTTATATTGAGATTAATAATGGCAGATTGATTATATACCTGAAATTTGAAGGGTAAATCTGTTGTCAGAGTCAGTCAATTCTGACCTTCCTCAGTTTTTACAAGATTTATTAACTGTACCCTGCTTCTCACATTCGTTTTTATATAAATCCTGTGAGTATGGTCTTTTACTGTCTGTAAACTTATAAACAGCTTATCTGAAATTTCCTGGTTGCTCAGTCCGTTACATATTTCCCTTATAATATCCTTTTCCCTGGGCGAAATATCATATCTGCTGCAGAATTCATCAAATGAGATGTTTTTCATTGTATCATCCTGAGATTTCTCAGATAAAACGTTTCCGTATGTCAGATAAACAGGAAGAAATGCATTTCCGGTGAAGAAAAACAAAGTGAAAACAAGTCCAGTCAGTATCTGGCCCTCATATAGATACAAAGGAATGCATTGTGACAGCATCACAAGTATCAGTGAAGCAGCTATGATCCTGCTTTTATCAGAATTCTTCAGGGGAATCTTTCTTCTGTGAAGAATTATAAGCAAAGATGCTATTATAGAAGAGAGACAATTCAATATAATTAAATATATCTTTAATAGCATTGCAGGTCTGATTCCCCCTTCCTGTGCAATACTGTATCCTATTATGGCAAGTAACACGAAGTTTGATAAAAGAAAGGCAATTGTCATCGCCATACTGCAGTTTCTGCCAGAGAGACCACATGAAAGCCTGATCAGCATGAGCCATGCAAAAACAAGAAAAGGAAGTCCGATCAGACTTGATATTTCTGTAATACGGCTGAGAATCTCCGGTGAAATTAATGAGGAAAGGTAAGCCCTTATAACAACCTGCCCCCATATTCCATAGAATCCGAAAGTATAGATGAAAATCTGGAAGTAAAGCAATGATGAAAAAACTTCATTATGAAATTTGTTCCTCAGCCTTGTGGAAAGGATAATTCCCCCGGTAGCAAGCGCTGCTGAGATGATAAATATCAGCGATACTATATAGTATAACATTGTTATAAAGATAAAAAAAACCTGAATGCAGGATAAACATAATAACTACGAAAGTATTGGCATACATACTTAAGTAGTGATATTCAAAATCACTACAATAGTATGAAGTCCACTGCAAAAACCTGATGTAAGTTTGCTTCATATACAAATGCTTAAAAATCTCTGAAATGGAAACAAAAAATGAATACACGTTACGACCGACTTTTGGCGACAGCTTTGGAACAGGCTGGAGAGTTATGGCTGATAATTTTTTAAGACTGTTACTTGTTGTAATAATACTTGGTATCCTTACGGCTCCCTTTAAATTCCTTGATTTTAAATTCAATGCTCATGACCTTGATAATATGGGCGATTTCTTCAGGGGAAATGATTTCAGTCAAATGTTTGCTATCGGCACGCTTGGAGTGCTAGCTGCTTTCTTTGCGTTGATCGCAATGCTCTATGCTCTTCTTATTGCTCCTGTTTTCAATTATGGTGGCGATATGATATTTGTGCAAAGTGTAAGGAAAATAAAGCCTGATTTTGAATACCTTATTAAAGGTTTCATGGAAAACTATTTTCACATTGTGCTTGCTAACCTTCTTGTTACAGCCTTAATTGTGATGGGATTCTTTCTTCTTATAATCCCGGGAATAATCCTGGCATGCAGGCTTGTTTTTGTTTCATATATAATAATGGATAAAAAAGTGGATCCGATTGAAGCTGTTGAAATGAGCTGGCGTCTGACAAGAGGCCACGGATGGAGGATATTCCTTATGGGTATTGTTTCATTTTTCATAATCTTGTTCGGATTGCTTATGCTTATTGTCGGGATCTTCCCTGCAATAATGTGGGTAGCCAGTTCCTTCGCTTCACTTTATGAGTCAGTTTTAAGGGAAAAGCAACCTGTAATTGAAACACAGCCTGCAATCTGATTCAACAATTTACCTTTTTTCAATTCAGTTCAAGCATGGACAGGTTTATGCCTGTTCATGCTATTTGTTTTTAACGGGGAAATTTCCTTAATTTACTTTCTAAATCATTTACCCATGAAAAAAAGAATAATCCTTTTGCTGTTTTCTGTGATGCTTATCCTGCCGGTATCCTCATACGGTCAGTTTGGCGGTGTTGTCAGGAGAGCAGTTAACAGGCAGATAAATAACGAGGTCGATTCCGCGCTTGATAAGAAAGTACAGGATGAACAAAACAAAAACCGTGCGAAAAAAGCTGAAGAGCAGAAAGCAAACGAAGCAGCAGCTGCACAGGCCAAACCTGAAACCGATCAGAAGGACAATCAGGAATCAGCAGCTCCCTCGCAGGAAAGCAATGATGCAGGAGCCCCTGCTTTCAGCGGGCTTTTCGGTAATAAAGTAACTCTGAAGTATAAGGATGATTATAGTTTCACTTCCCGGATTCACATGATAACCGAGCAATACGACAAGAAAGAGGTGACAAAGATGAACTTTTTTATGTTCTATAGTTCCAGCAACCCATATATTGGAATTGAAACTGAGCCAATTACAGATACTGAAAATGAAACTGAGGTAAGTGCAAAAATTGTGATGGATGGAGAAAACAAGATATTCCTGATGCTTACAGACGCAAACGGGATGAAGATGGGAACAATTTCGGAAATCCCTGATGAGAATACAACTGTAACAGGTCCTGACGGTAAACCCGTTAAAAATTATAAACCACCGACATTTACCAAAACCGGTAACACAAGAGTTGTTGCAGGATACAAGTGCGAAGAATACAGCTATAAGGAAGCAGATTCAAAAGCCACAGGAAAAGTCTGGTTTACAAAAGATGCAAATCTTAAGATCGACAAACGCGGATGGAACAGCTCGAGCATGTCATACTATTATGGCAGTCACCAGTTTGATGATGGAATAATTCTCGCAAATGAGGCATACGATGAAAAAGGCAAGATCGAGAGCAAATCAGAAACAGTTGAAATAAACGAGAACTTTCCTCATAATATTTCTGCTACCGGGTATACATTGAGGCAGATGAACCTGAACAAGAAGTAAATTTCTTCATTACAAAAATATATTCGGGTCCGCAGATTTCTTTATCTACGGACCCGAATTCATTTGAGCAGATCAATATGCTATAACTTTCTGAGTTTTGCGAACCTGAGTAAAAGCTTTTTCTTTCCTTGATTTCCGAAATCGACAGTAGCTGTTGTATTCGGTGGCTGCCCTTCAATTGATGCGATTATTCCTTTTCCAAATCTTTCATGAATGACATTATCGCCTGTGGAAAAATCCGATGGATCACATAATGGAATGGAAGTTTCCTGAGAAACGGAAGATGTCTTTATTACGGGCTTAAACCTTGTTTTAGCAGTTGAAACGGGAGATTCCTCCACTATCGGATGAGAAGGGCTCCCGGTATTATTAATCCTGGCTTTTGCAAAAGGTTTTCCACCTGTCTGGGGGTAATGAAGAAATTTCTGATCGATTTCCGAAAGAAAACGGCTTGGATTGCTCCTTTCAAGATTTCCCCATTTGTACCTGTTTAGAGCATAACTTAGAGTTACCTGTTTTTCTGCACGGGTGACTGCAACATAGAAGAGCCGGCGTTCTTCCTCAAGCTCTTTTGGGTTATTGACCGATAATGGCGAGGGGAACAATGTATCCTCAACGCCCACGATATAAACATGCTTGAACTCAAGGCCTTTCGCTGAATGCATTGTCATCAGAGTAACCTGTTCGTTATTCTCATCTTCGGGCTGATCCTGGTCTGTAAGTAACGATACTGTCGCCATAAAAGCTTCAAGATTAGAAGGCTCGCCGTTTGTATCGGCGGCTTCAGTGAAAACTTTTATACCATTAAGAAGCTCTTCAAGGTTCTCGAACTTACTGACTTCCTCCGGCGATCTTCCTTCCTTAAGCTCACGCATAATGCCTGAACCTGAAGCAATCTCCCTTGCCTTTGAATAAGCATCGGTCGAATCAGTATTATTCCTGAAATGATTTATTGCTTCAACATACGAGAGCAGCTTCCTTGCAGTACCCTGGTTAAACTGTTCAGGATATTTTCCTGCTTCCTGAAGTATATTCCATGCGGGTATCCCCAGTGAAGAAGAAAGCTCGAACACCTTGTCTACTGTTGTATCGCCGATTCCTCTTTTTGGATAGTTGATTGATCTCTTAAGAGCCTCCTCATCCTGCGGATTTATGACCATTCTGAAATATGAAAGTATGTCTTTGATTTCCTTCCTGTCATAAAATGAAAGTCCGCCGTAAATCTTATATGGAATATTCTTTCGCCTCAGGGTTTCCTCGAAAATCCTCGACTGTGCATTTGTCCTGTACAATATCGCAAAATCCGACCAGTTAAGCTTCTGTGAAAAGCGTTTGTCGAAAATGTCTGATGCAACATTGAATCCTTCTTCAGAATCAGTTATTGACTGGAATACACGGATCTTCTCACCCTGTTCGTTTTTTGAAAAGACTTTTTTCTGTATTTGTCCCTCGTTATTGGCAATGATTGTGTTTGCAGCATCAACAATTGTCTGGGTCGACCTGTAATTCTGTTCAAGCTTGAAAAGCTTGAAATTGCCATAATCCTTTTCAAATTCGAGGATGTTTTCTATCCTGGCGCCACGAAATGAATAAATGCTTTGTGCATCATCTCCGACAACGCAAAGATTGTGATGCCGGGCTGATAGTTTTCTTACAATAAGATACTGGGAATAGTTTGTGTCCTGGTACTCATCGACAAGAATATATGAGAATCGTTCCTGCCATGCTGCGAGCACATCGGGGAAATCGCGTAGAAGAATATTCGTATTCAGCAGAAGATCATCGAAATCCATTGCATTTGCAATGAAGCATCTGCGTGAGTATATTATATAAATATCAGATATCAATGGCATCCGGCTTGCCTTGTCATATTCCTGTAAGGAGCTGTCGCCCTGGTACATCCCGGCAGTTACGAGATTGTTTTTTGCAGTTGATATCCTGGAGGAGATAACGCCGGGTTTGTAAACATTATCGTCGAGATTCAGCTCTTTGATTATCGACCTTATAAGGCTGCGTGAATCAGATGTGTCATAAATTGTGAAGTTGGATTTATATCCGAGTCTTTCACCTTCCATCCTCAGAATGCGGGCAAAAATAGAATGGAATGTTCCCATCCAGAGATGCCTGGTAACCTGTGGATCAGTTATCCTCGAAATCCTTTCTTTCATCTCCCTTGCAGCCTTGTTTGTGAATGTCAATGCAAGGATCTTTCCTGCGGGCACACCTTTCTGGAGGAGATGAGCAATCCTGAAGGTAAGAACTCTTGTCTTACCCGCACCGGCTCCTGCTATTACAAGTGAAGGCCCTTCAGTATTAATTACCGCCTGCCTCTGGGAGTCATTCAGTTCGTTCAGATAGTCGTTTAGCATAACAGAATCCTGAGAATTCAGCGTAAACAGGTCCGGCAAATTTAGCAAATAACGATTTAGTCAAAGGACAGTATGAATGTAAAATGCATTATTTTATCAACATGCCTGTGAACGAGGCATTTATTATTGTTAATTATTTCACAGATAGCTAAAATCCAGACGATTGTTTATCTTAACACAAAATATCCTGATCCAACGGATGAGAAAACTCATACTTCTGCTTTGCATTTCTTCTATGATTTCCTGCGGGAAACCTGAATCGCATCATATAAGGTTATGGTACAACAAGCCCGCTGATGCAGGTACTCCTGATCTCAGAAACGGATGGCAGAATGATCCTGAATGGCTGAAAGCCCTTCCTGTTGGCAATGGATTTATCGGCGCAATGGTTTTCGGAGATGTTGACAAGGAGCGGATTCAACTTAACGAGAAAACACTCTGGTCGGGCAGCCCTGATGACAATGATAATCCTGATGCTTACGAAAGTCTTTCAAAAATTCGTAGCCTTCTTTTTTCAGACAGGTATAAAGAGGCAACTGAACTCACTCTGAAAACCCAGGTCTGCAAAGGCGCGGGTTCGGGTAACGGGAATGGGGCAGAGGCGCCTTATGGTTGTTTTCAGACTATGGGTGATCTTTGGCTCGATTTCGGGACTCATAGTAATTATGAAAATTATCACCGGGAACTTGATCTTGAAGAAGGTTTGGTTAGAATATCTTACTCTCAGGATGGTGTATTTTATTCGCGTGAAATTTTTGCAAGTTATCCCGACAGGGCTCTTATTATTCACCTCAGATCTGATAAAAAAAGGTCACTCAGTTTTTCAGCCACGCTTGACAGGCCTGAAAGATATAGCCTGGGAACTGACGGGTCGACACTTCTCATGTCGGGCTATATGAATAATGGCAGGGGAGGAGAAGGGATGAAATATGCGGCACGGCTTAAGGCTTTCAGCAGAAACGGAGAAATAAACTATAACGATAGTACATTAATCGTTAAAAACGCAAGTGATGTTTTTCTGATGCTTACTGCAGCCACAAACTACAGGCAACAATATCCTGACTATAAAGGTGATGATCCGGTATGCACAACATTCAACCAGATAAATAAAAATGCATCGCTCTCATATCAGGATCTGTTCGAAAGGCATCTTAAAGACTATTCATCAATTTTTGATAAGGTAAGCCTTGATCTGACAAATGATCCTGATACAATCCCGACGGACAGAAGATTGAGAAACCAGGATGATCTGATGTTGCAGGAAATCTACTTTCAATATGGAAGGTATCTTCTTATCTCATCATCCAGGGAAGGCTCTTTACCCGCAAACCTGCAGGGTATATGGGCAAACAAGGTACAAACGCCCTGGAATTGCGACTATCATACCGATATAAATGTCCAGATGAACTACTGGCCATCGGATGTGGCAAACCTTCAGGAGTGCTTTGAGCCGATGACAAGCTTCATAGAATCAATAGTTCCACCGGGTGAAAGAACGGCAAAGATCCAGTACCATGCCGGTGGATGGTGTGTTCATCCGATAACAAATGTCTGGGGCTTTACTTCTCCGGGAGAGCATCCCTCATGGGGTATGCATGTTGGCGCCGGAGGATGGCTTTGTCAGCACCTGTGGGATCATTACACATTCACTCTTGATAAAAACTACCTTGCAGGGATTTATCCCGTTTTAACGGGTTCCGCAAAATTCTATCTTGACTGGCTTGTTAAGGATTTTGAATCCGGAAAATTGGTATCAGGTCCTGCATCTTCTCCTGAGAATACTTTCATTGCACCCGATGGATCGAAGGCACAGATAAGCATGGGTCCATCGCATGATCAGGAAGTTATTCATGAACTTTTCACAAATGTACTCAATGCAGGCAGGATACTTCATGATTCAGATCCATTGCTGAACCGGATTGACTCAGCGCTGAAGATCCTTGCTTATCCTGGTATAGGACACGATGGACGTCTCATGGAATGGAGAAAGGAATTTGCCGAAACTGAACCTGAGCACAGGCATGTTTCACATCTGTACATGCTCCATCCAGGCAATGTTATTGATCCCGAAAAGACACCCGTCCTTGCGTCAGCTGCAAAGAAGAGCCTCGAAGCAAGAGGTGATGCAGGCACCGGCTGGTCGCTTGCATGGAAAATAAATTTCTGGTCACGCCTTCATGATGGCGAAAAAGCATACAGCCTATTGAAGAACCTTTTGAAGCCAATTCAGACTTATATTATCGATACGGCGAACCCGGGAGGCACTTATCCGAACCTCTTTTGCGGACATCCACCGTTTCAGATTGATGGAAACTTTGGCGCAACTGCAGGTATTGCAGAGATGTTAATACAAAGTCATATAAAAGAAGGAGATTCATGGTTAATCAGGCTTCTCCCTGCAATTCCTTCTGCCTGGGCAAAGGGGAGCGTACAAGGATTAAGGGCCCGGGGTGGTTTTGAGGTTAGTATTGTTTGGGATGATCATGAGCTGAAAACATGCGAAATAAAATCACTGGCGGGTAGTGTCCTGCACATGACTTACGGAAAAATGAAATATTCAATACCTACTGAAATTGGAAAGACATACAGGTTTGATGGTAGTTTGAAGTCAATATTATTATGATTTTGATGTACTTTCATATATTTTCTTAATTGTAAATATGTATTGCATTTAGTCACTTAAATGAGTTTATTATGAAAAGGTATGGACAGTTTATCGGCGTTAAGCCTGAATTTTTTGAGAGCTATAAGGAGTACCATAAGAATGTATGGCCTGAAGTACTTGAAACTATAAAGAAATGTAATATCAGGAATTACAGCATCTTCCACAAAGACAACAGGCTGTTCGCTTACTTTGAATATACAGGTAACGATTATGCCGCCGATATGAAAAAAATGGCAGCCGATCCGAAAACACAGGAATGGTGGACAATAATGAATCCTATGCAGGAACCCGATAAAAGCAGGGAAAAGGGTGATTGGTGGTCGGTTATGGAGGAAGTATTTCATGTAGATTGACATCATCGATCTGCATGTGAAAAGGGAATCAAAAAAATTGGAGGCTTTTTATTATTATTGCCAAAGATTAGACAAATACCCTTGTGCCCAACTTCAAACAGATAGCTGTGAGATATCTTTTTCTTGTAATATGGTTTCTTATATCATCAGTAACATTTGCACAGCTGACAGCTCCGGGTAGCAAAACAATCAGTTATACTGTTTATCCTTCAACTCCGGAAGTTAAGGATCCTGTTTTCATCTATTGTAATCCAACAGGATCAGTGACGGGTGAATTGCAGGCTGTTTTGCCAGGTGGAACAGAAGCGTCGGACTTTAAATGGTTCAGATGGAACAATACTTCACTCTCTTTTAGTGATGTTATAAAAAACGATGCAGGCGTAACGACATCATCTGTCAATAATCTCACTGAAGGTGGTTACAGGGTCATAATAAGCGGAAATTATAACGATACGTTGACAGGATGGATCGATATTGATCAGCCAAAGGGTAAAGCCAGCCTTATGAACAGAACATGCGATTATGTTGCATTAAATGGCGGAGGCATTGGCGTTGATCCGTTTTATTATTACGATATTATTAACGGGAAACCGGTATTGCTTCCGAATAGCGTCAGCTTTATATGGTCTTCAACGCCTGAATCAAGCATCCCTTATCCTGATTTTGAAAAAAATCCACAGACTTTTAACCCTCCGCTTCAGGATGTTACATATAATCTCCGTATTTCAGATAACTTCGGATGCGTTAATGAATCTTCATTCCTCTATGAATCAATTCATGTAAATGCTGAGTTCACATCCGATCCGGTTGAAGGTGAAGCTCCACTTGAGGTTTCATTTACAGACAAATCTGTGAGGGCATCAAAAAAGTATACCTGGGATTTTGGAGAGAAAACACCAGATGGCAAGAACATCACCTGGACAGTAACAAATGATCCCGATTCATTATGGATATTCAAACAGCCTTTCATGCACAAATACTATATCCCGGGTGAATATTCAGTAAGCGTGATGATTGAAAGCACCCTTGGATGCACAGACTCATTCAGGCTTGCCCAGAAGATAGTTGTGGAACCATCTGATGTTGAAATACCAAATGTTTTTACTCCGGATGGAGATGGAATCAATGACTATTTCAGGCCTTTAACAAAATCACTCAGGTATATTGCAATCGAAGTATTCAGCAGAAGCGGATTACGGGTTTACAATTTCATCGGACAGGGTGAGGATCTTGCTTCATGGCAGGGCTGGGACGGCAATGTAAATGAATCGTCTGCCAAAGCCGCACCAGGCGTTTATTTCTACATCATCAGGGCCCAGGGTTGGGATGATGTTAAATATGATTCTAAGGCACAAAGGGGGTATGTTTATCTTTATAGATAAAGTTCTTAAAGTCTGTAAAGTTTATAAAGTCTGTAAAGTTTTTAGAGTCTGTAAAGTTTTTAGAGTCTGTAAAGTTCGAGAGATACTAATTTATTCCGGCAGGTTTTTCTCAAGGAACCTTATCCAGTTTCCATTCATTATGTTTTCAGTATCCTGCTGACTATAACCGATGCTGTGCAGCATTGGAGGAATTTTCTGAAGATCAGCAATTGTTTCGATATCGACAGGACATTGTTCCTTGCCGAAAGCTCCGTCGAGATCCGAGCCTATAGCAGTATGAAGTGAATCTCCTGCTAACTGGCAGATATGATCGATGTTGTTAATGACCTGCTTAAGTGAAACACCCATGCTAACAGGATCAGACTTACCAGTCTGCCAGCCGGGTACGAGCATCCATGCATCGAGAGCAACACCGATAACTGCGTTCCTTTCAACAAGCTGTCTGACCATCTCATCTGAAAACTGCCTGTTATGTGGCGCAAACTTCCTGCAGTTGTTATGACTTGCCCAGACCGGTCCTCCGAAAGCATCAAGAGCTTCAGGGAAGCTGTCAATGCCAAGATGAGTCGCATCGAGAATAATTCCAAGTCTTTCCATATTCTTAAGCAGCTCTCTTCCGGCTGAACCTATTCCACCCCTTGCATCAGTTCCCTGGGCATACGTTCCGGGGCCATAATGAGCCGGGCCGATGGCCCTCAGACCGTAATTATATGCTTTTTCAAGATGATCCATTGATACAATCGAGTCGGCCCCTTCAAGGCTGAGAACATAACCAACAGGGCTCTTACTGTCGGGTTTTTTCCACAAATCAAGATGTTTCTTCAGATCTGATTTCGTACAGATCTGTGTCATTTCACCTGCCTTTTCCATCTCTTTGTACCAAGCAAGCTGGCCCTGGGTCTGAGCCCAGGCCTGTTCGCGGGAATGCCAGCCCGGAATGGGGTTTCCTTTTTTGACATAACGTGCAATCTGTGTGGCAACGCATAATCCGATCTTTCCCTCCCTCATTGCTTCAAAGCTTACAGTGCCTTTTCCACGGTCAGGCTTATCATTCATTCCCTTCTCACTTTCACGTATCTGCGTCACGCTCCACCTGAAATCACGGTTCCATTCAAGCGCATTCATCGATAAATCAAGATGTCCGTCAACGATCAGGGGTAAGTTCTTTTTTGTCTCCATTATATGGTTATTCTTCTTTTTCGTGCTTCAACACTCCATTCACATTCAGCAACATTATTTCTGATCACGACAGCTTTGTCGTGCCTGTCTATCGTTGGACAGATGTGCCACGGGATACAATATAATATGTCACCTGTCCTGTACCTTTCAGCCTGGCTTGTACTTATAACAAGATGTTCTTCATTATGCCCTGTAAACCTATAATCCGGTAATTCAGGGAAAACAACCCGTGGATGAGGCATCTCCGATGCGACAGCTTTGTGCCCGAGATCGAGACACAACAAACCGGGGGCAGGCTTGCTGACAACTCTTGTGAGGAGGATTGCAGCATGAAGGAAATCAAGATCTTTAAAAGACTGGCTGTAACCGTAATCCCAGAGAATGGTTGTTCCGGGACTAAGAACTGCATTTCCGTAAGTGGCGTGAATTGGGAAGCTTGGTGTGCCTCCGGCAATAACTTTTACTCCTTTATAACCTTCACTATTGAGCTTGCCGAGCATATCCGACACCGGGGCAAATGCCTCCGAGCATAGCTGTTTACGCAACATGGCATCAGGTTCATGTATATGTCCGTCATAAACGTGAAGACCGCCTGCGACAAGCATTGGCGAGCTTACGATCTGCTTATACAATTTAATTGCTGATTCTCCCGGGATTATACCCGTTCTGTTCATCCCCGCATTTATATCGAGCCAGACCTCAGTAGTAGAATTATTTTTAATGGCATGTTCCGAAATCCTTGAAATATCAGACTCATTATCCGCAAGGCAGGAAATTGATGATTGTGGAAAACGGGTTTTTACATTGAAGAATCTTTCGAGAGAGGGTCCGACAGGTTGCATGGCCAGGAGTATATCTGCAGCGCCACAGCCTGCAGTCATTTCAAGTTCAGCGATTGTTGAACACTTGAATTTTGTAATCCCGTGTTTCATCTGAAGCTTCACAACCTCAGGCATTTTATGGGTCTTAACGTGGGGTTGCAAGCGGCTTGCTGATCCGGCAATTTCAATCATTTTAATTATATTCCTTTCTATCCTGTCAGGATATATGAGGATTGCCGGTGAACTGATCTTGTCTGCGTTTTTAACCCTGAACCATTGATTTATTTCATTCATTGGATTCAATTTCAAAAACCGCTTCAACCTCAATTGCCATATTCCCGGGCAACATAGCTCCGACAGCGCTTCTTGCGCCAATTCCGTTTTCCTCACCAAAGACTTCTGCCATAAGCTCGCTGAAGCCATTAATGACAGCCGGCTGCTGGCCAAAGTCAGGAGTGCTGTTAACCATTCCGAGAGTCTTTACAAGCCTTTTTATCTTTTTTAAATCGCCGAAATGAGCTTTTATTGTGGCAAGCATAGTGAGGCCAACCTGCCTGGCGGCTTCTTTCCCTGCCTGCATGTCGAGATCAGAGCCAACTCTTCCTTTTATCATCGTGCCGTCCATCTTAAGAGGCCCCTGTCCCGAAACATAAAGGAATTTGCATGAAACTACAACAGGTTTATATACTCCTGCCGGCTTTGGTACCGGGGGAAGCTCGAGACCGAGCTCTTTGATTCTTGCATCCGGATCGTGTGTCATATAAGTTTATTTTTTAATGATGAATAGTTAATTTTTTAATGCTCAGAGCTCAGGGCTAAGAGCCGCAGAGCTATCTTCTCTCACCCACTCTCTCCTTCACATGAGTTCCGCTCTGAACACAGTAACAGCCTGTCCTGAAATATCGACCCTGTCATCTTTAAGAGACACTCTGAGAATGCCTTCTCTTTTGGAGACCTGGTGGCAGACAAAATCTTTTCTGCCTGTTTTGCTGTACCAGAAAGGAGCGAGGGCGCATTGTGCAGAACCGGTTACAGGATCTTCATTTATACCCACCGCAGGAGCAAAACATCTTATGCTATAATCAAATTCTTTAACCGGTGAAGGCGCTGTTACAATAAGGTCGCCATATTTTGAGTTTTTCATCTTTATAAGGTCTGGAGACACTTTTTTAAGGGCATCTTCATCTTCAACAAGGGCTAATGACCAGAAATTACCCGTTTCATATAGCTCCTCCGGATTTATTCCTGTTACTTTCCTGAATTCTGCAGTATCTTCAACACTTTTGAGAGTGTCAGCCGGGAAATTCATTGTAATCCAGTTTTTAACTTTAGTAATTACAAGAGCTCCGGACAGTGATGAAAATACAATTTTCTCATCATGTCCGGCAAGGCCTGTTTCATAAAGTATATGAGAAGCCGAAAGTGTTGCGTGTCCGCACAGAGGCACTTCAGCCTCGGGAGTATAGAATTTTATTTTTCTTTCACCATTTTTCCCAGGAAATACGAATGCCGTTTCAGACAGGTTCATTTCCATTGCAATGTTCTGCATCCATTCCGGCGAGGGAGTCATATCGAGTATGCATACACCTGCAGGATTGCCCTTGAAAGCAGCTGTTGTAAATGCATCTACCTGATAGATAATTTGTTTGGAGCTCATGATGAATATTAAAATATTTACATGAAGTTAATAAGAAAGTTTATAAAGTTTATAAAGTTTGTAAAGTTTGTAAAGTTTGTAAAGTTTAACTTACCTCCGCTAAAGTTACGGTGAGCGATGCCGAGACGACCGAGACGCCCGAGACGCCCGAAACGCGAAACGCAAAACGCGAAACGCAAAACGCGAAACGCGAAACGCAAAACGCAAAACGCAAAACGCGAAACGCAAAACGCAAAACGCAAAACGCGAAATGCGAAACAAAAACAGGTTCTCCATTCACCGGTAATAACCCGTCATTAACCTTATTTATCCGTTGTGTAGCTGGAAAAACTTTGAAAACTCAAAAAGTTTTCTCACTTTTGACGCGTTTTTTCGCAAACGAATGGATACAAGGGACAGAGTAATTGAAGAAGCAGCGGGTATGTTTCGTACATACGGGATAAGGGCAGTCACGATGGATATGCTTGCGGCGAGGATGGGAATTTCGAAACGTACATTATATGAGTTGTTCAGGGATAAGGATGAATTGCTCCTTGGAGTTATAAAGATGATGTCAGTTAAACGGGCAAGTCTTATTAAGCACTGTCTTGAAACTTCCGAAAATGTGATTGAAGCAATTTTTATGATACTCGATGTAATGATGGAGCATTTTGGAAATCTAAGTCCGGCATTCAAGCTTGATATGAAAAGATACCATAATGAATTTTTAAAAAAGATGGATCCTGACATGCTTACTCCTGATAACTCAAAAGAAGTACTTGTCAGGGGAATCGGGCAGGGCATTTTCAGGGAAGATATAGATATTGATTTAACAGACAGATGCCTGAAAGGACTGACAAAAATCAATGAAAAGGAGATGCCCGAGGATTATGAGAATGAAGCTTTGATACGAGACTTTTTTATTAACTACCTGCGGGGTATTTCGACACAAAAGGGTCTTGAGCTTATTGCACTATACAGCAGGAAAAGGAATATTCAAAGCAATAAAAGGAATTTACAGATATAGCAACACACTAACTTATGAAAAGAAAAATTTTTATTACAGTCGCTCTGATACTGACAGTTTCGTTGACTGCAGTGAGAGCGCAGGAATCCGGGAAGGAGCTGACACTAAGCCTTAAGGAAGCCCAGGACTATGCTGTTCAGAATAACAAGATGATGATATCGTCAAGGTATGATGTG
>DATALC010000006.1:0-19262 GCA_036261265.1 Bacteroidales bacterium
TACAGTAAAACAAAGACTACAATGAATCTCACAGGAAATTTCCCGACTCCTGTATGGAATGCTTCACAAAACCAGATTGAATATAATAACAGTGGGGTTAAGACATCGGCCCAGTTCCCTGAAATGTCAATTGAAAACTATTCGGGTTTAAGGGCGAATATAGGCTTCAGGGTTAAGCTCGCTGTCATTACAATTCATGCCGATTACACAAGAGCTCAGTACAATGTTCTTTCTGCCGGGCTTGGAATTTCAGTACGATAAACATAATTGCTCATAGAATTTTTAATCCCCGGAGATCCCGGGGATTTTTTTTGCTTTTGATTATGAGATATCTTTGCAGAAAGATTTGATGATGGCTGTCGATCCCCGACATATTAATAATGGTTACAGAGCATTGTTGCGTGTTGCCCAGAATACTGTTTCTCCTGAAGACAGGCCTAAAATAAGACGGGCGCTTGACCTGGCGATAGAAGCATGCTGCGATAAGGTGATATTAACCGGCGAGCCGGAGATATTGCATGCATTATCAGTCGCAAGGATAATTGCAGGTGAGATGGGACTGGGACTTACTTCAATCATAACATCTTTGCTTCATGATTCCTTCAATACGCTTAAGCCCAGGGAAACTGAGATTCAAAAGGAATTCGGCCCAAAGGTCATCGAGATCCTGAATGGTTTTTCAAGGATCACTGGTATAAATTCTATGCAATCATCATACCAGGCTGAGAATTTCCGCAAGCTGCTCCTCAGCCTCGCTGATGATGTGAGAGTGATCCTTATAAAGCTTGTCGAAAGGCTTGAGTATATGAGGAATCTCGATAACGCTCCGGAACCGGAGAGATTACCCATGGCCTCTGAAACATATTTTTTATACGCACCACTGGCACACAGGTTAGGATACTATAATATAAAATCGGAGCTTGAGGACCTGTCAATTAAATACCTTGAGCCGGAGCAATTTAATTATATAGAAACAAGATTAAAACAGACTACGGCTTCAAGGAACAGGCTTATAAAGGATTTTTCAACGCCCCTGCAGGAAATGCTGGAGAAGCAAGGCTTCAGGTTCACTATCAAAAGTCGCACTAAATCAATTCATTCAATAATGACAAAGATGAAGCGGCAAGGTGTTGATTTTGATGAAGTATATGATTTATTTGCAGTAAGAATTATCCTTGACAGCTCACCTGAAAATGAAAAATCTGATTGCTGGAGAACATACTCAATAGTGGCTGACCTTTATCAGCCCAATCCAAGCAGGCTCCGTGACTGGATTTCAGTTCCCAAATCGAACGGTTATGAATCTTTGCACACGACAGTTGTCGGTCCAAGGGGAAAATGGGTTGAAGTTCAGATAAGATCAGTGAGAATGGATGAGATTGCCGAAAAGGGGCTTGCAGCTCATTTCAAGTATAAGGGTCTTAAAGGTGAAGGCGGTCTTGATACATGGCTATCAAAGATGCGGGAGATTCTCGAATCTTCAGATAAAGCTGACAGTACATTCTTTGATCAGGTCAGACCGGGATTGTACACAGATGAAGTTTTTGTTTTCACGCCAAAAGGCGATCTGAGGCAGTTGCCGGCAGGAGCTACAGTGCTCGATTTTGCTTTCGACATACATTCCGAGGTTGGCGCTTCATGCGTGGGAGCAAAGGTCAATGGTAAGAATGTGACAATAAAACATGTTCTTGGAAATGGAGATCATGTTTCAATAATAAGGTCGAAAAATCAGAAGCCGAAGCAGGACTGGCTGTCATTTGTGGTAACTACCAAGGCAAAGACAAAAATCAAGCAGCTTCTTAATGAGGAGAAAACAAAGGCCGCCGCCGAAGGTAAGGAGATACTGATGAGAAGGCTCAGGAACTGGAAGCTTGAGTATGGAGATATGGTTATTCAGAAACTCCTTCAATCGCTGGATCTTAAGACATCGCTTGAACTTTATTACCTTATTGCAAGCGAAAAGATAGATCTGCTTAAAATAAAGGAGATTCTGACAAAGCCTGATTCATTGCAGGCAGCGCCGGAACCTGTTGCTATTCCTGAAAAAGAACTGAAGGAAAAACCGGGTTCACAGCCGGATTATCTTATAATCGAGGACAAGGTTGAAGGACTCGATTATAAATTGTCAAAGTGTTGCAACCCTGTATTCGGAGACTCGATCTTCGGATTTGTAACTGTTTCGGAAGGAATAAAGATACACCGTTCGGGTTGCCCGAATGCTGCCAACATGATTTCAAGATATCCATACAGGATAATTGCGGCACGCTGGTCAAAAACAGGCAATGCACCATCATTCATTGCAACTGTGAAAATTACAGGCATTGAGGATCCGTCAATGGTTAACAAGATAGCGGACGTTATATCCGAAAGCCGCACTACTATCAGGAGCTTCAACTATAACATAAATGATGGCCTTTTTGAAGGAACACTAAATATAATGGTTCCTAATTATAATGTTCTTCAATTAATTATCCGACGAATCCACTCAATAAAAGGAGTCCTGAAAGCCAATCGTGCAGACAATTAATATCTCGAATCGGGTTTAATCGGCAGCTTTGCCATTTTTTCAACTTCAAGAGACGGGAACCCGAATTCTTCTACTACTTTACCAAGCAGAAGGTAAGTTCCGCTGCCTTTGAATGGATAATTTTTAAGCGATTGAACGAAATGCACAGTATCGAAAAAGTTACCTTCAACATCAATGAAGCATCCGAAATTCATCCATTCATTATTGACAGTTTTTATGTATTTGACAGTTACAAGGTGGCCGACCATCCTTACCTTTTTACCTGTATAATCTATAAGTGAACGGCCGGAAACTTCACCCCTGAATGCTGTTTGAAGGACATCAAACCAGTTCATTGTAACAGGGAAACCGAAAAGCTCAACCTCATCATAAAAATCTTCAATTGTGCTGTGTTCAAGCTCAGGGAGAGAAAAGTTGCGGACAGCAGGAGCGAAGAGCTGCCTTGTTTTCTCATGTTTGCTCCTGTTTATCATCATGTGAGCTTCCCAGAGAAGAACAGATTTTTTCTTCCCTGTAAACCTGAAGGCGCCTGCTCTTATAAGCAGGATCAGTTGTTCAAGACCGGGATTGACCCTCGCCACGAAATCTTCAAGTCCTTTAAAGGGACCATCAGCTTTTCTTATTTCTTCAATTGAAACTGCAATTGAAGATTCAATGCTCATTATATGAATGAATCCAAGGTATATTTCTGTCCCGTATATTGTTGTTTTATAGAGGCTTTTATTGACGCAGGGCAATTGAATAACAGCGCCATATCGCTTTGCCTCATGAACATATACCCAGGTCCTGTAAAAGCCGCCGAAGTTGTTTATTACCCCGACCATGAATTCAAGAGGAAAGTGCGCTTTAAGATACAGGCTCTGGAAGCTCTCGACAGCGTACGAAGCCGAATGTGCCTTCGAGAAAGAGTAGCCGGCGAAAGATTCTATCTGTCGCCATACTTCCCCGATAAGTTCTTCGCTGTATCCTTTCTCACGGCAGTTCGTGAAAAACCTGTCGACTATTCTTTGCATCTCCTGCTTCGACCTGTATTTGCCGCTCATAGCACGTCGCAATGTATCGGCATCTGCAAGATCAAGGCCGGCAAAATGATGACAGATCTTCAATACATCCTCCTGGTATACCATCACGCCAAAGGTCTCTGAGAGCTGTTCCTTCATGATGGGATGGAGGTATTCAAATTTATCCGGATTATGGAACCTGAAAATATACTGCTTCATCATGCCCGACCTTGCAACGCCGGGACGGATAACAGAGCTTGCAGCGACAAGTGTCGTATAATTATCGCATTTAAGCTTTTTGAGCAACCCTCTCATACCAGGGCTTTCAACATAAAAACAGCCTTTCGTTTCGCCGTCCCTGAGGTATTGCTTCACTTTTTCGTCCTTCTTAAACTTCTGTATTGCATGGACATCAACTTCAATGCCCCTGTTTCGCAGGACTATCTCAGAAGTTTCCTTTATATGACCGATGCCCCTCTGGCTGAGTATATCGAGCTTTTCGAACCTGATCTCATCGGCAGTATACATGTCCCATTGCGTTGTCTGAAAGCCTTTCGGAGGCATGTCAAGAGCTGTATAGCAGGTGATCGGTTCTTCAGAAATGAGGATACCCCCTGCATGAATGCTCCTCATATTTGGAAAGTCGGCTATCTTCAAACCTGTCTCAAAAATTTTATCCGTGATCTCATTCCGGTTCACTTCAGCCGAAGGATTCTCGATGAGTGAATCTATTTCTTCCTTTGGAAGCCCGTAGACTTTTCCAAGCTCACGGACAATCGATTTTCCCCGGAAAGTGTTTATTGTGCCGAGCAGAGCTGTATGATTATATCCATATCTTTTAAAAATATAATCGATTACTTCATCACGTTCTTTCCAGGAATAATCGATGTCGAAATCCGGAGGGCTGCTTCTTTTTGGATTGATAAAGCGTTCAAAGTAAAGGTTTAGGTCAATTGGGTCAACATTAGTGATCTTCAGGCAATAAGCTACAACAGAGTTTGCGCCGCTTCCTCTTCCTACATGGTAGAATCCACGTGCCATTGAATAACGTATTATATCCCAAGTAATAAGAAAATAAGCTGAGAATCCAAGCTTGTCGATTATTTCAAGCTCATGGCGTATCCTTTTCTTTGCTTCCGCATTATTGTTACCATACCTGTATTTCATTCCGTCCCAGGCAAGCTTCTCCAGGAGGAGCTTGTCATCATACCTGCTTGCAGAGTACAGCTTTTTATTCTTGAGGTTTTTAAGATCGAAATCGAGGGAGCAGTCCTGAAGAAGCTTCTGAGTGCCGGCAACAAGCCAGGGATAATCATTAAATGTAATATTGCCTGGTTTTCTGAAAAATTCATTTTCGCCGGCGCATTGCGATTGTGTAAGATGACTAAGCAGAATATTGTTGTCTATCGCCCTCAGGCTACGGTGAATCGAAATATCGTCATTTTCAGCGAAAGTAACAGGATGAAGTATAACAAGCCTGTTCCTGTCCGTATTCATGCTTACAAGCCTGTTTATTTCCGAGGGCCTTATACCTATCCGTTCATTATCATACAGCTTTCTTTTGGGAATATTTTCAAGGGGATATATGATGTATGATTCATCTAAAGCAGGAGCGGAGGAGGGAGATTGTATACCTTTGATATTCAGGTTGGAAAGAAATTCATTTAATTCCCTCAACCCGTTATTGTTCCTGGCTATTCCGATGTATTGAAGATCATTGTCGTTCCTGAATTCTATTCCTGCTACAGGACGTACATTGTTTTTAGCACATTCCGCCGCAAAATCAGGGATGGCTGTGGAATTATTTATATCAGTCAGGGCAATAACCTCAGCTTCGGCTTCTTTTGCTTTCTGTATAAGCTTTTCGACCGGCATCATGCCGTATCGCAGGCTGTAATATGAATGACAATTTAAGTACATAATAAAAGTGCCTAGAGTGACTAGAATGCCTAGAGTGCGCTAGAGTGCCTAAAATTCCTAAAATGATGAATGTCTGAGTTTCTGAGTAACTCTAAATACTCTAGTGCACTTTAGGCACTTTAGGCACTTTTAGTAATTCCACTCCAGGGATATCCTTTGAGTCTCTCTTCCATTAATTTTTGCTCTTTAATAGCGTTTTCAAGCTGTTTAAGCGCTTTTTCATCGCGTTCTTCAATAGTCATTACACCCGATGCCCTCCTCACGGCATCCTTCCCAAAACGTTTTCTTATATTATCCATTGACATATATAATTTTACTTTTTCAGGAGTATCGTCGAACATGTCGAGCTGCTGAACGCCGCGTACAAGATGACTCAGCCGCACCCCGATGAGCCTTATAAGCATACGGCGCTGGTAAAGTCTTGCAAAAAGCTCTTTTGCCACATCGGCGAGAACATGATCGAAAGAAGTGTAGGGAATCCGCTTCTGCAGCGTGTGCGTATCAAAATTCGAATACCTGATTTTAACTGTAATACATGAAGTGAGCTTTTCCTGACTCCTGAGATCGAATGCAATCTTTTCAACCATGCTGACTATGAGCTGGTTGAGACGATGTATGTCGGTTGTATCTTTTTCGAAAGTGTGTTCAGTGCTGACTGACTTCTGCTCGTAGTAGCTCACAACGGGAGTCGAATCGATACCATTGGCCTTCTTCCAGATATCGATTCCGTTTTTTCCCATAAGGTTTTCGATCATCTCCACAGGAATATTCCTCAGTGTGAAGATCGTGGCGATACCCATTGAACGCAGAAGCTGGTAAGTCTTTTCGCCTATCATGGGGATCTTTCTTATTGAGAGAGGATCGAGGAAAGGCAGAACAATACTTTTCTGAACCTCTTTTTCACCATTTGGCTTTGCTTCGCCTGTGGCTATCTTCGATACTGTTTTATTGACAGAAAGCCCGAGAGATATAGGCAGCCCTGTTTCCTTTATTATCCGGTGTCGCAGTTCGTGCGACCATTTGTAGCAGCCATAAAAACGATCCATGCCGGTAAGATCGATATAGTGCTCATCTACAGACGCCTTTTCATAAAGAGGCGCTTTCTCGGCAATGATCTCAGTCACAATATGCGAGTAGTTGCTATAAAGCTCCATGTCGCCGCGTATGACAATTGCGTCGGGACACATGTTGCGTGCAAGCTTCATCGGCATTGCCGAGCTGACGCCATATTTCCGGGCTTCGTAGCTACAACTTGCAACAACGCTGCGGTCAGACAGTCCGCCGATTAAAACCGGCTTCCCGATAAGGCGGCTGTTCTTAAGCCTCTCGACCGATACAAAGAATGTATCGAGATCAAGATGCAATACGTTTCTTTCTATATTTCCCATATCCTTTTTCTCCTTCACAGATCGGCTTCACGGGATGATGAGTGACTAAAGTGACTAAAGTGCCTAAAGTGCCTAAAGTGCCTAAAGTGCCTAAAGTGCCTAGAGTGCCTAGAGTGACTAAAGTGACTAAAGTGACTAAAGTGCCTAAAGTGCCTAAAGTGCCTTCTATGTTGAAAAGCAAGCCCCAGTCAAAATATTTTTAAAAAAAATAACAATAATCTATAAAAACAACCTTCTATGAGCAGACATCTTTCGAGCCGCATTGTCTTGATTCAATCTTTATAGAAAGTGAGCTGTAACCTAAAGAAGCAGATCTTTACGACTGCAGACACTTGATCACAGTCTCACTTAGTTAGAGGTTTTTATAGAGTTTTTATCAATTGACCATGCATATGTATGGTTTTTGATTTAAAAGAACATATCTTATTCTGCTTAATAACTTCTTAGCTATCTTTATTATAGCTTTGTTAGAATCCATTCTTTTAGTGTAAGACAAATAGCATTTCAGTAGCGATGGATCATTTCTTATTGCTACCCAGGAACTCTCAATCAATGCTTTTCTTAATACGTTATTGCCTCTTGGAGTAATATCTCCTGTCCGGTCTTTTTCTCCTGATGATTTGGTTGATGGTATTAAACCAATATAGCCACAGAGCTTATCAATATTATTAAATCTATTGATTAACTCCAATTCGGTTAATATTATCATTGCCGTAAGCAGGCCTATTCCCGGTACAGTTCTTAATAACTTTACATTGTTTTTATATTTTTCTGTATTCGAAAGATTCCTTATCTCTTTGTTTAACTTCAATAAAGATGCTCTGAGTGTTCTGCATTCCGACAGCAGTATATTTAAAGCTTCTTTACCACTTCCATTGTATATATTTAGTGACTCAAGCCATTTCATAAACCTATTAGACCAATGGCTTTGTGGCTTTGAGAATGATTCATCAAATTGTATTCCATAGAAGTAAAGGAAGGACTTAATTCTATTCTTATATCTTACCAGATCCTTAACAAGCATTGATCTGGTTCTTAAAAGACTCCTGTCGTTTTGAGTTGCTATCGTAGGGATGTAGATTGGCATTAATGTCCCATTACTTAATGATCTTGCTATTTTTCGGCTGTCGCGCTTATCTTCCTTTTGTACCCTTTCCTTATCTGTGGTTGGTATATCTGCAGGATTTACTACAATTGAATTTATTCCAAGAGATACTAATTTATCATGTATCCAATATCCGCAATATCCTGCTTCATAAGCACTATGATAGTTGCCTCCAGGAAAATTATTCTTCAGATAATTAACTAATAATTCAGGTTCCGGAGGTTGAACAAAGGTCTTATATAAAATATCTTCTGCCATTACTGTTACCTTCCAGCTTTTTAAGTGTGCATCAAAACCCACATAAATGTTTTGATCCTTAAAATCAATTTTCTTACTTTGTGTTTCCATGAGTTTCAGGGTTTTAAATAAATTACTAGTGTGTTTCAAATACTAATTTAAGAATCCTGGAACTCTTTTTCAAACATAGGACCTAGAGTACTTAATTGAGGTTTTTTCCTATTGATGTAAAAATTGCCAGTAGTTCATTTGACTCAATCAGAATTGATGATGCATCATTCCATTTCATGTCTGATATAATCTCGAGCCAGTAGCAGGTTTCGCTCGATTCACTTTCGCAAAGCCTGATTTTACTCCTGAAATCTGCTTTGCTTCTTGAGCGATTTGCTTCTCTATAATTTGCGCCTATGCTTGTTCCTGCTTTAGCGAGTTGAGATCTTATTATTCTGCCTTCTACTGAATTTGGCAATCCGGAAGACAATTTGATTATCCCTATTGCAAAAGCTTTGGTACGAGCCTGAAGCTGTTTGCTGAAATCTTTGTTTTCCATTTAAGTAATTTTTCTAGTTAATGATAACTCTAAATACTCTAGGCACTTTAGGCACTCTAGGCACTTAATAAAATTTTCTTCATTTTTTGTATATATAACAATTAATTACTACATTTGATTAGAAATTAATCAACTTTATGATTACAATATAATCGCTTTTTCAATATGTATTTCACACAAAACATAAAATTTTTACGGAAAAGAAAAGGGAGAACACAGGATGAGGTTGCGGCTGCAATGAACCTGAAACGTTCAACCCTCAGCGGGTATGAGAATGGCATTGCTCAACCAGGCATAGAAGTGCTGATCTCGTTCTCGGGGTATTTCAATCTTTCAATCGACAATCTGCTGAAGCTTGACATTTCGAAATTGACTGAAAGTCAGCTCGGTGAGCTCGAAAGAGGATATGACGCTTTTATTAAAGGCACTAATCTCAGGGTGCTCGCGACTACAGTTAATTCATCGAACCGGGAGAATATTGAGCTTGTGCCTGAAAAAGCGAAAGCCGGCTACACAACAGGTTATGCCGATCCCGAATATATAGGTGAGTTGCCTGTGTTTACTCTGCCGTTTCTTTCTGATAAAAAGAAGTACCGGACATTTCAGCTTAAAGGCGATTCAATGCTGCCGATTCCCGACGGTTCATGGGTGACGGGCGAATTCCTGCAGGACTGGATGCAGATAATAAGCGGTCAGGCTTATATTATCTTCACCCTCGATGACGGGATAGTATTTAAGATCGCTGAGAATAACATTAAGACTGAAGGAAAACTTGTTTTATATTCTCTTAATCCCATTTATGAACCGTATGAAGTACATATAAATGAAGTAAAAGAGATATGGAAATTCGTTAACTATATAAGCAGCGAGTTACCTGAGCCTGTAATGCCTGAGAAACAGATATACCAGGCGATGGCAGGCATGAAACACGATCTTGAAAGAATTAAGAAGAAACTGGGACGGGATATCTCGGATGTTAATGAGGAACATTAATCATAGTTGACTCCATTTTCCATTCCTGAATGAAACTGGCAAAGATTGAATATTTCCCAACTCTTCAAGTTGGAATTTTATACAAGGCATTTCAGGAGTTTCATTAATGTCAGATCGTTTTTTCTCTGATGCTGATGAGATGATCACAAATAATCCCGGCTCAATGAAATTCCTCAATAATTGAGATTCGCATATAACCGGTACATCCCCCGGAATTCTATTCACTAAATTCACGAAAACTTCCTGGATTGAATCATTCCAGACAAGAGCCAGATAGACTTTGTCAGCTCCGGCTCTCAGCATCCTTGAAGTATCTTTTCCTGTATCAGGATTTGTTTCCCTGTATACAGCATAACCATCTCCTGATATGAAATCATTTAAGCCGGCGCTTTTCTCATGAAAATGCGGACTGATCCTGACTGCAACTATTCCGTTATCATTGAATTGTTCAATCAGACGACAGGCAATTGTTGTTTTGCCTGACTTGCTGCCGGTTCCTGCCACTATAAGTAAATTTGGAATACAGATCATTTGCAATCTGTTTTCAGTGTGAGCTGTCAGAAATGTTCAATATTGGAAGTGTATGATCAGCAGATGAATTGTTACTCTTTTGTAAGCTGAACAATCAGTTGAATCATCTTTTCATTATCAGCTTCAGGAACTTTTCCCGTGTACATCGCTCTGCAGATACGGTTCTTGTCGAGAATGACAACAGAATAGCTGTCCTTTGGTAATCCCCATTTTGCCTGGAGATCGCCATCGTAATCAAACAGTATTGTAGTATTGAATTTCTTTGCCTTCTTACCTGCGATTGAACGTATTAACCCGTTTGGCTTCCATGTCGATTTGCAATCAACGATACCGAAACCTTTGAATAAATCCCTGCTTATCCTTTTATCCACATCAACAGCTTTATTTACAGCTTCATTAAACGGTTCATTCAGCTCTGATTCATCAGGATCGACATAGTTTACCTGTATAACCTTACCGGCCCATGAATTCATTGTAAACTCTTTTTTATCGGCATCAGTGAACATCCAATCGGGAGCCTTCATGCCTATAGCGAGTTTTTGCTGACATAAAAGAGCTGGCAACGTAATTATGCTGAAAACAAGCGCGATAAACATCTTTTTCATAAGCCGGAATTTTTAATTTATAAATCGAAATATATGAATTTTTTGTAATAAATTAATTTTGTGGTTTATAATAATAATCCATTCAACTGTATTACTTTTGCACACTGATTTTTTTGGGTATGCAATCGATACGGAATATAGCAATAATTGCGCATGTTGACCATGGAAAGACCACCCTTGTCGACAAGATCATTCAGGAATGCAAGGTACTTGATCAGCGTAAGGAGACAGGTGAATTGATCCTCGACAGCAATGATCTTGAACGGGAAAGGGGCATTACAATACTCTCAAAAAATGTCTCGGCAATGTATAAAGGTGTAAAAATCAATATAATAGATACACCCGGACACGCCGATTTCGGAGGGGAGGTAGAGCGTGTTCTTAAGATGGCTGATGGCGTTCTTTTGCTTGTTGATGCTTTTGAGGGTCCTATGCCTCAAACAAGGTTTGTGCTTGGCAAAGCTATTACTCTTGGTTTGAAACCTATTGTAGTTGTAAATAAGGTTGATAAGGAGAATTGCCGTCCCGATGAAGTACAGCAGGATATCTTTGAGCTGATGTTTAATCTCGATGCTTCTGAGGATCAGCTGAATTTTGAAACAGTATTCGGTTCATCAAAACAGGGCTGGATGAGCAAGGACTGGAGAAAGCCTTCTACAGATATTAAATTCCTTCTGGATACAATTCTTGAACAGATACCCGAAGCTCCATATATTGCAGGTACCGCCCAGATGCAGGTTGCTTCACTCGATTACTCGAGCTACGTGGGACGTATTGCTATCGGAAGAGTATTCCGTGGTGATATAAATGTCGGTGTTGATTATACTCTTTGTAAAAAAGGCGGCGTAGTAAATAAAGTAAGGGTAAAGGAACTCTATGTATTTGAGGGACTTGGACGTGTTAAAACAGATACCGTGAGATGCGGCGACCTTTGTGCAGTAATCGGTCTTGACGATTTCGAAATAGGCGATACTCTTGCCGATCTTCTTAATCCTGAAGCTTTGCAACGTATTGAAGTTGATGAACCTACCATGAGCATGGTCTTCACAATCAATAATTCACCGTTTTTCGGGAAAGAGGGCAAGTTTGTAACATCACGGCATCTGAGAACAAGATTGATGCGTGAAACAGAAAAGAATCTTGCTTTACGGATTGAGGAAACCAATTCTGAAGATACGTTTAATGTATTTGGCCGCGGTATTCTCCATCTTTCAATACTTATCGAGACAATGCGGCGCGAGGGTTATGAATTCCAGGTTGGAAAGCCAAAGGTGTTGCTCAAAGACATAGATGGTGTCAAATGTGAACCTTATGAAACTCTATCAATAGATGTGCCTACAGATTTTTCAGGAAAAGCTATTGAGCTTGTTACACAGAGAAAAGGGGAGATGATAGTCATTGAGCCCAAGGGCGATCTTATTCATCTCGAATTCGATATTCCATCAAGGGGATTGATCGGTTTGAGGAACAATATGCTTACTGCAACCTCAGGCGAAGCCGTGATGCATCACAGGTTACGCGGATATGATAAGTACAAAGGAGATGAACTGATGCCGAAGCCAAACGGATCTCTTGTTTCTCTTGATCAGGGAATGGCCACCGGTTATGCAATCGACAGGCTCCAGGACAGGGGCAGGTTCTATATTGATCCGGGTGAGCAGGTATATAAAGGCCAGGTTATCGGTGAACATACACGTTCAGGCGATCTTGAAGTGAATGTTATAAAGGGGAAAAAGCTCACAAACATGCGTGCTTCAGGTTCGGATGAAGGATTAAAGATAGCTCCCAAGCTGAGGTTCTCGCTCGAGGAATCAATGGAACAGATAAAAGATGATGAATATCTTGAAATTACTCCGTTGAACCTGAGGATGAGAAAAGTTCCCGGTTATAAATTCTCATAAATTTCATTATTTTAGGAGAATGAAAAAAATATTTTTATTCTCCGCATTATTACTGATGTTTTTTGATCTGGTCTCGGCGCAGGAACCTGACTATAAATCTTATGGTATTGATATTTCTAATGGCCGTATCCCCAAGGGCCTGAATGAAGGAGCTAAAGCTCCTGACTTTACAGCTTATGATCAGAAAGGGAAACAGGTGACGCTTAAAGGGATGCTTGAAAAAGGCCCCGTGGTGTTATTCTTTTACCGCGGAAACTGGTGTCCTGCATGCAACAAGCAACTCGAAGCCTACCAGGATTCTGTTAATCTTATAACAGACCAGGGTTTTTCGCTCATAGCTGTTGCTCCTGAAACAATTGATAAGGTAGAACAGACTGTGAAGATGCATAATCTCACATTCACAGTATTATATGATTGCCAGGAGAAGATAATGGAAGATTACGGTTTAATGTTTGATGTAACAAAGGATTTCCAGGATCTGATAATGAAGAGCCTGAAAACAAGTATCGCCGAACATAATGGGAGAGATGTTGCCCATTTACCTGTTGCAGCAACGTATATAATTAACCGGAACGGAATAATCACTTCAAGATACTTTGATCCGGATTTTCATCACAGGGCATCTGTAAGCTGGATACTTAAGAATATGGGATCAGCTTTGTAACCGCAAGCCTCCTGTAATGAAAGCTTATACTAATTACCGTTAAGAAAATCATTTAACGGCTTCATAAGCTCTACTGCCCTTACGACAGTATCAAAGCATTTGCCTGAGATAATTTCCTTATCAGAAAACATTTTTGACACAAGGAAGCTTTTCATTCTCAGCAGTTCTATATGAGGATGATCCTTGGGATAACCTTTTGGCGCAGTTCTGAGCTTTTCTCCGTCGAGACTGCCAAAAAACTTTGAAAAATCAGGATTACTGAGAATTTTCACAAGCCTGTCACCTTCATCATCAATCCGTTCGCGTATATCTGCGAGCCATTGAGATGGCGGCATATATGCTCCTCCTGCAATCATGCTGTTATTGCCGGGTTCAACATGGAAATAATAACCTGCATACCTGTCGCCGTTCTGTTTTCCACCTTTCACTATGAATGCGCCAAGATGGGATTTATAAGGGGATTTATCGTTTGAGAAGCGGATATCACGATTTATCCTATAGGTGCAGCTTTTTACTTCAAGACCTTTCATAATAGGTTCATATTCAATTATCTTATCCAGTATGATCTTAACAAAAGCTTCATAGTTCGCTTTTGCTTCGAGATAGGATGTTTTGTTGGCAATGAACCAGTCTCTGTTGTTATTCTGCTTCAGATTGCTCAGAAATTCGAGTGTTGATTTTTTTATAGATTCCATATTATATATTTTTCCTGAACAACAGGAGGTATTTTGGACAATTTCAAATTATCGACAGGATTCTTAATTAAAATAACTGACTATTTCTTTTTTTATATCGTATGCAATCAAAACCTTACCATGACGCTGGTAAAGGATTCCTTTATTGATAACCGGATGTGAAAAATGTTCCTTAGTGCCTTTTGAAATCCTGAATGAGCTTACTTTCTCAATATTTCCGTTATTATAGCTTACAAGTATCATTTCACCTTTCTGGGTATAGTAGTAAAGCATATTATCCGCTGCAATCAATGCTCCAGTGCCTATTCTGAGAGAGTCTGTGAGTATACCCGTATTTGAATTAATTGATTTTAATTCAGGTTTTGCAACACCGCAGCCATAAATGTAATTCCCAATCTTTATTGCACCGCCCATATAGCTGTCAAATGCAGGATTCCGCCATACCTGGGTGATTCTTTTACCATCAGGAGAAAGATCAAGCTTCACTGTTCCGTTACCATCTCCGGCAACATACCATAACGACCCATCTTCATATATCACGCTGTTGCAGTGAGTATCCCCGTACCCCGGGCCTCGTTTATCAACAGGGTAATTATCCTGTTCATGAGACCATAGAAGTTTTCCCGTTTGTGCATCGAGCCCCATCAGGTGATACGAAGAGAATGTAACAAAAATCTTTAATGAGCCGTGTTTTATTATTTTTGGCTGATTATAGGCCGATGGTTCTCCAAAACCTTTATCGGACCATATTAATTTTCCTGTAAATCTGTCGAGAGCTACAACATTATGCTCTTTACCTCCTGCAGTCCAGAATATCATATTTTCATCAATTACAGGCGCTTCTGAGTGACCATGTAATGGCAAGACTCCTCCAAAATCAGCAGAAAGATTTTTTGACCAGATAATTTTACCTGTATTGACGTTGATGCAGAACAGATTTCCCATGCCAGTTCCGGTGTATAACAGATCTCCTGTAACAGTCGGGGCCGATCTCGATCCCGGACAGGATTTTACCCATTCTCTGCCCAGGGAAACCTGCCATTTCTTTGTTCCTTTAAGATCAAAACAGAACAAGGTACATGTTGTATCAGTTTCGCCTGTAATAAAAAAACTGTCATCAGTAAAGGTCGGCGATCCATAACCATTTCCAAGGTTATCAATAACCCATAGTTCGGCGGGACCGCCTTCAGGCCATGTTTTTAGCAAACCTGTTTCGTTATATATACCTGAGCGGTCAGGTCCGCGCCATTCATGTATTTTGTTATCAGGTGCAGCATTCAGAGCTGAAAGAAAGGAGAACAGTAAAACAGTATATAACATAATCGGGATATTAGATATTCAAAGATAAACAGAAACATAGTATTTTTTAAATGTAAAAACTTCATTGTCATTTCGGGGAAAGGATGGGAGAGGAGATATTTTTATTAAATTAGAAATCTGATTAAATATTGAAATTAATGAGAGCCCCTTACGTTCATGGGTATTTACTGATGCTTGCTGTTTTGCTGTTTTCCCCGGGATGCGAGGAGAGAAAGCTTGAAAAAATCAGAATTGAAATTGAAAATATTTCAGATAGATATGTTCCTGACAGTCGGACGGATATAGGCGCTATTACTCTCCGGAAAGGCGGAGGCGATACACTTATCTTGAAAGGAGAGACAACTGTTGAAGGGCTGAAAAATGCTGTAATTAAATCTTTAGATAACAAAGGCTATACATTGAAAGATAGTATTATATTATTGCCTGATACAAGCTTAAGCAAAAAATATTTTGGACTTGCAACTCTTAGCGTTATAAACATACGGAAGTTACCCGATCATAGTTCGGAGCTTGTATCTCAGTCATTGACAGGCACACCTCTTATAATCCTTAAAACACAGGATTCCTGGGCTCTTGTAAGGACTCCCGACAAATATATCGGATGGACAGAAATGTCATCATTGCGAGCCGTAACACCTGCCCAGATGAATGAATGGAAAAATTCTGACAGGATCGTGTTTGAGGAAAGCACAGGCTGGATATATTCCAATCCTGCTGAAACAGGCATAACAAGCGATGTTGTTGCAGGTTGCATTCTATCGAGGATCGGGGAAACAGATACACGCGCCCGTGTTGTATTACCGGATGGTCGTGAAGGTTTTGTAAATAAGTCCTCAATAATTCCTTTTAACAAGTTCAGGAGTAATAAATCAGTTACAGGGGATGATATTGTTTCAGCGGCGTCGGCACTGATGGGTGTTCCTTACATGTGGGGAGGATCATCTGCAAAAGGAGTTGATTGCAGCGGTCTCGTTCAGAGAGCTTTTTTTATGAACGGCATTATACTTGCCCGTGATGCATCACAGCAGGCGCTTCACGGAGATTCAATACCTATTTCAAAAGATTTCAATGGATTACTTCCGGGTGATCTTCTCTTTTTCGGCGCTCCGGGAAAGATAAGTCATGTAGCTATATATAAAGGTGGTCTGGAATATATCCATTCCTCTGGCAGGGTTATGGTGAACAGCCTGGATCCATCAGGTAATAATTTTAACAGTTACAGAAAGAACTCCCTTGTAAAAGCGATGAGAATTCTGAATTCCATTGATCCCGGCATTGTTGCTGTAGATAAACATCCATTGTATTGATATTTCTGAAAATGACATCAAGAAGAAAATTCATTAAAGATCTGACCGCATATTCAGTTGCAGGAGGTTTCTCATATTATTCATTCGGCAAAGACAAATGGAATGAAAGAACAAATGCCGGCGGAAGTTCAAAAATGATATTCAGGTTCAGGCCTTATGAGCTTCAGCTTAAACATGTTTTTACTCTTGCATCGGGTTCAAGAACTACGACACCTGTAATGCTTACTGAGATTGTTTATGAAGGCATTACAGGCTATGGCGAAGCATCAATGCCGCCTTATCTTGGTGAAAGCCATGAAACGGCAGGGAAGTTCCTGGGTAAAGTGGATCTCTCACAATTTAAAAGCCCTTTCCTTATCCAGGATATTCTTGAATACGTGGATAATATTGCCCCGGGAAACTATGCTGCAAAGGCTTCAATTGATATAGCGCTTCATGACCTTGCGGGAAAGCTTATGAACCAGCCATGGTTCAGAATCTGGGGACTCGATCCGGAGAAAACGCCAAATACATCATTTACAATTGGTATAGATAAACCAGAGGTTGTAAAGGAAAAGACAAAAGAAGCATCTTCATTTAAAATCCTTAAGGTGAAGCTGGGACAGGGTAACGATAAGGAAATGATTGAAACTGTCAGGAGTATAACATCCGTTCCGTTGTGCGTTGATGTCAACCAGGGATGGACCGACAGGCAAAAGGCTCTTGAGATGAGTCATTGGCTGAAAGAAAATGGAGTAGTTTTCATCGAACAACCAATGCCTAAGGACAGGATCGACGACATAGGATGGCTCACATCATCAAGTCCTTTGCCAATAATTGCGGATGAATCATTGCAAACAATAGCAGATTTTGAAAACGTAAAGGGTATTTACAGCGGAATTAATGTGAAGCTGATGAAGTGCGGGGGAATGAGGGCAGCTTTCACGCTTCTCGAAACAGCAAAGAAGCTTGGAATGAAAACAATGATAGGCTGCATGACTGAGACATCTTGTGCGGTTTCGGCTGCAGCTCAGCTTTCTCCGTTGACAAACTGGGCCGATCTTGACGGTAATCTGCTTATTTCGAATGATGTTTATGAAGGTGTTAAGATTAAGGACGGGAAAGTAACTCTGCAGGATTCACCGGGTATTGGAATAAGAAAACTTTAAATCACTTGATTATGACCAGGACAAAAAAACGTCTGTTATATGGATTTCTGGGGTTTATCCTTGTAGTTATTGTTTCAGTTGCAATTTATATGAATTCTCTTTTGCCGATAATAACAGGTTATGCTGCAAAAAACCTTTGTTCGGCTGTATTCATATCCGGAAGGGCACAGGAAGAAGTAGAATCAGCAGATCTGAACTTTTCATTCATTAAAAAGAACAGAAACGTAGTAGATTTCACTGATAAAAGTGTTACAAGCAGATTTTTATGGGGAAAATCAAAAGCAATATACAGGGAAGGTTTTGGTGTAACGCTTATCCGTGGTGTAAAGGAATCAGAGCTCAGGAAAAAACGGTTTCCATCAGGTACTGAACCTGGTTATAATCAGGATAGCATATCATGGCCATTGGGGAATGTTTTACAGGATTCAGTCACAGGGGCCGATAAGATCAAGCTGAGCGAGATCTCCGATAATCTTGTCAATAAAAATGCTTACAGGGGAAATATATACGCATTTCTTGTTATGCATAAAGGTGTACCTGTGATAGAAAAATACAAATCGCAGTTCAATGAGAAGACAAGATTCGTAAGCTGGTCAATGGCAAAGAGCTTTACAAATGCCTTGGTTGGCATTTTGGTGAGCCAGGGGAAGATGGGTATTGATCAGCCCGCAGGTCTTGAAGAATGGAATAAAGATGAAAGAAAAAGCATTACACTAAAAAACCTTATGCAGATGCAGAGCGGTCTTAAATGGAATGAAGATTACGGTAACAGGTCAGATGTGACTGTAATGCTTCATTGTGAGGCAGATATGGGAGAATTCGCATTAAATCAGAGACCGGAATACCCGGCAGGAACTCACTGGTACTATTCTTCGGGCACTACAAATATTGTCTGCGATATGATCCAGAGAAGCTTCGACAACGATTCACTGTATTATTCATTTGCTGAAACTGAATTGTTCAATAAGATCGGAATGCCTGATGCCGTTTTCGAAGTTGATCCTTCAGGAACCTGGGTTGGCTCATCATATCTTTATGCAACTGCGCGTGATTACGCCCGTTTTGCGTTGCTTTTTATGAATGACGGTGTTTTTAACAGAAATCGCATTTTACCGGAAGGCTGGGTAGACTACAGCAGGGATGAAGCTCCTGGAAGCGATGGAAGATATGGAGCTTTTTTCTGGCTTAACAAAAGTAAAAGGATTAAAACAGCTCCGGAAGATATGTTCAGCTGCAATGGTCATGATGGCCAGTATATTTTCATGATACCTTCAAAAGAGCTCGCAGTTGTATTACTTGGTTATTCACCAGATGGAATCGATCTTGACAGGTTGCTTGGCGACATTCTGGAAACGATCAGGTAAGACGGG
>DATALC010000008.1:0-8863 GCA_036261265.1 Bacteroidales bacterium
ATACAGGATTCCGGTGCAATCCAGGTGAATCCCGGCGCACCCCTGTTATTTGAAGCTCCTGTTAAAACGGGAATGTATTTCATTGAGATACGGTCAGGGATGAAGAAATATACTGGGAAAATCATGGTTAATTAAAACCCGCTCATTATTACAATGCCGTATGCCCTACGGGCAACCGATGGCAATTGCCAAATTATCTACAATGCCGTATGCCCTGCGGGCAATGGATTCGTCTACAACAATATCTATTGATATTTTGCATAGCCTTCACATTAACAATAGCAATGTCTTCAGGAAGCTTTATTACCTTGAGGAATTATTCTTTCTTTAGATAATGCCATAGCTCGTAGAGCTTTTGGCATTGTAGATATGCATTTTTGATATTCGTATTCCTCGTAGAGGATATGGCATGTTATACAATTTTATTTATTGGAATTTATTTTTTTGATTTAATCATCATTTAATGTAAATTGTATCAGCTGCATTTAAAAGATAACCAAATGAAACCAGGAACCTATACACAAATGTATGTGATGCTTGTTTTTGCTGTGAAAAACCGTAAAGCATTATTAGCGGATCCATTCAGAGCCAGAATCTTTGAATATATAGGTGGAATAAATACGAATCTCAAAAACAAATCCATCCTTGTTAATGGTACAGCGAATCATATTCATGTTTTATATGGAATGCACCCCGACGTTTCTGTTTCAGATACCGTATATCATATAAAGCGAGGTTCTTCGCTATATCTAAATCAATCCGGTTTTTGTCATTGTCATTTTTCCTGGCAGGATGGCTATGGTGCATTTACATATAGCCGGTCACAACTCGATGATGTATACCAATATGTTAAAAACCAGGAACAACATCATCTGGAAATAAGCTTTAAAAAGGAATATGTTGATCTCCTGGCTGAAAATGATATTGCTTATGAAGAAAAATATCTTTTTGAATTTTTCGATGATCTATAATGCCGTATGCCCTACGGGCAAATGGATTTGTCTATAACCACATTATTGATATTTGTAAAGCCTTTACGTTAACAATAGAAATGTCTTCAGGAAGCTTTATTACCTGACAAAACTATTCTTCCTTAAACATTGCCATAGCTCGTAGAGCTTATGGCATTGTAGATATGCATTTTTGATATTCGTATTCCGTAGAAGATATAGCGTTTCTTAATTTCGATTTTTTCTACGTCAATTTTGCCGTATGCCCTACGGGCAAAACATCTAATATGATCGTATAATTTACAATGCCGTATGCCCTACGGGCAATTAGATTCGTCTACAACAATATCTATTGATATTTGCATAGCCTTTACGTTAACAATAGAAATGTCTTTAGGAAGCTTTATTACCTTGAGGAATTATTCTTTCTTTAGATAATGCCATAGCTCGTAGAGCTTTTGGCATTGTAGATATGCATTTTTGATATTCATATTCCGTAGAGGATATGGCGTTTCTTATTTCGATTTTTTCTACGTCAATTTTGCCGTATGCCCTACGGGCAAAACATCTAATATGATCGTATAATTGATTACAATGCCGTATGCCCTACGGGCAATCAATGGATAATTGGTTAATCATCTACAATGCCGTATGCCCTACGGGCAATGGTTGTGTGAATTTATTCACAATAATTTAATGATGAATGAATTCATTTATCTTTATGCAAAATCATCATTATGCGCGAATTCATTTCATTTCTTATATCCCCCCTTCCGATCCTGTACATTCTTCTGATATCTGCTCTTGTCCTGAGAATCTTTAAAAAGATGAAACCAGCGAAGATTGCAGCTTTACTCTCAATCTGCTGGCTTCTTATAATATCATCGAGACCAATCCCTTACATTATTGCAAACAGCCTTGAAAAAAGATACAGGCAATTGAGCGATGATGAAATAAAAAGAATCCCTGACTCCGTTAATATTATTGTCCTTGGCGCCGGCCATACAGATGATGAAGACCTGGCGCCAAACAACCAGTTGAATCATTATGCATTGAGCAGGTTGAGCGAGGGAATAAGGCTGCAGAAAAAAATCCCCGGAAGCAAATTGATACTTTCCGGCTTCGGGTACAGAACGGATCTTCCGGGAGCCGTAGTATTATACAGAACAGCTCTTATCCTTGGAATGGATTCTGCATCTCTTGAATTATCGGATCGACCTCTGACCACATACTCAGAAGCTGATCAGTATCTTATGAAATTCGGAGCTGAGAAAAAGCTTGTTCTTGTTACAAGCGCCATACACATGCCGCGTGCAGCAATGTTGTTCAGGTCAAAGAATATAAATATAATACCTGCTCCGGCCGACTTTCAGGTAAGACATCCTTCCCAAAAATTCACCTGGCGCTGGCTTCCGGCATCGGATTATATTAAGCTCCTTGAACAATCAATGCATGAATACGGAGGGATAATCTGGTTCCACATAGGAGGGAAATAGTATTTTTTCTATCTTACAGGGGCAAAGCAAAATTTGATCAACAATAAAATAATTGATTTATGGGATCTGAAAGACCTTTCCCGAAAGCAGCTTCCTGGATCCTTACGATTGTAAGAATAGTCGCAGGCTGGCATTTACTTTATGAAGGAATAGCTAAAATCGCCGACGGCAGCTGGAGCTCGGCTCCATTCCTTTCAGGTTCAAGGTGGATCCTTGCTCCCGTTTTCAATGCAATGTCGGAGAGCGCTTTAATTACAGCGGTAGTCGATTTTCTTAATATCTGGGGCATGATACTTATTGGTCTTGCTCTGATCATTGGTATCTTCATCAGGTTTGCTTCTGCTGCAGGAGCCACAATGCTGCTTTTCTACTTTGCCGCCTACCCTCCTATTCCGGGTTACATGATAAGTGTACCGGCTGAAGGAAGCTATCTCTGGATCAATAAGACGCTTATAGAATTCTTTGTTCTTCTTGTTTTTGTATTTATAAGGCGCGATATGCAATTCTCAATCTCCCGCCTCTACAACAGGTGGAAGGATGAGAAAGCAAGGCCTCCCGTGCCGATTGCAAACAGCGGCAGCCGCCGTGAAGCAATAAAAGATCTGATCTCCCTGCCCACCCTCGGGATGTTTGCTTATGCACTTTACAGAAAAAGAAAATGGGACAGCTTTGAGGAAAAATTATTAAAAGTCGATGGTATTGACGCCAACTCAGGATCAACTCTTCTGAAGTTCAATTATTCAACACTTAAAGATCTGAAGGGAATCGTTCCAAAAGGTGTCATTCATTATACTGATCCGGATGGTAATCCTGCCGGGTTTGAATTAAGCCGTATAGTGATGGGCGGTAATCTTATAGGCGGCTGGGCGCATGCAAGAGACCTGATCTATGTGTCGAAGCTTGTAAAGACTTACCATACTGACGAAAAGGTAATGCAGACCCTTGCACTTGCTGAGAGATGCGGTATAAATGCAATAATCACAAATCCTCAGCTTGGAAGGATATTTCAGAAGTACAGGCACGAATTCAGGGGAAAGATGAAATTCATCTCTGACTGCGGCATTGAGCTTGATTTTCTGAAAGGCATAAAGATGTCGCTTGCAGTAGGCGCCGATGCATTATATTGCCAGGGAGAAATTACAGATCGCTGGACTGACGAAAACTGGAACGACATTCAGGGCAGGACTGTCGAGCATAGAATGGAGCTCATACGTAAAGGCCTCGAAGAGATAAGGAGCAATGGAAAACCTGCAGGAATAGGCGCACATAAAATTGAAGCCATTAAAAAATGTGTTGAGTACGGTCTTAAACCTGATTTCTGGGTTAAAACATGCCACAGCCATGACTACTGGTCGGCAAGGCCCGGTGAAAAATGGCAGGACAATATGTTTGATTACGATCCGCAGGAAACGATAAATTTCATGGGAACTCTCAGGGAACCCTGGGTTGCATTCAAGGTACTTGCTGCCGGTTCAATTCCTCCTGAAAAAGGACTTGAATACGCATTTTCAAACGGGGCTGATTTCGTTTGCCTCGGCATGTATGATTTCCAGATTGTCGAAGACGTAAATACAGCTCTCGATACACTTCAGAAAATAACCGAACGAAGCAGGCCATGGATCGGGTAAATAACCTGCCAGCTTCAGGGAATGATTCTTATTATTCTCTCCGCCTCAACCTTATTAGGAGAATTAAAACAAGGAAGTATACTGACTTCTGAGAGTCAGATCTTCCTCAGGAAGGCTTTTGGGATTTTTAGAATAAGATTCTGATCGAGCCTGTCGATTCTCACAACCACCCTGTTATGAGTGCCGATTTTAATCAGCTCTCCCGTAAGACCAATCAGGGACCCGTTCACGACTTCAACATTATCGCCTGTCGCAAGAATTCCTGTTGTGACTTCAACTTCGGCATCACTGTCAATTATCAGTCTCAGATTGTCTATCTGTCTCTGAGGTATTGAAACGGGCTTTCCCTCGAATGTTACAAATTTCACAACACCGATCATCTGGTATATAAGTGGAAACGATTTGTAATTTGTCCTCACAAATACGTATGAAGTGAGAAGAGGTTTTTCTACAAGTTTTTTCCTGTCGCTCCAGACCCTTATTGTTTTCTGTAATGGAAGAAATGATTCAAGATTGGCTTCAACCAGCCTCTGGTAAACCTGCTTTTCAGCTCTTGGTTTCGTATAAAGTGCATACCATTTCTCCTCTACCGCCCCGTTCTTTAATATCTTAACTTCCTGAGAAGTTTCCCTTTCCTGAAGTGGCATGTAATATAGTTTTTTAATAGGTGCGGCAAAGATATAATATTCTGAAGAAAGTTCTCCACGCACCTGAAGAATTTGTTAAAAGGAACACTCTGAAAGTAACAGGGAACATGGGCTGTATTTCACCAGATAAAATAATTTATATTTGCTCAAGATATTCCTTTGATGACTAAAAAGAAAATTGTTTTTTTATTAATCATTACTGTATTCCCCCGGGTTCTTTCAGGGCAGGAAATTCCACATCCGGTAAACAATACGGGTGTGTATGAGTTTCTTGACGAACTTGCGGGACTCAGATTGATCTCAATCAATTCAGCCGTCAAACCTTATTCGAGGCTCTATATTGCAGGCAGGCTGGAGGAGGCTGATGGTATGCGCGATGCCTTGAACCAGCGACAACGTAAAGAACTTGATTTCTACCTCCTCGATTTCGGGAAGGAGCTTGAGGCACGTAAAAATATAAAGCTGCGCAGAGATCTGTTCTATTACAGAGATTCACTTTTCTCACTGACTGTGAATCCGATACTTGGAGGAGAGGTGTTCCTGAACTCATCAGGGAAAGCAACATACTGGCGGAACGGAGCAGAAGCACGTGGGTATGCCGGTAAATGGGGTTTTTATGCCTCACTCCGTGACAATCACGAAAAGCCGGTACTGGGAAAGCCCGGATTCCTGACTTCACGTGAAGGCGGACATATAAAGGGCAGCACCGACTGGAGCGAGATGCAGGGTGGTGTGACATACTCGTGGAAATGGGGATATGCTGGTCTGATCAAGGAAAAACAACAATGGGGAAATAATTATAACGGGGCAAACATCTTCGGGGGAAATAATCCCACATTTGTTCAGTTCAGACTACAGATAGCGCCAGTCAAATGGTTTAATTTCAATTATTTCCACGGATGGCTCAACTCAAAAGTTGTTGACAGCGCCGACTCATACTTCGTAAAAAACAGCTACGGAACAGATTACAGGGAAGTTTATCATAAGAAGTACATTGCTGCAAATATGTTCACGTTTACCCCTCTGAGATATCTTAATGTCTCGGTAGGAAACAGCATCGTCTATTCTGATGAAAACATAAATCCGGCATATATCATCCCTGTATTTTTTTACAAATCTGTTGATCATTCCCTGACCTCAGGGATCGATAATATGAACTCACAGATGTATGCCGATATAAGCTCGCGCCAGATAAAACATTTTCATCTGTATACAACCTTATTCGTAGATGAGCTTTCGGTTGCACGGTTCGGGAAAGATGATGAATGGAACTTCCTGAGCTGGAAAGCAGGATTCAATCTGACTGATCTCCCATTTTCAAATCTTTCGCTCACAGCCGAATATACTTATACTTACCCCCTTACATTCCAGCACTATGTACCTACTCTGACTTTTGAAAATGCCGGTTTCAATCTTGGCCATTACATGAAAGATAATTCAAGAGAGTTGTATATTGCATTAATCTACAGACCCTTACGTACATTGAATGTAAAAGCATATTATCTGGATGCAGTCAGAGGACCTGATTATACTGCTGCAGGAACAAGCAGGCTTGGCAATCCTCCTCTTGAAAACATTGTATGGCAGAACACGACATACGGGTTATGTATAGAGTACCAGGTAATAAATGATGTATATGTCAGGGGTTCCGGCTTTATAAGTAATATCGCAGGCGAACCTGGCTGGAGCCCGGTCTTTTTCCAGGGCGAAAAGAGAAATCTGAACATTGGCGTATCTGTTGGTTTTTAGAAAGCTCTTAATCCGGACAGGGCTTTCTTCCGTAGCGCCTGCCCTCAATATGTTAAAAATTCTAATTTGGGAGCAACTTTTTTTTCTAAAAACTGGTCTTTATTTAGATTTTTATTTATTTCACAACGCCTAATCTTACCTGACCTGATAAATGGAAATTCGAAGATTCCGGGTAATAACTGTGTTAGCCGATATTTTGATACTGGCTGCATCATTTATTATTATGGTCTGGTATAAACCGGCAAGCCTGAGGTCGGTTCTTCCATCACACGCTTCATTTTTCGCAGCCCTTGCAGTAATGTGGATATTAGTCTCCCTTGTGAACGGGAAGATGCACAGGGGAAAAATAGTGAATTACTCCTCGCTCTTTTCAAGAGTAATGACAAGCAACATTATTGCAGTTTCAATCACTTCATTAATAATGTATACTCTGAGGGAATATGCGTATTCGAGGACAGTCGTGCTTGGAACAGCAATCCTTTCTACTTTATTCGAGCTTCTTACAGGAGCGGTTTACATTGCTTATAAGAAAGCAAAGCTGCAGGATTATGATGATTATGAAAAATACAAAAGCTACAGGAAACTCACCGAGTATGACCTTGTGAAAGGCATTCATCGAAAAGCTGAGACTAAAGAGAAAATTGCCCCTGCGGAAGTGCATCCTTCAATAATAAAGGCCCTTGAAAAGGAATGCGGGCCTGATCTTTCAAAGAAGATCCTCAGGATAATCTCAAGGAAGCTGAATGACCAGACAGCTGTCCTTTCAACAACAACGAAGTTCAATATCGAAGGATTATTGCACGATGAGTATGACAGCATAATAAATCTTCATAAAATAAATGATATACAGAAACCCGATGAATTTTTTGATGCTGTAAATCATAAATTAAAATATAAAGGCTACTTCCTGTGTTGCGTTGAAACCAAAGATCAGAGGAAAAGAAGGATCCTGCGGAAATTTCCACCGGTTTTAAATTATATATTCTATACATTAGATTTCATAGTAAAAAGAGTATTCCCGAAGTTCAGGCTTACACGCTGGCTTTATTATTTGCTCACACACGGAAATAACGCTGTAATATCGAGGGCTGAAGCTCTTGGAAGACTGTCGAGGGCTGGTTTTAAAATAAGGCAGGAATCTTTTATTGGCCGGCTGCTTTGTATTGAGGCAATAAAAGTCGGTGATCCGATCCCAAAGAATGGGATCAACCACGGTCCGTTGATTGCGCTGCCCAGGGTCGGAAAAGGGGGTGAAATTATAAAGGTTTATAAGCTCAGGACTATGCATCCTTATTCCGAATATATCCAGGATTATGTTTACAAGCTTCATGACCTGCAGGATGGAGGCAAATTCAAAAACGATTTTCGTATAACTTCCTGGGGTGCATTCTGCAGGAAAGTCTGGGTCGATGAGCTGCCGATGTTCATCAATTTATTTAAAGGTGAAATGAAATTATTCGGGGTAAGACCTCTCAGCCGTCAGTATTTCGAGCTTTACAGGCCTGAGGTTCGGGAACGCAGAGTTAAGTACAAACCCGGACTAATTCCTCCTTTCTATGCAGATATGCCTGAAGATCTCGACGCAATTCAGGCTTCTGAACTTAAGTACTTCGATGCTTACGACAGGCATCCTTTGCTGACTGACACAAAATACCTGATTAAATCGGGCTGGAATATAATGTTCAGGAAAGCAAGATCTAATTAGGTAACTGAATCAGCAACAGCAACCAGGATGACAATCAGTTTTTTCTGATTTTAATTCATTAATTTTGTTTCCTGTTAATCTTAATCCGTATGTTCTCAGGTATAATTGAAGAAGCTGCGACTGTAGTCGGACTCGAAAAAGAAAAGGATAACCTTCATATAACAATGAAGTGCTCATTCGTGAAAGAGCTGAAGATCGACCAGAGCATTTCGCATAACGGTGTATGTCTTACAGTTGTAAAGAAAGATGATGAGGCATATACTGTGACGGCGATCAGGGAAACCCTTGAAAAATCAAATCTCGGGTTACTCAAACCCGGCGATAAGGTAAACCTTGAGCGCAGCGCCCGGCTAGATGGCAGGCTCGATGGGCACATTGTACAAGGACACGTTGATCAGACTGCCGTATGCGCGGATGTAAAAGAAGCAGGAGGTAGCTGGTATTACACCTTTGAATATAAACCCGCTTCAGACGATTATATGACTGTTGAAAAAGGATCTGTATCTGTTAACGGTGTAAGTCTTACTGTCGTAAATTCAAAGCCTGAATCATTTGAAGTTGCAATAATCCCGTTCACACACCAGGTAACAAATTTTCACCAGATAAAGAAGGGAACTGTTGTGAACCTTGAGTTTGATATCCTGGGAAAATATATAGCGAAAATTGTAAAACAGGTGTTGGATTCAGG
>DATALC010000032.1:0-7082 GCA_036261265.1 Bacteroidales bacterium
TGCAGTTAAATATCTGAAAACAAATCCACTTACTAATGGGAAGGTTGGTTGCACTGGATTTTGCTGGGGTGGAGCAATGACAAACCAGGTTGCTGTTAATTCACCTGATCTCGATGCTGCAGTGCCATACTACGGAATGCAGCCTGCCCCGGAGGATGTACAGAAGATCAAAGCTCCGATAATGGCGCATTATGCAGGAAATGATGAGAGAATTAATGCCGGTATTCCTGCTTTTGAAGAAGCTCTGAAGAAGTATGGCAAGGAGTATCAGATCTTCATGTATGAAGGCGCTCAGCATGCATTCAACAACGACTCTAATCCGGAGCGTTATAATGCAGAAGCTGCAAAGCTTGCCTGGGGCAGAACTATAGCGTTCTTTAAAGAAAAACTCAAATAGAGGGAGGAAGGAGCGGGGAGCAGGGAGAATGGCAGGGACTCGGTGTAAACTCTGTGCAACTCCGTGTAACTCCATGGTGATATTCGCAGGGAGCTGTGGGCAGGGAGCAAGGAAGGCTCAGGGCACAGAGCGGAGGGCTCAGAGCTCAAAGCATCCGGCTAACAGCTCCGGAACACCTGGCTTACAGCATCGACAAAGGGCTTACAATGATTGAAGAAATACCTGTAACCCTGACAGAGATAATTTAATCCTGGTTCACCATCGGGAGTAGAAATGAACCTGTTCTTCGGGCATTCCCCGTTACACATATCACGTACCGGGCAATTAATGCAATAACCAGGGAGAGTATTCAGCTTTGCAGCGCCGAATTCAATCTGCTTCCTGCTGCCAAGCATGCTCTTAATTGAATTGTCTTTAATATTACCGACCAGATGTTCTGCATCAACATAATGATCACAGGAATAAAAATCACCATTTTTCTCAATTACAGGAACTGCTCCACATTTTTTCCTGAAAATACATAATGTATGTTCCTGGTTAAATGCAGTCCTGGTTGCCTCCTCGAATATCTGGATCTTTACTTCACCTATTCCGTTCTGTACCCATTGATCAAAGATCCTGCTGAGAAATATCCCGAATGCCTCTGAGGAAACTGATTCAGGCGATACTCCTGAGCGCAGATCAGGTCGTCTTTCAACCAACGGGAGAAATGTAATATTCTGAACTCCCATATCCCTGAAAAAGCCATAGACTTTCAGCGGATGTCTCACATTTACAGAGTTAACCACGCACAATACTTCAGGAGTTATCCCGGATTCCTTAAGCAGCCTGAATCCATTAATGACATTGTTAAAACTTGGTCGCCTGTCGTTATAATGCCGGAACCTGTTATGCAATACTTCACTCCCATCTATGCTGATTCCAACATAAAAATTATGTTTAACAAGAAAGCTGCACCACTCCTCATTCAGAAGAGTACCATTTGTCTGAATGCCATTCCTGACCTTCATTCCTAACGGACAGTATTTTGCCTGGAGTGAAACAACTTTTGAAAAAAAATCAATTCCTGCAAGTAAGGGTTCGCCGCCATGCCATGTAAAACTTACTTCTCTGTCACGACATGCATTAAAATGGGTAATAATATATTTAACAAGAACATCATCCTTCATTACTGCAAGATCAGACCAGAGATTTCTTTTTTCAAGATAATAGCAATACCTGCAGCGAAGATTGCATTCTGCGCCAACCGGTTTTACAAATATTTGAAAGTCATTCATCAGTCCCATTGAATGATGTTCTCCTTCCCAGGTTCAGGCATATTCATCCTTATACGCCATTCAACAGGGAAATAGTTATTAAACCTTTTACATATATTCTTTACAAATCCAAGATTCACGCCTTTAAATGTAATCAGGTTCCAGCTATCATCCAAATCGGGAAGAGAAAAGTTATCTCTTCTTAGATATGCTATTGCATCGGCATAATTCAGATCAACAATAGGGAAGGAAGATTTTCTTATGATCCCGGACAATGCCAGCTCATGTGACGGCAAAAAGTCATTTTTCTTTCTTGTTGCTATTTGAGTCCCTCCATTTCTAACAGTCAGATTCCTGAACAGGAACATATATTCTTCAACAGGACAGGCCAGTGCAGTAATGTCTTCGCCTCTTTTGAAAAACCTTGCAGGGTCTTTTATGCACCATTTTTCCGCAGTTGCCAGATCATTTTTATCAGTTTTGAATTCATTCATCTTAGAGCTCGCCGGTCTGACTGAATCCTGTTTCGAAGTTTTTCTTATCACAGAGATAAAAAAGCCTTCTCCCCTGATCTTGCCGGGATAGAAGCCATAGCCATAAACTCCATTGAAATCAATTTCAGTTATACCTTTGAAAGAATTGATATTCAATTGCAAACACACAGCCTCATTTTTTTTGATCAGCCAGTTTATATTCTCTTCATTTTCACCGGGATTAAATGTGCAGGTGCTGTATACAAGCAGGCCATTCTCTTTCAAAAGGGGCCACATTTCGCTTATTAACCTTTTTTGCCTGGCTTCGCAAAGCCGTGTATTCGCCGTGCTCCATTCATCAATTGCTATTTTGTCCCTGAACATCCCTTCTCCTGAACAAGGCGCATCTATCAGGATTGTATCAAAATAACCATGTAATGCAGAAAAATCCGAAGCATCGTTCTGAGTAACAATTGTGTTCCCTTTTCCCCATTTTATGATAGTCTCAGCAAGAACTGACGATCGTGATTTTATTACTTCATTTGAAATCAGAACACCTGAATCACCGATTAAATCTGAGAGTTGTGTACTCTTTCCGCCGGGCGCCGCACAAAGATCGAGTACCCGGATGTTTTCAACTGAACCGACTAATTGTTCAAAAACCTGATCCATGAACATTCCTGAGGCTTCTCTCGGGTAATAGCAGCCGGCATGGAAAAGAGGATCGAGAGTAAATGACGGACGTGAATCAAGATAAAACCCGCTTTTACACCATGAAACAGGCTCTGCATATAACGGAGTCTTCATCCATTTCCCGGGATTAGTTCTGATACTTACCGGAGACGGCTCTTCCAATGATCTCAGGAGTGATTCCGGGTCAATATATTTCTGGGTTCTTATCCTCTTTGTAAAATCTTCCGGGAACATTTGCAATCTGACATTTATTCTCTGTCAAAGATCGCTATTATCCTGTCAACTTTCAAAAAAAGATATAATTCCGGGTAAGCATTTCAGGTATCCTGAAGGGATCTGAACGTGCCCGGGATTTAATGTATTTCCTCTGCGAAGGTCGGCATGAGCGCAGGCAAATCTGCGTCCTCTGCGTTTATTCTTAATTTCTCAGGAAATTAATTCTTCTTCCTTTTCCAGATAAAAAACACCGGAATCCCAAGCAACACGATTGCGAGTCCGGGAAATGTATAATTTGGCTTGTAAATCAGAAGAATTATCATTATTGAAACAGTTGTGAGAATATATATTGCCGGTATTACGGGATACCCGAATGCTTTATATGGTCTCGGAATATCCGGTCTTTTAATCCGCAAAATGAATATAGCAGCTATTGTAAGGCTGAAGAAGATAAGTACTGCAAATATGACATAATCAAGTAAATTGCTGTAAGTTCCTGAAAGGCAGAGCAGAGTTGCCCACACACCCTGCAGCACGAGTGCAAACCCTGGAACGCCATGCCTGTTTATCTCCGCAACTTTCCGGAAGAATAGTCCATCTGCAGCCATTGCATAATAAACCCGGGGACCTGCAAGTATAAGTCCATGATTACAACCAAAAGTACTTACCATAATAAAAACAGCCATTATTATTGCAGCATAATCACCGAAGATCACGCTCATTGCTGAAGTCGCCACCCTGTCGTCAGTTGCAAACTGGATTCCCCTGCTTAAGGCATCAGTTCCTTCAGGAGAGCCTGAAAGAGGTAATATTTTTATATATACGAAATTCGTAAGCAGGTACATCGCTGAAATTAACAGCGTTCCGAAAAGAAGGCTCAATGGAATTGTTTTCTTAGGATTTATTACCTCCTCAGAGATATATGTAACATTGTACCATGCATCAGATGAAAACAAAGAACCAACGAGCGCCGTTCCTATGGCTGTAATAAGAGCAAATCCGGCAAGAGGAATCCTCTCTCCACCGATACCAGTTTTTGATGCTTCCCAGAAAACATCCTTGTTGATCTCCCATGAACTTACATTCCGTGTAGCAATAAAACCCAGAAGTATGAATCCGAAAAGTGCAATTACCTTTGTTGAGGAGAAGATATTCTGAACAGTCTTACCAGTAACAATCCCAAGAGTATTCAGCCATGTAAGGAAAGCTATTAAAGCGATTGCCACTATCATTGTGCTGTTAACCTTCAATGGGCCAAGGCTGAATAGTATGTTCTTCTGTGATATCCAGGGAAACAACACTCCTGAAAATTTTGCAAAAGCAACTGCGACTGCTGCAATCGTTCCACACTGGATAACAAGGAAGGTTGTCCAGCCGAAAAGGAAACCAAGCAATGGATGATAAGCTTCCCTGAGATAAGCATACTGACCGCCCACATTGGGCATCATCGAGGCGAGTTCACCATAGCTTATTGCACCTATCACTGTAATAATGGCAGTGATTAACCAGCAAACCATCAGCCACCCCGGAGAACCAACGTTCCTTGCAATATCGGCGCTTACGATGAATATTCCGGATCCGATCATTGCGCCTGCTACAATCGAAATTCCATCAAAAAGCTTTATCTCACGTTGAAAAGAATGCTTTTCCTGTATCATTCGGCATAAAGGTTTGGAACAAATAAAACTAACGATTTTTAAGTGAGTAATTTATAACATTCAATGAATAGTTTTCATGAAATATAATTAATTTCATATTGTCAAAATATATGCATTAAATGTTAAACAAACTTATTTCTTAGAATATCATCAATTAAAATCTAACCCATGAAAAAGCTATTTCTTTTATTCACTGCAGCCATAATTTCTGCAGGAACTTACTCCCAGAAATTCGAGAAACTCGCTAAAACACCACCAATGGGATGGAACAGTTGGAACCGTTATCATTGTGACGTCAGTGAAAAGCTGATTATGGCAATGGCTGATGCGATGGCAGGAAATGGTATGAAGGAAGCCGGATATGAGTACATTGTAATAGACGATTGCTGGCAGGTTTCAAGGGATGAGAACGGCAATATTGTTCCCGACAAGGAAAGATTCCCTAATGGTATGAAATATCTTGCTGATTACATTCATTCAAAAGGATTGAAATTCGGGATCTACTCAAGCGCCGGCACTGTTACATGTCAGCGTCGCCCGGGAGGTTTTGGACATGAATACCAGGATGCTTTGTTCTATGCGAGAAATGGAGTTGACTTCCTTAAATATGACTGGTGCGGGTCATCAAGCCAGGACGCAAAATCATCCTATACAAATATGAGGGATGCCCTTTATACTGCAGGAAGACCTATTCTTTTCAGTATCTGCGAGTGGGGATCGAACAAGCCCTGGGAATGGGCAGGAGCTGTAGGTCACATGTGGAGAACGACAGGAGATATAAGCGATTCATGGAACAGCATGATAGATATATTCGAAAAGCAAAAAGACCTTGCAAGATATGCAGGACCGGGAAGATGGAATGACCCTGACATGCTTGAAGTCGGTAACGGAGGAATGACTACAGAGGAATATAAGACTCATTTTTCACTCTGGTGCATGCTTGCATCTCCACTAATTGCAGGAAATGATATCCAGAGTATGAGTGAAGATACAAGATCGATTCTTCTGAATAAAGAAATGATTTCAATAGACCAGGATACGCTTGGAAGGCAGGCAACATGCTACCGTGATGCGAATGGATACCAGATCTGGGTAAAGGCTTTGTCAAATAATGAAAAAGCAATCTGCCTGCTGAATAAAACAGATGAAAAGAAATCGGTGCTTGTTGATTTTGCCTTGCTCGCTTCTGTGAGGACCGGTGGGCGTTTCGGCTTTGGTCCGGGCATGCCTCCTCCACCGGCTACCGGAACAGGTATGCCTGCACCACCTCAGGGTGTTGCTCCGGCTGCTCCCCAGGGTGGAGCCCCAGCAGTTCCACAAGGAGCAGTTATGTCTGCAGGAGGCTTCCAGAGAATGCCGCAGATGAAACTTGAGGATTACAGGATAAGGGATGTCTGGGAACATAAAGATGTTCCTCTCAAAGAAACATCAATGTATGTGGATCTCCCGCCGCACTCCGTTAAGGTTTACAGGTTTGTGAGAAAATAGAACAATATTATCAGGTTACACAGAGGCCCACAAAGAACCACGGAGTTGCACAGAGAATAATAATTCTTTTACTTAAATCTGTGTAATTCCGTGTTCCTCCGGTTTTCCTTTGTGTTAGTTTTTTAAAAATTTATAGATTTATAAAAAAAATAACTATGAAGAAGACTATATCTGTTTGTTTATTCCTGACTCTTTTCGCATTTAATCTTATTTCCCAGTCAAATACCGGACTGGTTAAAGTTATAATCGCACCCGATCATAAGGATTGGATCTATAAAACAGGCGAACAGGCAAAATTTTCTGTACAGGTGCTGAAATATGGAAACCTCCTCGATAATGTAACGATAGACTATGAAACCGGACCTGAAATGTTACCTGATACAAAGAAAGAAGGAGTTGTTCTGAAGAATGGCCGGACAGAATTTACAGGAACAATGAAGACTCCCGGCTTTTATCGTGTCAGAGTATGGGCCGTTGTCGACGGAAGAAGATATGAAGGTCTTGCAACAGCAGGATTTGAACCTGAGAAGATTCAACCTACTGTAAAAGAGCCTGATGATTTTGATGAATTCTGGAACAATGCTATTGCAGAAGCAAGAAAGATAAGCCTCGATCCAAAGATTACCCTTCTCCCTGAAAGATGCACAAGCGAGGCAAACGTCTATCACGTAAACTTCCAGAACGATGCAATTGGTTCAAGGATATATGGAATCCTGTGCGTACCGAAAAAAACAGGAAAATACCCTGCAATATTAAGGGTTCCCGGTGCGGGAATCAGACCATACAGTGGTGATTCGAAAACTGCCGGCCAGGGGATAATCACCCTTGAAATAGGTATTCATGGTATTCCCGTGACACTCGATCAGCAGGTTTACAATGATCTGAATGGCGGAGCTCTTTC
>DATALC010000034.1:0-29554 GCA_036261265.1 Bacteroidales bacterium
TTTTGTTTAACATTCCTTATTTTTCTTTGACAAATCTTTTTTCATTCATATATTTGATAAGGTTTCGCTAAACGGTGCTTCATTATGGTTATCAAGACTTTTGCCAGCGCGGTGAACGGTATTGAGGCCGTCACAATAACAATTGAAGTAAATGTTTCAAGGGGCGTCAGGTTTATGCTTGTTGGACTTCCTGATATTGCAGTGAAGGAAAGCCAGCAGAGGATCGAATCTGTTTTCCGTGTTCTTGGATATCACTGGCCTGGAAAGCAGGTTCTTGTTAACATGGCTCCCGCCGATATTAAGAAGGAAGGCTCCTCGTACGACCTTCCGCTTGCAATCGGCATCCTTGCGGCAGATGAAAAAGTTCTTACCGAGAAGCTTGAATCTTACGTTATAATGGGTGAGCTCTCGCTTGATGGCACATTACAGCCTGTCAAAGGTATATTGCCTATTGCTCTTCAGGCGAAAGCTGAAGGATTTAAAGGACTGATTATTCCTAAGAAGAATGAGCGAGAAGGAGCTGTTGTAGAAGGGCTAGATGTTTATGGAATGGAAAACATTTCAGAGGTGGTTGATTTCTTCAATAAAGCGAAAGTATTCGAGCCTGTAAAGGTCGATCTGCAGGGTTTGTTCGATTCGGAAGCCAATAAGTACGATGTCGATTTTTCCGATGTTCGCGGACAGGAAAACGTGAAGAGGGCATTGGAGGTTGCAGCCGCAGGCGGGCATAATTTGATTATGATCGGTCCTCCGGGCGCTGGTAAGACTATGCTTGCAAAAAGGATTCCGACAATTATCCCGCCGTTAACTCTTGAGGAGGCTCTTGAGACTACAAAGATCCATTCTGTTGCAGGAAAGATAGATAACCATACTGCTCTCATGACAAAACGGCCTTTCAGGTCGCCGCATCATACGATCTCGGATGTTGCGCTTGTTGGCGGCGGTACAAACCCGCAGCCCGGCGAAATATCCCTTGGCCATAACGGCGTATTGTTTCTCGACGAGCTTCCTGAATTCAAACGGTCCGTTCTCGAGGTGATGAGACAGCCGCTTGAAGACAGGATAATAACTATCTCACGTGCAAAATCGACTGTTGACTACCCTGCAAGCTTTATGCTTGTCGCAAGCATGAATCCATGTCCCTGCGGTTTTCACAATCATCCTGAAAAGGAGTGCCTGTGTTCAACAGGGATGGTTCAGAAATATCTTAACAGGATCTCAGGACCTTTGCTCGACAGGATAGATATTCATATCGAAGTAGTTCCTGTGAATTACGACAAGCTTTCGGGGAAAGGTAATATTGAAAAATCATCGGACGTAAGGGACCGGGTTGTAAAAGCAAGGAAGATACAGGCAAGACGTTTTGAATCTTTCAGGGGAATTTATTGCAATGCCCAGATGTCTTCATCAATGCAAAGAAGGTTCTGCCAGCTCGACGAAAGCGGCGGACGTCTCCTGAAAACGGCCATGGAAGTTCGAGGCCTGTCTGCAAGAGCTTACGACAGGATACTTAAAGTTGCACGGACAATCGCCGATCTGTCTGAATCCGAGAACATTGGCGCTGAACATATCTCTGAAGCAATCAATTACAGGAATCTCGACAGGGACGGCTGGGCAGGGTAAAGCTTTAATTCCTTGTGAGAATTGCTTATTCGCATCTTCATGCGTTATTGATTCCATATATTCAATTCTCAGGAGGTTCTCTTCAGGGAGATTTTCTCCACCTCACCCAAAGGCAGAGAGCAGAAGGATAATCCTCCGGGTGTTTTTTCCTTTCTCCTTTCTCCTTTCGTCTTTCTCCTTCCGCCTTTCCGCCTTTCACCTTTCGCCTTTCACCTTTCGCCTTTCGCCTTTCACCTTTCTCCTTTCACCTTTCACCTTTCTCCTTTCGCCTTTCCGCCAGTTATTGTAGCGAAAATCTACAAGTGTTTAAAAATTCAACACAAGAACGGAGGAGCTTCATTTGCTGCCGCTTTGTAATAGTATATTCAACATGAGTGTTGAAAAATGCAACACAGTTGAAAGTATAACAATACAAGTAACGACTTGTAAAATACAGGTAAACAATGTATTACAAGCATTGGCATCATTATTGGTCTGGATTGTTACAGAAATAACACCAGGACCAAAGGAAAAATATATCGAAACAATGAAAAAAATACTTTACATCTTATTCACCATAATGCTCCCGGCAGCCAGCGCTTATGGTTTAAACGGGATCTCACCTGCTGATCCCGACTCGCTTGTAATAATAAGCGCCCCGGCGCTGAAAGATCTTGTAACCGCCTGGTCTGATGATTATATGAAATCGTCGGGACAACGGGTTGAGGTGAGAACAGTTTCAAATATACCAGTTTCAGGTGATCTTAAACAGGGACAAATATGCATTCTTCAGGAAAGCGAAATCAAAGGTGATATCGCTGAAAATGAAACACGGATAGTTGTAGGAAGGAATATTGTTGTTCCTGTTATCAGTGCGGGAAATCCCTATCTTAGTGAAATTCGTTCTCACGGTGTATCTCCCGCGAACCTGAAGCTTCTTACAAATAACCAGCCAACGTGGGGAAAGCTTCTTAATGGCTCCCAGGAAAATATAGCAAGGCTTCATTTACTGAATACGGAATCTGTTATAAATGCTGTCTCCGAATTTACAGGCGCTGAAATGAAAAATGTAAATGGCGTTCAGCATTCATCTGCTATTGATCTTTTCAGGGCTGTTTCAACAGATGTTTATTCTGTCGGTTTCTGCAGGTTATCTGACCTCCAGCCTGAAATGGTATCACCTGATGGTCTTGCTATTCTTCCGATAGACAAAAACGGAAACGGGATAATGGATTCAAATGAAGATATTTATACTGATATCACTGCTTTCACGCGAGGCGTCTGGATTGGAAAGTATCCCGGAGCATTATACAGTAACATCTACTCTGTGTTTGTAACTCCAGTTCCCGAAAGTGCCTCAAAATTCATGAACTGGATGATAACAGACGGTCAGAACATTATTGCTGCAAGAGGTTACTCATCACTTATACTCAATGAAAGAATTTCAGGAGCCGCAAGACTTGCCAATGTATTTGCCCCACCCGCAGTTGAGGCAGGCGGACAGAACATATTCAGGACACTGGTTATATTCATTGTTCTTGTTGTGGCAGGAATCCTGATAATAAGCTTCATAAGACGGGTCATTACAAAAAGGCAGGCTGTTGTCCCTTCCGGAATTGCATCCGATAAACCTGCATTTAACGGCAGCTCACTAGTGTTGCCAAAGGGTGTTTTCTTCGATAAAACTCATACATGGGCTTTCATGGAACAGGACGGATCTGTTAAAGTTGGTGTTGATGATTTCCTTCTTCATATAACAGGTCCTGTTACAAAGCTCAAGCTGAAAAAAGCCGGCGATAAAGTAAAAAGAGGAGAGGAGATTCTCTCAGTTATTCACAATGGCAAACAGCTTAACCTTTATTCACCTGTTACTGGCGTGATTAAAGAAAAGAATCCTTCATTAGATGCCAATATTGCGTTAATTAATTCTTCACCCTATGCAAGTGGCTGGGTTTACCGGATGGAACCGGAGAACTGGCAGCGCGAAAACCAGCTCCTGTTCATGGCTGAAAAGCATAGTCAGTTCATTATGAACGAAATCGTTAAGATAAAAGATTTTATTGCCGGGCTTATGAATCGTGAGAATCCTGAGATGTCGCTTGCCCTCCAGGATGGCGGTATGCTTCGGGAAGGTGTACTCTCGGATATGAGCCCTGAAGCATGGGAAGAATTCCAGACAAAGATTATTGATCCTTCACGCACAGTCTGGTTCTATGAAATAATCTAAACTAACATATTATGGACCTTAGCAGAAAGAACTTCCTAAAAGTCCTTGGTGCCACCGGTATGCTCTTTGCCCAGGGATCTAAAACAAATGCAACACCCACAGAATCAGATAAAACAGAGTTCAACGCGATTCTTTATGACTCTACAAGGTGTGGCGGCTGTCAGACATGTGAATATTCATGCGCGGAGGCAAACGGACTTCCTGATCCGACAGATGAGATAAAAGCCGGAGTCATCCGCAATACGGATGAAAACCACAGGACAGTAGTGAACGCATTTGCTCTGAATTCAGGTGAGCAATACCTTAAAAAACAATGCATGCACTGCAACGAACCCGCATGCGCCTCGGCGTGTCTCACGAAAGCTATGTACAAGACAAAAGAAGGCCCTGTTATCTGGAGGGAGGATAAATGCATGGGATGCAGGTACTGTATGGTATCATGCCCGTTCGATATTCCGAAATTCGAATATAACAGCGCTAATCCAAAGATTGTAAAGTGTAGCATGTGCTATGACAGGCAGACTGCAGGACAGAAACCTGCATGCGTTGAAAACTGTCCCGCTGAAGCTCTTGTTTTCGGTACACGCAGGGAACTTCTTAAGGAGGCCCGTAAGAGGATAAGTGAGGCGCCGGATCAGTATTATGATCACATTTATGGTGAACGTGAAGCCGGCGGGACAGGTTTCCTGTATCTTTCTGCAGTCCCGTTTACAGAGCTCGGGCTTAAAGATATTCAGAACAGCTCATACCCTTCGCTTACAAAAGGATTCCTCTACAGCGTACCTGCTGTTTTCGTTCTGTGGCCTACAATCCTTCTTGGACTTCGTGAAGCCACAAAAGATAACCCTGTAAAAAATGACGACAATGAAAAGTGAATATACAATTGCACAGAGCAACCGGTCTGTTTTCCGGTTTATTCTTTCCGAGCTGAAGCCTAAAGGGAAGATTCTTACTCCTTTTAATATTATCTCACTGCCAATTATGCTGGCCGGACTGGTTCTTATTATAATACGGTTCTGGAGAGGACTAGGTTCAGTTACAAACCTCACGCAGGATGTTCCCTGGGGCCTCTGGATTGGTTTCGATGTTGTTACAGGTGTTGCCTTTGCAGGTGGCGCTTATGTTATAACATTTATGGTCTATATCCTCAACATGCATAAATACAATTCAATAGTAAGGGTTACTGTGCTGAACGGATTCCTGGCCTATGTATTTTATGCAGGGGCATTGCTCCTCGATCTTGGCCGTCCCTGGAATGTAATTAACCCGATAATCGGTAACAGTTTCGGAACAAGTTCTGTTTTGTTCCTTGTGGCATGGCACTTCATGCTGTATATGCTTGCAGAACTGATCGAGTTTTCACCGGCTGTGGCCGAATGGCTTGGCGCCCAACGTGCAAAGAAGTTCCTGTCGGGAATGACTGTAGCGGCAGTAATCTTTGGTATAACGCTGTCAACCCTGCATCAATCGGGATTAGGGGCTCTTTACCTGATGGCAAAAGACAAAATCCATCCTCTGTGGTACTCTGAATTCATACCGGTATTGTTCTTTGTATCGAGCATTTTTGCAGGTTTGTCGATGGTGATCTTCGAAGGATCAATAAGCATGAAAGCTTTTTCGGAGCAGCTTACGGAGAAAAGCCACAAATCGCATAACAATATTGTGAATGGCCTGTCAAAGATATGTGCAATGGCGATGTTTGCGTATTTCTTCTTACAGGTACTCGTTTTTGTTCACGGGAAGCATTGGGACCTGCTCGGGACTCCAATGGGAAAATGGTACCTTACCGAAATGCTCGGATTTGTTTTCCTGCCAATGATGCTGTTCTTTTACAGTTATCGTAATAACAATACAGCTATAACCAAAGCAGCTGCCGTTCTTACAATGGCTGGGATCATAATTAACCGGCTAAATATCAGCATAATAGGTTTTAAATGGGATACAGCCGTAAGGTATGTCCCATCCTGGATGGAGATTGTTGTAACACTTGCAGTTATACTTACAGAGATATGGATCTTCAGATGGGTTGTGAACCGTATGCCTGTATTGAGAGAAGCAGAACCTGCTTCATCACACATTAATAATATTTAAAATTCAGTATTATGGACGGATTCAGCTATAATAACATATTCGATACGAAGGGTATTGAATATATAATCGTGATCTTCTTTCTTATACTTTTAATACCATTCTGGTTTGTACTGAACAGGAAAAAGCGCGATTATGTATCTGTAAAGGAATTAAAGAAGTTGATTCCGCAGGGAATATTCCTTTCAGGAAATCATATGTGGGCGTATCTTGAAAAAAACGGCCAGGTTTTAACAGGAATGGATGATTTTATACTCAGGGCGACAGGAAAGCTGGAGTTAAGAATGCTGAGAAAAGAAGGTGATCTTATAAGGAAGGGCGAAGTTCTTGCTGAAGTTGTCAGCGATGGCCGGAAGTTAAAAATTTCGGCTCCGGTATCAGGTTCAATAGCCTCAGTAAATAATGATCTGGAAAATATCCTGGAAGATCCGTATGATGCCTGGATATGCAGGCTTGTGCCTTCAGCCTGGAAAACTGAAACAAAATCATTTTTCATTGCTGATGAAAGCAGGGAATGGCTGAATCATGAGGTGCAGAGATTCAGGGACTTTGTTGCGGGTTTTTCATCAAACGACGCTGACAGAATGCCTGAGACAGTTCTCCAGGATGGAGGAGAGATTACGGGAAATCCACTGTCTGAACTGCCTGCTGAAGCATGGGCAGACTTTGAGAAAACTTTCCTAACTTTAAAGGCCTGAAATAAAATGTCAGGCGCCTCGAAAAATGAGTCAGTGGGGAATAGGTCAGGCTGAAAGGAGAAAAGCGCTAAACATACTGAAGGGATATTCAATCTTCAGGTCTACGATTTATAGTCGTGTTATATTTATAATTGCTGTTTCATCACTTGTTTTATTTGTTTCGTTTGGCGTTATCTTCAGGTCTGTTTATGAGCGTAATCTGAATACAGTGATACGCCAGAATGGTAACAACATCGGGTCCATTGTTGAGAGCTCACTTTATTACTCGATGCTCAGGAATGACAAGAGCACGCTCCAGAGCACGCTTGACATCATAAACACGATGTCGGGCATCGACGATGTAAATATGTATGATGAAAATGATAATCTCGTCTATTCATCTTTTGCAGAGAATGCATCTTCGCACAGTAATCCCGATTGCCGGTCATGCCATGATAATCTCAGGACAATGTTTCCTGAGAAGCAGAAATCATACAGGATAATACCTGCAGGCAGCGACTGTGTGATGAATGAAAATGACAATACCCACAGGCACCTGCTCATACGATCGCCTATCTTGAATGAAAGATCATGTTACACTGCAGCATGTCATGCCCATAATGAGAATGAAGCAATGCTGGGTTCACTCATAATCAAGCTTCCGCTTGATGATGTCGATGAAACTGTCAACAAATCTTCGGGCAGGTATTTTCTTTTTGCAGCGCTTGTCACACTTTTACTGATAATCTCTCTTATACTGTTCACGCAGAGGCAGATAAAAACACCACTCAATGAAATTGTCAAAGCAAGCCTTGCAGTTGCGGGTGGCGATAAAGAAACACGGCTTAATATTAATTCAGATCAGCTCGAGGATATGAGGATGGTCTCGAGAGCTTTCAATGAAATGCTTGACAACATTCAGTCTGCAAACGAGGAACTTAAAAACTGGTCTCAGCAGCTTGAATACAAGGTTCAGAAGAAATCAGAGGAGCTGGGTGCAACAAGAAATGAGCTGATTCATATTGAGAGGATCGCATCACTTGGGAAGCTTTCATCTTCAGTAGCTCACGAGCTTAATAACCCATTGTCAGGTATACTTGTTTATACAAAGCTTATTCATAAGCAACTCAGCAATCCGGATCTTACAGATAAGAAAAAAGAAGCTATGCTGAAGCATCTGAAGCTTATCGAAACTGAAACAAAAAGATGCGGCGACATTGTAAAAGGACTACTTGATTTTTCGAGGAAGGAACAGGAAGATTTTGAAGCAAGGCATCTTCATCCTGTTCTCCGGGAAGCGTATGATCTTATGCTTCATACTATCTCGATCTCAAATATAAAATTCCAGACGGATTTCAGGGCTGTTTCAGACATGGTTCTCTGCAGTCCGAACCAGATCAAGCAGGCATGTGTTGCAATGATAATAAATGCTTCCGAAGCAGTTAATGAAAATGGTGAAATCATATTATCAACGAGCAACCCGGATCCATCATCCATAAGGATTGATATTACGGATAACGGGATAGGAATTTCTCCTGACGATATGCCTCATATATTCGAACCATTCTTCTCGACAAAGAGTAGTACTTCAGGAATTGGACTTGGTCTTGCAATTGTTCACGGGATAGTGATCAGTCATAACGGGAAAATGGGAGTGAAGTCCGAGCCGGGCAGGGGAACAACAATGTCGTTTACGATACCTTTGATCTCGAATACATAATTTCAAAAAAGCGGTTCATGGCAAAACAGATTTCTTTGCTAATTGTCGATGATGAGGATTCCGTAAGGGATTCGCTTCTCAGCTGGTTCACCGAGGATGGCTACAATGTTTCTGCTGCCGGGAACGCGGCAGAAGCGTTGCAGATGATAGAAGCGGGGAGTTATGATATTATCCTTGCCGACATCAAGATGCCTGGGATGGACGGTCTTGAAATGATGAAGAGGATCAAACTGCTGAAACCTGAGTCAATCATAATTATAATGACAGCTTTTGCTACTGTCGATACTGCAGTAAGAGCTTTGAAGCTTGGCGCATTCGATTATGTAACCAAACCTTTCGATCCTGATGATCTCACTCATCTTATACGGAACGCTTCAAGACAAATTGTGCTTACTGAAGAAAATGAGGCCCTGAGGGAAAAAGTTGTGAACCTCGAGAATGTTGAGGATCTTGTAGGAACAAGCGAACCAATGCAGAAGGTTCTGAAAGATATCGAGAATGTCTCACAATCAAATTCATCAGTTGTAATTACAGGTGAGAGCGGCACCGGCAAGGAGCTCGTTGCGCGGGCTATTCATTCAAATTCAAAAAGAAAATTCTTCCCGCTTGTAACTGTGCATTGCGGCGCTCTTACTGAAAGTCTTCTTGAGAGTGAGCTTTTTGGTCATGAGAAAGGCGCTTTCACAGGAGCCATGTTTAACAGGAAAGGCAGGTTTGAAATGGCAGATAACGGCACGATCTTTCTTGATGAGATAGCCACGATTTCAACAAAAATGCAGATCGACCTGCTCAGGATTCTTGAGACAAAAAAATTTACAAGAGTGGGAGGGAACAAGGAGATTTCATCTGATTTCAGGGTAATTTGTGCAACAAACAGGGATCTGCGCATGATGGTCGGCCAGGGAACTTTCAGGGAGGATCTTTATTACAGGCTGAATGTGGTCAACATATATGTTCCGCCGCTGAGGGAAAGAGCAGGCGACATTCCACTGCTTGTTGATTATTTCATAAGGAAATACTGTGCTTCGATGAACCGCGCTCCCCTGACAATTGAGAACTCTGCACTAAGGAAACTTGAGGAATACAGTTTCCCTGGCAATGTCAGGGAACTCGAAAATATGATAGAGCGTGCTATTGTTGTGGGTAACGGGAAGAAAATAACAATGAAGGATCTGCCTCTCGAAAAAGCCGCTGCAATGAGTCCGGTTGAAAGCCTCGATGATCTTGAAAAGATACATATACGTAATATTCTCGAAAAATATAGCTGGAATATTTCAAGGACCGCGAAAGCATTAGGTGTAGACAGGGTCACACTGTACAATAAGATTTCGAAATATGGTCTTAAAAATGCAGACTGACCTGTATGGATCTGCCTCACATCACATTAGTTTCATTTACATTTTTTGAAAAATCATTCCTGAAAAAGGTTGCTGATATAATTCGCTATGAAACAAATCACAATGTAAAAATAAGGGAGGGGCACCTCGATCTTACTGATTTCTTTGATCCGGCAAGAAGACAATATAATGCGGATAAAATTCTGAAGGCAGTTGATGACCTCTACGGGAACGACTCATTAAAAATAATTGGTTTATTTAATGTTGATCTGTTCATCCCTATACTTACATATATTTTTGGCCAGGCTTACCTTAACGGGCGAACAAGCATAGTTTCTTCTTACAGGCTTTCGAATGAAGGCTATGGTCTTAAACGCGATGATAATATGTTCCAGGAAAGATTTGCAAAAGAGATAATTCATGAGCTGGGACACACTCTCGGTCTCATCCACTGCCATTATCCTGCATGCGTTATGCGATCGGGGACCTATGTCGAAGACATAGATCAGAAAGGTACAGCATTCTGTTCTGCCTGCCGACTTATACTATCTGAAACAGGAAAATCATTGAAAACAGGCGTGTGACCTGTTTACTCTACTATATGGAGCTTTCCTTTTCCTCTCCAAGAAGATCTGAAATCGTCTTCAGGAATTCTTTTGGAACAATCGGTTTGGCAAAGACAGCATCTGCGCCAAGCAGCTTTGCTCCCGGAAGATAACCATCGGGACCTATCCTTCCGCCACCCGAGATTGCAATTATTTTTAACGCCGGATATTGTCTTCTTAGTTCGAATATTGTTTCGAGTCCTTCCTTTTCAGGCATTATTATATCAGTAATGAGAAGATCCGGTTTGTTCTTCTCAAATAACCGCATTCCGTCTTTTCCGTTCAATGCAACTTCAACATGGTGCCCTTCTTTTTCGAGCATCTTTTTAAACATCAGGAGAATAGAAGGTTCATCATCAAATACAAGGATTTTTGCCATTTTATAGTGTTGTTTTATAGGTGTTTGCTGTCGAGAGTCCTCCGTATTATCTTACTGAATTCATCAAGTAACATAGGTTTGAGAATAACATCCGATACGCCGGTTCTTGCAAGTGTTTCTCCTGACAGGTCATCTGCAAATCCGGTAATTATTATCACTCTTAGATCCGGGCGTATCTCCTTCATCATCGAAGCAAGGTCTGTCCCGTTTAATCCCGGCATGTTCTGATCTGTAATAAGAAGAGCAAAATCATCGGGTTTCGATCTGAAATCATCATACGCCTGACGGCTGTCTGTCTTGATCGTTACTTTGTAGCCCAGGTTCTCGAGCATTTTTTTACCCATGTAAGTAATTTCAGGTTCATCGTCGACAAAGAGGATATGTTCCATGCCCTTTTCAGGTCTTGTCTCATGATTATCGGAGTATGAACCGTCAGTATTATGACTCGGAAGATAAATCGTAAAAGTTGTCCCTTTACCGGGTGCGCTTTCAACCTGGATTGAACCGCCATAATTGTTTATTATTCCGTGCACGACAGATAAACCCAGTCCTGAACCTGAACCGACTTCCTTACGTGTAAAAAAAGGTTCGAATATTCTTTCCTTTGTTTTAAGATCCATACCATGTCCTGTATCAGAAATTGTAAGCCTTATATATTCGCCTTTTTTAATATTTCTTATTTTTTCAGCCTGCTTATGATCAATTATAACTGAATCAAGGCCCACTTCAAGCGCTCCGCCAGTACGAACCATTGCATGGCTTGCATTTGTGCACAGGTTCATAACAATCTGATGTATATGTGTAGGATCTGCAAGAACTGTTCCGATAAGTGGATCGAGATTCTGTTTAATGAGAACTCCCGGGGGAAATGAAGCCTTAAGAAGATTAAGCACCTCGGTTATAATTGGCTGCAGACGCACAGGTTTCTTATTCACATCCACCTCGCGGCTGAAAGTGAGTATCTGCTGCACAAGATCTTTCCCCCTGTGAGCTGCGTTGTTGATCTGTTCAATGTCGAACCTCAGATTGCTCTCTTCAGGCAATTCTTCCAGGGCCATATCGGTATAGCCAAGTATCGGGGTAAGTATGTTATTGAAGTCATGTGCAATACCTCCTGCCAGTGTGCCAATTGTTTCCATTTTCTGAAGCTGGAAGAGCTGTTTTTCAAGATCGGCCCTTTCTTTTTCGAATTTCCTGCGGATCTCCATTTCCTTCCTGAGGTCGGCATTTGCGTTGTAGAGTTGTTTTGTCCTGTCCATTACTCTCTTTTCGAGAGCATTATTTGCCAGTTTCACATTTTCCTTCTCTTTCTCAAGCAAAACCCTGACGTAAAATTCACTCCTTGCAGTCAGCTCAAGGAAGTAGGAGATAAACATACCGATCAGGTTTGATGAGATAAAAAAGAAATTATTACTGATTATTGTATTTATTGGTGTATCCGAGAAAAAGAAAACTGAAATCTCATAAGCAAGGACAATCGACCAGCCGGCAATTGAAGCATATACAAATCTTGCCCTTGTAAATGTATACCCGAAAATAAAAATAAGGATAATACCTGCATAGTAGGAATAATTCTGTAAAGCTGATCCCTGGATGATCATTATTATTATACCCATGCTTGCGCTGAACATAACAAGAGCTATTGCCCATTGCATATATTTCCTGAACGATTCTGTATATGACAGTGCAAAGATTATTATGAGCAATGGGGTGATTACACCAAATCTTATGAACCAGAATGATTCTTTGAGATCTGGGAATATTCTGGCATCGAGGAATGCAAATGAACAGTAAAAAATGAGGGCAAGAACCATTGAAAACCTGAAATGGTTCAATGTCTTGATGAAATAATCATCAAGAAAATCTTTCTCATATTGTGACATCTTGCCGGTGAAGGAAAGGGTCATAAAGTTTATGGACAACGACTCATGGTTCATCGTTGTCATTCCCGGCAGAAACCTTCTGATACCCCTCAGAAAATTCATGAAGTAAATATAAAAAATCCACTGGAATACAATTATGATATCCCACAGTAACAAGGATCTTAAGCGACCGGCTTTGAATCCGCAGATTATATTTATAACATTACCCTAGTTCAGTGGCATAAGGTTTTTCCTGAGAACAAGGAAAAGATTTATACCCAGCGGTTCCTTTTCAACACTCACAAGCTCCTTCTCGACTCCTGCATCAGATGCAATCCTGAAAAGGTCTGATTCGGTCCTGAGATTGAGAATCCATTCCATTATGTTCTCCATAAGATTCTTCGAAGGATGATTTGTACTGAAATTCCCGATAACAAGCCTTCCTTCTTCATTCAGGAAGTTATAGTATTTCCTTATAAGAAAGGCGAAATGCTTGTCTTTGAAATAATCAAACAGCCCAGCAGTCCAGATGAGATCATAAAGTTTAAAAGGCGTGTAACGCAGCACATTTACCTTGTTGAATGTTATCTGGTCGCTGAAGCGCTCATTTTTTCTGGTCGAATAGTCAATTGCATTCTGATCGAGATCCACAAGGTCGAATCTGATATCTTTTCTGCCTGATGAAGAAAGGAATTCATAGACATCAGTAGCAGGGCCTGATCCAAGTATCAACACTTTTGCGTTCTTCTTTTCGGCAACAAGATTTTTACATAACTGGATAAAGTATTGCTTCCTGTTCCTGACAGCAATAGCCGCCGGTTGGTGATGGAAAAATGTATCCCAGTTACTGTAATGCGGATCAGGGTTTACAGTATGTTGATAGATTTTTTCTATCAACATAAAATCGCCTGCATAACCAAACGGTTTTACAAAGCCATGACCCATCAGAGTGTTCACATCGAGGGCAAAGTTAAGGCCGCTCCTGATTTCACGGACTTCATCAGCGGAAAGATTATTAGCTATTTTTGTAAATCTTTCATAATCCTCTTTGTGCTCCGGACCACCTTTAAGTATAAGAGATTCGAGGAATGCACCAGTTTCCTCAATGGTTGTTACCTGGGGTTCATTCAGTGTTTTCATAGTATTAAAAGATTTAAGGTAATTAGTATTATTTTGATTGAATCTAAAATTTACGCCTCAGATTTGTTACGAACCGACGTTTTACTCCAAGAATTTGTATAAGGATTGTAGGGCTTTAATAAAATTAATATATTTTTTTCGTTTTTTGCTGTATTTATCAAATTATTTTAATTTTATCAAATCCAATTAAGAAGACCCTTCTCACGATGGAGCTAACCCGCACAATCCGTGACAAAATGATGAACGAGCATCTGATGTTCGTATATCGTGGAGTTGTAACAAGTGAAAATTCTGTACCCCTGCTGATGCTTCTTGAAAAAGAAATGGAAAACTCCGAATTCGGATTTGTGGGCAGAAAACGCCTTTTTATGTTCGTTCTCGAGAGTTTACAGAATGTTTCGCGCCATAACAGAAACAGCGCTCATGCAAACATGTCGATGGTTGTTTATTCGAAAACACCCGGTGGTTATACTGTTACAACCGGCAATGTTCTTCAGAATTCAGGGATAAACGATCTGAAAAAGCGGCTTGAGGAAATCAATAACCTTGAGAATAAAGAGATAAGGAACGTTTACAGGCAGATGTTGAGTTCTGCAGAATTCAGCACCAAAGGCGGGGCAGGACTGGGGCTGATAGAAATGGCAAAAAAGACAGGCAATAAGCTCGACTATGATTTTGTCCCACTTGACGATGAACATTCATACTTTGTTCTTTCAAAAACTGTCGATTCAGGCGGACTGGGAAGCCATCATCCGAATGAATATGTTTTTCACGGGGAGGCAATCATGCAGCTTGAAAGAATTATGGCTGAAAACAACCTGTATCTTATATGGTCAGGGCACATTTCGCCTGATATCGGGAAAGAAGTTATTTCATTCACCGAAACAAGGCTGACTGAAAATGAGATTGCATCAAACCTGCGGAAAAGAGTGTTCAGTATTCTTGTTGAAATTCTTGAAAATGTATCAAAATACAGCCCTGGCAAAGAAAGCGAAGAACAATTCGGCATGCCTCTTGCAATGCTGAGCCTTGACGGGAAAATCTACTCTCTGACGACAGGTAATCTTATTCTTAATTCAAAAGTCCCTGATCTCAGGGAAAAGCTCGACAATATTAACAGGTATGACAAGACCGGTCTTAAAGAAGCTTTTCGGAAATCGCTTTCAATCCAGTCGGCGGAATCCGATAGTACAGGAAATATGGGTCTTATCGATATGGCAAGAAAATCTGGCAGTAAGCTTGAGTATAAATTTGAAGAAATAAGTGAATTATTTTCTTATTATACATTGACTGTAAAAGTTGAAGACAGGCAGAATGATTAATCTAATATCCTGAAAATCAATTCGTTACTATTCCACATGCCAAAACTTCCGCTTTTTATCCAGTCTCCCAGAAATAGAACCTGCTGACCTCCGGTAAGATTAATTCTCATTCCGAGATGCCTGTGTCCGAATATAAAAAAATCTATGTTTTCTTTTTCAAGCACGGATTCAGCGTATCTGACAAGATCTTCATTCTCAGCGCCAAGATAATCCTTCCTTATACCCTTGGCAAGACGGGAACTAAGAGACCACTTATGACCTATTCCCATCCCGATTGATGGATGAAGTGATGAATATAGCATTCGGAGAGGCTTGTTCCTGAATATTGCAAGCAGTAGCTTGTAACCGTTATCGCGTGTTCCAAGGCCTTCACCATGGGCAAGATGGAATTTTTTACCGTTAAATTCAGTTGTTAAGGGAGAAGTGTGAATTATCATCCCGCATTCAGATGACAGATAATCAGTTACCCACATATCATGATTGCCTGTGAAGAAATGAACCGGGATGCCTGAATCTGTAATAGATGAAATTGTTCCCAGGAAACGTGTAAAGCCACGTGGAACTACTTTTTTATATTCCCACCAGAAATCAAAAATATCCCCAAGCAGAAAAATCTGACCGGCATCGTCTTTTATCGAATTTAACCAGGAAACCACCTTTTTCTCCCTCTCCACAGGCGGCGATCCTGTCATCAATCCAAGGTGAAAATCAGATGCGAAGTATATATTTCCTTTCGCGTTCAATGCTTACTGGTTGAACAGCTGATTAAGCTTGATCTGCAGCGACCTTCCATGAAGGTCAGTAGCTATTATCTTACCTTCCCTGTCGAAGAGGAAATTAGCCGGAAGAGACTTCACATTAAAAAGTTTCACATTCAGCGGATCGGAGGGGTCATCTTCCCTCGTACTGATCCATGGCAGTTCATCGAATTGAACTGCGTTCTTCCATACCTGTTCGTTTTCATCAACATTCACCTGGTATATCTCAAATCCGCGTTTACTGTACTGTTTGTAATACTCCTTTAATTGCAGGTTTTCCTCTATGCATGCTGTTGATCTTACCGACCAGAAAGTCAGAAGAACATATTTTCCTTTCAATGATGACAGGGCTATCCTGTTCCCATTCACAGTCTTCAGGTTCGGATCGAGCTTTACTTCATTTGCATTTTTTGCCATAGCCTGTATCTGGTTATTGCTCAATTGCCCCATCTCCCTTTCAAAATCGGCTGATAAAGCCTGGACATGTCTGGATTTCGGATAGTATTTCGAGAGGGTATCATTTACAATCTTAAGATACTGAAGATCCTTGGGATCGTACAGGACATAGGTGTTATCATTAACTCTCTGGTACAATGCCTTAATCGATGCAAGCGAGTTAAGGTTCCTGATTATAAATTCAATATTCTTCTTTCTCTGGGCTTTCAATACCGAGAGAAACTGCTTTTCAAGTTCCGGCCCCCTGGATTCAAACCCCGGTTCAGATGCGGCCTTATCATAAAGGGTACTCAATGAGTCAAGTTTTCTCTTTGTGATTTCAAGGTCGGAATCGAGGAGTTTAATCTTTTCAGTTCCTTCCGAACCTTCAACAATATAGTTTTCATAAAGTGGTTTCCCATCAAATGTAAGATTGATCTTTTCACCAGGGGAGGCCAGGAGTGTCACGAAATCAGATGAAGAGAACCCAAGCTGATAGAAATCCGGCAAACCGGCTTTAACCCTGAATTTAAAACGTCCGCCTTTGCTCACTTTTGCTGAGTCAATAAACACCGGAATGTTCACATCAACACGGTTAAGCTGTATATATCCTTTCCCTTTCTTATTGTCTTTGATAAGGCCTTTAACAACAAAGCTGCTTTTGTTTTCGCAAGCTGAAAACAGAAGAAGAACAAATGCAGATAGATAGATTATTCGTTTCATCGAACTGAAATTTCCTGTTTTAACTATTGTTTGTCGAATATTTCCGAAAGTTTCTGTTGCAATCTTTCTCCTCTTAAGTTTCTGGCTATGATCCGCCCATCTTTATCGAGCAGTAAATTTGCAGGTATTGATTCGATCTTATACAATGGAACGACAACTGAGTTCCAATATTGCAAATCGCTGACATGAATCCATCTCCCGAGTTTATCATCCTGGATGCCTTTAAGCCAGGCATCTTTTGTTTTATCAAGCGACACCTGAAAGATCTGAAATCCTTTTCTGTGATAAAGATCATAAGCTCTTACAAGATTGGGATTTTCCATTCTGCACGGAGGGCACCATGCTGCCCAGAAATCGACAAGTACCACAGATCCTCTTGTAGATGAGAGGCTTATTGTATCACCTTTTGGAGAAGGTAAACTGATTTCCGGCGCAATGTCGGAAGGTTTATCTGTTTCGGATGGTATCATCCCAAGCCCTGTGACTAATTCGTTAACTTCCCTGTGCAATGTAATTACAGGATCATAATCAGGGTATTTGCTATAAAGCGACGAGTCTACTTTTACAAAGTACCTGTAATCTTTTGTACGATCAAGCACTGAGACTCCCGGGGCAACCTGCTGGTAAAGAGCAACAAGACTTACGAGTGAATTAATATTCCTGTCAATGTACCCCTTTGTATAGTCATTCAGGTCTTTCATATAGATCCTTGCGATGCTGTCGATTGAATCCATCAACTGGGGCAACCCTTCCTTATATTGATTCTCCTCATAAATCCTGTTCAATACCTTAATATGATCAATTGTGCTTCTAAGCTTCCTGTTGTACTCAGCCATCTGGCTTGTACCTGCAGAACCTTCAACTGAAACAGGATAATTCAGGGAATCGTGATGGGCTTTTATAAAAATTTCCTGCCCAGGCTCAACAAGCAGTGTAAGAAAGTTGTTATTGTTAAGTTTAAGAAGGTAAAAAGAAGGACTTTCCGGCCCGATCCTGAAACTGAATGAACCATCATTGCTGACCCTGACCGAATCAAGCGGGATAAGTTTGTCCGATTTCAGCTCATCGATGATTATATATTCACCGGTTATATGATTGTCAAGTGTACCGGAAACAAGAGTAACTTTATGGCCGCAACCTGCAAAAACTATGAGTGTACTGAAAAACAATAATGAAATGAACCTGTTGATCATTATAAGTATGTTAGATGAAAAATATTTTAAACATGAAATGCAAAGTTATTCTTTTTTTAATCCATGCAATGCAGATGAAAATATATTAACAGGCACTGTATCAAAATTGTGGTTGCAATGCTCGATTAATTGTAGTATCTTAGATTTTTGATCATAGGTAAACGCTAATTATATGTCATACATTAAGTTCGAGAAAGGACAGGTAGTTAATCTTGAATATTCACTCTCGCGGGAAGTTCTCCGGACAAACAGGGCAGGATCGTATTCCTGTACAACGATAGTAGACTGTAATACCCGTAAATACCATGGTCTGCTTGTTTGTCCCGTTGATAAGTTCGGAGGTGAAAGACATGTTCTTCTGTCATCGCTTGATGTTATAATACTAAATAACGATAAAAGCTTTAACATCGGTATCCGTAAATATGGAGGCGACTATTTCAGCCCCAAAGGTCATAAGTACATAGAAGACTTTCTTTCTGATACATCAAGAATTTACCGGGTGGGCAATGTTATACTCAAGCAGGAGAGAATCCTTGTACATTACGAGGAACAATTCCTGTTGCGGTTTACTATCCTTGATGCGACCGAGACAATGAGGATCCAGTTAAGACCTTTCCTTGCATTCAGGAATGTACATCATCTTACACATGCCAATATGATGGCAAATACTCGTGTTGAACCTGTCGAGAATGGCATCAGATCGAAGATGTATGAGGATTTTCCATATCTGAACCTTCAGCTTTCAGCGAAGAATGAATTTATCCCTGTTCCTGACTGGTACCTTGGCGTCGAATACATTGAGGAACAGAAGCGCGGCTACGATTTCCAGGAAGATCTTTTCACACCGGGGTTCTTTGAGTTCAAAGCGAAGAAAGGTGATATAATTGTTTTCTCAGCTTCTACAAAAGAAGAGAAAACTGCAGGGTTAAAAACAAAGTTCACAAAGAGTGTTTCTGTAAAAATCCCACGTGATAATTTTTTGAACTGTTTACGTAATGCAGCCCAGCAGTTTGTAGAGAAGCGTGCCGGAAGAACACTCATAATTGCGGGCTATCCATGGTTCGGAGCATGGGGCAGGGATACATTCATTTCTCTTCCCGGGATTGCTCTGGCAAGACATAAGCTGACACTATACCGGCAGGTTCTCGATACTCAGGTATCAAGTATGAGAGACGGAATGTTTCCCAACATGGGTGAGGCTTCAAATCCTGCATTTAACTCGATCGATGCACCGTTGTGGTTCTTCTGGACATTACAACAATATTATCTTCAGGGCGGAACAGACTGCTGGGAAAGATATTCTGAAGCCGCCAAATCGGTTCTTAATGCTTACAGACAGGGGACAATGTTCAATATTCACATGAGAGATAACGGGTTGATTTATGCATTCGAACCCGGCAAAGCTCTTACATGGATGGATGCTATAGTAAATGGAGTACCTGCCACCCAGCGTGGCGGATATGCAGTTGAGATCAATGCTCTCTGGTATAATGCCATCAGCTTTGCACTTGAGATGGCAATCACTGCTAAAGACAGAAAATTCGTTAAAGAATATGACAAACTGCCACTCCTTATAAAGAGCTCATTCCTGGAGCTTTTCTGGGATAAGGAGAAAGGATATCTGGCTGATTACATTAACGATCATGAAGGAAAAAATTTTGACGTCAGGCCCAACATGGTGATTGCAGTATCTCTTCCTCATTCAATGCTCGAAAGAGATCAGATGAAACAAATTCTCGACATCGCAGATAAAGAGCTCGTTACTCCAAGAGGACTCAGGACCCTCTCCCCGGGGAACGCAATGTACAAGGGTGTTTGCCATGGGAACCAGGAAAGTCGTGATATGGCATACCACCAGGGCACTATTTGGCCATGGCTCTATGGCCCGTTCTGTGAAGGATGGCTTAAAGTTTACGGTAAACAGGGTGTTCAGAGAGTGAGAAACCTTGTCTTTGGTATGGAAGAAGTAATGAGCGAACATGGCATTACAACTATATCGGAAATATATGATGGCGATCCGCCACATGCTCCACAAGGCACTATTTCGCAGGCCTGGAGTGTAGCGGAAGTTCTGAGAATAATCGATCTTCTCGAAACAAGATATATGAATCAATAAAAAAATTTCTGCGGAATATGCGCGTGTTAATGTTCGGTTGGGAATTTCCGCCACACATCTCAGGGGGGTTGGGCACAGCGAGCTATGGGCTCACAAAAGGTATGGCCACACTTGATGATCTTGATGTTATCTTTGTTGTCCCCAAATCATGGGGAGATGAAGATCAGTCTGTGGTTAAGCTCATTGGCGCCAACCAGATCCCGGTTGCTTTTAAAAAAGTCTATTACAAGGGATTTAAACGATCAATTGAAAAGATAGAAGTCTCATCCAAAATCGTCCCATATACTGATCCTGAAGACTTCTGGAAGGTTCTAAACTCAGAAATCTCAGGGTACAAGACTTACATCGAGACGAATAATAAAGGTATGGTTGACTTCTCAGGCAGGTACGATAATAACCTGATGAATGAGATACAGAAATATGCAGTTGTGGCATCTGTTATTGCAATGGAGAATGATTTTGACATAATCCATGCACACGACTGGCTTGCATATCCTGCAGGTATTGCTGCAATGGAGGTGTCGGGTAAACCGCTCGTAATTCATGTACATGCAACTGATTTTGACCGTAGCGGCGGAAATGTCAACCCTGATGTTTACAAGATTGAAAAAAGCGGGATGGATGCCGCATCGAAGATCATAACCGTAAGCAACCTTACAAGAGACATCGTGATCAATAAATATCATGTTGATCCCGCAAAGGTCGAAACTGTGTATAATGCTGTTGATCCTGTTTCAATATCCGAAAACATGATGGTCAAAAAGGGATTTGATGAGAAAGTAGTCACCTTTCTTGGCAGGATCACAATGCAAAAAGGACCGGAATATTTCATTGAAGCAGCTAATAAAGTGGTTAAGAAAATGAAAAATGTCCGTTTTGTAATGGCTGGATCGGGTGACATGATGGAAAGAATGATGAGGCGGGCTGCAGCCCTTAAGATCACCGACAGATTTCATTTCACTGGTTTTCTACGCGGTCCCGACGTCTTCTCAATGCTTTATATGAGCGATGTGTACATAATGCCGTCTGTCTCAGAACCTTTTGGTATTTCTCCTCTTGAAGCAATGCAATCAAATGTACCGGTAATAATCAGCAAGCAATCCGGAGTTGCAGAGATCCTTACACATGCAGTCAAAACCGACTTCTGGGATATTGATGCAATGGCTGATGCAATATACGGTATTCTGAACTATCCAGCCCTTGCAAATATGTTCATCATAAACGGGAGGGAGGAGGTAATAAGCCTTAAATGGGATAATTCAGCAAGGCATGTCCGCGATATTTATTACAGAGTATTAGGTATAAGTAAAAATTAACAAAGCGATATGAGTGTTTCAGGCAAAAAAGCGATTTGTTTATATTTTCAGGTGCACCAGCCTTTCAGGTTAAAGAGATACAGGTTCTTTGACCTTGGGAACGATCATTATTACTATGATGATTATACAAATGAATCAATCCTCAGAAAGGTTGCTGATAAATGTTATCTTCCGGCTAACAAGATTATTCTCGATCTTATAAACAAGCATAAGGGAAAATTCAAGGTTACCTTTTCATTGACAGGTCTTGTCATAAATCAATTCAGGCTTTATGCACCTGAAGTTCTTGATTCTTTCAGGAAACTTGCAGAAACAGGAATGGTTGAGTTTCTTGCTGAAACAAACTCTCATTCGCTTGTATCTCTTAAAAACAGGAAGGAATTCGAAAACCAGGTTATGAAACATAAAAACCTGATTAAAGAACATTTAGGCGTTGATGCGACTTCATTCCGTAATACTGAGCTTATCTATTCCGATGAGATAGGCTCGTGGGTGGCCGATATGGGCTTCAAAGCAACTCTTACCGAAGGTGCAAAGCATGTTCTTGGATGGAAAAGCCCTAATTATCTGTATTGTAATGTTATTAATCCGAAGCTGAAGCTTCTGCTTAGGAATTTCGTCCTGAGTGATGACATTGCTTTCAGATTCTCAAACCGTACATGGAATGAATGGCCCCTTACAGCCGACAAATATGCTTCATGGATTGCTAAGCTTGCTCCCAAAAGTGAGCTGCTTAATATCTTTCTCGATTATGAGACATTCGGTGAGCACAACTGGAAAGAATCGGGGATATTCGATTTCCTTGCCTTTATGCCGGGAGCTATCCTGAAGAAAACACCATTCAGGTTCATGACCCCCACAGAGATTGCAGATTCAATTCAACCTGTATCAGCTATCAGCATACCATCCCCTATTTCATGGGCTGATGAGGAGAGGGATATTACTGCCTGGCAGGGGAATGAGCTCCAGGTTGCCGCCTGCGACAAGCTTTATAGTCTTGCCGCCAAAGTTGAAAAATGTGAAGATGAACAGATAAAAAAAGACTGGGACTACCTGCAGGCAAGCGATCATTTCTACTATATGGCAACAAAGTTCTTCTCCGACGGCGCCGTTCATGCCTACTTTAATCCTTATGAAACTCCTTACGATGCATTCATGAATTTCATGAATGTCCTAAGTGATTTCGAAATAAGGCTCCGGAAATACTTCCCTGATACTCACGAGCAGGATCAGATATACAAAATGGGAGCTGAAATTATAGAAAAGGATATGACTATTGCAAAGCAGACGGCCGAAATTGAGAAGCTTTCAAAACGACTTGCGAAGCTTGCTCCGAAAAAGAAGTCAGTAAAAAAGCCTTCAGCAAAAAACAGAAAAAGCAATGTATCTGCTGAGTCGGTGAATGATAATACCGCTAAAAGCACGAAATCAAATCCACATGATGATATCCTTGAATTGTCGGAAGTGTCAATTGAAACTGGTGTGACCGACGAACCGGGAAGAAAAGGAACAAAGAAAGCATCAGCTGGAAAAACTAAATCAAAAAAGTAACTCATTTTACGTAATTAATAATTTCTAATGAAGCTCGAATTTCTATTTGAAACCAGCTGGGAAGTATGTAATAAGGTCGGTGGAATTCATACTGTGATTTCAACCAAAGCTCTTAATATAGTTGAAGAACTCGGGGATAATTACATACTAATTGGCCCCGACGTATGGAGGGAGGATGTTACCAACCCCGAATTTAAACCCGATGATAATATTTTTGCTGAATGGCGGACAAAAGCCACATCAGAAGGTCTCAGGGTGAAAATAGGACGCTGGAATATCGCCGGTAATCCTGTCGTCATTCTGATCGACTTCACACCTTACTTTGGCCAGCAGAATGAAATATTTGCAAAATTCTGGGAAACATATAAGCTCGATAGTATTACAGGTCAGTGGGATTACATTGAACCTGCACTTTTCGGATATTCTGCAGGAAAGCTGATCGAGAGCTTCACTTCATTTTATCACGAGCATCATAACATTATTGCCCAGTTCCACGAATGGATGACAGGAACCGGGATACTGTACCTGAAGAAGTATGCACCATGGGTCGCTTCATCATTTACAACACATGCTACCGTGCTTGGTCGCTGCATTGCCGGTAACAACAGACCGCTTTACGGTAAGATGGAGGGATATATTCCCGCACAGATAGCCCGGGAGTTCAATGTTGTGGCAAAACAATCGCTCGAAAAGCTGTCGGCACAGGAAGCAGATGTTTTTACTACTGTCAGCGAAATAACATCACGGGAATGCAGCCATTTTCTTGGCAAAGATGTCGATGTTGTTACACCGAACGGATTTGAGGATTCTTTTGTTCCTCCCCCTGATAAATTTGATGAAACACGGAAAAATGCGAGAATAAAGCTGAAGAATGTTGCCGAAGCCGTGCTTGGCTATCAGGTTTCTGATGATAGTGTCTTCGTTGTAACAAGCGGTAGATATGAATTCAGAAATAAAGGAATCGATGTTTTCATCAATTCGCTCGGCGAATTACAGCATGATGGAAACATTAAAAAAGATTGTATCGCATTCATCCTCGTTCCCGCCTATCATAAAGGTCCGCGCCAGGATATTCTTGATATTCTGAATAATAAAGGGACTTTAAATGCCGGCGACAGGTATCTTACACACAATCTGCATTACCCGCTAACCGATCCTGTTCTTCAGAAGATAACTGTAAATAACCTTACAAACAGCAAAGATTCAAAGGTCAAGATCATTTTCGTCCCGTCATATCTCAACGGTAACGATGGAATTTTTAATATTCCCTATTTTGATTTACTGATTGGTTTCGATCTTTCAATTTTCCCGTCATACTATGAACCGTGGGGATATACGCCGCTTGAAAGCCTTATGTTTTCAATTCCCACAATAACTACTTCACTCTCGGGTTTTGGTCTATGGGTAAGGAATTATTTCGAAAATCCCGGGAAAGGTGTTGCAGTTGTTGAAAGAACAGATGATAATGAAATCCAGGTTATAACTGACATCAGGAACATCGTTGCTGATTTTATCGGATTGAACGATGAAGAAGTTATCCACGCAAGAAAAAAGGCGCATGAGGTTTCCCGGATTGCAATGTGGGATACTCTTGTCGATCATTATTTAAATGCCTATGAAATTGCACTGGAACATACTTCCGAACGCCGTGATGAACCACGTGAGTTTGTAACACTCATTGAAACTCCCGGTCTTCCTTTCAGAAAGCCTCACCAGGTTCCGGTATGGAAAGATATATATATCCAGAGCGATGTTCCGGCAAAGCTAGCCAGACTAAATGAGCTTGCAAATAATCTCTGGTGGTCATGGAACTCCGAGGCTGAAGATCTCTTCAGAACAATGGATCCCTCTTTGTGGGATGAAGTTAAGCACAATCCAAAGCTCCTTCTCGAGAAAATTGACTACAAGCGGTTGCTCGTACTCGAAGATGATGATGAATTTGTTGCAGAACTTACCCGTGTTTACAATATTTTCAGAGCATATATTGACAGACCTGATAACAAGACTGTACCATCAGTTGCTTACTTCAGCATGGAATTCGGTATTCATCCGTGTCTTAAGATATATTCCGGAGGGCTTGGAATACTTGCCGGCGATTACCTCAAAGAAGCAAGCGATTCAAATTTTGGAATCACCGGTATAGGAATTCTGTACAGATATGGTTATTTTACCCAGAAGATTGGTCCAAAGGGCGAACAGCTATCCGTTTATGAACCTGAGGATTTTTCCCGCCTTCCGATTTTGCCAGTAAAAGATTCAAACGGTGATAACCTTGTTATAAGCCTTGTGTGGCCTGGAAGGCAGGTAAAGATCAGGGTATGGGAAGCGTACATTGGGAAGGTAAGGCTAATTCTTCTCGATACGGATTCAGAGGATAATTCGCCTGAAGACAGGACAGTTACTCATTATCTTTATGGAGGCGATAATGAGAACAGGTTAAGGCAGGAGCTCGTCCTTGGTATCGGTGGAATCAGGGCTCTCGAGGCTATGGGCATCCATCCCGATGTATATCACAGCAATGAAGGGCATTCAGCTTTCATCAGCCTCGAACGGTTAAGGATACTTATAAATGATAATCATCTAACTTTCAACCAGGCGCTTGAAGCAATAAGATCGTCGACTCTTTTCACGACTCATACTCCCGTTCCTGCCGGGCATGATGCTTTTGAGGAAGATCTGCTGAGAAAGTATATCTCGCATTATCATACTCGTCTGTCAATCACATGGAATGAGCTGATGGCCCTGGGACAATGCCAGGACGACAGCGACAGGAAATTTAATATGAGCTATCTTGCCACAAGGATGTCGCAGGAAGTAAATGGTGTGAGCAAGCTGCATGGCCAGGTAAGCCAGGGTATGTTCAATAAGTTGTGGCCAGGTTATCTGAAGGAAGAACTGTTCATCGGTTATGTGACGAACGGAGTACATCATCCTACCTGGACCGCTCCTGAATGGCGTGAAGTTTATAAAGAGCTTACCGGTAGTGAAAACTTTGATCAGACAAACAGGGAGCTATGGGAAAAACTATATACTATCGACGACAAGAGAGTATATGAGATAAAAAAGGAGCTTAAGAAGAGACTGTTTGCGAATATCAGGAAGAGACTCCAGGCCGACATGATGGAGAAGCATGTAAGCCCAAGAACATTGCTCAACATAAGCAGCCATCTTGACGAAAAAGCTCTCACTATAGGTTTTGCAAGGAGATTTGCAACATATAAAAGAGCTAACCTGCTGTTCCGTGATCTTGAAAGGCTTGCAAGGATTGTGAACAATCACGACAAACCTGTTCAGTTTATCTATGCAGGTAAAGCGCATCCGAATGATGGAGGCGGTAAAGATCTGATCCGCAGGATCCATGAGGTTTCACAGATGCCTCAATTCACCGGGAAGATCATTTTCCTTGAGAATTACGACATCGAGCTTGCAAAATATCTTACCCGCGGCGTCGATATATGGCTTAATACTCCCACCCGACCCCTTGAAGCATCAGGTACAAGCGGAGAAAAAGCTGTAATGAACGGTACAATACATTTCAGTGTTCTCGATGGTTGGTGGGTTGAAGGCTACAGGGCATTTGCGGGATGGGCTCTTCCAAAGAAGAGGACATTCGACAGCCAGGATCTCCAGGATGATATAGATGCTGAAACAATCTATAACATGCTCGAGTATGAGATCATTCCTGCCTATTATTCATTTGATGATTCAGGAGTTCCTCATGAATGGGTCAGCCTTGTAAAAAACACAATGGTTAAGATCGCCCCTGAATTCACGATGAAAAGGCAGATCGATGATTATTATGGGAAATATTACGGAAAGCTCAGCGTCAGGAATAAATACATTGTTGCAAATGACTTCGAGAAGGCAAAGGAGCTCGCAGCATGGAAACAGACTATGCGGGAGAACTGGGATAATATCGACGTTATTAAATACAGCTTTGAAAGAGCCGGCGATAATGTTTACAGGTCAGGCCATGATTACAGGGCCGAGATAGCTCTTGATATCAAGAATATACCTAAGGAGAATGTCGGCGTCGAGTTCCTTATCACAAGGCTGAACAAAGCCGGGGAGCATGAATTTGTCGATAGCGAGGAATTCAGGATGGTAAGCTGTAAGGGAGGGAAATGCCTCTACCGTGCGAGGCTTGTGCCCGAAAAAGCAGGATCATTTTATTACGGTATAAGGATATATCCCAAGCATAAGGATCTGCCGCATAAGCAGGATTTTTACCTGCTGAGGTGGATTGATTGAGGTTGACAGATTCGCACCGGTTGAAGCCTTTTGCTCTGCGGAGAGGGACATGTTTTCTCAGCCATCTCCGTTTGTGGTGAAGGGGATTATTTTTGGTCCGGACCTTTTTTAATTTCTAGTTTATAGATCACAGAATTATTATTCTGTTGAATCATTCTAAAATCATTTTTCTCCAATACAATTATTGAAGAAATATTTGTATTCTCAGTTTCAGCGACTATAGCCTTAACGTCCTTATTTTCCTGAAGCCAATGAACCATTCCTGAAATACATTCTGTCATATAACCTTTATTTCTAAATGTTAAATCAGTTCCATAACCTATCTCAACTTCACCCATTTCATTGGGTTCTCCGTGGAAGCAAATCCCTCCGATAATTGCCTTTTTTACTTTCTCTATCAGAATCCACATTGTATAAAAATCTGAGTCTTTCGAAATGTCAGTAATATTAGGCAGAAGGTCATTCAGAATTGCCTCTTTGGTTTCATTGTCAATCAATGATTGAGAAGGAATCAATCCAAGATCTTGTGCAAAATCAACCGGAGAATCAATATGTCTTTTTAATTCCTCTGCAGTCAATGGTTTTATAAACAGTCTTTTTGTCTCAATCATTTTCATGGGGTTATTTTTACGTGGAATGTAGCGGAAGATGTCTGAAACCTTTTCCTGAAATGTTTGGAATTAAAGCATGCTTTTAATTTTGGATTCAAGATCTTCTGTAAAACCATAAAAGATAAATCTGATTTTTCCCTTTTTATCAATCAAGATATACCTGGGGAAAGAATTAACCTTAAAGAAATACGAAACTTTCGAGTTAACTGAAGCCTGTTCAAATTCAATTCCGTTGGCTGACAAGTATCTTTTAACGTCTTCCATATTACTTGAAGTAATCCCAATGGTTATAAAATCAAATGATCCGTATTTCCTGGATAACTCATTGATCATGGGAAGAGAATTTAAACAGGCCCACACCATAATTCCCAGAAATCCAGTAGAACAACTTTATTATTTAATTTTTTTAGGTTTAAATCCTGATTAGAAAATGTTCTAAGAATTAAATCAGGGACGTCTTTCCCAATCAGGTCGTCCGCATTTTTGTCCGTATTTTTGTCTGGTGGTTCTTCCTTATAACCAGCAAGCATGGTTATTTTTTTCAGTTCATTATTTGTCACCTGATTTCCAATCAGTACATCTGAGATATTGAAGTTGCTGGAATAATTCATATTATTCAGAGTATCCTTTATAATTTTCCGGATTTTTACAGGTAAGAAAGAACTCTTGCTAATTGTCAGATATTTGGTAATTATTACTGATCCTGTAAACTTCTTTTCTATAATTAAAAAAGTAAACTTGTCCTTATCTTCAATATCGATGGAAGAATTTATCGTATCGGCATTAAGTAGATCTTCAACAACCATTTGTCCTCCGGGAGCTCCTAGCACATTAATTCCATAATTGATTTCGACCCGATAAGTTTTTGTTTTTGGGTAAATCTGAAAATGCTTGTTCTCAACATAAATATTTTCTCTGTCGAGATCATCTCTTTTACCGAAAAATGAGAATTTAAAGATTGAATCACTGTAGTTACGTTCCAGGGTAGCAGTTCCATTATTATTCCAGACCTGTCCATCTGGAAAAGTATCGACTCTGTTTAATCTGTATTGTATTAAATCAATTTTGCTCTGTCTAAGGAGATATTCTGCATAGAGCTTTCTTGATTCCCGATCTGACTTATGTCCACATGATAAGTTAAGAATCATGATTACCGGGACAAGATAAAATAGAATTCTCATATTATCTGTGTTTAATCTGTCAATTGCAGGGTGAATAAATGCTAATTGAACAAGCCTTCAACCCGGCTATTGAGTATACCGGCTGTTGTAACTTCCATGAAGCAGGAGTAAAAGTAAGTTAAAAAGTGGCGGACTTATAAAATTCTTAAGGAGTTTTACCTTCATTATTAAAGCACATCCTTTTATAATCATTAAGAAAACGTATTAAAATCCCATAGGAAAAGGGATTTAGTTCCTTCATTACCGGGTGCTGCGCACCGTATGAAGCGCTTATGTATTAGCTGCTCGCCATTTTTAAATAGTCACCTGGAGTCATTACCGGGATATCTGATTTTTTATAATCTTTTATATTGCGAGTAATAATTACGTCGATCCTCTTACTGTCAAGGGCACTGAAATATTGAATACTATCCTCAAAATCAGGAAATTCGGATTGCAGGGCATCTTTAATTGTCTCCTC
>DATALC010000037.1:0-216086 GCA_036261265.1 Bacteroidales bacterium
GATCTGCATATCGAAATACCTGAGGATGTTTCTGTAGGTGATGCACACAAATACTGTGACAAGATAGAAGATGAACTGAAGAAAAGATTCCAGAATCTTAATATCACAATTCACGTTGAACCTGTTGTCAGCAGCACAGGCTAATCACAGATAGGATATATTTTCTTTATCTTTATTGAAATTTTCAAATCAAAGTACTATGGCTTTAACTGAAAAAATCTCGGCTGACCTGATGGCAGCAATGAAAAGTAAGGATAAAATCGTATTGGAATCCCTGAGAGCCGTAAAAACGGCATTTACGCTTGCAAGATCAGAAAAAGGAGCCGATGCAGTCCTTACTCCGGATGAAGAAATAAAGATCGTCCAGAAGCTTGTTAAACAAAGAAGGGAATCTGCAGAAATATACAAGACACAGAACAGGAAAGATCTCTGGGAAAAGGAAGAAGCAGAAGCAAATGTTCTCGAAAAATATCTCCCTGCGAAGATGAGCGATGCAGAACTCGAGAAATCACTCAGGACAATTATCGAAAAAGTCGGAGCAAAAACTGCTGCCGATATGGGGAAAGTAATGGGTGCTGCCACGAAGGAACTTGCCGGTAAAGCCGATGGAAGGGAGATCTCAGCCAAGGTGAAACAGCTGCTTGGTTCCTGATAATCAGCCTTACGTTTATGAGAACGCCTCATCGAATAATCAATATAACGCTTCTTTCCGGGGTTATACTATTATTCTCATGTTCAGAAGAATTCAAATTCGTCCAGGTATCCGATCCTCAGTTCGGAATGATAAGCGGAAACAAAGGAGTGTCGGAAGAAACCCTTCTTTATATAAAAGCCGTTGAAGGGATAAATTCCGTTGATCCTGCTCTTGTTATTGTAACAGGTGATCTTGTGAATGACAGATCTGACTCATCCCAATTGAATGAATTCAAAAGGATCACATTACGTATTAAAACAAAAAAAATATACGTAACACCAGGGAATCATGATGTAGGGAATGATCCGGCAAAGAAAGATATCGAAGAGTTTTCAGAGAAATTCGGATCAGACAGATTCTCGTTCTCATATAAGAAGTGTTGGTTTATAGGATTCAATTCCAATCTTATAAAATCAACGGATTCAAACCTTGAGGAAGAACAGTACAGATGGCTGCAGGATGAGCTTGAGAAAGCAAAAGATGCAATGTACATTTTCCTGTTCTGTCATCATCCGTTTTTTGTAAATGATCCGGAAGAGCCGGAGGAATATTTTAACATTAATCCGGCGCAAAGGAAAAAATACCTCGACCTTTTTGCAGAATATGGAGTCGATGCTGTGTTTGCAGGGCATCTGCATAAAAATGTCTCTGCCCGTGCAGGCAACATGAAGATGATCACAACATCATCTGCAGGGAAACAGCTTGGTAATGATCTCCCCGGCTTCAGACTTGTGACAGTAAGCAGGCAAGGCTTTACTGATACGTATATTAAATCGGACGATTAATCAGCCTTTTCGGCTGAAGGAGGCGCTGCATCATTACTGTTTCCCCACCGGGGATTTGCTTTGTCACCCATAACAAGCTCCAGCGTACCTCCGTTCTTAATATCATCATGACTGAACCATGGCTTGTTCCACTCATGTCCGTTCAGCTTTGCAGACTGAATGTACTTATTATCAAAGGAACAATTTGCTGAAATTATCCTGAATGTTTTTCCGTTTCCGAGATCAATGACTGATTCAGGAAAAACAGGACTACCGATATTATAAGTTGGTGAGCCCGGAGTGACAGGATAGAATCCAAGTTGTGAAAATACAACAAAAGCCGATGTGCCGCCCCCATCTTCATCACCCGGTATCCCCATCAGGTCGTTGCGGAACCACTCATGAAGAAGAGTTCTTATCATTTTCTGAGTCTTCCATGGCTGCCCGGCATAATTATATAAATAAGGTATGTGTAAGGACGGCTCGTTTGCCATCGAGAACTGGCCCACATTCCCAGTCTGATCCGGCAGCTGGGCATAGAAAGCGTACTTGCTCCTTCCAAGAGGTTCTGTGAACGTATTATCGAGTGCGGAGATAAACATATCGTTTCCTCCGAATAAGCTTACAAGATCACCAATATTATGCTGGACATCCCACCTGTACGTGTAGGCATTGTTTTCATCAAAGTAATCTCTTGCACCCATCCCACCGGAGAATTTATAGTCAAAAGGCATAATGAAATTTCCCCTGCTGTCCTTAGGATGGAAAAAACCGGTTTCAGGATTGAAAAGATTCCTGTAATTATATGATTGTCTGAGGAAATATTTGTGATCATCTGTTTTTCCAAGCTCTCCTGCAATCTGTGAAAGACACCATTCATCATAAGAAGCGCCAAGCGTCACAGCTACCGGCTGACGTTTCTCGAAAGGATGAACTTCCGGATTTGTCTCCTTTTCATTCTCAGAGAGCGCCGGGAAATAGCCTTTTTCCCTATAGAACTCATCAAGCTTTCCGGCGGGTTTATCGTCAGACCAAGGGGCAAGTGTCTTTTCAGTAATGGCCTTCATGCATACATTATATGCTTTCTCAAGGTCGAAACCTTTAAGTCCTTTCCTCCATGCATCAAGAACGGTTGCAACCCCATGATTTGAATTCATAGCACGGTTATCGCCTGTTACAACAGGAAATGTCGGCATCCATTGATTCTTCATGTGATCAGTCATCCTCAGATACGAAGAAATAATCTCAGTCTCTTTTTCAGGGTCTATTAGTATCCTTAAAGGATGAGCAGCCCTGTAAGTATCCCAAATCCAGTCATCTGTATAATAATCAATCCCATCTGTATCGTGTACTTTCCCGTCAAACGCACTGAAATACAGGCCGTCTTCAGTAATATTCACCGGCCGTTCATAAGTGCGGTACAGAGAGGTATAAAAAACAGTCATATCGTCTTCCGAACCTCCCGAAACCTTAATTTTACCAAGAGCATCATTCCAGGTTCTCCGTCCATAAGCTAAAACCTGATCCGGATCAAAACTTTTAATCCCATTAGCCAGGTTCTTTTCAGCCTGCTGTTCACTTATAAATGAAATTCCATATCTGAGACTGACTTTTTCGGTTTCCTCAGGGAACCTAAGTACTACGCAGGCATTATGCCCTGATGTATTCAATTCATCAAAAGAAATCCCAGTCGGTGTAAGGATTCCCGATTTCAATGGAGCTATATCAGTTTCAAGATAAATATAGACCCGGGTATTGTTTTCAAGATTCTGAAATCCGCTTACTGATTTCCCGTTCCACTTCATTTCACCGTCAAAAGACCTGATCAAAATGAATGGCTTCCTGTCAGAAAACGAAAGTGTATAGAGGGCAGATCTATGGCTTACGGCAAGGTTTACACCGATTTTCTTTTCATCAAGGTAAACAGAATATGAATATGGTGTGACATTTTCAAGATCATACGAATAAGAAATGACAGGATCAGATGATGCGGGCTCTCCGCTCAAAGGGCTTATGCTGAAAGCATGGCTTCCCCTGTGACTTGTTACCATGACAGGTAATCCTCGCATCATGAGCCCTGTATAATCGCCTCTTTCAGGATAAATACGAAGCATGCTATTGGGAAGTGAAACAGTAGGGTAAGTCGGGACAAGAAGATGACTTATATTGCCCATATATGGGTTCACAAAGTCGACAGGATCCTTTTCAAGCGCCGGGACAGTACTACAGCTAAAAGCAATTATGACGATAAAAATAAATGAAACGGAACTGAGAGCTTTCATCTGGTGTTTTTTCATAACAATTGTAAATTTACATTATCATACTGATCTTTATTAAAATGATGTGTATAAGAGAACCGGATATTATTTATAATATTCAATCCTCCTGAAATAAACAGCTGACATCCCCTTATTAAGGTACCTGACTTTCTTTATTAAGGTACCTGACTTTCTTTATCCAGTTACCGGAAGTATCATATTCATATTCCCAGGTTGAATCATTATCCTCTGTAATGTTACCATTTTTGTCATATTTCTTTGTTGACCGGTAACCGTTGTCAATGCAGTATGATTCTGTTTCCCTTCCAAAAGAATCGTATTTGTAAGTCACTTTTGATGTGTTGTATTGCTCGCTTATACTCTGAACAAGATCGTTTATGATACCCTGAGACAGTGTTACTTCTCCATTGTCATTGAGAATACCGGAATCGAACAGTTGGTATGATTCGGCCATATTACCTTTATCATCGTACCTGTATAAATAAGCATAATTCCCCGATATGTTGAAACCTCTTTCCTCTGTTTTCCTGCCTGATTCATTATATTTAAAAGAAGCAGGTATGAACAACTCTGAAGAAGCAAGTCCATTTGACGGATCAAAGGTTATCTGCCTGGTCAGATTTCCATCAGTATCATATTCATATAGCTTCCGGTTTTTCAATAAGCTATCGGTATCATATTCTGAAAGCTCAGCCAGCCTGCCTTCAGTGTCATAAATGTATGTTTTATATTCAACAGGGCCTGAGGAATGGATACATTCAATTCTCAGCAACCTGGCGTTTTCGTTTTCAAAGTACTTGTAGCTGTAACTGAATTTATCTCCGAAAGAAAAGCCATTTTTGGTGAGTATTCTGTCCCTGTTATCGTAAGTATAGTCAATCTGCTGACAAATTCCATCTTTATCATACAATACAACTTTTAAAACATTGCCCTTGTTGTCAAACAGGTAAAAACTACTGTCTGCAACAGATTTATTGTTTCTGGTATCGATGATTCGGGTTTCAGAAAATAATGATTTTACAGGGCCCTTAATCTCAGGATTTTCAATTCGTGAATTTACCTGGCTGATCCCGGAAGCTCCTGTAACTACAGTAAGAATGATTAGAGCCCCTGTTTTAAACCTGATCATATTTAAAGTTTTACAATTTAAAGCCTATTCCGAATTGTCCGACAACTCCTTCATGATAAAGAATGCCTGCTTTAACAAGCAATTTCTTAGAGGCTTTCAGATTGAAACTTAGCTGAGGTACAATTGCAACCGCGGACTGATCTGTATGTTTTAACCAGATGTTTTCCTCAAGAACATTATCATAAGCCTTGATAAGAACCGGATAGTATGAAACGCCGGCGCCAACTCCAATCCACAAGGGATAAAAGACCTTGAAAGTCAATCCCCCCGATACACCGATCCCTCCGGTCCGGCTTTCATTCAGTATATTAACATTGCCGGCATTTGTCTCACCCTCGTTGTTTATTGTATTGTCACCATAAACAAGCATCGGGAAAAAAACAGTGTGGAGTCTGAAATTAATATATCCTCCCACTTTATTAAGCTTATAATCTTCGTATCCTATTGTTAATGAGTTTTCGGTATCATAGAGGAATGTCAATGCCTCAAATCCACTCTGGTTTGATTTGCTCTCACACTTTTGAATCATCTTCTGAGCTGTGGCTACCCTGGTGTCCGAGGAGTAATTATCAATAAAAAGTGAGAATTTTTGTTTTGAACCATCATAATCCTTGTTTTCATAAAGGTCCAGTCCATTTTTATAAAGGAGTTCTTTATATAGATCATGAACTTTTGATGCATATTTACCATTCGGATAATTCTCAAGGTATTTTTCGTACTCCCTGGTTGACAGGACTTCTGCATACTTCTCTGATTCTGTAAGTTCAGCGATTTTTGGGGTGATTTCATCCCTGTAACTTCCCCGTGGAAAATTTCCAAGGTAACTGTTCAAAGATGAGTGTGTTCCTTCATTCACAGCTTTATCGTAAGCATTTTTGTCAATTTCAGCACCACGTTTGGTCGCCTCCATGTAATATTTTCCCGCAGGATATTTTTCAAGATAGCCGAGATATGAGTCAAGGCTGTTTACCTTTTCAGCTTTCATCCACGATACTTCATCGCGGTAAGCGCCGTAAGGATATCGCATAAGATAATTGTTATAATCGCTTATTGTTGCAGCCCTGTATTTAAGATTCCTGAAATCACTGTTTTCATTTTCAACTTTTTCGAGCGCTCTGATATTGATCCTGCTGATCTCCTTATATTCGATAAGGTTTGTGTCTGGCAGTAATGATTTGTATCTTTCAAAATCCTTTACAACGTATGTCCAGGCCTGAATTGTATCATAAGATCTTATAAGCAATGGCAATACTCTGATATTGGATTTTCCCAGCAGGTCCTCAACCTTATAGAGATTTGTAATACATTCCTCAAAACTGCCTTTGTCAAAAGCTTTTTTTGCTATCTGGTAATATTCCCTTGCCTGTTTATCTTTGTCCTGCGAAAATGCTGAAAATGAAATTACAACAAGAGCGAATACCGTAATAATTAATCGCATATTTTTAAAGAGTTTGGATATTATTCCTGGTAGATTTTTATATAATCAAAAGTTGTTTTCTGGCCTTTGTTATAAGTTCCCTGAGCATTAATCTCTACTTCAAGCTTCTCAATCCCAAAACCCGAAAATTCAAATGGATTATAAGGCACATCATTTATGTACACGAATATTTTCTTTGCTGAAGGATCAAAAACAAGCTTTTCTTTTATCCACTGATGTTCGTCAGTGCCCGACGGCTTGATCAACTCTTTGTTTCGTAACGTGGCTTCAACATGATTCGTAAATATTGAAAATACAGGGAAAGCATTATATGATGTTCGTCTATCATACTCATGATTTATATCAAAACGGTCATTGAACTCAAAATTCATTTTAAAGAGCTCGGTCAGGAATGGATGAGGGGTTCCGGAAAAAAGATCATGAAGCTGCACTGCAAAAATCTCATACATGTATTTTGTTTCAAAAATTGTTTTCCTCGCGGGATTTATATTCATGTCACCTATTGTAAAGATACCAAGAGAAGTACTCATATAACTATCGCTTACATTAAGATCATTCACTTTGATTGTAAGTTTCAGATTCTGACCTTCATCGAAATGTTCAGAAAACAACATTTGTCTACCTTCCTTATTATAAAAAACCTTCACAGAATCTTTCAGGGCTATATTGTTCTGCCTGATAATATAGCAAATTGAATTCCAGCCATTTGACAACGCAAGCTTCCCAGAAGGGTCGGAAGTATTCTTTTGTCCCGTTTTAATATTCCGTGATGTCATCGAAACCTGAGCATTACGAAAAAAATAATCGAGCTTTGCAAGTGGTTTAATACTCTCCTCATAAACAGTATCGTTATTTTTGACAGTTTTTGTAAAAGGATCCTGCAAAGCCCTGTATTTATCCTTAGCTTTTAAATATTCCTTCAAACGGGCATCACGTTCTTCCTCATTAAGGAGATCCTGTTCTGTGACATCGTTTTCGGGTGTATCCCAAAAATCATCCCCTTCAGTAACCTTTGCAATAGAAGTGGGCAAACCTTTTTTCCGACCCAGATATACATTGTTGAACATTGGTCCCTTTTGCCAGATTTTCCTTGGATCTTCTGATGAGATCGTACTAAACCTAATAAACTCATTACCGCTGAGAACATAAAACAGGTCATCCCAGTCAGGTGAACCCGGTGCATTAAATCCAAAATCTTCTCCAGATGAAGGAACTGTGGGATCTATTCTTACGAACAGCTGATTCTTTCCGTAACCTCCGAAATAAAAGCCCAGGAACAGGCAATCATTATAGTCAAGGCCGTTTTTATAATCGAATTTATTATTATTTCTTCCATCGGCTTCCCATTTGAAAACTCCGTCAACAACCGGTTCGCCGAAAAGTGTCCTTAATGAAAACTTTACTGTAAGGTTACTGACAACCAGGGTGATTTTGCCATTATCAACTATTTTCGGGTCAACATTAAAGCTTTTACATGTAAAATTCTTTATTGTAAACTCACCAAAACTCTCATCTTTTTGATTAATGATATCTTCATAACCGTTATTTTCTGCAAAAGAGCTTGTCTTTTCATAAATGTCCTGAGAATAAAGGGCAACTGATAAAAACATCAGTTGAAGACATAAAAATAATGAGCGCATACTTAAAACACTATAGTATTATGCTTTTTTCCAAATATATATGTAAAAAAGGAAACTAAAAATTGATGAGTCTCTATTTCACATAATTCCGGGAAAAACAGTCCATCTACAGATACGATCCTAAACTACCTGAAAAAACAACCCGCAAAAAATCAATATTGTACCATTCTTTTGCATAAAAATAGAATAATATAAGGATAGCTGTAATGAAGGCAAGGAATAAGCCAAAATATTTACCTGCAACATTTTTGCCTGTCTTTATGAATTTTGTGGATATCTGCTTTACCCATTCTTCCATCTTTGTGAAAAGAGGATAGAATATAAGGACTATCACACCCATTCCTATAAATGTAAAAGCGACAGGTTTCATGTGATGCTTATATGTTATAAGATAGTCGCTGATCGCGTTTGTCAGCAGGTTTGCAGTGAGAATTGTGAGTGTAATGACGAAGAACCGGAAAAAAAATTTATACATTGCCTCAGTTTATGCTCAAAAATAACAAAAAGCGCTTCAATCGTACAAAGGAGTATTGCAAACTTCAGAATTTGTAACCTGAAAAGATTTTTTTTGGCATGGATTATGTATTTATGAGAACGAAGAGCTGATTCTTCAAAAAAAAACACAAAGTCATGAAAACCTTTATACTCACTCCCATTCTTGCGCTCCTGATAGTTGCAGGAAACAGCTTAAAGGCACAGAACCGTTCGAATGATTACCTGGGCCTTCCCGGTGACAATCTCAACCTGTATGCTGTAATGAATCTTTTCCAGGAATCGGAAACTCTTGAAGCTTTCGAAAAAACACTTAATGAAGAAAATTCACGTATAAACAATCTCGACCTCAATAACGATAATTTTGTCGATTACATTACAGTGACTGACTTTCCGGAGGGTAATGTTCACAACATTGTTTTACAGGTAGCTCTCAGCCCGACAGAAAAGCAGGATGTGGCTGTATTCACTGTCGAGAGATTCAAAAATGGTTCAGTACAGATCCAGCTTATTGGCGATGAGACATTATACGGAAGAAATTACATAGTAGAACCCATTTACGATGAGACTCCCAATCCGGGTTATACAGGTAACCGCAGGGAAAGAGTCGAAGTCGTAAGAACAACATACGTGGAGGTAGCTGCATGGCCAACTATAAGGTTCATATATGATCCTTTCTACACGGGATGGCATTCATCCTGGTACTGGGGTTATTATCCGGAATTCTGGCATCCATGGACACCATGCTACTACCACTTCTACTACGGTTATCATCATAATCTTTACCCTGTATACTACAGTCATTATCGCCACTGGCATGAACCAAGGATTGTATACTATAATGATTACTACTATAACCGTATGAGAGTTTATTCACCAACAGTTGTAGTTAATATCAATAAAGGTAATTACAGGAAAACTTATTCTAAACCGGAATCAAGAAGGGATGGCGAAAGATTGTATGCCTCGACCCGTTCAGAACGTAGTTCAAATCTTACTACAACGGGAAGCCGCAGAGCTTCACAGGGAACTGTTGAGAGGGGTGCTGCAAGTTCAGGGAGAAGATCTGAAGCTTCATCAACAAGAACCGGAACACGGTCATCTGATAATTCAGTGTCTACTTCACGCCGCTCTGCAGGGAATACATCAGTGAACAGGAGTTCAGGCAACCAGACAACAAGAGAAGCAACAAGCGCTCCGAGGACAACCACAAGATCGGCTGAAAGCCCCCGGAATACATCCGTAAGAAGCGAATCAAATTCTGGCAGAAGCTCAGTAAGCAGATCTTCATCTTCGCAGGTCAGCACAAGGGAAGCTAGATCATCAAGCGCTCCCGTCCAGAGAAGTTCAGCATCAAGATCTTCGGGTGAATCGAGATCATCAGCAGCGCCAGCAAGATCTTCATCACAGAGGTCTTCATCAGCATCTTCTTCATCAAAGGCAAGTAAAAACAGCAGCTCTTCATCTTCATCAAAGAGTTCTTCAAGAAGCTCCGATGAAAAAAGCAGCTCAAGAAGGTGAGTCAATAAAGGCAGACAAGACCAATCGATATAAAGTCTTTGAAAGCGGAGGTGCATCCTCCGCTTTTTTATTTCCAATACTCACGAATTATGAGTACTTTGCCGAACAAAAGCATGCCTGAATGAAACTTAACTATGTCGTGCTTTATTTTTCCCTTGTAATTCTTGTCAGTTGCGGTTCGGAAAAAAAGCGGGCAGTGATCCCGCTGAATGGTGAATGGCAGGTTGAAGAGGGATCTATGAATAACCCTCCCGATAATTACAGTCACACTGTCAGGGTGCCGGGGCTTGTTAATATGGCCGAACCCCCATTCGTGAATTCAGGTCCGAAAGTATGGGACCGGAACAACATCTACCAGGCAGATACTTTAAGGGAAGCATTCTGGTATCACAGAAGTTTCAGAATAAATGATAACATCCCTGATGTTGCGAGGCTGAAAGTATCTAAAGCGATGTTCGGTACACGTGTATATCTTAATGGGAAAGATATTGGCGAACATCTTCCATGCTTTACTCCCGGCTTGTTCGATATTAAAAGTGCATTGAAAAAAGGGGATAATGAGCTAGTAATCAGGATCGGATCATCGAGAAACTCAATTCCTCCTGCAATCCCTGATGGATTTGATTTTGAAAAAAACAGGTACATCCCCGGAATCTTTGATGATGTTGAACTGCAACTGTCGGGCAAGCCATTTATAATCTCCGCACAGGCGATTCCTGATATAAAGAGGGAACAGGTGAAGATTCATGCAAAAATAATGGGAAGCGATACCGGGAAAGAGTCAGAGATAATATTCAGGGTAACTGAATCAAAAAGCGGAATTGAAGCAGGAAGAGCTTCCGTTTCTCCTGAACCTGCTCCTGACTCATCCGTGATTTACGTTGATGCAATCATACCTGTAAAAAATTGCCATCTGTGGTCGCCTGAAGATCCTTTTCTTTACAACCTCATCATTGAGTCGGCAGGAGATGAGTACAGCACAAGGTTCGGAATGAGAGAATTTTACTATGATGCTGAAAAATCAATCCCGGTTCTTAACGGAAAGCCTTATTACCTGCGCGGATCAAATATAACACTCTACAGGTTCTTTGAAGATGAAGAGTGCGGTTTATTACCATGGGATACATCATGGGTAAGGAAGCTTCATCAAAGCTTTGAACAGTTTCACTGGAACAGCCTGAGATACTGTATCGGAATAGCTCCTGAATCATGGTACCGGATTGCCGATGAGGTTGGAATACTTATTCAGAATGAGTTTCCGATATGGTATGGAGGCAAAGGATGGAATAAGTGGCCTGATGAACTTAAAAGGGATGAGCTTGCAAAAGAATATACAGAATGGATCGAAGAACAGTGGAATCATCCAAGTATAATTATATGGGATGCAAGTAATGAAACTGTCAGCCATAACGGGAAAACTGAAGAAATAGCCGCGGCGATTGAAATAGTAAGAGCTCTGGATCTCTCCGGCAGACCCTGGGACAACAGCTATTCATCTGTAAGATCCAAAGGAGACGTTCTTGAACTTCATCCATATCATTTCCAGGATCCAAAATTCACCCTGAAAAATATAGCTGAGGCAGACACAAATCCTGGCGGGCAAAACCTCAAAAGATCAGCCTCGCCATATATGAAAATTGTGAATGAGTATGGCTGGCTTTGGCTTAACAGGGATGGCAGTCCGACAACATTGACATCGGATTTGTACAGGAATCTCCTGGGGAAAAAATCAACAACAGAACAAAGAAGAGAGACTTATGCCAGGTATCTTGCAGCAGAAACTGAGTTCTGGCGATGCCACAGGGAATGCGCCGGGGTAATGCACTTCAATGTACTTGGCTATTCCAGGAGAGACGGTCAGACAAGCGATCACTTTACCGATGTGAAAAATCTTGATTACGAGGACAATTTTGTAAAATACATTCACGATGCCTTCTCTCCTGTAGGATTGATGCTTGATGAATGGGGCAAAGAAATCCAGGCAGAATCCTACCATTTCTTTAAAATAAATGTTGTCAATGATCTTGATACACAGTGGAAAGGCCAGGTGCTGCTTGAAATATTCAGCAGAGATACGCTCCTCTCAGGCGAATCAAGACAGGCAATCGTACCCCCCTATGAAATGAGGACGTTGAAGATAGGAATCAAAACACCTGAACTGCCCGGAAAATACACTGTTATAGCCTCACTCATTGAAAACAAAACTGAAAAACCCGTACGAAGCGTAAGGGAGATCCCGTTTGTCTCAGAGAAATAATGTTCACATGCTCAGAAACCTGCAAACATTACATCAGATCTTTTCTGCATTTCATCAAATGTCACATCTTCAATATGAGTCATAATAGACCATTTATGGCCAAATGGATCTGTAAGAGTTCCAGCACGGTCCCCATAAAACTGATCCCTGACTCCCATCTCGCCTGAAATCGTTGCTCCCTCAGAGATAGCCCTGTTGAATACAAGATCAACGTCATCAACATAGATACATAAGGCCACAGGGCTGCCGCCCAATGTAACAGGACCTGCATTTCCCCACTGCTGGCTCTCTTCTGCTATCATGAATCTGCCATTGCCGATCTTCAATTCACAATGGCCTATTGTGCCGTCTGCCATTGTAATTCGCCCCAATTCTTCTGCTCCAAAAGCTCTTTTATAGAACTCTACAGCCTCTGATGCGCCTTTTATATTAAGATAAGGAATTATCATATCGTACCCTTCCGGTATTCTCTTTATTTCTGCCATGTCAATGAATTTTAAATCAACAAATTAAAACTTGTTACTTTTTACTATCCCGTTCTCACATCGTTAATATTTTGGTAAAACACTTAATTCCTCATGAAAGTTCTGTAAATTGGCTTCAAATTGATTTCTTTAAGCACAATCCAAAAGTTGTCAGGTTTTACCTATGTTTATTTATTCCTCTTTAGGATGTTTCCGAACCATTCAGTTTCAATCCCGTTTATTCCTTTGATGCAATTTATATCTATCCACGTTCTGTTTAAACTAACATGAAGCTTTTCGGCCAAAAATACCGATTGCTCTTATCGGGTTTTAATCTGAAAGATACAATCATTACAGCAGGTGTTCTCATAGCAGGTCTCCTGATAACAATAGCTTCAGTTGTTTATAACAGGAGGAATATTGAATCGGCTGCAAGACGGGATTTTGAATATTCATGCAACCAGATAAGGATGAAAATTGAAACAAGACTTGAAGAGCATGCACAATTATTACGCGGAGGTAAGGGTCTGTTTGCTGTTTCAGACACTGTAACTGTTGATGAGTGGCAGGATTATTTCAATATGACTAAAATTGATCAATACCTGCCGGGTATTCAGGGATTTGGCTATACTATGCTGATAAAACCCGAGGACCTTAATAAACATGAGGAAAGATTCAGAAAGATTTATGCCGAATATAAACCTGATTACAAGGTGTATCCCCGGGGGGTAAGAGATGTATATACTTCGATAGTTTTTCTTGAACCTCATAATGAGAGGAACAGGACAGCAATCGGGTATGATATGTTTTCAGAGAGAACCAGGAGAAAAGCAATGGAAATTTCAAGGGATTCAAATTTTGCAATGCTGACAGGAAAGGTCTGGCTTGTACAGGAGATTGATGATGACAGGCAACCTGGAGTGCTTATGTATGATCCTGATTACAGGAAAGATATGCCGCTTGAAACTGTTGAACAACGACGGGAAGCGCTTAAAGGCTGGCTTTACAGTCCATATCGCATGCGTGATCTCATGCAGGGAATCCTTGGAACAATGTCTCATTATGAACAGGAACCAATAAGATTACAGATTTATGATGATACGATTATTTCTGATGAAACAATTCTGTATGACAGTGGTCCTGAAGCCATGAGACAAAATCTCGACCTGAAACTTACAACACGATTCCGTGGAAAAATCTGGACACTCGTCTTTTCAGGAAGAAAAGCTGAAATGTCAGCTTTTCACAGCCGGCAGATCTTTATCTGGCTCGCAGGATTTATCATTACGATCCTCCTTTTCATTTTGTCAACGATGCAGATCCGGGCAAATATCCGCACAAGACAGATTGAACAGCTTAACAAACAGCTTGAAAGATCGAATGCTGACAAGGACAGGTTTATTGCAATTCTCTCGCATGATCTTAAGAGTCCTTTTACTTCGATACTTGGTTTTCTTGAGATTCTTACAACAGGATTAAGAAGGTTCACCCTGGATCAGATTGAGACACATCTTAATACAGTCAATGAAGCTGCAAAAAACACCTTCGAGCTTCTGCAGGACCTCCTGATGTGGACAAGGGCACACACAGGGAAAATACCTTTCAATCCTGAAAATGTTACTTTAAGAGACAAATTTGATAATGTCATACCGGTATTATTGCCGATGGCAGATTCGAAGAATGTCAGCATTGAATATCATGCACCGGAGAACCTGAGCGTTTATGCTGATAAGGATATGCTTAAAGTTGTCCTGCGGAATCTTATTACAAATGCAATAAAATTTACGAAGCCGGGAGGCTCTGTTTCTATTTCAGCATTCAGGGAAGATGGGATTGTTACGATTTCTGTATCAGATACAGGTATTGGAATCAGGCCCGAACAACAACCAAGCATATTCGATATCTCAAAAATCCTTCCAACGACCGGAACAGCCGGAGAAAAGGGTTCCGGCTTAGGGCTGCTTCTCTGTAAGGAATTTATTGAAATCCATGGTGGAAAAATCTGGTTTACAAGCCAATGGGAGAAAGGAAGCGACTTCAGGTTCAGCCTTCCTGAAAAGAATCATTAATAAATCTCGGTCCCATTAGCCGGTCAGAAATCAACTGTAACCCCAAGGTCGGTAAGTATGTCTATCTGATCAGGATCTATATTATTGCCCGACAAATTCGCATATTCAAGATTAGCAAGTTCAAACAGAGGTGAAATATCGCTTATATAATTGTTGGAGAGCATGATGCTTCTGAGCTGATTGAGATTACTGATATCGTCAATAAAACCAACCTCGTTATCCGAAAGATCAAGCTCTTCAAGGTTCTTTAAACCGATAAGCGGCATAAGATCAGTGATCTTATTATTGCTCAGATCAATACATCGAGCCTGAACACACAGCTGAATTCCGTCAAGATCATTTATCCCGTAGGAAGACATTTCAAAATCCTCCATTTCCTCAAGATAATATAAAGGATAATTTGCTTCCGCATCACCGAACTCGCGGATTTTAAGAGCGTCATAGAATGAGCATCCGGATTCCCGGAGGGAATCAACTGTTATTTTCTCTTTCTTATCATTAACATCAAATACCCTGAAACCTTCATCATCGAGATCCGACATATCCCAGTCATATACGGGACTATAATCAATATCTTCATAACTATCAAATGATGAAGCAATCTCGCCAATTCTTTCAAGCTTCAGGATGTGTGAATATTTTAACAGTCCGTCGTAGTTATTTTCGGCAGCCAGCTTGTTTATCTCCGTAATATGGTATACGGCCCTGTCGGGATGATACAGCATCATCAGCGAGGAGAAACCTTTACCGTTATCTGAGATCCTTATATCGATGTAATCTCTTATGAGCTCTGCAATCTTCTGCAAAGCTGAATAGTTTTTCTCTTTAAATAAATTTATAAGTGTAAGAGATATAGTATTCAGGTTATTGACTGAATAGGCCTGTATAAGTTCGTTATGTAGTTCTTTAATTGTCATTGCTAAAAATTACATGGCAAAATTAACTGATTAATATAAGAAATGAGGGTCAGAGCCACTTTTAATAACGCTAAAATCATGCCGGAAAGTGCCCTGAAACAATTAAAACCTTAAAGTGAAAAATGACAAATTCTGAAACCAGATAATCGGGTTATCTGCGATAAGAACACTGAATTATAAAAGAAAACTTTACCTTTAAATAATAATTTTCAGGTCATGGAACAGAAAGAAAAAACAGTAATTATTATTGGAGCAGGCTTTGCAGGCCTTGGAACCGGCGTATATGCACAGATGAACGGATACAAAACAAGGATTTTTGAGATGCATAATGTTCCGGGTGGCCTTTGCACATCATGGAATCGCAAAGGCTTTACTTTCGATGGTTGCATTCACTGGCTCGTAGGCTCTTCAAATAGAAGCGGAATGCATGACCTTTGGGAAGAAACGGGAATTGCCAATGGCAGGGAATTCGTTGATCTCGATGAATATTTCCGCATAAGCGATGAGACAGGCAGAACATTGATTTTCTATACTGATGTTTTCAAGCTTGAAAAACACCTGAAGGATTCATGCCCTGAGGATACCGGGATAATTAATGAATTCATTGATGGAATCAAATTGTGCATACCCTTCGATGCACCGTCAAAACATGATTCATTCATCGTAAAAGCCCGCAAACAGATGAAAGTCATGTCAATCTTCGTAACAAACGGGAAGAAAATGAAGAACTGGATGAACATGACATCTGAAGATCTTTCTAAAAGAATAAAAGATCCGCTCCTTGCCCAGGCTTTCAGGCAGATGTGGATTCCTGAGTTTTCAATGATGTTCATGCTTTTCACATTTGCTTATCTTCATAACAGGAATGCCGGTTACCCAATAGGAGGATCAAAACCTATGTCAGAGGCGCTTGAAGACAAATATCGCGAACTTGGAGGAGAGCTTTTTTACAACAGTAAGGTTTCTAAGATTCTGACAGATAATGGGAAAGCTGTTGGAATCCGCCTCGAAGATGGTACTGAATACCGGGCTGATCGGGTTGTCTCAGCTGCCGATGGTCATTCAACACTGTTCGACATGCTCGAAGGGCGCTTCGGCGATGAATCTGATCTCAGACCCTATGAAAAATGGCTGACATTCCCGCCCCTGATCTATATATCGCTTGGAGTGAACAGGAGGTTTGAAGATTCACCAAAAACAATTTCAGGTCAGACCTTCAGGCTGAAGGAACCTGTAACTCTTGCCGGAAAATCAAGAGAATGGCTTTCAGTCCACATCTTCAACCAGGATCCGACTCTTGCTCCAAAAGGAAAGACAGTATTATCTGTCATGCTCGAGACTGATTATAATTTCTGGAAGGAGCTGGGAAAAGACAGAAAAAAGTATCTTGAGAAAAAGGATGAGATTGCCGGTATAGTAATCGGGCTTCTTGGCCAGAAATATCCGGGGATCTCAGCTGATATCGAGGTCACAGATGTCGCCACACCGCTTACATTCGAAAGATACACCGGAAACTGGAAAGGATCGTTCGAAGGATGGCTGATCACCCCTGAAAATGCCGGAACAGTTATGAAGCCGATGTCCCAGATTATTCACGGACTCGATAATTTTTACATGTGCGGTCAGTGGGTAGAACCGGGTGGCGGGTTACCAACTTCAATAATGTCGGCTAAAAGACTTGTAAAGAAGATCTGTAAAGAAGATGGCGCCAGGTTCAGGTGCTGAAAACCGCACCTCATCTCCATGTTTTTCTGAAAATAAGATCGAAGCCCGAATTGATCTCCTGGTTGGTGGCCTTCAGAATAAGATTCCTTAGAATCTGATATTCAAGCATTATCTTTTCTGTATTTGCAGTCTTCGATTGTTTATTGAAATCAAAGCTCCTGTCATAGCTGAGGAAAAGATTGTTCGTAATGTATTTTCCAATAGTCACACTTCCCGATTTCCAGTTTTCACCACCTGTTACCTCGAAAACATCGATCCCTGCAGATTCCTGAAGCACTCCTTTCAATGCCGATGAGAGCTGGGTGACAGCCGCACCCAATGCAACATCCTGACCGCTGAACTTCTCGCGTTCTCCTTCGCCCAGTTGATTTACGCTTTTCCCGAATACAATGTAAGAGATTGCATCTTTCTCTTCAACGGGATTATCGTCAAGAGTAAAACGAAGGTCAGGTTTCATAAGCTTGCCCGTAATAAGGAGCTTTAGCTTTCTCAATTCTTTTTCTATGTCGCGGAAGCTGTAAACAATTACAAAATCCACATCGGGATTAAATTCGCTGCTGCCTGTAAAAGTTATTTTTCCACTTTCAAAATCAAAGCTTCTGCCATAGATCTTGTAATATCCTCTTTTAACATTCAGATCTCCGAATAAACTTATATTTTCTGCGGCTTTAACAGCACGAATTGAGCCGTTCAGCTCAAAATTCATGTCCTTTCCGGTTATCCATGTATTCCCCGGAATATCAAGTGTTAGTTCTCCCTCAAGGCTCTTATAAAAATCTGTTCCTGTAAATGATTGCTGTTTTTTTGCAGTATCGGCAACAACAGGGAGTTCAAGGGTATCATTGATTGCCTGGATCAGCAAAGGCAGATCAGGTTTATCAGTCTTTTTCGAAAGCGCCTCATTAAAATAATCAATATTGATCTTTGAACGGTTTACGCCCAGGCTTCCTTTGAATCCAGGGTTTCCAAGAGTTCCGGAGAGATCAATATCCGAGTTGAAGTTCAGCTCCATACCCGGCGATTCGACTGCCTGAAAATCTTTCGCTTTCAGTTTAAGGCTGAAATCATTTTTACTTAGAGAATCTGTGTTCTCAAGACTTACAAAACCATTCATTGCAAGATTTCCTTTACCAGTCTTGAATCTGAGAGTATCAAGTCCCAGAGTACTGCTGTCAATGCTTGCAATTAGCTGGATATCATTATATTTAATACCATACTTATCATCAGTAAAAGATCCGTTTTCAAGCCTGAGACTTCCTGAAATTACAGGATCGTTAATTGTATTCCTGACTTCAAGGTTTACATCGGAATAACCTTTAGCCGAAATGCCTTTTACCGGGATGAATGCTGATATTTTACTAAGATCAAGACTATCTATTTTTACTGATCCGGACAGAACCGGGGAATCCTTCAGGACATAAATTGAATCGTTGAAAGCAAGCTTTACGGGAGTATCCAGTTTAATCCCGACCGATTCATAAAGGCCCGTAAGAACTCTACCTGAAAGATGCAGGAGGCTATCCCTGTAGCTGATAGCTGTATTAATGCTGTCAACCGGGAAGCCGTTAATATCGATCCTGTCAATATTAATGTAGCTTGAAATAACGGGTTCTGATGCTGTTCCTGTCAGCTTTAATGAAGATGTCAGAAAACCAGAAACAGGATACGGAAGGAACATTTCAAGAGGCAATGATCCGAGATCTATCTTGTTCAGGTTTAGTTCAATGTTCTCGTCGCCCTGGAATGCAAATGAACCATCGATTGTCAGATTCTGATCGCCCGAGGACATACCGAAAGAACTGATTGTAATACTGTCTTTATTCATCTGCACAGTGGCGCTGTCGTGCCACGTTGACCATTGTAAATTCCCGAAAGTAACCCCCAGGTTCCTTATCCTGATCAGCGGATTTTCAGCACCTTCTGCCGAACCTGTGAAGGATGCCTGCAAAGAATCAGTTACATTAAGGGTTATATCCGTACTTATTGTGTTCCCTGTATATTCACCTGAAATTTCTGCTGATTTTAAGCCGTATTCGCCAGCTCTTACTGTTCCTGTCGATAGATCTACCTTTCCTGAGATATCCTTCTTTTGCAGAGTGGCTGAAGCCTCTGATCTTATATTATTAACTCTGATTGTGTCATAGACTATACTGTCAAGAACCATTTCTGCAATCATGCTGAGTGAATCTGCGTTTCCTGAGATATTACCTGTTATCTTACCTGCGACTGAAAGAGGCGGTAATCCCATTATAGCTGCCAGATGTGACAATTCAACGGGTTCAAATGTAAAATCTATAATATTTGATGTTTTCACATTCCCGCTACCCGAAGCATCAAGGCTGAAATAAGGTTTGCCAAAACCTTTCAGGTCTATATTGTAATTTCCTCTTTTATACCCGGCATCAAGCTCGAAATTCCCAAGGAGCTCTCCGGCAAGATGTGAATCATGCGACAGAAGTGACAGTGTGGCATCGATGTCTTCGGGTGTAATTCCTCTCCCATTAAGATGCAGGTTTCCATTAAGATCAGAATAAACTGAATCCTTTCCTGTTATTTTACTGATGTCAACGCCATTGTAATCACAAAGAATATCATAAGATGGATCCGTAAAGATTGATGCAAGATCGTATGTGAGGCTGACATTCCCGGCGAAAGTAGCAGCATCAAGTGTTCCATTCAATGAATCACCTTTTTTTTCAGCATGCATATTCAAATTTGCGGCGGAATAATCTTTAAATTTCAGGTTTTCAAGCTCCGCATCGATTGTTATATTATTAACATTAAAATCAAATCCCTGCCCTCCTATCTTAAAGTTCCCTGTTATGTTCGTCTTCATTGAGTCATTGCCTGTCCAGTAAGAGACATCGATATTTTCAACATTTATAGTGACATTATACTGCGGATCATTCCTGTAGTTCCTCAGATCCCCGGAAATACCGGCATGCTGGTTCCCCTCAGAAACTGAACCTTCTATAATATAATCCGATTCATTTCCAGATACTTTAAGCTCTATATCAGGATTGCCCTGCAGTTTCATCCCCTGAATAAATTCCTTAAAATCATTGAAATCAAGCGGATTAAAAGAGACATCAGCCTGTAAAGCGCCATCCTCAGATTGTAAATAATGTCCATCGCTCATTATAAAGGAACTGTCAATCTGAACCGTCACATTTTCCCATTTAAATGAATTCCCTTCCTTTGAAAATATCCCTGACAAATTTGTGAGTACAAAATCAGGTTCGCTTGTTATGAGCTGTAGCGAGTCAAGATTTGCTTTGATAGTATCGCCGGAGAGAAAAGCGCTTATTCTTAAGGTTGCATCAATATGCCCCGGGATCATGCCTGCAGTGTCAGGAGTTGAGATTCTTACTGACATATTTCCGGCGCTGAAACGGTTCAGACTGATCTTCCAGTTGAATTCACCTGAAGTTGTATCCGTTTTTTCCGGATCCTCTTTAAGCAACCTTGAAAAGTTCCATGTTGAATCGGCATCCTGTACAAGGTTTGCTTTAACACCGGCAATCTTCACAAGGTCGATCCTTATCACACTCCTGAGGAGAGGGATCAAAGCGTATTTTATATTTGCTTCCCTGCAATAAAAAAGAGTATCATAATCTGACGTAAGGAGTATGTCATGAATTGTGAAATCCGACAGCAGATTACCTTTAATCGATCCTATCAGCAATTCTCCATTGATGTTTTTATCTGCCTCCTTTTCAATCGTTTGGGTAAGCATTCCATTCAGAGCTCCTGAAGAAATCATAACAATTATCAGAAGGATCAGTCCGGCGATGCTTCCAAGCACAATAAGCAATATTTTAAATATCTTCTTCAGCATCGTCAGAAAGCATTTCCTACCGATATAAAGAACTGTAGTCTGAACCCATCATTAATGACAGGGGATGCAAAATCGAGTCTCACAGGCCCGATAGGCGTCCTCACCCTTAATCCTAAACCCGCGTCGTAATGAAGTGTTTTAAGATCAATATGATATGAAGGATACCATACATCACCTGCATCGGTAAATATTGCCCCGTGAAGCAGCTCGTATATAGGGAATCGCAGCTCTGCGCTGGCTTCCGCCATTGTATTGCCTCCAAGCGCCAGCCCTGTTTCACTCAGTGGTGAAATTCTGTGTCTCCCCCATCCTCTCAAAGATGATGCTCCGCCGAGATAAAATCTTTCTTCTATCGGGGTTCTCTGGCCACTTCTTGTAGTCTCGAGGAATCCGGCATGCAGCTTGGTCGCAAGAATGACATCCTTAGCAAATGAAAGATATCTTATGTAGGAGAGATCGATCTTGTAGTAATGAACTGCACCTGAGTACCCGAGACCTGCCAAAGATGCCGTTCCATCAATCTTATTACCTCTTGAAGGATAGAACGGATCATTTGATGAATTGAGGGTTCCTCCAAGTGTAAATACCGATTTGTTATGCCTCAGCTCGGAAGGGTCGATTTGCAGATCATTGAGCTCCAGTAATCTGTCCCGTTCAAATGAGTATGAAAAATGAGTGCTTATATTATTCCTGAATTGATATACAAATCTTATGCTTCCACCCATCCGGTCGATTTTGTAATTTATTTCGCGCTCTCTCAGAAAGAAAGGGTTCAATATAAGATCGAGCTTCCTTGTCAGAAAGTCGGGTTGAATAAATCTCACATCGAGACTGAAAGGAATGAAGTAAGATGTTTTGCCGTTAACAATCAATCTCCTGGCTCCCCCGAGAAAATTGATCTTTGTAACCTCTGCTGCGAGCCTCAGCTTATCTTCTGTTCCATAACCTGCTCCGGCTTCGAGCTTCCATCTTGGAAGCTCCTTTACGATAATTTCAACAGGTATCTGATCATTCTGAACACTATCCTTCCGTGAAGCAATAACAACGTACTGGAAAAGATCGGTATTAAAAATATCCTGTTGTGTTGTATCAATACTGCTTTGCCTGAAAAGTCCTCCTTTTGAGAAAACCACATACTTCCTTATGAATCTTTCGGGAATTACAGAATCGCCCGTGATAGTCACATCTCCAAAATAAGATCTTTTACCGGCATCTGTTTCAAGGTCAACAGATGCAGACAGTCTATCTTTATTAAGATTTATCTTATGACTGACTGTTGTAAAGGGATATCCATGATCTGAAAATGTCCGCCTTATCAGTTTTTCAGAATCATAAACATCAACGTCACGGAAACGTTCACCCTGCCTCACAGGAAGATGAGGTTTCAATGAATCGAGAAGAGCGGACGTGATCCTGTCGCCTGTTAATTGTGTAGCCACATTCCCTATTGTTACATAATCATTTTCACTTATTTGTATTTTGATGCTGATCAATCGTCCTGATCCTGAAGAATCAAGAGTGAAACTCACCTCAGGACTAAGGAATCCGTTCCTGTTATAATAATCAGAGAGCCTGTTAATATCTTCATCGAGGACAGACTTTATGAAATCGGGACGTTTTTTCCAGAAAAAGATCTTTTCAATGCTTTTTTTAGGTTGTGTATTCATCTGGCCCAAAAGTTCATCATCCGGGATGATTTCATTGCCGGTGAAATTGATATCCTTCACACGATGTACATTTTGTGCAGGACTCACAATATTACAAATCCAGATAGTTACTATTACGAGTACAAGGATTCTCATGATGGGAAGGATGGAGATAATTCCCCGCGAGTGAAACGTAAAACAAAATTAAAAGTTCAAGCTTCCTTCATTGAAGTTTTGAATTGTTTATTCTGCATTTTTATTACATGTTGCGATTCTATAAAAAGTGTATTTTTAGATGTTGAATAATCAGGTTTTATGGAAATCATTTTAGTCATTGCCGGGTTTACAGCCGGTGGTCTGGGAGGCTGGTTACTGGCTCAATCCCGATTCACATCAAGAACGCAGGAATTCATCAGGAATCTCGCATCAGCGAATGCCAGCCTTGAAGCTGCAAACAGGATCCTTGCCGAAAGAGCTTCCGAAATAGAAAAACTAAAGCAGGATATATGTGATCACCAGGCGCTTATAGCAAACGGAACACGCGAACTTGCAACTGAAAAGGCTTCAAAGGAGATGCTTAAGGAGAAGCTTGAAACCCAAAAGAAGGAGATTGAGGAGATGGGCAAAAAATTCAACACTGAATTTGAGAATATAGCCAACCGGATACTTGAAACCAAAACTGAGAAATTCACAAAGCTCAATAAGGAAAATCTTAATTCAATTCTTGAACCTCTTGGGAAAAACATTGAAGAGTTCAAAAAAACAGTGAGTGATACATATGTAAAGGAATCAAAAGAACGTTTTTCACTTGGTGAGAGGGTTAAGGAACTCGCATTACTTAACCAACAGATCAGCGAAGAAGCCAAAAATCTTACAAAGGCGCTTAAAGGTGAATCAAAGACCCAGGGATTGTGGGGAGAAATGATACTTGAGACAATTCTTGAGAAATCAGGGCTGCGCAAGAACGAAGAGTATTTCATGGAACATCAGCTGAGAGATGAACAAGGCACTCCCCTGAGGTCGGATTCCGAAGGCAGGAAGATGAGACCTGATGCTGTTGTAAAATACCCTGATAACCGTACAGTGATTATTGATTCTAAGGTTTCCCTGAATGCTTTCACACGATATTCAGATGCATCAGATACTGTTCTTCAGAAAAAGGCCCTCACTGAACATATCGCATCTGTAAAGGCACATATAGATGAGCTCAGTTCAAAAGGTTATGACGATTATGATAAAGCCCTTGATTTTGTAATGATGTTCATACCAAGTGAGCCTGCATACATTGCAGCTATGCAGGGTGATTCAGAATTATGGAATTATGCATATTCAAAGAGAATACTGATCCTCAGCCCAACAAATCTTATCACTTCACTCAAGCTGATCGTGGATCTGTGGAAACGCGAGTACCAGAACAGGAACGCGCAACAGATAGCTGAAAGAGGCGCCAGGTTATATGATAAATTTGCCGGCTTTGTAGAAAACCTCAGGGAAATAGGAAAGCATATCGACAAGGCGAAGGATGCATATACGAATTCATTCAGCCAGCTTAGCTCAGGAAAGGATAATCTTGTGTTACAGGCGACAAAACTCAGGACGCTTGGTATAAAAAATAAAAAAGAGTTGCCTGAAGATCTTGTTCAGGAAGCAAAATCAGGTGAAGATATTCAGGCAGACTTGTAGATAAGCAAAGGTAATTCATGCTTTCTGGCGATCTTTTTGGTTCGGTCAGGATTAAATATTCTTTCAAAGAAGTTCCTGTCATCCTTAAGAACGACAAGAAGATCGGCATTTAGTCTTATTGCATAATCAAGTATCTGTTCCGAAATATTATGATTCCTTTTCCTTTCAAGGTATTCAAGGATTATGTCTGAATATCCGGTCTCATTTCTAAGAATGTCAGAATAATTCATTTTTCCAAGTTGTTCACCTGAGACTTCCTCATCTGTAATATGTAATAAGCGTATTGAAGGTGTAGCAGAAGATGTTAATCTTACAAGATCTTTCATTGCGGGCAGATCCTTCTCAGAATAAGCTGTTGCATACACAATCTGCTTCAGAGGTCTGAAAACAGTATTGCGCGGCACAAGCAGCACAGGGCATTTTATCTCACCTATCAGTTCATCGTTCGAAGTCGAGGCAAATATAAATCCTCCCGGCTCTTCAGCTTCAAGGATCACAATGTCGGTTTGATTCGATTTGGTAAAGTCTTCAATTACTGAAGTCATCGATGCCAGTTCTGCAGAAAAATGAAGCAGGACATCGTTGCGAAATTCACCAAGAACCGTATCTATTCTTTCTGAGAGTACACGGGCCGCCTGTCCTAACCTCTTTGATTGTTCATCACCGGCATAGTCGCCCGGTGCAGGAGGACGGCCAATCGTGTATTCATATTCCTCCTCAACATAGACAATGTGCACGTGAGCTTTTAATTCACGTGCGAACCTTGCAACATATTCCAGATAATTGTCCGCAGTTGAAGGTTCCCTTACAATACTCAAAAGATTCCCCATAAACATGTTTTTTTGTTCCCTGATAAGTTCAACATCCCTGTCATTAAATTGTTTGTTTGGAACTTATGAACCATCTTTCTTTCTTCACGTTGATGGTATATGAATATTTCGGAAAAAACAATCTTAATTACAGACTCAACCGACGGATTAGGGAAGCTTGTTGCAAGGCGCCTGGCAGAGAAAGGCGCAAAAGTACTTCTCCATGGAAGGAATAAAACAAAGGGAAAATCTGTTCTTGACGAGCTCGGAAAGATTTCCACAGGTCCTAAACCTCAGTATTATAATGCCGATTTTTCTTCATTCGGTGAGGTTGCCGGCATGGCGCAAAAGCTGCTGGATAAGAATGTAAATATTGATATACTCATAAATAATGCAGCAATTGGGTCAGGAAAGGCATCGGGAAACATACGGGAGCTAAGCGCTGATGGTGTTGAACTGAGGATGGCAGTTAATTACTTTTCACAGGTACTCCTCACTGAAAAGATCCTTCCGCTTCTGAAACAGGGATCAAACATAATAAATGTGGCATCTACTGCCCAGGCAAGACTTGATTTTAATGATCTTATGCTTGAAAGGCATTATGACGGTTACCATGCTTACTCTGTCAGTAAAACGGCATTGATAATGTATACATTCGATCTTGCTGAAAGGTTGTCGCCTGACAACATCACTGTCAACGCATTACATCCGTCATCGCTCATGAATACAAATATGGTTCTGAAAGACTGGGGCTATACGCTCACGAGTGTCGAAGCAGGGGCTGATGCCGTTGAAAACCTGCTATTCCCCGACAGAACAGGAGCCTATTTTGACAGGAAAAATCCTGCTAAAACAATCGCCCAGGCTTATGATCCGAATGAAAGGGAAAAGCTCAGAAAGGCTACCTGGGAAACAATAGGCAGATACTTGTAAAAGCTTCTGTTAATTATTTAACAGATGCCTGTACACATTGGTTTCATATTTAATGAAACCCATTTTCTGATAGAGCTTGTTGGCTGCTACCCTGGCAGACCTGGATGTAAGTTTTACGTCCTTCAGCCCAATTCCGTTTGCATATTTAAGGGCTTCTGATACAAGCTGCTCTCCTATGCTCTGACCTCTGAATGACACGTCTACAACAACATCCTCTATCCAGGCTTTGACCCCTGAAAGATTAGGATATGAAACAAGGGTAAGGATTCCTGCTATTTCACCCGCTTCAGTTTCAGCAACAAAAAGCGCTATATCATCAGAGCTCAGCATTTTCCTGACCAATTCTTCTGAAGGCGCTTTGAATTCAGTCACGAGCTGAGGAAGTAATCTGAGAACAGAATCATAAAGATGATCTGTGTATTTCTTTACAATTGTGATTTTCATTTCATGCAAATTATGCATTAAAGTTACACAGATTTTGAGACTACTAAATAAACCAGCACTATTTCCCCGGGTGAAGATATAATCGCCTACAGAATTCTTTTTTCTGATATGCATCCATTAAACAAAATCAGTCCATTATTTGTTTAATGTAGGAATTCAAACCAGACACAAACCTAAACAAACTGTATGATGAGGTTTTCAACTAAGTTTATCCTGTCTATTGCCGCAATTTCAGTTGGACTGACCCAGGTAAACCCGAGAACCAGCACAATTACCGGATCGTTCAGTGCGGAGATGAGAAGAGAAATCCCCGATAAAACAAATTCAAGGGTCGAAACAATGAATGCTGACATCGGTGATATCAGGTATGTTGAGAGTCGTGACTTTTCGGAACTATTTGATTTCCCGGCTCTTCATTCACTAATAATAAACTTTGCAGTAGCGCTTATAATTGTTGCGGCAATTATGCAACTTCTAAATGTATTCTTTCTGAAAAAGGATATGGCTTTTATTATCCTTATCCTGTTGATTGCAGGATTTGCCTCGGCAGTTATTTCAGGAAGATATTTTCATCCTTTTACAAACGGATTGGCCGAGAGAGCCGCTCTTGTTGCCGATATGCAGGAAAAATGGTCATTATGGACTGTCAGGACATCATTTCTTGCATTGCTCCTTCATGTTCTGCATATCTATATTTCAAGGTATAGCAAACAACATAATTCATTCAGTAAGTTTGCAGGATTTGTTCCTGGGGCAAACAAGGCATTCATGCTCTTTATAGCATTGCTGATGGCGGTTTCGGCAAGCTGTGTTATGAAAGCAGATGACCTTGGAGAACAGCTTATACATGTTGAAAACACCCTTCAGGCAATATGGTAAAGCTGAATAAGAAGAGGATCAGATTATTCCTGCTTTTATAAACATATACAGTGCTGTAGCTGCAAGCAACAATATGAGAATTGCTTTCAAAAACACTTTTGCGACAAACCTGATTACAATGATTGTAAGAAAAATTACAACTATGAGCGGTATAATAATATCAGTATCCATATAAATTACTTCTTTTTCCGTGATGACCATGTAAGCTCCAGGGCGAGACAAGAATTTGCCTCAAAAGTCATATCAGTATTCCAGTATTCAAATCCGGTCTGATCTTTTACGCTCAGTGTATAAGTTCTTATTTTGCTTTTGCCAAGATCCTGAGTGACGCTTACTGTCGCATCATCGCCGCAACCGGGCTCAGAAGTGCGATATACGCTTGCTGCAGATGAGCCTACAACTTCCCCGTCGAGATAATAAGTAAGAGCAGTAGCGCCATCGGCAGTCAATCCCGCAGAGGCTTCTTCACCGTACCAGATAACTCCATATCCTTCATAACGGCAACTGCCGTCATTCTTTTCTGCCAGATTATCATAATTTATACTATCAGGATCGGTGCATCCTTTAACTTTTTTATCACAGCTGCCTGTCAACAGAGTCAGGCTCAGGATTGAAAGACTTATAAGGTAAAAGGAAGATCTTTTCATGTTAATGTTGTATTTTGAACTTTCTCATCACACTGTTACATAATTAACAAGGCCTGAAATAAGATTGTTCTTACTGTTTTGCTATTTTTTAAACAAACATGAACTTTTTCACATCTTCAATTTCCTCAGGAATAATTGTATGTGCCATTTCCTGATAAATCTTATACATAACATCAGCGCCCAGTTCATGAAGTAATTCTGCAGAACCGGCACTGCGTGACAAGGGAATATGCGGGTCCCTGTTACTGTTTCCTATGAATATTTTTGTCTTGTCGAATGACCCTTTATATTTTTCCCTGTTTATGCGATCACCTATAAGACCTCCTGAAAAAGCAACGACACCTCCAAAGTCTGAAGGAAATCTTGCGGCAAATTCAAGTGCGAGGCAGGCGCCCTGGGAGAACCCCATTAAGTAAATCTTATTATTGGGTAATTGATATGAAACTGAATTAATTACGCTTCGTACAATTTGAATTGCAGAAGAAAGCCATGGTTCATTGTCAACCTCAGGATTAAGAAATGAATAAGGGTACCATGAATTTCCCGTTGCCTGGGGAGCCGCAACATAAAATGATTTATCGCAGAACTCGTCTGCAAGTATCATAATATCTTCAGCAGTTCCGCCACGTCCATGCAGCAATATCAAAGCTTTTTCAGCCTTGTTTAACGGGGTTCCGTCATCAATTATGCTGTACCTGTGCATCGCTGAATTTATCGATCTCAAGTTCCACATGAGGTAATGCGGATTCAATTTCATGCCTGTTCTTCTCCTCCCATTGCGGTAACTTTAATGCCGAGCCAAGCTGATCCTCGGATTCATCTATTGTAAAGCCAATATCGCTTGTGGCAGCTTCAAATAAAACACCGCCTGGCTCTCGGAAATAAACAGAATGAAAATATTGCCTGTCGATCACAGGAGTGGGACTCACAATACCTCCATCAAGCAATCTTTCGCGGAATTCATTCTGTGAAACATCATTTGCTGTTGCGAAAGCGACATGGTGAATCGTTCCGCTGCCTCCTCTGCTGCGAAACTCCCAGGGAGTATGAACTATATCGACAAATCCAAAAGAGTTGTCGCCTGCAGAAAATCTGAAACGATCATCTTTTTCAGCTATGAGATCATGATCCATCTGGCCCATAAGAAGCCCTGCGGTCCTTTCATGATTTTCCTCATTCAATGTAACTCCATAGAAACCTTTAATAGAGTATTCAGGCGGTATATTCCCGTAAGTGAATCCTTCACGGCTGTCATCAGCGGCTGCAACGAGCTCCAGTCCAAGACCGTCGGGATCTTCAAAATAAATATATGACTCATTGAATCTATCCTTTGGTTTCAGGTGGATGACACCGAATGAAGAGAACCTCTTCAGCCAGTAATCAAATGATTTCTCTGAAACAGAGAATGATGTTGTTGTAACCTGTCCATTCCCTTTCCTGCCCCTGGGCATGCCTGTAAAAGGAAAGAAAGTGAGAAGAGTGCCTGGATTTCCAATCCTGTCGCCATAATAAAAATGCCAGATATCGGGGGAATCAAAATTGATTGTTTTTTTTACAAGCCGTAGTCCGAGTATACCTGCATAAAAATCTATATTTTCCTGTGCATCAGATGTCATGGCTGTGACATGATGCAAACCGGTTATTCCTTTATTCATAATTGTATAAAAACTGATTTACGTTTCTCTTTTTTAATCTGTTCTGTTCTGTGACCCTTACCTTCAGTATCTTCAAGGAGCAGGATGTCGCCTGCTGTAAATTGTCTTCTTTCGCCAAGACTCGTTGTGATTTCGATTTCTCCATCGAGTAAAATTATAAACTGCTTTGATGGAGGATTGTGATAATCCCAGTAATAATCGGCAGTGTTCTCTCTGAACTGTACCGCCTTTGCTGACAAAACTTCAGACATTGCCCCGAGAGGACCTTCATCAGTAAGCTTTAATTCAACAGTTTCAAAATGGCTCTCACCTTCTTTGTCGGAGTAAATACGGGTGTAATGCATCTTTAACAATTGTTTTATCTGGATTAACAACAGGCATTTTGCTATTGTTCATTAGGAAGAATATGCTGCGCCGAACAAAAGGCACGTAACTTTGTATAAATATAAAAATCTGACAATGATACTTATAACGGGTTCAACGGGTCATCTGGGAACTACAGTAATCGGTAATTTGCTGAAGAACGGAGTTCCTGCAAAAAACATTGCTGCACTTGCAAGGAACAGGGAGAAGGCTGAAGGCCTTAATGAACTGGGGATAGAGATCAGATTCGGGAATTACGATGACTATGATTCCCTCAAAAAGGCATTTATAAATGTTGAAAGATTATTGTTCATATCAGGAAGTGAAGTCGATAAACGTGACAAGCAGCATCATAATATTGTTAAGGCTGCTGTTGAAACAAAAGTGCCTCACATTATCTATACAAGCTTTGAGCGAAGGAACGATGACCTCAATATTCCGATCGCATTTGTCACACGGACTCATATAGAAACCGAAAGGAAAATTCTTGAGACAGGCATTCCTTATACTTTCCTCAGGAATGCACTGTATGCAGAGGGTCTGCCATTGTTTCTCGGCGACAATGTTATTGAGAGTGGAGTGTTCTTTCCTGCAGGTGACGGGAGGGTACCTTTTACATCGCGGCTAAACCTTGCTGAAGCAACGGCAAATATCCTGGCCGGAACAGGTCATGAGAACAAGTCATACTACATGGTAAATACTCATAATTATTCCTTTTATGAGATCGCTGCAATACTGAGCGAGATAACAGGGAAAACAATAAAGTATTTCTGCCCTTCGAAAGAGGAATTCACCGAATCACTCAGGAAGAAATGTGTTCCCGAAGAAACAATAAAGGGCATAGTCGCATGGGGAGATGGAATAAGCCAGGGATATTTCGAATCCGAATACTCAGATCTTGAAATGTTTCTCGGACGCAAACCATCCGATCTGAAGACAGTCCTTTCAGATATGTACAAGCCTGTTGCCCGGGAAACTGTTGAAAAATCACTCATGTAAATTGTCATCCTGAGAGTTTATTCAATTTTTTTGTACTCCTGGCATTACGACAGACCCCGCTCGAGGATCAATTTATTTACCCAGGCGCCAAGCTAATCTTTATATACATACTCATTGATAATTAGGGTTTTTCTCAACTTAATTCTTCATTTCTTTTGCTCCTCCAAAAGAACCGAGTAAATGAGTTAAAACTGTTTACTTTGAAAAGCCTCACCATTTACGAGCTCGGCGAAGCCAAATGAAGCAAAGAAAAAGAGTCCGGAATTGAAAACTTCAGCCTTTTTCTCCGCCCATTGCGCAAAATGCCATTTACCGCTCCACGAAAAAGGCTGCAAGTTCGCACCAATTCCGGATCGCCCACCCACTACACAGAATCAGCTTTATCACACAGTTCCGAAACTGACAAATAGCAAGGTTCTGGACAAAATGATGTATACTTTAGCGTGTGCGGTGGCGACCCCCAAAAATGTGCGAACCGGATGGCTTTGGGCCCCATGTGGCTATGGCCTGCGGGAAAACAAAGCCATCAGGTTGGATTTTTGGGCGGTTTTTCTATGTTACTTTCTTTTGCCGCCCAAAAGAAAGTACAGATAAAGAAAGAGAAGATGTATATAAAGATTAGCCCATGGGAGAGGGGAATTTGAGAGGTGAGGCCGGACTATGCCAGAGAAGAATCCCATTCATAGTGACGACAATTGCGCAGAGTAAATCACTTGCCGATGGCTTGAACATTTAAACGTCTTTTCATGTTGAAAGCCTTACATGGCACTTGAAAAGTACAAACAGAAAAGAAACAGGAAGGCAACTCCTGAACCTTTCGGAGGCAAAAGCTCCGACAGTAAAAGTCTCCATTTTGTCGTTCAGAAGCATGATGCAAGAAGGCTTCATTATGATTTCAGGCTGGAGATGGAGGGTGTGCTTAAGAGCTGGGCAGTGCCAAAGGGGCCGTCGACAAATCCGGATGACAGAAGGCTCGCAATGATGGTGGAAGATCATCCCTTTGATTATCGCAATTTTGAAGGAATAATACCTGAAGGCGAGTACGGAGGCGGAACAGTAATTGTCTGGGATGAAGGCGCCTATGAGTCTGCAGATCTTCCCGGCAAGTCAAAAAAAGAACAGGAAAAAGCCCTCCTGAAAGGAATTAACGGCGGAAAAGTAAAGATTATACTTCACGGGCAGAAGCTTAAAGGCAAATTCGTTCTTGTAAAATACAAGGATAAAGAAGATAACAGCTGGTTCCTCATGAAGATGCATGACGAGGAATCTTCATCTGATGATATAACAAAACAGGATAAATCAGTCCGGTCTGGAAAAACTATCGAAGAGGTGGAAAAGACAAGTACTAATATCTATCACAGCAACAGGTCGAAAGAAAATGCTGAAACTGGGCGTGATTCGAAAAAACCTCATGAGCTTTCGGAAGAGGCAAAGAATGTTTTAAAAAAAGCATCTGTAACAGGAGCACCTTCTGCAATCAGCCCTATGCTTGCGACTCTTGTCGACAAACCATTCAACGATGATGACTGGCTGTTCGAGATCAAGTGGGATGGTTACAGGACAATTGCAGTGCTTGACGATGGCGATGTTAAGCTCGTATCGAGAAACGGAAAATCCTTCACTGAAAAATATTATCCTGTCACTGAAGCGCTGAAGGAATGGAAGATGAATGCGGTGTTCGACAGCGAGCTCGTTGTGCTGAACAACAAAGGCGCTTCTGATTTCGGAGCCCTGCAGAACTGGAGAAGCGAAGCCGATGGTGAACTCATAATGTATGTCTTTGATCTCCTATGGTATGAGGGTAAAAATCTTATGCTTTTACCTCTGAAAGAAAGACGTCTTGTTCTTGAGGACATTTTTCCCGATGGATACCCCGGGATAAGGCTGAGCGAAGTATTCCAGGCAAAAGGAGAAGATTTTTTCAGGGCTGTTGAAGAGCTGGGGCTTGAAGGAATGATAGCAAAAAACAGCCAAAGCACCTATTCCCCGGGATTCCGGTCAAAGAACTGGTTAAAAATTAAAGTTCATAAAAGACAGGAAGTAGTTATAGGAGGTTATACTTTAAACGAGGGTACGGGAAAATTATTCAGCGCCCTGCTTCTTGGTGTATATGAAAATAAAAAACTTCGGTTTGCAGGCAAAGTCGGAACAGGATTCAACTATAAGATGCAGAAAGAGATGATGAGCCTTTTCAAACCTCTTGTAATCAAAAAAAGTCCCTTCGATGTCGAGCCCGATGTTAATCAGCCCTCAAGATTCAGGCCCGACCCTCCCAGGGCAGAAGCTGTATGGCTCAAACCTGAGCTTGTAGGAGAGATAACATATACAGAAATGACAAGCGATGGTGTTTTCAGACACCCGTCTTTCAAAGGACTCAGGACTGATAAAAAAGCAGCAGGTGTTGTAAAGGAAACTGAGGCGCGTACAGAAGCTGTACTCGAAGAAGTTGTTCCTGAAGAAACAAATGAAAAAAACGTGGAAAAGGAAGAAGGAACAATAAATCTTAAAGCACCTGAAGCTAAAACAAGAAAATCGTTGTTGAATCCTACTGAGGAAACACAGGTAAAAAATATAAACGGACACGACCTGAAATTCACAAATCTCAGCAAGGTTTACTGGCCCGATGAAGGCTACACAAAGAGGGATATGATTAACTATTATTACAAGGTGGCCGAATACATTCTTCCTTACCTGAAAGATCGGCCACAGTCTCTCAACAGGTTTCCAAACGGAATAAACGGCAAGAGCTTTTACCAGAAGAATGTTAAAGGCAAATCTCCCGACTGGGTCATCACATTCCCTTATACTACGAGCGATGGCGAACATAAGGAATACCTTATTGGCAATGATGAAGCAACACTCCTCTGGATGGCCAACCTCGGGTGTATCGAGATGAATCCATGGTTCAGCCGGGTACAGGCTGAAGATTATCCTGACTTCTGCATTATTGATCTTGATCCCGATAAAAACACATTCAACCAGGTTGTACTGGCAGCGCTCGAAACAAAAAAAGTACTCGACCAGCTTGGAGTCCCCTCCTATCCGAAAACATCCGGATCAACCGGAATGCACATCTATATTCCCCTCGGTGCAAAATATACATACGAACAATCGCAGATGTTCGGCAGGATAATCGCAAATATGGTTCACCAGAGAATACCTGAATTCACAAGCGTTGAACGCATGGTAAAGAACCGTGGCGGCAAGATGTATATCGATTTCCTTCAAAACAGGCCCGAGGCTACTGTCGCGGGCCCATACTCGCTGAGACCAAAGCCGGGAGCGACTGTATCAATGCCGCTTCACTGGGACGAAGTAAAGGAAAATCTTAAAATGACCGATTTTACATTGAAAAATGCAATAGAAAGGCTGAAAAAAACAGGCGACATTTTTAAAAATGTGCTTGGAGAAGGAATTGACATTGAAAAAATACTCGAAATGGCTGAGGCAGTGCTCTAAATGTAAAATTGCATGATACAAATATTTGATTACCTTTGCCGCCTTGTTAACAAGTGATTTCGACGAAGCGTTTTTACGCATTTACCCAGCATGCATTTGAGTTCATTTTCAGCCGGGAGAATAAATCGATCGCTCCACGGAGGCACAATTTATATACAATCAATGAAACAATTTGAAGAAATGGGATTCACTCCCGGTATCCTTAAAGCTATAGAAGAGCTGGGATTCGAACAACCCATGCCTGTGCAGAAGGAAGTTATACCTTTAATGCTCGGCGATGAAACAGACATTATTGCCCTTGCTCAGACAGGAACAGGAAAGACAGCAGCATTTGGTTTGCCGCTTATCCTCTCGACCGATACAGAGTTCAACGGGATACAAACTGTTATCCTCTGCCCCACCCGGGAGCTTTGCATGCAGATTACCTCCGACCTCCAGGATTTTTCAAAATACACAGGCGATTTAAAAATACTTGCCGTATATGGAGGCGCCGGTATCGATAGTCAGATAAGACAGCTTAAAAAGGGAGTTCACATCGTTGTCGCCACTCCCGGCAGGCTCATCGATCTCATCGGAAGAGGCGTTGTGAAGCTCTCTTCTGTGAACACTGTTATTCTCGATGAGGCTGATGAAATGCTGAATATGGGTTTCCTCGACAGTATTAATGAGATCCTTGAAGAGGTGCCCGAATACAGAAGAACCCTCCTGTTTTCAGCGACTATGTCTTCTGAAATAGCTTCAATTGCGAAGAAATACATGAACGATCCTGTCGAGATTACTATCGGAACAAGAAACTCATCGGCAGAAAATGTAAGTCATTCGTATTACCTTGTTCACGCCAAAGATAAATACAAGGCGCTCAAAAGACTCGCTGACTCTGAACCCGATATTTATGCTATAGTTTTCTGCCGCACAAGACGAGAAACACAGGAGATTGCATCGAAGCTCATGGATGACGGCTACAACGCAGACGCACTTCATGGAGACCTCTCCCAGGCCCAACGTGATGCCGTTATGCAGAAATTCAGGACAAGGAACCTGAGCATGCTTGTAGCAACTGACGTTGCCGCAAGAGGAATCGATGTGGACGATATCACGCATGTAATTAATTACAGCCTTCCCGACGATACCGAAGTTTACACGCATCGTTGCGGAAGAACCGGCAGGGCAGGTAAAACTGGATCTTCTGTTTCTATAATACACGTGAAGGAAAGACAAAACCTTCAGAAGATCGAGAAGATGCTGAAGAAAACGTTTAAAGCGCTTCCTGTTCCAAAAGCCAGTGAAATATGTGAGAAACAATTGTTCAATTATGTAAATAAGCTTCAGGCGATTCCTTCAGAACACCAGGAAATTGAAAAGTTTCTTCCTGCTATAAAAGAAAGGCTTGCAGTGCTCGACAGGGAAGAGCTCCTCAGGAGAGTCGTATCTCTTGAATTTGAAAAATTCCTTCATGATTACAGGAATGGTGAAGAGCATATTGATGTTGTAAGTGAAAAAGATGGTGCAGATAAGAAATCCCGTCGAAGAGATTCATTTGAAAATGAAAAATACACACGCCTGTTCATCAACTTCGGAAAAAACGACGGCTTCTATCCCGAGCAGCTTATTGAACTTATAAACAGGAACACAAAGGGTAAAAAAGTCCCAATCGGTAAAATCGACCTGATGAAATCTTTTTCATTCTTTGAGGTTGAGGAAAGCTATGCGGACTACCTTATTAACGCTCTGAACAAGACTAAATGGGACGACAGGAAGATCGTCCTCGAAGTAGCTCAGGAAAAAGGCAGCGCTTCACCCCGGAAAGAAAAAAGGAAACAGGACGACAGACCTCGCAGGAAAAAGAACAGGAAGGGTCGTAAGGAATCATATTCCTACAGGTAATTCCTTAAGCAGCTAAGCAAACGGGAGCCTTATCTTGACTGGGTTCCCCCGCTGCTCTGACTGTCGCCTCCGCTCTTAACATCATCGTTGTTGATACCACGTCTGGCTTTTTTCACCTGTGTATCCATCTTCCCGAAATTATATGTGAAGCTGAAACGAAAGTTCCTTGCATAGTAAGAATATTTCCTGTCCGCTGCAAAAGTGATATCATTTGTTTCATAAGTGTACTTTCTTTTATACAGGAATGGATCTGAAACACTCATGCTGAACATCAGCTTGCGCTTCAGCAGGTACTGCGACACCCCGATCCCTGTGTATGAATATGATGGCGACTTCCCCTGCAGCATTATCGATGATGAATAAGCTCCAACGTTCCCGTTTATTGAACCGTCTTTCCAGAGTATAACTCTTGCCATAAAAGATCCTCTGAAACCAAATCCTTCATTACTTATTGCATAACCGTTATTAGCTTCCAGTTTACTGTAATTGCCTCCTCCGTTTACAGTTAGATTGAACTTCGGTGACGGACGGTAAGCCATGTACAGATTAAGGCCATAGTACTGATATTTGCCAATGTTCTCATATGTCGTCTCAATGGCGCCGGTTGTCAGTACTCTTGAAATATCCTCTATAGAATTATTAATGAATGATGAGCTTGCTGTCGCCGAAATATTCAGCTTCGGAGTGAAATATGTGTAGCCAAGCTGGAAGGAATGCGAGATCTCAGACTTAAGAGAAGGATTTCCATGGCTTATGTTCATTGAATCAGTATTATTGACATAAGGATTCAGGTACCATATCCCGGGCCTCGAAAGCCTCTGTGTGTAGGATAATTTAACTGTCTGTCCCTGCTTCGGTGTAAGAGAAAGAGTTATGTAAGGAACGATATTAAACAGATTGTTTGTAAAGTAAGTATTCTGACCTGATGTTTTTGAAACGCCGTCATTCCACGTACGTTCAAGGCGAACGCCTGTCCTTGTGCTAAGCTTTTTCCATTTCAGGACATATCCTGCATAAGCGCCGCCGATGTACTGGTCATAATCAAGATCGTTATTGTTGTTAAGCTTTATTGTGTCATTCCTGTAAATCTCCGAAACACTCTTATTCTGACGCAGAATGAACTTCACGCCACCCTCAATATTGTGCATCTGGGATATCGGGTCGTAATAATCGGCCTGGAAAGTCTGCTCCCTTCCAACGGCATCATTATCCGATTGCTGGTTATATGAGGGATAATTAACTGTCCCTGTAACCTCAGTCCTGTTCTTTGTCAACCTTGGATTATTATCGAGCTTGTATGAAAAAGTCAAAGATTTATCGGGCTTCTTAAAGCTTTTCTGATAATCTATGTTTCCCGATATAGTTCCATAACTGTTCTTTATCACAGTGTTATTTGAATACAGACGTGTTATCTCCTTTTCTATATCCATGTACCGGGTTATTCCGGTTGAATTGTTCCTATAGGACCCATTGTAGCCCCAGAAAGAAAGGCTGATAAGGTTTAGCGTGTCAATATCATAGCTTGCTTCTCCTGAGTAACCGCTTGAGAGTCCTTTATATGTGTTATTTCCCTCGGATAAAGAATAATGATACTCTTCGTTGTTGAAATACTCTGTCTCAGTTGAATTCCCTGAACCTGGCTGTTTAATCTGGTTCCCGTAATACCGCATTGAAACATTGAATTTTTTGATCTTTGTGGCTATATAAACGCTGCCGTTTAAGCTTCCCCATGTATCCAGACCTGAGCTGACGCTTCCGTTATACCCGTTAACAGTCTTCTTCTGTGTAATTATGTTTATAATACCTCCTACTCCTTCAGCATCATATTTTGAGGAAGGATTTGTTATAACCTCAATGTCTTTTATAGTATTTGCAGGCAGGCTTTTGAGCACATCCCTGAAGTTGCTCGACATCATCGAAGAGCTCTTGCCGTTCACCAGCACCTTGAAATTCGATTGTCCGTTCACAGTTATGTTTTCATCGGCATCAACAGTTATTAGAGGCACCTTCTTAAGCATCTCGAGAGTATTGTTTGACTGTGATTCCGGATCGGCTTCCAGGCTGTAGACTATCTTGTCGGGATCAGCTTTCACAAGAGGCTTCTGTGCTGTAATTGTTACTTCCTTAAGTGCCACTCCTTCTTCTATTGTAAAGGTTCCAAGGTTTGTTTTTGGCTGAACCACATTTATTGTTGTGTTGAATTGCTTGTAGCCTACTGATGAAATAATAAGAGTGTATTTCATTGGCGCGTTAAGGTTAACTGAAAAATGCCCGTTTGCATCACAGGCCTGGGCTTTTTTAACTTTTGCGCTGTCGTTCTGAATCAGAACAGAAGCAAAAGGAACGCCTTCTCCTGTTATCTTTTCAATAACCTGACCGCTTACCTGGTAATATGAAACCTTGTTCTGAGCTAAAAGGCTCAAAGAAAGAAGGCTAAGAAAAAACACTAATATTATCCTCATATTTAATACTTTACAAATTATTTTTCACCGCAATCTATTCTTCAGGTGATCAGACTGATTTATGTATTGCTAACTCAAACTTAAACAAAATATTTCATAACTAAAAAATAAGTTGATGAAAAATTATTAAACAAACATGAATCGTAAGAGAAACTTGTTTGTTTTTTTAGGAGATTTGAAATTGAAACAGGATTATATGAAGCCAGAAAAAGAAGGACGTTCAAAAATTCTCGGGTTTAATTCAAATATTATATTCACAGGGTTAACAAGTTTCCTCACTGACACATCAGTGAAGATGGTCTATTCCGTGATGCCGATGTTCCTGATGTCGATCGGAGCATCAAAAACGAGTCTTGCATTAATTGAAGGAATTGCCGAGAGTACAGCTTCGCTTATAAAAGCTTTTTCAGGATTCTGGAGCGACAGGATCGGCAGGAATAAGCCGTTCATGCTTGTTGGCTATGGTCTGTCAGCGCTTATACTGCCGTTATACACATTTGTAATATCACCTTTCCAGGTACTTGTACTGAGGTTCATAGAAAGATTCGGCAAGGGAATCAGGGCCGCCCCGCGCGACAGCCTTATTGCGGGTTCAGTCACAAACGGGGATTCAGGAAGAAGCTTTGGTCTTCAGAAAGCGATGGATAACAGCGGGGCTATTGCGGGTCCCCTGGCTGCATTTTTTTTACTTTTATTCCTCCCGGGAAATTACAGCCTGATCTTCCTTGTTGCCGGCATCCCTTCAATACTGGCAATCGCAGTGATAATTTTCGGAATAAAGGAAGCCGGGAAACCGGCGGGTGAGCTGTTCAGGAAATTCAGGTTCAGGGAGCTGCCGGCAGGATATTATAAGTTTCTCCTTATAGTGTTCATATTCACACTTGGCAATTCTACCGATGCCCTGTTGCTTGTAAAAGCAAACGATGTGGGAATAAAGGTTGCCTTCATACCATTGGTTTACCTTATTATGAATGTCGTTTCGGTCGTGATCGCAATACCTGCCGGAACATTATCGGACAAAATCGGAAAAGGCAAAGTGATGATAGCAGGTTTTCTCGTATATGCCCTTGTGTATTTCGGGTTTGGCATCACATCACATTCCTGGACAATAATAATACTATTCGCATTTTATGGTCTTTATTCAGCGCTTACAGACGGCATTCAGAAAGCATTCATATCAGACATAGTCGACAGGAACAAAAAAGGGACAGGGCTTGGGTTATACAATGCACTTCTTGGAATCACATTATTGCCTGCAAGCCTCATAGCAGGATGGTTATATGACAAGGTAGACTCGCATGTTCCGTTTTATTTCGGCGCGGGCATGGCAGGGTTGTCGGCGGTACTGATGATAGTCTATCTTAAGAAACAGCTCAGGGCATAGAGCGCAGAGCTCAGGGGAAATCCAGCGTAAAGCGTGAAAACATTTCAAAGCCATCCGGTTTGCACATTTGCCTTACATTTTCACATATTCCAGTACTTGTTGTTTAAAATCGGCAAGCTCGCTTTGTAAACTCATTCAGAAAAAGAAAACCTTCGATTCGCTCGGTTTGGGGTCTTGCCATCGCACTTTTCAAAAACCAGATCTCTCCTTTTATGCTGACGCGAAACTCGAAACAAAAAACTCGAAACAAAAACGTTCAGCGTCAATCGTTTAGCGTGACATGAAAAAACTATCTTATGCCAATAACTCTAGGCACCCTAGGCACTTTATTCACTCCAGGCACTTTTTGTAACAAATGTTACAATTTCTATCCGAACTTATCTGAATTACTCCCGGGTTCGCCTGCCAGTATAACAATCTGTTTCCCTTTGCCTTATATTTTTAATCATTCCAAATAGCATTTTTGTTAAGAAATAAATCAAAAAACAAGGTAACAAAAGAGACCCTATTCCTATTAAGTAGTGTTCCGGGGTTATTGTAATGGCCGCGGAACATAAAGGGGTTAAAACCCCGAGGCTATTTGCTTCGGGGTTTTGTTTTTTCAAACAGCAATTAGTTCAGGCCTTTTTGATCAGGGCTAAGAGCGAAGGGCTCAGGGAAAATCCAGCGCAAAGCGTTAGGCGTAGAGAGTAAAGATATTTCAGGGTTTCAAGATTTCAGGGTTTCAGAGTTTCGCCTGATTCAAGTGCGAAACGCGAAACAAAAAACTCGAAACAAAAACGTTCAGCATTAATCGTTTAGCGTGACATGAAAAAACTATCTTATGCCAATAACTCCAGGCACTCTAGGCACTTTAGGCACTTTAGGCACTTTCTACTTAACTTTAGTCACTCGTCACTTTAGTCACTTTAGTCACTTGCTATTCCCTTTTCTTTTCCTAACTTGAATAGTCATATTTTCTGCAAATACTGAATAACTCTCTGGTTCATAATTCAGTATCCCAATGTTGGTCTGTGACTGACGGGACGGGAGTTTGGGAAGAAGGGAGAAAAGGATTTGCTTTATTAATGAGGGTAAAACTCCTTAAGAACTTTATAAGCCGGCCACTTTTTAACTTGCTTTTACGTCTGCAATTTCCCGGATTTTGGTAAAACTGATGATTCAGGGTAATAGAATTTCATCTCTGCATGAAAACATCAAAGGAAGCAGTTAAGTAAAGAGTGATAATTAAATTATGCTATTATAGTCAGGGAGCGGCTCCGGGATTGTTTCCACACTTGTAATAACCATCTTCACGGCGTCTTTCATCATCCTTGATTTCCTGACTATGATCTGAAAAACACTTCTTCAGCGAGTGCGGTGGAAAACGCCACTATGAGCTATTCAAGGCATGAGAGGATAATTCGACCGGTACTCTTCCAAAACCGGCCAGGAATCCGGGAAAAGCAACTTTGCAGTGCTGCCTGACAAAATTGAAGGAGGTTTTTAGACAGACTCCCGTTAGCCTTAATGAGAGGGTTCGTGGCCATTTCGAAATTACGAGAAAACTCTTGCATGAAGGAAAAATCTGTACTAACTTTGTAATTACATCAAAGTAATTGAATCATGGAAGTAGCAGTCATCAAGATAGGGAATTCGAAGGGAATAAGATTCAGTAAGACTCTTATCGAAAGATATAATATCAGGGACACCGTTGAGTTGATTCTGGAGAAAGGTCATATCTGCATCAAACCATTGTCAAAACCACGCAAAGGTTGGGAAAAGGCTTTTAAAGAAATGCACAACAATGGTGATGATAAGCTGATTATGCCTGACATCTTTGAAGAAGAAAATCTTGAAGAATGGAAATAAGTCAGTATCAGATCATTCTTGTTAACCTGGATCCCACAATTGGCAGTGAGATAAAAAAAACAAGACCATGTGTCGTTCTCTCCCCTGACGAAATGAATCGACATTTACGAACAATTGTTATTGCACCTATGACAACTAGTTCAAAAAACTATCCTACCCGAATCGAAGTAAAACATGACAAAAAAATTGGATGGATTGTCCTTGATCAAGTGAGGACTATTGACAAACAAAGGATCATTAAGGATCTTGGTAAACTGTCGAAACCCGAGATTAAAGAAGTAAAATCCGTTATAAAAGAGACATTTGTAGATTAATATTTATTCTGACCAAATTTATCTTGACACCGGACTTTTAACAAATCACTAAGGCTAACACGGACGGTGCTATGAAAAGCATTTTCTCCGGTTACCCAAATATAAAACAATAAAATCTTAAAAACTTCTTCAAAAAATCCTATAAAATCACACTGCTATCGGTGGTCATTTTCTTTATAATGTAATGCCACATACACTTGTCGTTTTTTATAGTAAGGGGACGTATACAGCGTTTGTAATCACTGTAACATGCCGTGTTTTACGTTATCCATTTCTTAAGATAGATTTATAGGTTTCGTTTTTTATGCCACCCCTGTCACGTATGGCTACTTGTTTTTCATTACATATCTTATCCTGTTTAATAGTTTACGTGCTATTTTAATTATAATCTTATGTCCCTTATTGTTTAAAAGGTGTCTTTGATAATACTGCATAAGAGCAGGATCATGTGGACATCAAGGCCAATAAAGAGATCTTTACCTGTGAAATCAATTTTTTTTGTAACTTGTGTTTGCATAGTCTCCATGTTTTAAGTTATTTACGAACATAATTTACAATAATTACCTGTATCGTAGGAGACTATGCTTTTATCATAAGTGCTAGTGTTACCGCGATTCCCGATTCCACTTTCGTTCCATCGGGACAAGACTGCACCAGTGGCCATTTTGTAACATTTGTTACAATTTTAAATTCTGCCCCACTTAGCTAATTTGTGCCGCGATTACGCCAGGGCGCCAGAAAATTTGTACCATGATGGCAAAAACACATGCCATGCTTCGCTTCCTGCGGGCTTAGAAAACCTGCGGACGAAAACGCGAAATCCTGCCGACTCACCGCCGGGCTGTTAACACAAATATCTCACAAACTGATCGTTACACTCGCGACTACTTTAAGTGTATTGTTAATAAAATAACATTTCTGATTTCTACCTGATCAGCCCAAGCCGAAAAGAACATTTTTTATAGAGTGCTTGTTAAATTGTAAATATTAATAACAAAGTACTATGTCATTTCAAGCATATATCGACAATATAAAAACCAAAACCGGCAGAGATCCTGAGGAGTTTAAGAAACTTGCGGAGGAAAAAGGGTTTTTACAGAATGGACAACTTAAAAATGGAATCAAAGCAGGAGAAATAGTAGATTGGCTTAAGAATGATTTTAAACTAGGGCATGGACATGCAATGGCAATATACGCATATTTTAAAGGGAAAACTGAATAAAATCTCACCGCATTATAAATACTGCTTGTGCTAACACGCCGTCCCGATAGACTATCGGGACGGGAAGCAAAAAGCGCGCCATAGCTCGCTTTTTTAGTCTCCGAAGATTTCATCGAAGGAGGCCCGACGGGCTTACAGGAATATAACGATACTGTTTTTAGACTTATCCCTCCAGACAGATTATTCGCAGAGTTTCTGGGGCAAAAAGCTCAGAAATACTTACTACGACCACCTAATACGAACAGTAGTGTTTAATAAACTTGTCACAGCCTGCCGCGACATGCGGGAGCATCTGTGTGAATTTAAGAAAACGAATAAAATCCTGCGAAATATCAAAAGGAGAACTTATTTTTGAATTTATTTTAATAAAAATGAAACGTACAATTTTTTTATTATTCTTATTTCTTGCCAAAATGAGTTTTTCGCAAACAACAAACACAGACATTTCAAATACAATTATTTCTTTGGAAAAAGGAGCACTTGAGAAGTGGAATAAAGGTGATCCAAGTGGTTATCTTGACCTTTCAGCTGATGATGTATCATACTTTGATCCTGCTATCGAACTGAGATTAGATGGGCTTAATAACCTTAAAAAGTATTATGAACCAATAAAAGGACAAATCAACGTATCAAAATACGAAATGATTAATCCTAAAGTTACAGCCACAGATAGTATGGCAGTACTAACCTTTAATCTGCATTCTTACAAAGATGACAAGGTTCATAAGTGGAACTGTTCAGAAGTGTACAGACTTGAACCGGATGGACAATGGAAAATTGTTCAGACTCATTGGTCTTTCTACCTTAAACCGTGACATCCACAATCTCAGGCACACTGCTGCTGTGTTCATATCACTGAATGGGCAGGATCTTTTGTGTCGCCGGATAATTTTTAAAACTTTAGAACCTGAAACCGGCAGAGAGTCCGAATCCTGTATTCTTCAATACAGATTCATCACTTGAATTCCTTTTGTCTTCAGGATTGATTTTCAGTAGACCTAGTTGTGTATTAATTGTAAGATACAAGCCATTGCTTAATTCATAACCGGCAAATATATCTGCGCCGGCATCGAATCTCCGCAGATATGGAGTTGTTGCCGGATCGCCTGTTTCAACAGTATTCTGAAATGTGACTTTCCTCTTATCGTCATTAACTGTAACATTACCACTCAGTGCAAAAGCCACATACGGACCAAAGCCAAGAAGCACATAATTATTTCCAAGTTGACCCCTGTAAAGAATGTTTAGAGGCAGCTCGAGATAGTTTATTTTGTACTTGATGTCGAGCCCGTTTGCAGGATTTTTAGCGCCCTTTACCGAAAAAAGCAATCCCGGCTGAAAACTGATCTCAGGAGCAATTGGAAAAAGCACATTAACTCCTGCCCTGTAACCAATAACAAGGTCATTCTCCAGCTTATCTCCTGTTGCGTTCTTTCCATTCAGATTCTGGAAATTTATACCTGCCAGAATTCCTGGTTTTATCTCCTGTGAAAACGCAATTGTGGTCGCAAATAATGTAATAATCAGAACTGAAAATACTCTGTTTTTCATGATTACCTGTCTTTTAAAATTTTTAGATTATTTTTCGCCTGCCTGCTTTTCTGCTTCTTTAACCATCTTATCATTAGCAGTAATAAGGAATTCCACTCTCCTGTTCTGCGCTCTGCCAGATTCGGTTGTATTATCATATTTTGGAACTGTTTCTCCGAAACCTTTCACTTTTATACGTTTTGCAGGAACACCTTTCTCCTCAAGATAACCATCGACAGCCTTTGCACGTTTTTCCGAAAGTGTCTGGTTATATTTTTCAGTCCCTGTATCATCTGTATGTCCCTGGAGTTCAATATCAGTATCCGGATATTTATTCAGAACATCAACAAGCTTATTGAGGGTTGATTCCGCATCTGTTGTCACTTCGGATTTATCGAACCCGAACAGGACATTGCTGCTGAATTCAACAACTATTCCTTCTCCAACACGTTCGACCTTTGCATCGGGCACAGTATTTTCAATTTCTGCAGCCTGCTTGTCCATCTGATGACCGATTATCGCTCCTGCTGCGCCACCGACTGACGCTCCGATAATTGCTCCAAGGCCGGTATTCCCCGAAGCACGACCAATAACTGCACCCATTGCTCCCCCTGCCGCGGTTCCTATAGCCGCGCCTTTTGTTGATTTTTTCATTGAAGCACAACCCGGCAAAATAATTGCCACACATAATACAAGGATAGCTAAACCATTTACTCTCTTCATTTCATAAAAATTAAGTTCGACAATAGACAGATGTAAGAAATGACAAGTATGTATGAACAACTTCTGAAAATCATAAATTGTTCAATAAATATTGTTGCAGCAATGACATAATTTAATATCAGGCATCAGGATTCTTAACCTGTTCTTAATCCATATTTTACTTTCCTTTAACCTCCTGAAATAAGCCATGGTTTACCTTTGTTTAAGGGAAAGAGCTGACGGGATTAACAATCATACTTCTGCATCACTAAAAACTACCCAATCATGCTGAATGTAGCAATATACTTCCTGCCTGCCATGGTTTTTATAGCTTCAATAGTTTTCTGTCTCTGGCTTTTTGACAGCAGAAATGCAAAGGCCAGAAGAATAGAAAACGACTATGACGAAAGTGATATTACTGAACCTGTAACGCTGCATCCCAGCATTAAGGAAGACTTATGTACTGGTTGCGCTATATGCGCTGATGTCTGTCTCAATGGCGTGATCGCGATGAGAGACAATAAAGCATTTGTTTCAAATCCGAAACTTTGTCTTGGACATGGCACATGTTACAGGATGTGCCCGGAGAATGCTATAACTCTCCGGATAGGGACAGAAAAAAGAGGTGAGGATATCCCGCATGTTCTCCAGAATTTTGAATCGTCAACTCCGGGGATATTTATTGCCGGAGAACTGGGCGGTATGGGTATGATAAAAAATGCCTGTGAACAGGCTATTGAAGCGGTTGAGAATATTGCACGAACATTAAGGTTAAATCGTCATGGCGATTATGATCTTGTTATTGTAGGCGCCGGACCTGCAGGTATTGCAGCAGGATTAACTGCAAAGATGCATAATCTCAGGTTCATACTTGTCGAACAGGATACAATAGGGAGATCTGTTGCCAACTATCCACGAAGAAGAATCAGGGCGAACGTTGTCATTGACCTCCCTCTTGCAGGAGAAATAACGTTGAACAATACTTCAAAAAAACAATTATCAGAACTGTGGCGAAGCATGATCCTGAGATACCGGATTCCTTTACAGGAAAACTGCATGATAAGCTCTATTGTTAATAAGGATGGCGGTTTTTATCTCATGTCTTCCTCGAAACAGCAATTCAGTACACAATTTGTCTTGCTTACAATCGGGAGAAGAGGAAGCCCTGTAAAGCTTAATATCCCCGGCGAGGAGATGGAGAAAGTCGCATACAGGCTATCCGATCCTGAAAGTATCAGCGGTCAGAAGATACTTATTGCAGGATGTGGCAACTCAACAATTGAGTCTGCTCTTCTTCTTGCCGATAAGAATCACGTAACTGTAGTTTGCCCCGAAGATAATCCCGGAAGATTAAGTCCTCTCAGCCGAAAATCTTTCGGAAAGGCGGTGAGCAGAGGGAAGATTGACATCCTGTTCAAAACGCTGCTCGTCAGAATTGAAGAGAAATATGTCACTCTTTCCTCCGAAAAAGGGAACAAACGACTGGCAAACGATCTTGTCTATATTTTCTCAGGTAGTCAAAGCACTTCTCTTTTAATAGAGAAGCCAGGAGTAGAAATTACAAGCTTCTGTGCCGAAGAAGCTCTGATTATTCATTGATAATCTTATTTCAGAATGAAAAGATTGTCACCTTCGATGATACGGTGAAGGTTTTCTTTAAAGTGCCGCTTGTGTATTCACATCCTGAATACAATCCTTCTGTCAATGTCCCGGCAAGTACGCCACCTGTGTGAATTGAACATGATGTTGAACAGATTTTCAGGAACTAACTGACAGAAAAATTGTTTTATTAGGCAGTAACTCAGGATTATGAACAACTTTCTTTGTCCAAAATGCCTTGCCGATATATGTGTAGGTAATCATCTTATTCTGAAGGTTAAAAATCAGAAAAAGAAATCCGGTTTGCTGCTCCTGCATCCGCAGATTGGGAATTATTCAAGTATAAAACATCCTGCTTTTGAAGTTGAGGAAGGTGAAGCCCTTTATTTTTATTGTCCTGTTTGTAACGCCTCTCTTGAATCTGATATTCATGAAAACCTGATTCATGTTATAATGCGTGAAGATAATGGCTCTGACCATGATGTCTACTTCTCACGTATTTCAGGCGAAAAAAGCACATTTGAAACCTCAGGCGATGCTTTGCGTATAGCCGGCGATGACGCCGGAAAATATACTTATTTCAAACTGGGCGACAAATTCAGACGGTTCCTGTGAAACGCTACCCACATTCTTAATCAATAACCTGAATCTAATATTCAACCTATGATAGATGTTACAAATCATTTTGCGGGAATGATTATGTTATTATATTTATCTGTTAATTTATTAACAGATGTCCAATAGTCATTATATAACATTGACATACAGATATTTTGTCAAAATAGCGTATACCGGATACCAAAAATGCAAACACCCCGTTTTGTTCCCGTGTTATTCAAATAACAATTAAATTATGTCTCATTCAGATCATCATATTGAAAGAAATTCACTTTCGTATCAAATTGAAAAGAGTGTAGAAGTTCATACTCAAAAGTGCTATCAATGTGGAAAGTGTTCCGCCGGCTGCCCTCTTGCAGGAGATATGGATCTTCCACCAAGCATGGTTATGCGCCTGCTTCAGACAGAAGATGCAGAAAATGACGATAAAGTCCTGCGTTCGCATACAATATGGCTTTGTCTTGCATGTGAGATGTGCCTCAGCAGATGCCCTATGGAAATCGATATTCCTTCTGTTATGGACTACCTCAGGCAACGATCAGTTAATGAGAGTAAAGCTCATAAATCCGCTGCAAATATCATATCATTTCATAAATCTTTTCTTAATTCAATTAAATATACAGGAAGACTTTTTGAACTCGGATTGATACTTGATTATAAGAGACGGTCGCTTAAGCTCACCCAGGATGTCACCCTCGCACCTAAAATGATATCAAGAGGGAAGCTTCATTTTATACCGGGAATGATAAAAGACAGGGCAGGGATTTCAGGAATTTTCAAAAAAACAAGCAAATAATAAGATATGTCACAGGTAAAAACCGGATTTTACCCCGGGTGCTCTCTCGAAGGATCAGCACGCGATTACAATGAATCTGTGCTTTCACTGGCAGGAGCATTTGGAATTGAGCTTCATCAGATACCAGACTGGAATTGTTGCGGAGCAACAGCTGCTCACAATCTTAACAAAGAACTATCTATTGCTCTTCCAGCAAGAATACTGGCTCTGGCTGAAAAAAACTGTATGGAAGAGATTCTGGTTCCTTGTGCAGCTTGCTACAGCAGGCTCGTTGTTACAAGACACGAACTGATGCAGAAGCCTGACCTGAGGAAACGGATAACTGAGGTTATCGGGATGGATTATACAGGCTCGGGCCGTATACTGAATGTTGTTGAATGGATCGATAAATACATAACGCCATCAATTGAAGGGAAAGTGAAGACTCCTTTTACGCATAGGGTTGCATGCTATTACGGATGTTTTCTTGTCAGACCCAATAAGATCCTTAAATATGACAGGGTTGAAAACCCTGAAACAATGGATATCGTAATGAAGAAGATCGGAGCGGAACCGATAGATTTTGCGTTTAAGACTGAATGTTGCGGAGCAGGATTATCAATATCAAGGACAGACATTGTTTCAAAGCTTTCAGGAAAGATTATCGAGGATGCTGTTCACAGGGGCGCTGAAGCAATAATAGTGGCCTGCCCCATGTGTCATTCAAACCTCGACATGCGTCGCCCGGATATAAATAAATGCTGGAACACAAAATTTGACATCCCTGTTATTTTCGTAACACAGGCAATAGGCCTGGCTGTCGGCTTAACACCGGATAAGGTGGGATTGAAAAGGCATTTTGTTAAGGTTAATATCTAAAGAGGAAATATAAAGAAATGGCTAGAATCGGAGTTTTTGTTTGTCACTGCGGCGAGAATATAGGCGCAACAGTCGACTGTAAAAAAGTGGCCGAGACAATTGGAAAGCTGAAACATGTTGCTCATAGTGTCGATTATAAGTATATGTGTTCCGACCCGGGGCAAACGCTTATAAAGGAAGCAATTAAGGAACATAAGCTTACAGGGGTTGTTGTCTCAGCATGCTCCCCAAGGATGCATGAACCAACATTCAGGAAGACGTGCGCTGAAGGCGGACTGAACCCATTCCTGTGCGAGATGGCAAACCTGAGGGAACATTGCTCCTGGGTTCATGAAAAAAATGACCTTACAACTGAAAAGGCAATCGACATAGTGAGGACCCAGGTCGAAAAAGTAAAGCTTAACAATGCTCTTCAGCCTATAAAAGTTCCTGTAACAAAAACATCCCTTGTCATTGGCGGAGGTATCGCAGGAATACAGGCGGCGTTAGATATTGCAAACACAGGTCATAAGGTTGTGTTGGTAGAAAGATCTCCCTCGATCGGCGGTCACATGTCACAACTTTCAGAGACCTTCCCTACCCTCGACTGCTCGCAATGCATTCTCACACCACGAATGGTTGAGGTAGCTCAGCACCCGAATATCACACTGTATACTTATGCTGAAGTTGAAAGCGTTGAAGGATTTATTGGAAATTTCAAGGTTAAAATAAGAAAAAAAGCAAGGAGCATAGACGAAAAAATATGTACGGGATGCGGCCTTTGCACTACAAAATGTCCTCAGAAAAAGATACCGAATGAATTTGAGCAGGGAATGGGAATGCGGCCTGCAATATATGTCCCTTTTCCGCAGGCTGTTCCAAATAAGCCTGTTATCGACAGGGAGCATTGCACATATTATATAAAAGGTAAATGCAAAGTATGTGAAATAGTCTGTCCTACAAAGGCTATCAGGTTCGATCAGCCGGATGAAATACTCGAGCTTGGCATAGGCGCTATAGTTATTGCTACAGGTTTCGATATAAAACATGCAGATTTCTTCCCTGAGTATGGCTATGGAAAATATAAAGATGTAATTGACGGGTTGCAGTTTGAGAGACTCGCATCGGCTTCAGGTCCTACAGGAGGCGAGATCAGGCGTCTGTCAGACGGTCAGGTTCCAAAGAATATAGTCTTCCTTGCATGTGCAGGCTCACGCGATCCGGCAAAGGGGATTGCATACTGCTCAAAGATATGTTGCATGTATACCGCAAAGCATGCTATGCTCTATAAGCACAAGGTACATGATGGCAATGCACATGTATTCTATATGGATATCCGATCAGCCGGTAAGAATTACGATGAGTTTGTTCGCAGGGCGATCGAGGAAGATCATGTGAATTATGTGCGGGGAAGAGTATCAACAATATACGAGCGCGACGGGAAGCTTATTGTAAAAGGCGTAGACACCCTTTTGGGTGCAAAACCGGTCGAGGTTGTTGCAGATATGGTCGTTCTTGCAACTGCAGGCGTTGCCAACCCGGGCGCTGAAGATCTTGCTCAAAAGTTGCATGTATCATACGATTCGCACAAGTTTTTCGCAGAAGCTCATCCGAAGCTTAAACCTGTCGAGACAAACACAGCAGGAATTTTCCTGGCAGGCGCCTGCCAGAACCCTAAAGATATTCCTGATTCGGTATCCCAGGCATCCGGGGCCGCTGTAAAAGTTGCTGCTTTGTTCTCGCAGAATGAACTCACAAGAGAACCACTGATTGCTGTTGTAAACAGGACAGCTCCACCCCAGTACTCCACTTGTACAGGATGTTTCCTCTGCCAGTCGGTTTGCCCTTACCAGGCAATTGAAAAGGAAGAATTTAAAAATCGTGAAGGCAAAATCGTGAAGACCGTAGCAAAAATAAACGAAGGCCTTTGCCAGGGTTGTGGCACCTGCGTTTCATTATGCCGATCAAAATCGATCGATCTTCTTGGATATACAAACAAGCAGGTTTATGCTGAAGTAACTGCATTATTAAATGAATTATAAAATATGTCTGAGTTTGAACCTAAAGTAGTGGCGTTTGTCTGTAACTGGTGCACTTATGCTGGCGCCGACCTTACAGGGACGAGCCGCATCAAATACGCATCAAACGTTAAGATAATCAGATTCCCCTGCACCGGCAGGATTGATTTCATGCTTCTTCTCAAAGCATTTGAGAATGGCGCAGATGGCATCATAGTCTCGGGTTGTCATCCAAACGATTGTCACTATACTTCAGGTAACTTCCATGCAAAACGTCGCTGGATAATGTTCAGGGACCTTATGGAATTTATTGGAATTGAAAAAGAGAGAGTAACATTCTCATGGGTCTCGGCCGCCGAAGGAGCAAGATGGGCAGAAGTAGTCAATACAACTGTTGCAAGTCTCCGTGAACTCGGTCCTTATACAGCATACAGGAAGATTGTCGAAAACTCCGTGGAAGAGGAGGTGAAAAATGAGTAACATTTCTTTAAAAGCACAAGAATTGCTTGAATCCGGGAAGGTTCAGCTTGTAATAGGATATGAAAAAGGTACAACCGGGGTAATCAGGCCTTCTTTCATCTCTGACCCTCAGAAGACAGAAAAGCTTATCTGTGATGAAAATTGTGTTCAGAACCTTGCAGTTTACCTCACAAAACCTGAGGTCAGAAAATTCGGGAAGATCGGGATAGTTGCGAAAATTCCTGTTATGAGAAGCATCATGGTGCTCATATCTGAACAGCAGGTAAAGCCTGACGACATAATAGTTATGGGGATTGACTCTGACGGATCAGTTCTCGAGCTTCCTGACATGTCTGTTATGCAGGCTTATATTGAAAGATCCGATCTGACAATTTCTCCTGAATACCGAAAAAAACTCGATGAGATAATCGCTTTGAAACCGGAAGAGAGATTTGCATGGTGGAAAAAGCAATTTGAAAAATGCATAAGGTGCTATGCCTGCCGCCAGGCTTGCCCGATGTGCTATTGCACACGCTGTGCAGCAGAAGTCAATCAGCCTCAATGGATACCTGTAAAAGCAACTGCACACGGCAATATGGACTGGCACATTCTAAGGGCAATGCATCTGGCCGGACGTTGTGTCGGCTGCGGAGAGTGCGGCAGAGCCTGTCCTGTTGGAATTCCCTGTCATCTGCTTTCGATGCATCTCTCGGGAAAGGTCTTTGATCACTTCAATGTCCAGGCCGGGACCTCGGTAAAGATGCATTCAGCTATGTCAACTTATGATCCGAATGACAAAGAAAATTTCATTATTTAAATGGAAACCACGAAAAGAATAATAAGGAAACAATCACTTGGCAGCCTATACAATGAGCTAAGAGCAAAGGGGAAGATATATGCTCCCGTAAATGGATCAGATAACAAAACGGAGTTCAGGTATAATCCCGAATTCAGTGATGTGGTTTCAGGTCATATCCGTTCAACGCTGTCTGTAAAGAACCTTGTATTCCCGAAAGTTGAAAACCTGTTTTCTTTTACTAACAGCAGAACTGCGACCACAATCACTCCGGTTGATCCTGAAAAAATACCTTCAATCGTTCTATGGGGCGCTCATCCCTGCGATAACGCAGCCTTCGATATTCTTCGCTCAATATTCGCACGCGATATTGATGACAGGTTTTTTTCAGCCAGGCTCGAGAAGCTTCTTGTAATAGGTTTCAGTTGCAGCAAATGCGATGAGTATTGTTTCTGTACATCTGTTGGGCTGGCTCCGGATTCACAGAAAGGAAGTGATATATTATTATCTGTTTGTGAAAATGGTGATTATCAGGCTGAGTTCATAACTGAAAAAGGTTTAGAAATCCTCGGATCATGTTCAACATTATTTGAGACAGGCGATTCAAAACCCATCATCGCACATGTCAAAGAAAAATTTGACAATAAAAAGGTAACCGGAAAGCTTTCAGATGCATTCGGGAATCCGTTCTGGATAGAAAATTCACTCAGATGTCTTGGCTGCGGAGCTTGCGCCTTTGTATGCCCAACATGCGCATGTTTTGATATACAGGATGAAACAAAAGGTAAGAACGGTGTCAGGTACAGAAGCTGGGATTCATGCGGCTTCAGCCTCTTTACTCTTCATACATCAGGACATAATCCCCGGAATGTCCAGAGCCAGAGATGGAGGCAGAGAATAATGCACAAGTTCTCATACATGCCAGAAACAAATGATACATTGGGATGCGTTGGCTGTGGCCGGTGTTCAGAAGCCTGCCCGGTTGACATGAATATATCAGAACAACTGGAAGAATTACAGAATATCTAATGATGATTAATATGAACGGAAACATTTATACGCCTTATCTGATGGAGATCAATGAAATCATCGAAGAGACTCCCGATGTAAGGACATTCAGACTTAAGTTCAAAAATGCAGAGGATGCCGGTAAATTCAGTTTCAAGGCCGGACAATTCGGAGAATATTCTGTATTTGGTGAAGGAGAATCTACATTCTGTGTAGCCTCTTCCCCAACAAGGAAAGATTATATCGAATGTACGTTCAGGAAGGCCGGACGTGTAACAAATGCCCTCGCAAACCTTGAAATTGGCGATACTGTCGGGTTCAGGGGACCGTATGGAAACATATTCCCAATTGAAGAATGGGAAGGAAAAAACCTGCTATATATAGCAGGCGGTATAGCTTTACCCCCGATGCGATGTGTAATCTGGAACACAATTGACCTTCGTGAAAAATATAAAGACATTACTATAGTATATGGTGCACGTTCTGTAAATGATCTTGTATATAAACATGAGCTGAAAGAGTGGGCTGAAAGACCTGATATAGAGCTTATAACTACAGTGGATCCCGGCGGGCAGACTGCTGACTGGAAAGGAGAAATAGGTTTTGTTCCTGCTGTTCTTGAAAAAGCAGCTCCATCATCTGAGAACACAATCGCAATATTGTGCGGCCCTCCTGTAATGATCAAATTTACAATGCCGGTTCTTAAAAAGCTGGGGTTTCAGGATAAAGATATTTTTACAACGCTTGAAAACAGGATGAAATGTGGTTTTGGTAAATGCGGAAGATGCAATGTGGGAAAAACCTACGTTTGCAAAGATGGCCCCGTATTTACTTACGAACAGCTCAAAACAATGCCTGAAGAATACTAACCAGGAATCAAATTGTTCTGAAATAAGAGCGTTCTTTTAAACAGAATCGTTTCCTGATTGTTTTTATTGCGATACCAGTTAGTTTCCTAATAAACTTCGCTATGAAAACAATCAGGATTTTTTCTATTACGATTACTTTCTTTGTAGTGACATTTTTTTCCTCCTGCGCAGGTAACCAACAAACGCAGGCTGAGGAAAATAATAATCCCGGTATATCATCCGGAGGCATTACAGTACCCGCAGGTTTTTCAGCAATCGTCTTTGCCGATAAGACAGGATCCGGGCGACACATTGCAGTTGGAAATAACGGTAACGTCTACCTTGCCTTACGGTCCCTTCAAAATGGCAGCGGAATTGTAGCTTTGAAGGACAACGATGGAAATGGTACTGCAGACGTAACAGAGTATTTCTCAAAGACGCTCACAACAGGTATGGAGATAAGTAAGGATTATCTTTATTACAGCAATTTTGATGAAGTTTTTAGGGTGGCTCTTTCGCCGGACGTACTAGTACCAAAAAGCGAACCTGAAGTAATTGCAACAGGTTTTCCGAAACAGAACCAGCATCAGGACAAATCCTTCACACTCGATAATAATGGTTGTATATATGTAAATGTAGGAGCTCCGTCAAATGCCTGTCAGCAAAAGGATAGAACTCCCGGCTCGAAAGGTATTGATCCCTGTCCACAACTTGAAAGGCATGCGGGTATATGGAGATTCAGCGCTGATAAAACAAACCAGGACCAGGTCAGAGACGGGCACAGATATGCTTCAGGAATAAGGAATTCAATTGCGCTTACATGGAATACAACAAATAATAAGCTCTATGTTGTTCAGCATGGAAGGGATCAGCTTCACCAGTTCTATCCTGATCTGTATACAGAGCAACAGGGAGCAGAGCTGCCGGCAGAGGAATTTCTTCTCGTTGAAGATGGTGATTTCTTTGGCTGGCCATATTGCTACTATGATCAGTTTCAGAAACAAAAACTCCTGGCTCCCGAATACGGTGGAGATACAAAAACAAAGGGCAGATGCGAGGATGCAAAAGATCCTATCATGGCATTCCCCGGTCATCTCGCACCAAATGACATGCTTTTCTATACAGGAACCATGTTTCCTGAAAAGTACAGGAACGGTGCATTCATTGCATTTCACGGATCATGGAACAGGGCTCCGCTTGAGCAGAAGGGCTACTTCGTTGCTTTTGTGCCATTCAAAGATGGCCAACCTGCCGGCGACTGGGAGACTTTCGCCGACGGATTTGCCGGTGTAAGCCCTATAAAAAACATGAATGACATCGTTTACAGGCCTATGGGTCTTGCACAGGGACCGGATGGTTCACTGTATGTTTCTGATTCTGAAAAAGGACGTATCTGGAAAATTATTTATAAAGGAGGTAAATGAAATTCTTTCAATTCATCCATTGCATATTCATAGTATCATCTGTTGTTTCATGTGGTAACAGTCCGAATGAAAGCAGATTCACATCTTCAGACACACAAATCCAAAGAGATGTAACCAGGGTACCAGAATCGTTAAAAAAAGGTGAGCAGGAATATGCCAAATACTGCCTCACATGCCACCAGGCAGATGGAAACGGGGTAAGAGGACAATTCCCTCCCCTGGCAGGCAATCAAACTATAACAGGACCGGCCGACAGTCTTGTAAAAATAGTGCTTCTGGGACTTCAGGGACCTATTGAAGTCAACGGGCAAACACAGAATTACAGTCAGATAATGCCTGCACAGGATTATCTTACCGATGATCAGATAGCTGATGTGCTTACATATATCAGAAATTCATGGGGCAACAAAGCCCCTGAAGTAAAACCCGGGCTGGTTGCTAAAATAAGAAACGAGAATAAAATTAAACAGTAACACTGAGGCATAGTAAAACCTATGACTTATTCTATACGAATCACCCCTAAATCCCTCACAGGGTGACTCAAAAGCATTCTGCGTTCTCTGCGCGGATTTAAAATCTGCGTCCTCTGCGTTAAAAATGTAATTACTTCAAATTCAAAGTCATTGCCGGCACATTCCATCCCGAGATCTTTACCTCAGTTTTCTTACCATTAAGCGCTGTATCCGGGCATGTAACAGTTATAGTGCGTGTTTCAGATGGTGCAAGCGTAAAATATCCGGCCGACCACATTGACGGCAGCACCTCTTCCCCATCCGACATAAGTTGCGGACGCATAAAGAATGCAAGCTTTGCTGAATAATTTGACACCTCAACAGTCCAGGTCTTATCGGCTTTACCGTTGCTGCTTCCTGTTATTTTCATATTTACTTCTGCCTGTGGCATGTCATTCAATGCCTTACAATCATTTCCGGGAGCGAGCCAGTATGTGTTGTATGAAACTGCTTTCCCTGATCTGTCCTTCAACCTTAACACAACAAAACTTAAACCGGCGTTCTTTGAAATCACGGATGAGAGATCGGATGTCTCTTCAACTTCTGTTGCAGAAAGGCTGAGCGCTTTTTCTTCATGGAATACCTGTTTTGAATCGATTCCGTAAACATCTGCAGTTAAGGTAAGGCCAGTGACATCTTTGTATGTCTTATTAACAGCCATTACCTTGTTAGTGGCAATATTGAGCTGGGCATGAACCGGTTCACATGCGTTCTGCATAAAATAATAACCTGCATTTGGCATTAAATACCAGTCATAAACCTGCCATACAACACTCGGAAAAGCTGCATTAAGCTTCCAGAGCATTACTCCCCCGATATCATTCAGCTTATGTACTGCAGCTTCGAAGATCCCCTGGTACCCAACAGCATTCATAAGTTGCATCTTATTACAGAAGTCCTCCATTCCTGATGGCTCGTCATATCTTTTTACCATCTCTTTATAATAAAGATCCCATCTGCCATTTCCCGTAGCAGCATCATGATAACCCCAGGTATGATTTAGCGGGAAAGGAAGAGTTTTATCCCAGACAAGATCCGGGATTATCTTATTCATAATGTTGTAAGGTGGTTGCGAAGGAATGCCGGTTTCATCCTTGAACACCCAATCTTTACCCGCAATTGCTTTTGAATAATATACTTTGGGATCCTGCCACGTGTACGGACCACCGCTATACACGCCTGTGGGATGCCCATCGGGCCATGCGCCTTCAAATCCTTCGGGCAGCTTTGCAAAGCCTGAAGAGCTTGGAATGTAAGGCCGGGTCCCATCAAGCTTAATTATGCTGTTTCTCATCACATCATAAAGCTCCTTTCTCGCATGACCCTCATTACCACCTGTCCAGACAAGAAGGCTCGGATGATTTCTTATCCTGAGTATTGTGCTCCTTACGTTTTTAACAAAGACATCTCCTTCAAGAGGCCAGTCGGGAGATCCTTTGAATTCACCCTGAGTATCTCCTGTGACCCAGAAATCGGACCAGACAAGCAATCCATACTTGTCGGCAGCATCGAAGAATTCATCCCGAGGAGTTACACCACCGCCCCATATTCTGACAAGATTTATATTTGAGTTTCTGCACAATCTCATCTCATAATCGTACCTGAGAGAATCGCGGTTCAGCATCATATCAGGCACCCATGCTCCACCGGTTATATGAACTCTACGCCCGTTCACATAAAAATCGCGCCGCCACGAACCATTCACATCAATTGCCTTTGTGCTTACTGTACGTATTCCGAAAACAAATGTGGTATCATCCGACAGACCTGAATTCCCTGAATATCGTAGCCTGATACGATATAAATTCGGTTTTCCGTATCCATTAGGCCACCATAAAGAAGGCGAATTGATAATGAGTTCCTTTCTTTTTTCTGGTGTTAATTCAATAACAGCCGATGAGTTTTTCTTCACGGGAAGATCCTGTGTGAACTCGAAAGGTTTCCCTGTGAAGTTTTCAGGTGAAACAGTCACTGTAAGCTTTCCATTTTCATCAGAAGCACCATGATTTATGAGGTTAAGGCTTAATGACAATGTTGCCCGGGATGTATCGGGTAAATCAGGCAGATCAGTTACAATTTTCGGATCGGAGAAAGTCACTCCTCCTGTTGTTCTGAGATATACCGGCGCCCATATTCCTATATTACGGTCGCGCACCGGAGGCACCCAGTCCCATCCTACCGAGCACAACATTGTTACATTTTTACCGATGTCACCCGTCGGACCGCCGTTTGGGTAAAAATCACCCAAAGCCTCAAGCTGCTCTGTTGAGGGAAGACCCGGATAATCAAGCGGGTAAATTTTTACAGCTAATGCATTCTCAGAACCCGCAACAATATTTTTACTTATATCTAGGCTGTATTGGGCAAACATTCCGGACATCTTTGCTGAATCGGCAATCTGCTTCCCATTTACCCATACTGCCGCCCTGTAATTAATGCCTTTGAATATAAGCTGGAAGGTTCTTCCCTTATCCGAGGCAGGTACAATGAATGTTGTCCTGTACCAGTATGGTTTTTTCCAGGGATTCGGATCGTTCGGCAGATGGCTGAATTTCTCAAGATCATATTTCCTGTTGAATTCATCTGATGCATCAGGAATGAGCATATTATTTAGTCCCTGGTAAGGATCGGGATATACACAATTTGAAACAAGTCCGGTTAATACTGTTGAGGGTACACGAACCGGGAACCAGTACACTGAAGACTCATAACCGGGAGATGAAATTTTTTCACCCGGATCCTGTATCAGGGAAGAAGATTGAAGATTAAATGAGTTTAGCATTATCTGCTTCACCTGGGAATTCTGAGCTTCCGACTGAACCCCGATTATATAAGAGCATATCAGTATCGACAGGTACTTTTTCATGGTATAATTGTTTTTGATCGTAACTGAAACAAAATATAAAATTACTGAATTAGAACTAAAACACTCTGCCCGGTAGTGATATTTATGAAAGAATAGACGTCTGGTGATCAGGTTACGTAAGTCACACTGTTGTAAAAAGCATACAGGGTTATTGGCTGGTCAAATTTGCAAATTTTCATTTCAGCAGCTTTTTTATGTTATATAGTTTATTAAGCGCCTCCATCGGAGTAAGATTATCTATATCGATTTCAAGAAGCTCGTCTCTGATCTGTTTCAGGACAGGATCGTCGAGCTGGAAGAAGCTCAATTGCATGCCTTCCCTGTGTCCGGCCAGATCGGCAATCGGTTTTGTCAGTTCCTTCTTCTGATGACCTTGTTCAAGCTCCTTAAGAATCTCATCAGCCCTGTTTACAACACTTCGTGGCATTCCGGCCATTTTTGCAACATGTATCCCGAAGCTGTGTTCGCTCCCTCCTCTCCTGAGCTTTCTAAGGAATATGACTTTATTATTAAGCTCCCTGATTGAAACGCTATAATTCCGCACACGTGTGAACGAATTCTCCATTTCGTTCAGTTCATGGTAATGAGTGGCGAATAAAGTCCTGGCTCTGAGCTTATTTTCATGCAGGTATTCCACCATAGCCCATGCAATTGAAATACCATCGTAAGTGCTTGTGCCCCTGCCTATCTCATCAAGCAATACAAGGCTGCGATCTGAAAGATTGTTCAGGATACTTGCAGTTTCATTCATTTCAACCATGAATGTAGATTCGCCAAGGCTGATATTATCTGAAGCTCCTACTCTCGTAAATATTTTGTCTATCATCCCTATCTTTGCAGATTTCGCCGGCACAAAACAGCCTGTCTGAGCCATAAGAACAATCAGGGCTGTCTGCCTTAAAAGCGCGGATTTTCCTGACATGTTCGGACCAGTAAGAATGATAATCTGCTGATCATCAGTATCGAGTAAAAGATCATTAGGAACATAGGATTCTCCTGCAGGCAGCTGCTTCTCGATAACAGGATGTCTGCCCTCATGAATCTCAAGTACCCTTGAATCATTCAGTTCAGGCCTTACGTAATTATTCTGCATTGAAATTACTGCAAAAGACTGAAGGCAGTCAAGCTTTGCAATCAATGATGAGTCAAGCTGAATTGCAGGGATAAATTCAAGAACTGAAAGAACGAGATCGGTGAAAAGTTTTGTCTCAAGACCTGCGATCTTCTCCTCAGCCCCGAATATTTTTCCTTCGTACTCCTTAAGTTCTTCAGTAATGTACCTTTCGGCGTTTACAAGGGTTTGTTTCCTTATCCATTCAGGCGGAACTTTGTCTTTATGGGTGTTTCGCACCTCAATGTAATAGCCAAAAACATTATTATAGCTGATTTTCAATGAAGTGATTCCGGTGCGTTTACTTTCACGTTCCTGGAGATCCTCGAGGTAATCTTTGCCGTTGTACAATATTGAACGTAAATCGTCGAGCTCGGCTGACACGCCTTTTGCAATTACATTACCTTTATTTAATTGCGCAGGAGGATCGTTATTAAGCTCTCTGTCTATTTTTTCGAAAACCGGTCTGCATGGATTAAGTTGTTCTGCAATATTTATAAGTGGGGCGCATCCGCTTTTCAGGCATTTCTCTTTCAGAGGGTCGATTGCCTGGAGAGATCTTTTCAGCTGTACTACCTCCCTGGGATTGATCCTGTTTACAGCAAGCTTTGAGATGAGTCTTTCAAGATCACCAATCTGCCTTATCAAACCCGATATTTCATCGAGTGTACTATTATTTTCAATCAGGAACTGAACCACATCAAGTCTCTCGTATACAGGCTGAATATCCTTAAGCGGCAGTGAAAGCCATCTTTTAAGTAACCGGCCTCCCATAGGTGAGATCGTTTTATCCATCACATCTATGAGTGTCTTTGCACCTTCATAAGGACTGTGGAATATTTCAAGATTACGAATTGTAAATTTATCAAGCCAGACATACCTGTTTTCCTCGATTCTCGATAAGCCTGTGATGTGCCCGAGCTGCTCATGTCTTGTGATATCGAGGTAATAGAGAATTGCGCCGGCAGCAATGATTCCGTAAGAAAGATTCTGAACCCCGAAACCTTTGAGAGAGCTTGTTTCAAATTGCTTCAGCAACCTGTCATTGGCTGCTTCAGGAGTGAAAATCCAGTCATCGAGCTTAAAAGTATAGAATTTCGATCCAAAGAAATCGTTGAAAGCTTCTTTCCTGCCTTTTTCAAAAAGGACTTCCTTGGGCTGGAAGTTATTTAAAAGCTGATCTATATACTCAGGAGATCCTTCGGAAGTCAGGAATTCTCCTGTAGATATATCGAGAAAAGCAACACCTGCTATTTTTTTATCAATATGGACGGCAGCAAGGAAATTATTCTCTTTATGATTCAGAACATTTTCATCAAGTGATACCCCTGGTGTGACAAGTTCAATTATGCCGCGTTTTACAATCTTTTTTGTCAGCTTGGGGTCCTCGAGCTGTTCGCAGATTGCAACTCTCTGGCCTGCCCGTACGAGCCTTGGCAGATAAATATCCAGGGCATGATATGGGAACCCGGCAAGCTCGACAAATGAAGCAGATCCGTTTGCCCGTCTTGTTAGTGTAATTCCGAGAATCTCTGATGTTTTTATTGCATCCTCGCCGAATGTCTCATAAAAATCACCCACCCGAAATAGAAGAATAGCATCCGGATGTTTTGTTTTGATGCTGTAATATTGCTTCATGAGAGGAGTTTCAACGTAACTCTGTTCGGGTTCAGGCATAATAACGGTCAGGATTTGGTTACCTAAACAAAGATAGAAGGATTTTAAGAATTGCAAAGACCAGGAAAAAAGCTCAGAGCGCAGGGCTCAGGGGAAGACCAGCATAAAGCCCAGGGCTGAAGATCGTAAAGAAATGAAACTCCGTGATACCCCGTGCAACTCAGTGGTAAAGTAGCGGCGATCAGAGGTAGCAAATAACGCAAAAGAATGTTAACTTTATAGACATTATCTTCTATCTGGAAAGTCATGAAAAAAGTTCTGATTCTCGGTGCTGGAATGGTTGCAAAACCAATTGTTGAATACCTGATGCGTGAAGGTTACAGGATTGTAATTGCATCTCCGATGAAAGGCAGGGCTGATGAAATGATAGGGGGTAATCCACTCGGGGCCTCAGTTGACTGGTCAATGGATGATCCGGAAACCCTGGATCTTCTTATTTCAGGAAATGACATTACTGTCAGTCTTCTGCCATATAAGTATCATTCGCAGGTTGCAAGGCTGTGTCTTGCTCATAAAAGACCGCTTGTTACTACATCATACGTTCAGAAAGAGATGCAGGGACTTGATGAGGCCGCAAAAAATGCCGGCATAATTTTCCTCAATGAAATGGGGCTTGATCCTGGTATCGATCATATGTCGGCAATGAAGATAATTGATCTCATACATCGAAACGGAGGAAAAGTAGAACAATTTTACTCAATCTGCGGAGCATTACCAGCTCCTGAGGCTGCCGATAACCCAATGAAATACAAGTTTTCATGGAGTCCCAGGGGTGTGATCCTTGCAGGTCTGAACAGCGCCCTCTATCTGCATAACGGGAAAAGGAAACTGGTAGATTCACGTAATCTCTTCCGGTCAACATTTACTCTTGAATTCAAAGGTATCGGTGAGTTTGAAGTTTATGCCAACCGTGATTCTGTAAACTATCTTGAGACATACGGAATCACTGAGGCTTCAACAATATTCCGGGGAACATTCAGATATAAGGGATGGTGTGAAACTATAGATGCCTTTAAAAGCCTGGGCATGCTCGATGATACTTTAAAGGATTATAGCGGGATGACATACTCGGATTTTCTTGCGGAACGTTCAGGAGCCACAATCACAGATATAAGAAAATCTGTAGCTGCTAAACTGGATTTGCCGTCCGGATCCGTTGCTATCCAGTCTCTCGATTTCCTTGGATTTTTCAGCGATGAGAAATTGAATTATTACGAGACGACTCCCCTTGAAATAACATCCGATCGAATGATAAGAAAAATGATGCTTGGCGAGACTGAACGAGATATGATAATTATGCAGCACATATTTCTTGCTTCCTGGCCTGACGGCAGAAAAGAAGTAATAAAATCCTCATTGACAGATTTTGGCATACTGGGGGGGAATACAGCAATTTCAAGGACCGTTGCCCTTCCTGCCGCTATTGGAGTAAAATTGATTCTCGAGGGTAAGATCAGTTCAACGGGTGTACAGATTCCTGTTCTGCCTGAAATTTATAACCCTGTTCTTGAAGAACTAAAATTTCTCGGGATAGAAATGAAAGAGGAATACTGGCAGCCTGAAAGTGAGATTACAAACCTTAAAATCTGATTTCAGAATTTCAGATAAAAATCTTTTGTCAGCTCTATATACTCTTCTGTAAAACTGCGCCTGACACCATCTTCTATAACGAGCGTTTTCTCAGAAAGATCTCTTTCCATCGTGGAGAATGTCATTATGAGCCTCTTTACATCAGCTGCTGGCGAAGGTTTTATATGCAGGATATCGTTACAATAAAAGCCTTTCCCTTCGGCTTTAACAATGAAAGCTTTCCCTTCTGGAACAGGCATGATTATCTGGAATCTTCCATTTTCATTCAGCAGCCTTGAAATACCTTCAATAAGATCAATTTGTGAGAGTATATCACTATGTCTTGCCTTCGCCTTTGCCGGATCAGGATTCCTGATTGAGTTTATGAAATAAGGCGGGTTGGAGACAACGATATCAAATTTCAAATCGGGATAATAATCCTGTAACCTTTTATTGACCGGATTGATCCTGCTCTTCCAGGGGCTTGATTCAATATTTTCAGTCAATTGCCGGAAAGATCCGGAATCGGGTTCAAGTGCGTATATGCCGGCATTACATCTCTGAGCGAGCATGAGGGCGATCAGCCCTGTTCCTGAGCCGATATCAAGTATATGCCTGGCATTTGAAACGTCAGCATACGCTCCCAGTATAACACCATCTGTTCCGACCCTGAAAACGTTTCTTTCCTGCCGGATAATAAACTTTTTAAACCTGAAAAAATCATTGGGCATTCTTCAGGTATTGATTTCACCGGTAATGAATTTATTCAGCATCTTTCTGAACTCATTCTTCCTGATTGGTTTTGATAACAGATCATCAAAAAGGTTCATGTACGTCTCCCTTTCAGACTCAACTGCGAAGGCAGTCTGTGCAATAATAGGAATACCGGGTTTAATTGATCTTATTATTTTTGCTGATGTAGTTCCATCCATGACAGGCATCTTTATGTCCATCAGAATCAACGAAATAAAATCATGGTTTCTGCATAATTCAACAGCTTCTTTCCCATTACCGGCATGAAGAACATTCATATTTTCACTTTTGAGTAATTCCTGAAGATATTTAAAACTGCTGTACTCATCTTCAACAACCAAAACGGTACCGGCGCGTGTTCTCATCTTTTCAACATTCTTTGTCACTGTGTTTTCTTTCAGAATTTTTTCAGCTGAAACCGGTATCTCTATTTCAATCGTGGTCCCCTTTCCGGCAGCTGAGTTCAACACAAGCCTGCCATGCAGAAGTTCAGTGTATTCTTTAGCAAGCGTAAGTCCCAGACCATTACCGCCATAAGTTCTTGTAAGTTCCGTTTCAATCTGCCTGAAAGGTTCAAATATTACTTTCTGCATGTCATCAGGTATACCGATACCAGTGTCAGTAATTGAAATATGAACATTCCCATTGAGGATGGTACTTAATACTTCAACAAGACCAGGTCCATCTGTGAATTTGATTGCATTATCAATAAGGTGGGTCAGTATTTTTTCTAGCTTAATTGCATCTGTAAGTATGCCGGGACAAGAATTTATCCTGGAGCTGTATCTGAGGATTATGTTCTTTTTGTCTGCCGTTTCACTATATTTCCCGATTATCTTATTTATAACAGAATCCACATTTGTCATGCAGAATGTAAGTTTTACCTGGCTTGTCTTTATCTGAGATATCTCAATAACATCTGAAATGATCCTGATGAGTTTATCACTGCCGGTTGTGATCATCTCAGAATAGTATTTCTGGTTTTTATTGCCATACGATTCAACAAGCAATTGTGAAAATCCAACCACAGTATTTAGAGGCGTACGGACTTCATGCGACATATTTTGAAGGAAGGCTGTCTTAAGTCTGTCGCTTTCTTCGGCTTTTTCTTTTGCATTCAGCAATTCTATCTCGTATCTTTTCTTTTCAGTTATATCGGACTGTGTTCCCCAGATTCTTACTAACAGGTCATTTTCGACGAAACCTACAGTGTTATTTGAAAAATAATGAATGTCACCTTTAACATCTGTCTCTATCGTTTCCATGTTTTGTATCCTGAAATTATTCAGGACGAATTTTCTTAGGTTTTCCCTGTTGATTTCGTTATCCCTTCCTCCATGGAAGTCGAGAAGAGTTTTTCCGATTATATCATCACGACTTGCAGCATTATACATTTTCAGCATTGCATTGTTGCATTCAACCATGAAGGCATGATCGTATATATAATCAATCATTTCTTCAACAGGAAGATTGGTTTTAACAGGTGGCTTCAGATCAAGGCTGTAGATTCCTTCAGTAGTCTGTTCAATAAATAATCTGTATCTCTCCTCGCTTCTTTCCGCCTTTTCTTTTGCCTTAATAAGCTCCAGTTCTTCTTCTTTCTTTTTTGTGATCACCTCCGTATAAACGACAATACCTCCGATTGATCCATCTGATTCAAACCAGGGACGGCACTCCCATCGTGTCCATTCAATAGTGCCGTCGGCCCTTTCATAAGGATCATCTTCCGCGCTGCATATTTCTCCTTTAAGAGCACGCTGATGCACATCGCGCCACTTCTGTGGAAGATCGGGAAAAATCTCATAATGGTGTCTTCCTATTATATCTTTCGCCTTTACGTTATATTCAATGAGATAAGGTGTACTGACAAAAATATACCTGAGTTCTTTATCATGAACTGCAATAGCGCTCCTGCTGTGCTCAATAATATACTGCATCAGGTTATGGGAGTGCGTTAGTTTCAATTCAAGCTCCTCACGGCCGGTTATATCCTGTATCATACATTGCAGAGATACAGGTCTGCCTTTGTCGTCGGATAATACAGAATTGTACCACTCGCATGTAATCACGGATCCATCCTTCCTGTAGTTGCGATTAATATTGATTATGCTTGCTTGCCTCATATTCAGCATATCATCTATTAATCCGTTTACATTGTCAAGGTCATTGTCATGAATCCATTTAAACTCGAATATATGCTTGCCTGTAACTTCTTCAGCTGTCCATCCAAACAACTTCTCAGCTTTGGCAGACCATAAATTGATTTTAAACTGATTGTCGAAACCCACAACGGCAAGAGGGGTATTCTCAATATGAAGCCTGAAATGCTGAAGCGAATTTTTCAAATCTTCCTCTGCATGTTTATGATTACCTATATCACGGAAACTTTCCATAAAGCATTGCCGGTTTTTGAAAGTTAAAAATGCAGATCTTATCTCAACAAAGACTTCAGAATTGTCGCGCCTTAAAATAATTAATTCTTTTGGAATCTCTGAAATATATGGCCGAGAAAAATCTGTCCTGTCAATGTCAGATACAATAAGCAATTGTGACTCCCTGAAACCAACTATATCCTCAGCTTTCACCTGAAACAACCTGAGGGCTGAAGGATTTGCAACCAGAATTATCTCCGTTCGCAAATCTGTTATCAGAATTGCATCAGAAGAATTAACGAAAATTGTTCAAACTGCTTCTCCAGAAAATTTAATTTCCCTTTTAGATTGTTCCCCTTATCTTGCGACTGACCAGATATTTCTGATTTCATGCCGATGAAGATGATTTCGAATATTAAGCTAATCAAAGATTCGTTCAGAAGCAAAAAAAACGGCAGAAAAAAGCGAAAAAACTATGAAGATGTAAATTTCAGGATACTTCTGAAAAAATATAAGAATCGTCAGAAACCTTCATAAACACCAAGCCCAAATAATGCAAAATCATACTTTGAAGGGTCATTTTTATCAAAACTTCTGAGAACTGCATCTAGTTCTGCAACTGCACGTGAATCATTCTGTTTCCGTGTAAGCAGCCCCAGCTTTCTTGCCACCCTTCCTGAATGAACATCGAGAGGACAGGATAAAAGTGAAGGCGATATTGATTTCCATAAACCAAAATCAACACCCGTATTATCTTTTCGTACCATCCATCGCAGGTACATATTTATCTTTTTTGCTGCTGATCCTCTGAATGGATCGGCAACATGTCTTTCTGTTCTTTTTTCATGGGGAAGCAGGAAGAAAATGTTATAAAGCTCATGAATGGCGGGCTGGAGTGAATCGTGAGTCTTATTAGCATTGAAAACAGCTTCAAGGCCATCAAGATTAACGTAAATATTCTTAAGCGATTTCAGAAAATAGATCAGGTCGGCAGAATTAAATGTACGATGTACGAACCCACTTATCCTCTCAAAGTCAGATTCTTCAGAATTCAGAACGAAATCCAATGGCGAATAATCCATTATCTCAATCATTCGCCTTGCATTGCGCAGTATCATTTTCCTGTTTCCCCATGCAATTGTGGCCGCAAGAAAACCTGCAATCTCAATATCGCCCTTTTCTGAAAAGCAATGAGGGATACTGACAGGGTCCGATTCAATGAAAGCGGGTCTGTTGTATAATTCAACCTTCCCGTCAAGAAATTCTTTCAGCTCATCCGGTTTCATGGCTGCTGCTGTTCATTCAGAATCAACCCGTCCTTGATCCTTAGGATCCGGTCCGACATCCCGGCAAGCTGCTGATCGTGTGTTACAATAATTATTGTTTGTCCGAATGTATCTCTCAACCTGAAAAATAACTTATGAAGCTCATTCTTGTTTTCAGTATCGAGGTTGCCCGAGGGTTCATCCGCGAGTATTACAGAGGGATTATTAATAAGCGCTCTTGCAACAGCTACACGCTGTTGTTCACCGCCGCTCAATTCCGATGGCTTATGATCGAGCCTGTCAGTGAGATTAAGGAATCCAAGTAGTTCGGCAGCCCGTTTCGATGCATCCTGCCTGCTTTTACCGGCTATATAAGCTGGAATACATACATTTTCAACAGCCGTAAATTCAGGCAGAAGCTGGTGAAACTGGAATACAAAACCAATGTTGCTATTTCTGAATGATGCAAGAGCTTTGCTGTTTAGACGGCTTATGTCGGTCCCATTATATCGGACCAAGCCTGAATCAGGCCGATCTAGTGTCCCGATAATCTGAAGCAGTGTTGTTTTCCCGGCGCCGCTTGCGCCAACAATTGATACTACCTCTCTGTCCTTAATCTCGAGATCAATTCCTTTGAGGACTTTCAGTGAACCGTATGATTTTGTAATTCCGGTTGTTCTTATCATTCATGTAAGTTGAGAATCAATCGGAGTATTCTCCGTAATAACCAGAGGAAGTTTTATCTTCCTTTTTTCCCTCTTCTTTAGGCTCAAGGGTATCCTTTATCTCATTCAGGTTATTGTCGATCTGTTCTCCGGTCTCATTCAGCCTGTTTTCAATGACGGCTCCAGTTTCATTTACATCCTGTTGAACAGTCCCTGCGAAATCCGACATCTCCTGCCTGACCGGTGATGTTATATCGTTCATGTTATTTTCAATCGTATCGTTGAAATCATTCACATCCCTGGTTATTTTGTCGGAAAGCTCATTTACATCACTTTTAATTGAAGATGTCACTTCATTAAAATCTTTCCTTATGTCCTGTGTGCTTGATTCGATCTCCCTCCTTATGTCATCAGTAGCCTTTTTAAAGTCGCGCATGCTCTTTCCGAAAGTTCTTGCCATTTCAGGCAGTTTTTCAGCTCCGAAAAGCAGCAGCACCACTATGACGATGACAAATATCTCCTGTCCGCTCATATTTATCCCAGATTTCGAAAATTTTTGTTATTCAAATAATCCATCGTCCTTCTTATCCTCTTCAGGCCTCAACCAAGTCTTCATGACTTTAAACTTTACAAACTTTACAAATTTTAAAGACTTTACAAACTTTATTGACTGACAAAGTTATTAAACTTCACCTAATAAAATGTTAAGAAAATAAAAAAGAGCCTGCATTTAAAATAGTTTTATACAGGCTCTTATTATTTAATACTGATTAGTATTTAATTCCTTTCTTCCTTGATGTATCGTAAACAATAGATGAAGCAACGAATATCGATGAATATGTTCCGACAATTATACCGACTATCATTGCAAAAAGAAATCCCCTTATAGTTGCCCCGCCAAGGAAGAACATCGCAATCAGAACGAGAATTGATGTTACACCTGTATTAAGGGTACGGCTAAGTGTATCATTCATTGCCAGGTTAATTACTTCATTTACAGGACGTTTCCGATGCAATGGCAGGAACTCCCTTATCCTGTCAAACACAACAACCGAGTCGTTTACAGAATAACCAATAACAGTAAGGATAGCTGCAATAAACGATTGGTCCATCTCCATCGTGAAAGGAAGAATGCCCCAGAACAAAGAGTAAATACCTATTACTATCATTGTATCATGTGCAAGAGCTACCATTGCCCCAAGACCATACTGCCAGTTCCTGAACCTGATGAAAATGTATAAGAACATTATAACAAGTGAAAGAACTACTGCCCATACTGCGCGGGTTTTAATATCCGATGCAATTGTTGGACCCACGGTTTCGGAGCTTGTCCTGTATTTGTCAAGGAACTGTTCTTTTGTGACACTTGCGGGAATCATAGTTTTCAACCCCTCGTAAAGAGCTGTTTCAACCTGGTCATCAACACCAGTTTCATTGATCCTGTATTTGGTTGTAATTCTTACCTGGTTTAAACTACCAAATGTCACAACCTGTGGAGTTTCACCGAATGCATCTGTAAGATTCTTTGCAACATCAGCAGTTTTTACAGGCTGATCAAATCTTACAACATAAGTTCTTCCTCCGGTGAAATCAATACCCGGGTTCAAGCCACGGATAAAGAGAGATGCTATACCGATAACAGTAACTGCGATTGAAATTCCATAGAAGATCTTTCTCTTCCCCATGAAATCAATTTTTGTATTCTTGAGAATATTTGCAGTGATCTTGATCGAGAAACTGAGATTTGTATTACGTTTCAAAAGCCATTCATAAATAAGCCTTGTAACCCAGATGGCGCTGAATAATGAAGTGAATATACCAATTACGAGAGTTGTTGCGAATCCTCTGATCGGGCCGGTACCGAAGACATACAACACAATACCTGTAAGAAGGGTTGTTATATTTGAGTCGAGGATTGCGGAGAGAGCGCCTTTATACCCATCTGAAATGGCAAGCTTTATGCCCTTGCCTGCCCTCAACTCCTCACGTATCCTTTCGTATATAAGAACGTTAGCATCAACCGACATACCCATCGTAAGAACTATACCCGCGACTCCCGGCAGGGTTAATACCGAACTTAACGAAGCAAGCACACCAAAGATCAGGAATACGTTTGTGAACAAACCGATATCGGCAATTGTACCAGCACTGCGGCTATAATAGAACACCATATAAAGAAGGACTATTATAAATGCAATTACAAATGATATCATACCTGCATTGATTGCTTCTTTACCGAGTGTCGGACCAATAATTGTATCTGAAATTATATGGGCCGGAGCCGGCAGTTTTCCTGATTTAAGAATATTTGAAAGGTCATCCGCCTCTTCAATTGTGAAATCACCTGTTATCTGTGTATTTCCTCCGGATATCTCATTCTGAACAACAGGGTAGGAACGCACATAACCATCAAGCATAACTGCGATACAGCGGCCGATATTCTCCCTTGTCATTCGCTGCCATGTCTTTGCGCCTTCGGCATTCATCGACATGTTAACTTCAACTTCAGACCCTGTTACTCCGGAAGATGTACGTGCCGAAGTGATAACATCGCCCTCAAGGGGAGCACGACCGTCGCGTGTTGTGATCTTTATTGCATGAAACTCATATAAAGTCTTGGTGGGATCAAACTTATAAGGATTCTGGCTCCAGGCGAACTTAAGGTCTCGCGGGAAGAGGGACTTAATCTGATTCATGCTCAGCATCTGGTTTACAGCTGCAGTATCTTTTGCAAGAGCAAGACCAACGAGGCAAGTTGGTAATGGCTGTCCCTGGGCATCAACGCGCGGGTTGAGAAGACCAAACAATGGATTCTGAAGGTTGAAAGTCTCACGAGTGTCAGCTTCAGTTGTTTTTGCTGTATCTTTTCCGATAAGGTCAAGAAGGTCCTTTGCGCTCTTTGAAGTATCCTGTGCAGCGGTTCCTTCTGTCTGTGCTGAAGATGCAGCAGAATTACCTGTATTTGATCTTATCTCACGAAGAAGATTATTAGCCTGAACAAGATATCCGATTACCTCCGGATTTTCATACGTTTCCCAGAATTCAAGATTTGCAGTACCCTGAAGCAGTTCCCTTACACGTTTGGGATTTGTCTGTCCGGGTAACTGGATAAGTATCCTTCCTTTTGTAGAAAGGTGGGAAATATTTGGCTGCACAACGCCGAACCTGTCGATTCGGGTGCTCAGGATATTGAAAGCATTATTTATTGCATCTGTTACCTCCTTGTCCAAAACCTTCAATACCTCTTCGTTTGTTGAGTTGAAATTAATCCTGTCTCTCAGTTCAACAGTTCCGAAAATTGAAGCGAGCTTCGCATTTGGATCCAGCTCCTGGAAGGCTCTGCCAAAAAGTGTAAGGAAGTCGGTCTGGCTGGTTTTTTGTTCCTGTTCGGCCCTGTTTAGAGCTTCATTAAATATTTTATCGTTATTATAATTTGAAAGGGCACGAAGGATATCCTCGACCGAAACTTCAAGAGTGACATTCATTCCACCTTTAAGGTCGAGACCAAGATTCAGCTCCTTCTTTTGCACTTCCTTGAAAGTATTGCCAAGAAAACTCCACTTCTCCTTTGGAAGGGAACTCATTGAATCAAGGTAATTGGTCTCTTTTACAAGGTCTCCCTGTGCATACTGTTTTGCATCTTTCCTCACTTTATAGGTTGCTCCGGTGAAAGAGAGCTGATAAATTGACACCAGGCCCAATGTTATCGCAAGAATGAGGACAGCTGTTTTATTCTGCATCTGACTGTTAATTTGATATTTAGTTTACAAAATGATTCTGTTGATCCGATTAATTGAGGTCGCAAAGATATTAATTTTTTATAAAAAGATTTAAATTATAATAATTTCAAAATTACTGAAATAAAGAAGTTAGTGACGAGACCATAACCATCATAAACAAATCAAAAACAAAAAAGGGCTCCTGGAGAGCCCCTAAAGAATCATATCATCCATTTTATTGAAGAAGCTGCTCGTAGTCTGTTTCAAGAGGTTTCCTGTTTACGAAATCAAAAAGAGTAAGAGCCCTCAGGTTATAGAAATAATTCCAGTAATTCTGAAGAGACTGAACGTAAGCTCTTTTGTTTTCGTCTTTTCTTGAGTCTGCATCATTAAGATCGAGAACATCGATCTTACCGATAAGGAACCTTTGTTTAGTGACTTCATATCTCTTCATTGCAACCGTATCTGATTTAGCGGCCGTTGCCACCTGCTCTGACTGGAGATTGAACTGTTCAACATCAAGATAAAGATTCTGCTGAAAGTCGACAATGGCCTGTTCAGACTGAACCTGGGCGAGCTCAAGGCTTGATTTTGCCATTCGGTACCTACCCCTTCCAAGCCCCCAGTCGAGGATTGGCAGTGTAAAATTCAAGCGTACTCCCTGGCTTCTGCTCAATTCGCTGTATGCCACATCAAGTGCTGCATCCTTTCCCTGCAATCCATAATTTGCAGTAATATTCGCGTTAAGGCCTCTTTCGCCCTTTGCCTGTGCCAGGCTGCTCTGGGCAGATAAAACCGAGAGTTGCTGCGTAAGTATTTCAGGGTTATTTGCCATCGCAAGATCAAACACCTCCTGGGCGCTTACCTGCAACGAAGGGATTTCTGAAGGAAGTAAAAGCTCAATTCTTATCTGATCATTGAAACCAAGAAATGAACGAAGACGTATTTCCCTGTCACGGAGGTTCATTGCAGCCTGTTTCCTGGCTGTTTCCGTATTAAGCCATGACAATTGCATCTGTAGGAGCTCATCCTCAGAAATTGTTCCGAGGTCGTATCGTCCCTGGGCTATTCTGTAAAGAGTATCGGCATTCAGATAGTTCATGTCGGCAATCTGTTTATTGATCTGAGCCAGGGCAAGTGAAAAGAAATTCATTACAGCAGTACGGTGAACTTCTTCGATATTTGCGAGGAATGTTTTTTTTGCTGCCTCATATCTGAGCGGCTCTGTTTTCTTCTGCCATTTAAGCTCATTATATCGCAGGATAGGCTGAACAAGCCTTATACTTGTTGGTACTGTTATGTACTGTTCAGTGCCGGCTTCATAATCTTTTTGATATGTAAAATCAGACCTCAAAGCTACTGATCCACCTGTAAGGCCAATATTCTGTGAAAGACTAAGTGAACCAATTGTCTGAAGGTTATCCGTTTTGACATAATCCCATAACCCATTTGTGAATACTCTTGTATAAGCATTGCTATAGTCAGGAGTTGTAGCATCGAGAGTAAGAGAAGGCAGATATTCGGCAACGAATGTTCTGTATTGCCAGTAACTGCTGCGAAATCTATGCTTTGCTATAAGAGCGTTTGGCGATTGTTCTTCAGCGATCTTTACTACTTCATCAAGAGTTAATTTTCTTAATTCCTGTGCCCTTGTAGTTGTAGCCGAAAACAGAAGTCCGGCTATCATTGAAATGATGAAAGTTTTTTTCATTTTAAAAGTTTTATTCATACCTCAGTGATTCAATCGGATCCCTTTCAGATGCCCGTTTTGCAGGAGAATAACCGAAGATTACCCCGACGGCTGCAGAAACTCCGAAAGCAATAAATACGGAAAAGAAGGAAACAATTGTCATGATACCTGCGATCTGCTCTATCAGCTTAGCCATAATAACACCAAAGAATATTCCTATGAAGCCACCTGTTACGCTTATAAGAACTGCTTCCGAGAGAAACTGAACGACAATATCCATTTTCTTGGCGCCAATTGCCATTCTCGTTCCAATCTCCTTTATTCTCTCCATAACAGAGGCGAACATTATGTTCATAATGCCTATGCCTCCGACAATCAATGATATACTGGCAATAGCGCCAAGTACGATATTGAAGATATCCTTTGTACGTTGTTGTTGTTTCAGAAGAAGCTCCGGCACTGTTATTTCAAAATCCTTAACACCTGTATGTCTTCTTGCAAGCATACGGCTTAAAATTTCTGTTGTGGAATTGAGCTGCTCTGTTTCAGCAACCTGGACAACAATTCTGTCGAGCTGATTATAGTTTGTTTCCGTATCTGAACTGGCATCTGCACTGCTTGTAACTATCCTTGCCATTCCACCGCCGCCGAAATTGAACTGCATCGATGATGCTTCCGAAGCAAGCTTTGTGTTCAGCAGGGCTCTGTTCTGATAACGAAGCAACATTGTCTGCACAGGAATGTAAATATTGTCATTATAAACATTTACTCCTTTCTCCTCAAAGCCTGTAAGATTGACGTTTGTTTTCTGAAGAACTCCTATAACCTTAAGCCAGATGCCGTTAAATTTGATATATTGACCGAGAGGATCTACCTTACTGAAGAATTTTGCCCTTATGTTTGCACCAATAATACAAACCTGTATACCATTTTCTTCCTGGTAACCATTAAAGAAAGCGCCGCTCACAAGGGGCAGATTATAAAGCTGAAAATAATCGTTTGAAACACCTACAAGCTTAGCGGAGTATTTAACTCCGTTCAGAACAGCTGTTGAATTGAATGATATTTCCGGACTGATCCTTTTAACAGAAGGCAACGTTTCCCTGATTGCATCAACATCAAGCATGTTAAGCCCTCTTGAGAATTTTTTCTGCTGCTTCTCTCCTTCCTCATCAGATGAAGATTTATCCGGAATTATGGGATTAACAAGAATGTTGTTAACACCAACCATTTTCATCTGTTCCATTATCTCCTGCTTTGCGCCTTTTCCGATAGCAAGCATCGCAATAACCGCGGCAACACCAAAGATAATACCGAGGGCAGTCAGCATCGATTTCAGCTTATTTGAGAATATCGATTCGACAGCTATCTCGATATCGTGATAATATCTTAGTATAAACTTGAACATATTGTTTCAGTTAAATTTGTTGGTTAATTATTGTCAGGCTGAGCCTGCGGTTGCTCGGCAGGCCTCTGCTGTGAACCGGCCTCTCCGTTGATATTGCGTTGTTGCTGCTGGCCGGGCTGACCACCCTGTTGCTGTCGCATATTCCTGAAAAACTGTCGCATTGCAGCAGTATCGCCTGACTCCCTCAATTTTTGCATCTGAGCTCTTTGCTCTGCAGTCATATTCATCATCCTTCCGCCCCCTTGTCCGCTGGGTGCACCCTGAAAGGCACCCTGTGGAACCTGACCAGGCTGACCAGCCTGAGTACCAGGTTGAGATGGCTGAGCGCCGGAGGCGTTTGCAGGTGCTCCGCTGAAACCACCCGGTGCACTTGCAGGAGCACCCTGGTTGCCAGGAATATTGCGTGGAGCGCCGGTGAATCCACCCTGTCCACCGCTGAATCCGCCCGGGCCAAACCCACCAGGTCCACCGGGGAATCCTCCCATAGCTCTTTGTGCAGCTTCACGGGCTTTCGCTTCTTCCTCTTTCTTTAATCTTTCGTGTTCTTTTATAACAGCTATCAATTCTTCACCCTTCAATCTGAAATTTTCAGGTTCTTCCGGAGTATTCAGATAAATAAGTGTTCCTGCCGTAATACCCTGTTCAACAACAACGTGATTTTCGTTCGATTCACCAAGAACCACAATCTGTTTATCACCATTCCTGAGATATACGAAAGGAATACTGTCGGCGCCTGTCTGTACGCTTTCAAGGGGAATATATGTTACGTTATCGATAGTCTTTGTTATTATTTTATTGCCTGTTGTCATTGAGGGTCTTAAAATCGGATCCGATTCATTCATTGCAATCACAACCTCAAAAACCTTTGCATCCGCACTCGGAAGCTGTTCTCCGATGTTTGCAACACTTGTTACAACACCTGTATATTGCTTTTCAGGAAAAGCATCAACAACAATCTCAACTTTCTGATTTGTTTTAACCTTACTGACATCAATCTCATTCACGTAAGTTTTTGATATCATCGATGACATGTCAGGTAATGTAGCTACAACGTTATCCCAGGGGCTGATCGATGAACCAACTTTTCTCTTAGTCCCGGTCCTGTCACGTTTGTATATTATCATACCATCTGAAGGCGCCGTTATGACAAATTTCTTCAGAACAGTTTCGAGGTCGTTAACCCTCTGCTGTTGCTCGGAAAGATTATTTCTCATTGTTCGCATATCTGATTTAGCCTGCTCAACTTTAAGAGCATATCCTCTTATAGCCTGATCGAGCGAACGTTCGGCTTTATCTTTGGCTATTTCTGCCTGACGGATTGTTGTAGGAGGCTCATATTTTGATTGCTGAAGGGTGATCTGGGCTTCTTCAACTGAAAATCTCAGGTTTTTAATATTATCTCTCAGGTTACTAAGCGTGACTGCAGTATCAAGAATCTTCATCTCAAGGTTTGTCTCCTGTGTCACAAGTCTTTCATATTCATCCTTCAGATTATTATCGAAAGTAGTTCTGTCGAGAGTTGCAACATAGTCTCCCTGTTTCACCTCTGTTCCTTCCGGTACAAGATCGGTGATCTTTATATCCATTGCCCTGATGTTCCTGCTTTGTGTAAATTCAGGTCCGTATATATCCGTTGAATTCTTTGCCTGCAATTCACCCGTAGTAGTGACAATAATATCGAAAGCACCCTGCTTTGCCTCTACATACAGGTTGGCAACTTCACCTTTGGATCTTATCCTTCCGATAATGATCACGGCTATAATCACCACCGCCACAGCAACTCCTGAAATGATAACAGTTTTTTTCATCTATACCTTAATTAATATGATTCAAATAGTAGCCAAATGTATTAAAAAGGATTAATCTGATATAATCGCATTTTTTTTGCATAAAGTTTCATTATTCATGCTATTAAGACAGACATGAATACATATTTATTCCGCCAGGATGATTTTTTTAAGGATTAATTAGACTTTTTTAACAATTGAAATCACAGCATCAGCCAGTGATTCAGCCTCTTCCATTGTACGGCCTTCAGAATAGATTCGCATTATCGGTTCAGTATTTGATTTCCTTAACTGAACCCAGCCAAAACCATGATCTATCCATAAACCATCGCGTATATCGGTCTTTTTGTCACTGAATGCTTTCATAACAGACTGCATTATGCTGGAAAAATCTGCCGATGGAGCCAGTGTCAGTTTTTTCTTGGCCATAAAATATGTCGGGTAAAGCTTTCGTAATTCGCTGCACCTGATCCTGCTTTTTGCAAGATGAGACAGGAAAAGAGCTATTCCTGCAAGCGCGTCACGCCCATAATGTAACTCAGGATATATAACACCTCCATTGCCTTCACCACCGATAACAGCATTTCGTTTCTTCATCTCTTCGACTACATTGACCTCGCCGACAGCGGCAGAAAAATGAGCACATCCATAACCTTCTGTAACATCTTTCAGGGCTCTTGTCGAGGAGAGATTTGATACTGTGTTGCCCGGGGTGTTTTTAAGTATATAATCTGAAACAGAAACAAGAGTGTATTCTTCTCCAAACATTGATCCATCTTCGCAGATGATAGCCAGTCTGTCAACATCCGGATCAACTACAATTCCCAAATCAGCTTGTGATCGTACAACAAGAGAAGAAATATCACGAAGATTTTCAGGAAGTGGCTCCGGGTTATGAGTAAAATTACCATCTGGTGTTGTATTAAGCTCAATTATATTCTTTACTCCAAGGGCTTTAAGCAATTGCGGCACTATTAATCCTCCTACTGAATTAACACAGTCAATTGCAACTGAGAAACCTGCTGTTTTTATAGCGCCTGCATCAACATTCTTCATTTTAAGGATCCTGTCAATATGCTTCGCACCCCACGAATTATCGGTATCAATACTCCCCTGTTTTGTATCAGGCACAAAAGTAAAATCCTCGTTTGATGCTATTTCAAGAACCCTTGCACCCTCGGCAGCCGAAAGAAACTCCCCGTCACCTGCCAGAAGCTTAAGTGCATTCCATTCGGCCGGATTATGGCTTGCAGTAATGATTATTCCTCCATCGGCATGCAACCCTGTTACAGCAACCTCAACAGTTGGCGTAGTTGCCAGTCCGAGATCAGTAACCGATATTCCAAGATTCTGAAGCGTGATTCCAATCAATGTATTGACCATTGGTCCCGAGCGTCTTGCATCGCGCCCTATCACTATTCTTGGATTCTCCTTTCCGCATTCCGACAGAACCCATGTTCCGAAAGCGGCAGCAAATTTTACTATATCGACCGGCGAAAGGCTTTCACCGGGTTTACCTCCTATTGTTCCCCGTATACCTGAGATTGATTTTATTAGCGCCATTACTTTAAATTTTGAGTACAAATTTGCAAAAAAATCTCCAACATTAATATCGTCAAATAATTGTACCTTTGCACCCTGATATAGACTTATGAAAGCTGAAGTTCAAAAAAAACCTGTGAGCAAAAATTCCGGAAAAAGAGCGCCTGGAGAGATGAGATTGAACAGGTTCATTGCAAACAGTGGGTTGTGTTCCAGACGTGATGCTGATGAACATATAAAAAACGGACTGATATCAGTGAATGGGAGAATTGTCTCTGATCTTGGCACAAAGGTTTCTTTATCAGATGATGTAAGATTCAGGAATAAAAAGCTTCATGCTGAAAAGAAAGTCTATATCCTGATGAATAAGCCGAAAGACTATGTTACAACAGTGGAAGATCCTCATGCCGAACATACAGTTCTTGAATTGCTTGGAGATGATTTTCCTGAGCGAGTTTACCCGGTTGGCAGGCTCGACAAGGCAACAACGGGTGTCCTTCTGCTGACAAACGATGGTGATCTTGCAGGAAAGCTCACACATCCGAAATACGAAAGAAAGAAAGTTTATCATGTCTGGGTTGACAGGCAGGTTGAAAAAAACGATCTTTTCAGGTTAACAGAGGGAGTTTTGCTTGATGATCTGACCATTTCTGCCGATGCAGTTTCATTTGCCGATCCGGATGACAGAACCCAGATTGGAATCGAACTCCATTCCGGACAAAACAGAGTTGTAAGAAGAATGTTTGAAGCCCTTGGGTACAAGGTTAAAAAGCTTGACAGGGTTTATTTTGCAGGACTCACAAAAAAAAATCTACGAAGAGGGAAATGGCGGTTTCTCACTGAAAAAGAAATAAGTATGCTTAAGCGTGGGATATTTTAATCTCTGATCATGGCACATAAATCAGGATTTGTAAATATTCTCGGTAAACCCAATGTGGGTAAATCTACGATAATGAATTCTCTTGTCGGTGAAAAGCTTTCGATTGTCTCACCCAAAGCTCAGACTACAAGACACAGGATAATGGGAATTGTTAATGGCGATGATTTTCAGATCGTATATTCCGATACTCCGGGCATTCTCAAGCCTAATTACAAATTGCAGGAATCGATGATGGGCTTTGTTAATTCAGCCCTGACCGATGCAGATGTATTACTTTTTGTAACAGATGTTACAGAAAAGGATCATTCAGGAAATGAATATCTGGATAAGATTCTGAAATCGACTATACCTGTCGTTGTTGTTATAAATAAAATAGATTTAAGTACGCAGGATGAGCTGGAGTCTATTGTAGAAAAATGGAATGGAATATTCCCGGAATCTCCCGTCATACCTGTTTCTGCAACAAAGAATTTCAACCTTGATCATCTTCTTGAAATAGTACTCGGGAAACTACCTGAAAATCCGCCCTATTTCCCTAAGGATCAACTTACTGATAAGTATGAAAGGTTTTTTGCAGCTGAAATTATAAGGGAGAAAATACTCTTAAATTATCAGAAAGAGATCCCTTATTCAGTAGAAATCGAAATTGAAAGTTTCAGGGAAGAAGAAAAGATACTCAGAATCAGTGCTTTAATTCATGTTGAACGCGATAGCCAGAAAGGTATTATAATTGGTCATAGAGGATCAATGCTCAAGAAAGTTGGCACCGAATCAAGAATTGATATGGAAGAATTTTTCAGGAAGAAAGTATTCCTTGAGATGCATGTAAAAGTGACAAAAGACTGGCGGGGAAAACCCCATGAACTTAAGAGGTTCGGTTACAGGTAAAAAATTCAGGAATGAGCAGGATAGTAGCAATAGTAGGCAGGCCAAATGTCGGTAAATCAACCTTGTTTAACAGGCTGACCGATTCAAGAGAGGCGATTGTTGATGAAACAAGCGGCGTTACCCGCGATCGTAATTACGGAACATCACACTGGAACGGAATAGATTTCTCGGTTATCGATACAGGCGGGTATGTGCGGAATTCAGATGACATATTCGAGGGAGAGATCAATAAACAGGTAATACTTGCAATTGAGGAATCCGATCTTATTCTTTTCATGGTAGATGTTACCACCGGTATTCACCCGCTCGATGAAGCCGTTTCAGACATTCTGCGCAGGATTAACAAGAAGGTTATAGTTGTTGTGAACAAGGTTGACAACAACGAAAGACTTGCTGATGCAACAGAGTTCTACTCACTTGGGCTTGGCGATTATTATGCTCTCAGTTCTGTTAACGGAAGCGGCACAGGCGATCTTCTCGATGAAGTCGTAAAAAATCTTCCGGCAGAAACGCCTGCTGAAACGCCTGAACTTCCAAGAATAGCTATTGTCGGCCGGCCTAATGTCGGCAAATCATCGCTCGTGAATTCTCTCCTTGGTGAAGAAAGGAATATCGTGACCCCAATCGCAGGCACAACAAGGGATTCTATCTATACAAGGTATAATAAATTCAATCACGATTTCCTTCTTGTCGATACAGCCGGTTTACGCCGAAAGGCTAAAATAGATGAAGATATCGAGTTTTACTCTGTTATGCGTGCAATTAAAACTATAGAGAACTCCGATATTTGCCTTCTGCTTATTGATGCCACAAGGGGGCTTGAATCACAGGACATGAACATAATCTCACTTATACAAAAAAATAATAAGGGGATGATTGTACTTGTGAACAAGTGGGATCTGATCGAAAAGGAAACAAATACTGCAGCGAATATTGAAAAGGAAATAAAGGCAAAAACAGCTCCTTTCACAGATTATCCTGTACTATTCATTTCAGCAACAAACAAACAGCGAATACATAAAGTACTTGAAGTAGTTGAGGAAGTGAATCAGAACAGGAGCAGAAAAATAAGCACATCCGAGCTGAACGAAGTTATGCTTGGAATAATCAATAATAATCCGCCTCCTTCTCTTAAGGGCAAATATGTTAAAATAAAATATGTAACTCAGTTGCCTGTATATACACCATCTTTTGCTTTCTTCTGCAATCTGCCGCAATATGTTAAAGATCCATACAAAAGATATCTTGAAAACAGGATGCGTGAAAAGTTCAACTTCACAGGAGTGCCTGTAAGACTATTTTTTCGAAAAAAATGATCATTTTGGTGCGGTTTTTGTTTAATATTAACTGCTCAATAACATAAATGAAAAAACTAATACGGCTGACTATCTTTCTCTCTCTTCCTTTTGCAGTTTATTCATGCAACAAGATAGAATCGCTTCCTGCTGAGCCGTATATAGAATACAGGAGCTTTGAAATATTCGACACAGTAGATATACTTGGAAATTCAAATAAAGGAGGCAGGCTGAAGTTTTATTTCGAAGATGGAGATGGAGATGTTGGTCTCGACCCTTCAACAGGTGAAGAATCTGATTCAAATAATCTCATAATAACACCATTCAGAAAAATTAACGGATCAATGGTTCAGGTATTGAGAGATACTGTTAACCCTGATCCATTTTTTATCTCGTCATTCAGGATCCCGTATATGGAAAAGCTTGGTCAGAATAAAATACTGAAAGGAATAATTGAAGTGACTTTCAAATATTCCTTTTTCAGTGTTTATGACACTATTAAGTACGATTTCTATATAACAGACAGGGCCTTTAACAGAAGCAATACTGTATCAACAAATGAGATTATAGTCGGTGAGAACAATGTTTATTGAAATTACACTCTGATACCCATCATCAGTATGTCATCGATCTGCTCATAGCTTCCTTTCCATTCATCGAAAAATTTCATTATTGCAATTTCCTGGTCAGCCATTCGCATTTTCATAATCTGGTCGATAAGCTTTTTCAGCCGCGCGATTTTCATCTTCTTGCCGTCAATTCCTCCAAACTGATCAGGTAACCCATCTGAGAAAAGGTATACCGTATCCCCTTCATTCAGGAAATATTCCTGATCGTCAAAGTACTTATCTATAGCAGATTCACCTCCCACAGATGACCTGTTACCTTTGATATAATAGGATTCTCCCGACATCACCATAATAATAGGACGCATCGCAGATGCAAATCTTATCTGTCTTGTTTTCAGATTGAATTCACACACTACCATGTCCATTCCGTCATTCGATACCCCCATATCGAAATTCTGGTTGAGCGTTGAGAATATCTGCTGGTCGAGCAGACTCAGTATCTGCGACGGTCTTGAAATCTTTTTCCTTGTTACAATATCCTGCAATAAAGTTGATCCTATCATTGACATGAATGCACCAGGAACGCCATGTCCTGTCGAATCGGCGCATACAACAATAAAATGGTCGTCATCAACCTTATCGAACCAGTAAAAATCACCGCTTACAATATCCCTGGGATGAAAGAGTACGAATGCCTCATTAAAGTTCTCTTTCAGTTTTCCGACATCAGGAAGTATACTCGATTGAATACGTTTAGCGTAATTTATACTATCAGTAATTTCAATGTTCTGAAGTTCAATCTCACCTTTTTGTTTCATTATAAGACTCGTTCTTTTATCGAGCTCATCTTCAAGATAAGCCTGAATCTTCTTCTGAGATTTCTCTCTTTGTCGTATAATGAGAATAATTATGCATGCAACTGCAATTACAATCATTGAAATAAACCACCATTTTTTATAAAGCGGCCTTTCTATTACAATTGATAAAATAATTCCTGAATCAACTGAAACTCCGTTTTCATCGAGAGAGACAACATGAAATTTGTAATCGCCGTCGCTGAGATTATAAGATACTTTTCTGTCTTTCGTTATCGGGCTCCAGTCTGTATCAAAGTTTTCAAGATATGTACTGTAGTAAACCTTATCAGGATCGCTGAAATTTATCCCTGAGTAATTAATTGTTACCCTGTACTTCCTGTAGGGAAGATTCAGAACCGGGGTATAACTGTATTCCCTGTCATCAATATTAATTGAGACAATATTATTAATTGCAGGTATGCTAATCTGCGGATCAGCTTTTTTATTATATAAAACGAGCCCTGAGCTTGTACCTAAAAAAATCTTTCCATCAGCCGACTCAAACATACCTCCTGGTCTGCATACGCCCTGTTGGGTGTAATCGGATCCATAACTTCGTATCACCCCTGTTTTTGAATCGACAACTGAAAACCCTTTTTCATGTCCTACCCAGATATTATTCTCTGAATCTGCAAGAATACCATAACAATAATTTGAAAACAATCCATCCGACCTTGTTTTCGATTTCACTGAGTCAACGGAGCATCCAAATATTCCATTACCACTTGTTGCGGTCCAGATCGTTCCTTCTTTATCTGCAGAAAATGCAAGAATCCTGTTCTTGGTGCTTCCTGTCATCTGGCACCCTCCTGCTGTAAGGTTGAGTTTATTGTCAATACTGTAAAGCCTGTCTGTTTCTGTTCCTATGTAAATAATCCCCTTAAAAGGGAAAAGACTGTTAATAAAATTATGAGGAAGGCTTTCATTGGTTCCGAAACGTTTAAGCTCTGACCCTGATTTCTTATTAAGAACTATTACGCCATTCGTTGTCGCCAGCCATATATAATCATTGTCAATTTTTATGTCGCGAATCTCGTCAGAGCCCGTATCACCTGACCGGTAAAAAAGCCTGATCTGTCCGTTGGGTTCCTTCATATATAAACCCTTTCCGTTAGTGCCTATCCATAGACGGTCATTATCATCAAGATAATACGAAAGTGCAACTGCATTTCCTGTTTTTTTGATGATCGGATTAAATGATAATGACACTCCATCATCAGCGTCAAAAATGTGGTAACCTGCCGGTGTTCCCAGGAGATAGTTCCGGCCAAGATTCCTTGTATAAATCACATCATTCTCCTGGTCGGTTCTGCCGGGTGTATAGAAGCCATAAGCATAAGAAACAAGCATCGAAAGACCTTCGCCGAACAAACCGAACCAGTAATCGTTTTCAATATCCCTGAAAACGAGTCTTGCATCATTTGAAGGTAGCCCTGTTGTCGTATTATAATGATGGATTGATTTTATGCTGTCATTATTCCCCAGATTAAACTCAATCACACCTGAGCCAAATGTAGAAATCCAGATCCTTTTTGCCGGATCATACATGATTGATTTAATATTAAGCGCCGAGAATTCAGGATAACCCTTAATTCTCCTTAGCTCATTTTCATGGTTTGTATCAAGAATGAACAACCCGTTATCCTCTGTTCCGACAAGAAATTTACCATCACCTGTGTTGCAGACAGAAGTCACTGATGAATAATCAAATCCTTCAACAACATCCCTGACAATTAATGAATCTTTACCAGGCTCAAAAAACAGAATGCTTCCCTGTGTTCCTGCCAGAAGCCGTCCATTATCACTGAACGCTGCAGAAAAAAGCGTCTGATCTTCAGGGATCAGAAATTGCCTTACAGAATCCGGCTCAAGCACATCGATACAAAAAATAGCTCTGCCCTGGGGAACTATATAAAGCAGGCTGTCAGGTCCCTGCACTATCTGGCTTATGCTCCTGCTATTATTAAGATTAAGCTTCCTGAGGTTATTACCTGCAGTATAAAATACTGACCCGTCATTACAGCCAATCCATACTGTTCCTTTCGAGTCTTTATAACTTACGTATGGATTTCGTGAGTCGACAGAATCCGGATAACTGACCCTGTAATAATTATATCCGTCAAATCTTGCCATCCCGCTGCCTGTTCCAACCCAGAGAAAACCATCATTGGTCTGATTTATAGTATATATAAAACCATCTGGTATATCATACTCCGCACCATAATTCCGAAAACCGTATTTCTGTGATAATGCCCCTGCAGAAAATAAAAAGAAGCACAACAGGAATGTGCTTAAGATCTTAACTTGTCTACAGGGAAGCATCACGATTACTTTTTTGGTGGCAGTTTCTGAACAACAGTTTTAGGTACATATACCGGAACTCCTCCTATCGGTGAACTGTAAAATGGCATTGCTTCATTCCTCTGGTTCTTTGTCGTAATTACAACGTTATTGTTCTTGACAAGCTCACCCTGTCGTTTAATGAATTGAAAATCGAGTGAAGAATTCACTTCACCTGGTTCAACAGGAATTACAGATTGCACCCAGTTATCCTCTGTCGATATCGGAACTTCGATACCCTGTTTATACCGGGAAACAACAAGAATTTTTCCATCCGCATCCCAGTCGAAGTTACTCTGTTTTACTGAGATGATACCTGTATCTATATAAGGATATATATGAGCGACACTCCTGAAATCATTCCACATTCTGAAAATATACTTATACGTGAATGCATTGGCACCTTCAACAGGAATATCGTTATTCGGGTCGCTACTCAGAAAATATCTGTATAAATTACCATCATCGCCCGTAACTCCTTCGCAAACTATTTTAAATATGTAGCTGTTCCATTTAGGATTAAAATCACCATCTGTCGGGTTGAAGGGTCCAAAAACATAATACTTATTATCTGTTTTTGCATCATTAGAGAAAAGCCTTGAAACAAGCAGGTTTCCTTTCTTAAAATTCACGCCTCGCTCATCACCCCTCGATTCTGTATTTATATTAGGGTCAACACCCTTTCCCCCATAGACGGAGAATAATGTTCTTGAATTAAAATCGCCCTGTATTTCATCGTGTTCGCCTCCGCAATCAGGATCAAAGATCCTAATATAAAAAGGCCGGGTATAATCCTTTGCTATTGAAAAGAACCAGACAGAATGAAAGGTGTCATCTCCCCATGAAGTTTTCCCATCCTTGCCGAAGGTAACAAGGAATGGAATGTTCTCATCTTTACCCGGAACAGGTTGCGTAAATGCTTTCGGGTTATAAAGGATGCAACAGATGAACAATAGTAAGAGAAAACTTTTATATGGTGATTTCAACAATTTCATCGAATCAAATTTAATCTAATTTACCTTCAGGCCTGTTGTAATTGTAATATTTTTGGAAACGCATGCTTCCCTGGATACTCTTCCAGACTGGGCTTTTTCCGTGACAATAAGCTGGATATTATAAGTTCCCGGGTGAATAAATGCTTTTTCAACTCTGTCGCCGATTGCAATTGTCTCATCACCGAAATTCCAGTAAAGCTGACCGATATTCCATCCCGGCAGGTTAGTTTTAGAAGCATCGAGCACTACCGGCTTCCCGGTTTCGGCTTCGTCAGGCGCTGTTATATAAGGTTGAACTTCATCCTCTACAAGAATAGTATCGGTTTTTTCATTATTGATGACTTCCTTCGTAACAAGGTTTACAACATCAAGCCTGACGACATACTTGCCTGGGCTTTCAAAACAATGGTCAACCAAAACGCCATCAGCCGTGGTCCCATCGCCGAAATTCCATCTATACAGGAATGGAAGTGTGTCATATTTTACGGCATTCTCTTCAAGAAACCTGTAGCAATAGCTGTTTTCAACTATTGCATTGCATTTTGCTTTTCTTATAATTGTCGATGTGAAAGCGAAAATATCATCGTCATTCCTGCGGTCCGATGAAAAATATCCTGTTTTAAGGTCGTCAGCCACAACAATTGAAAAGTCATCAAATATTGAATTGACAGGCGGCGGTATCAGAGCAGGCGTATCCCACTCACCATTAAACTTTGATGTTGCATATATATCAAGCTTACCGATTCCTCCTGCTTTATCGGATGAGAAATAAAGCCGGCCGGATGGATGAATAAAAGGATAGTTTTCAATACCCGATGAATTTATTGCCGGGCCCATATTAACTGGTTTGGACCATTCTCCATTAACATTCTCACAATAATATATATCAGATTTCCCGAGTCCTCCCGGCATATTCGATGCAAAATAAAGAAATTTGCCGTCATTACTTATTGAAGGATGTGCAGTTTCATAATCACGGCTGTTGTACCTGAAAGGGCGGACTGATGTTAGCTCAGTACCTGAAAGGTTCGCAATGAAAATACCGTTCCGGTTCCTGAATTTTTTGCTTTTCGATTGTTTTCCAGTCTCTACTTCACTTGTAAAATATACAGTTTTACCGTCGGAACTGACACACAATGGGCCATTATTGAACTTCATGACTCTTTCACCCGAGATCATTTTGGGATTTTCAAAGTGTGTACTGTCTTTTTTGACAGCCAGATACATATTGTAAATTCTGCGGCCATCAAAGGCAGTCCTGTCAGTAATTGAGCTGAATCTTCTGTCTGAGCAGAAGATTAATCCGTCTTTAACTATCACAGGTGAAATATCGCTGAAGGCTCTTTCATTTAGATCTATATCTGAAATCCTGTAGGTTGAAGGATTTTGGGAATTCACTTCCGCATGAAGCGTAAGCACCAGCAGTATGAATATCATATCCGAAAACCTTCTCATATTAAAAATACCTTGGATTTGAAACGTTCACCTTATATCCGAATTCATATCTCAAAATGAACTCACTTGAACCATTCAGGAATCCTTTTGAAAAATAATCCATCCGTCCTACCGGATAATCATATGAAAATCCAAACATCAGCTGCGGGTTGATCTGAACCTGTAATATTCCCACTGCAACCTCCTCTGTCGTTCTCCACGATCCGCCAACCCAGATGAGATCCGCCAGTATAAAATTTCCATTCAGATCAAGCTGTGTAATTTTTTCTTCATCATCAAATGAATAGTTCATTAGCATAGACGGCTTGAATCTGAGAAATTGGGAAAATGATATCAGACCTCCTGCAGAAAACATAAAATCGTATGCACTGAAACTATGATTTGCCTGAACATTGCCTGATGCGTTTCTATTGTATGTGAGGAAAGCAGGGACAGCAACACCGGCAAAAAACTTCTGATTAAAATAATACGCGCCAGCGCTTACATTTGGCAACATATATGGTTTTTCGTTCACAGTAAATACAGGATCACCTTCATGAGAGAGAAGAATCCCGGTATAATCCGTATTAGACCTGTCGAACCCTCCCCTGAGGCCAAGCGAGAGTTTACCCGGACCTATTCTTAAATAATAAGCATAGCTGGCGTAGATGCTTACAGATTTAGTGTAGCCATAATTCATGAACTGCCCCGTAAGACCAAGACCTACCTTGTCATTCTTCATCGGTGTGTGTATTGCCAGCGATTTGATATCCGGTGAGCCTTTCATGCCCATCCATTGTTTTCTGTAAGACAGAAATGTGCTTAATGCTCCCCTTGTCCCGGAATATGCAGGGTTTATCATCAGGCCATTCTGAAGATACTGGCTGAAGACAGGATAACCAAGACTGATCCTTGTATCTTTCTGAGACAACCCCGGTGCCGATACAAGAGAAAAGCATAAGATTATGAAAGCTGCCTTTCGCATTTAATCAATATCTTTTAAGAATTATGAATCCGCTCAATTTATAAATATCATCATTAAGCACTGTTTTTATTTTCAAAAGATAATAATATGTTCCCTCCGGCAGATCTTTTCCGGATGTATCTTTTCCATCCCAGTCTTTCCAGTCCTGCCCCCCTGAATTATTCATGTGGAACACCTCGCTGCCTGAAGATGTCACTATCCTTAAGTCAATCTCCTGATCATCCGGACACAGTGGATTTAACCCTTTTATCTCGAGTTTATCATTGAACCCGTCTCCATTAGGCGAGAATCCCTGAGGGATTTCAAACCCCGGAAATATTCTCGCAACAAGTTTGCCGGTCAAATCGGTTGCGAGGCAACCATTAGCATCTTCAACTCGCGAAAGCTTATATTCAAGAGTATCTGATTCAGGCAAATCATAATATACATTGACATCAGAATTACTCTCATCAACAACAGTTACCGGGCTTTCCACAGAATTCTCAAGCCATGTAATCTTCCATGGGCCTGTTCCCGTAAAATTAAGATTAAGTACAACGGGTGTTCCCGAATATACAGTTGTATCTGTGTTTATGATCCGGCCAGTCGGCAGAGCCGGATGCATGGAGATTGTCAATACTGAAGAAGTATCTGTGCAACAGGCTCCGGGTCCTGAAGATATTATTCTCCTGTATTTAACAGGAATTGAAAGTGCAGGCGGAAGGTAATCTCCTGCAGGATCATTGTAATTCCCTGCAGCGTTATTCCAGGTAAAACCTCCATCTGTACTCTCCTGCCATACAAAAGAATAATTTCCGCTTCCACCTGTTGCAGTTCCCGTCAACATGGCTGGTACCGTATTGTAACAAACAGTCTGATCAGGTGAAATTATGTTACCTGAAATTACGGGGAGAACATTAATCTTCACTATACCACTGCTCGCCATGCATGCGCCTGAAACTGATATTCTTTTATAATATGTTGTCACATTTAGTGCAGGCGGATCATAATCGGGAGATATTGAATTTCCTGAAGCCACGGCGAAATCACTGTTATTAACCGAAGAATACCATTTATAACTAAAGCTTCCGGGCTGGTTCAAACCACCTTCTGATATTTCACCTCTCAACATATTGGGATTTTGCCCGTGGCAAATAGTCGTATCGTCTCCTGATGAGAGTATTGAAATTCCATAATTTGAAATTGATTTATGAACGTTTATTACGATACTGTTGCTTATGTCTGAACATACAGAAGATGTGACTTTTCTCCTGTACATTACGGTATCACTTAAAGCCGGCGGCTGAAAATCGGGTGAAGATGAATTTACAAGACCTGCAATATCAGTCCAAGCCCAGGACCCAGCTTTTGAGCTTTCCTGCCATGTATAATAATAGACTCCATCTCCATCGACAGGAGTTGTTCCTGAAATTTTAGCAGGCGCAGATCCTGAACAGATTGTCTGATCGGATGATATAGAATTATTCTTAATTACAGGAAAATCACGCAACCTCACAAGGTTGCTGATGCTCGAACAAACATCCGACAGACCTGAATAAACTATCCTCCGGAAGTAATACTCATTATTTGGGACTTTTTCTGACAATTCCTGGGGGTTATAGCCGGACAGGTTACCCGTACCCGGAGCTGTTGTCCATCCTGAACCGTTGATATTGCTTTCCCATTCATACCTGAAGGTGCCGTCACCTCCGGAGAGCGCCGGTGTGCTAAGCGCGGTCGATCCTGTAAGATTATCGAATGACATTCCGTTACAGATATCGGGTGTCGGACTTAGTATGCTATTATTGGTGATGTCCGGGAGCACTCTGATCTTAACCGGAGCGCTTGTGTTTACACATCTTCCTGAAACTACTGTCCTTTTGAACCATGTGTCTGCGTTCAATGCGGGCGAGTTATAATCTGAATTCGTGTAAACGCCTGTTGCCAGGCTATATGATATGTTATCCGGGCTCTTCTCCCATTTGTATGAATAATGACCATTTCCGCCGTTCAATGTGCCTGTTGGAATAATATCGGCAGGAGTCTGGGCATTACAGATTGTCTGATCTGCTCCTATAGTGTTTTCTTTAAGAACAGGCTGGATAATAAGTTTAACCTCCTTGCTCACATCCACAATCGGGATCGGTGATGTATCGGTTACTATTCTTCTGTAAAATACTGTTGTTGTAAGATCATCTTCAGCAGGCGGCGTGTAATCTGGCAATATTGCCCCGGGGACAGTATGCCATAATGGGTCTATATTCGATTTTGTCTCCCACATATAACTGTAAGTTCCGGATCCGCCAACAGGCAATGTTCCGGTAATTTTTGGCGGAACTATTCCCGAACATACTGAATCAATCAGATTTCCTGAAACTGATGAACGTATTGAATTAAAGAGAAACCCATTCAGAATTACCTTAAAATCCTCTTTTATCTCTCCTGCATCGCCTGAGGAAGCGCCACCGCCGGGAGTGCCCTGACTTCCTCCGCCGATCTGTCCGATTATGTTTGGTGCGATAGTTTTGTTCAGATAAATCAAACCGCCACCGCCACCGCCGCCTTCGCCGTATGAGCCCGATCCATTTCCGCCATTGCCGCCTTTCACAGAAAGATTCAGGGTTGTTGATCCGGCGCTTGTAAGTGAAAGAACGATAGTTCCGCCTGCACCGCCACCGCCAGCACCGCCATTTATAACCGCATTACTTCCAGCGCTTCCGTTGGTGATTATACTGTGTCCGTTCCCAGTGATTGAGTCACAAAGGATAATTACAATACCTCCTCCATTACCGCCACCATTTGAAAATCCGCTGGCGGAAGTGGATCCACCTCCGCCACCTCCCAGAAACATCTTCTGTTCCTCCAAACTTGGACCTACTGTTGTGGCTCCCTGTCCACCCAGCTTGGGGACTGAACAGGCTACGGGGTCCTCATAGCCTCCTACTCCTCCCTCACCACGATGGCCGCCTCCGCCACCGCCTGAGTATCGGCCGTTTCCGCCGCCACCGCCTGTAAAGTTAAGGCCTTTCCCCTTGGCATACAATGGTAAAAGTGGATTACCTTCATCGTCTTTGGATGCTATTCCTTCGCCTTTATATCCGGCATTGGTAAAAATCTCGGGGTACACAAGCAGATTTGTCGGGCCAACATCATAACACTCCCCAATACCTGAGACACTCTGTCCTCCTCTGAAACCATTTCCTGAAAGGTTTATGTCGGCATTCAGCTCAAGTGTACGGCCTAAAATAAGTGCAAGCACACCTCCTTTTGAAGTGGCAGGATCCCAGGGATCACAATAAAGATCACCAGTTATTTCAGCCGTATTGTAATACGGTACTTTCACGATCTGTACCTTGCCGGTAACATCATAAGTGTTAACAAGGTTTTTTGTTAAAGTAATCGTCGATCCCGTTATGTCTTCTATTATTAAAAATTCATGAGCGCCGGGAGTTCCGGCTTTACCAAAATAATAACCATAAATGCCTGGAAGATCGGCGGTTATAATTGCTCCTTTCATCTGTAATAACAGGATAGTATCGCCGTCATTAAATTCTGAAGGATCGTCGACTACGATCTGATCGGGAAGGAGGATGTTTGTTACGCTTGCAAAAGGCTGATTAATGTTTCCCGATAAGCTTTTCTGCCCAGATGCCCGGAAAAAGCTGATCGTCAGAAGCATAATCAGCAAGTATAAAGGCTTTCTCGTTAGGTCAGAAAAACTCGCGTTCATCAAATCGGATAACTGATTCTGCTAATATAACTATATTATTCAAATCAGATATACTTGTTCTAGTAAAGTTTATCAGTGGTTTCCACTGTATATTTTAACGGAAGTTCAACAAAAAAAGTTGTTCCCCTGTCCGACTCGGATTCAAACCAAACCCGGCCTCCGGCCGTCTCGGCATACTTTTTCACAATAGAAAGTCCAAGCCCGGTTCCTGATGATTTCGTAGTAAAATTGGGAGTAAAAAGTCTTCCACGGATGTCATGTGGTATGCCTGATCCATTATCACTTACAGCAACAATAACCCTGTTTCTGTTCACTTCCATCCTTACTTCAATCACTCCCTGCCTTCCGGTCGGAATTGACTGGATGCTGTTTTTAATAAGATTTGAAAAAATGCCATTAAGCTGTTCCCTGTCTGCAAATACAATAACTTTCTTTTCTTCAGGCCATTTTACCCTGAAGGTTATTTTTTCAGCATCACGGAAAAGTTCAAGAGTGATTTTTACCTGTTCGATAATATTGACCTCGACAGGATTTGCAGTTGGCATCTTTGCAAAAGATGAAAAAGCAGACGCAATAGAGGAAAGGTTATCAATGTATTCTACCTGGTTTTTTGCGAACTGCTCTATCTTTGAATCAAACCCGGGAGCCTTATCGCGCCATGATTTAAGGAGTTGCTGAACGTTTAGCTTCATCGGAGTCAATGGATTCTTAATCTCATGGGCAATCTGTTTTGCCATTTCCCTCCATGCGTATTCTCTTTCGGAGTCAGCAAGCTTCCTGGCGCTTTTATCAATTTCATCAAGCATACTGTTGTACTGTCTTACAAGTTCGCCAATTTCATCCCTCCCATTGTACTTGAGATGCTCCGATTTTTTATCAAGTTTGACGGAAGCCAGCCCTTCCCCGAGCATAGAAAGAGGCGCAGTAAGTCTCCTGCTTATTACTACAGCAATACCCATTGTGACAAGGATCAAAAGAAGGGTAAAATTCAGAACGGCCACAACCAGGTTTGATATCTCCCTGGCAAGAACACTCTGAATCCTGAAATATGGAAGATTAAGATATGCAAGAATGCGGTCGTCTGCGTTTAGAAAAGGCAGATAGGCAGAGAGATATTCAAGATTTCCGATCTTTTCTTTTTGAAAATACTCGCTTACTGTCAGATCTCTCAGGTTGATCCATGCTGTCTTATTTATCCGTGAGCCTGTCAGATTTCTATAGAAGATCTCAGGCCTTGAAGTTGCAATAAGGTCACCCTTGACGCTATAAAGATTAATATCCGTATTGAATATATTCGACAGACTTATCATAAGCTCATTCAATGAAGCATAGCTGCTGCTTCTCCAGTCGGTATCAAGGTGTTTCTCCATCGATAAACGGTTTTCGAGCTCAAGATAAACCGAATTCAGCTTCTCCTTCACATTCTCATAATGCTTCACTTTGTATTGCGTTATTGTAAGATAAGCAATAACTACTCCGATAAGAATAAAAGAAAAAAGCAGCACCCCCATAAATGACAACTGAAGCTTTTGCCTGAAATTGAAGAAGTTTGTATAATTGATTACAGGCCGTCTGATTACAAGAACAAAAAGATTGGAGAACAAAAGAATAAAAGCAAAGATGTAAGCAAAAGAAATTATAAGATCTCCTGACTGTACAACAGGCCGTGAGATGATTACAGTTGCGTTCCCATTCTTATAAAGAACACTTTTGAAACCAGCAGATTTAAAAAACTTATAGTCCGAAAGTTTATCAATGTACCTTGAATCAGTTCTGTGATAAGGGAAATCGCCATTTTGAAGAACAAGCTCACCATTTATGTATTTGGCAAATGAATAATCTTTTAACCCTGCATAGCCATGATACTGCTCATCAATAAGGAGGGATGAATAACCTGGTTGAAAGACATTAATATCACCGTATAGCTCAATAAAAATACCATGCATGTGATTCCCTGAAGGATACATAAGTTTCCCCAGATAAAATGAACGCCCACGCTGATTATCAATAAAATAAAACTCAGTACCTGTAAGTTTATGCCCGTCCCTCCTGATCCTTTGTTCAAAGAAATTAAAACAAAGAGGAAACAGTTCATTTCCCGGTCCGACACGTAAGGGATCATCATTACGGCAAAGCACTATGTTGAAACTAAAATTCGCCCAGTACCCGCCGAAATATGTTTCCCTCAGATAATTTGATATATTATCTACATCGTGCCTCGTTTCATTGAAATTATCCTGTTTCATTAATCTCTCAAGTGTTGTATCTGTGGAAATAACCGGCCACAGATCAAGAATAAGATTTTCAGCAACAGGGTCATTTTCAGTTGAAAGCGAAACGGCCTGGATTTTAAGTTTTTCGGTTGTTTTTTCTTCACTTAAAACTGTAATGAAAAGCAATGAATACAAACCATATAAAAAAGAGAATATTACAGTAAGACCGAAATTCCCGAATTTATGCCTCAGGGATATCCAGATACCCCATGTAAGAAGCACAAAGAAAGCTTCAAGAGAAACTAGAGAAAGTGTGTCCTTATTATATAATATTACTATAAGAACTAATGACGGAATTGCAAGATAAGGCCATCGCCTGAAAGGGAACAGAACAATCGTACGAAGATATTTTAGCATAAATAATGCCGGCAGGAACAATAGCAGCAAAACAGAAAAAAAACCGACAAAACTGAATATATCAAGATCAAGCACCTTATATGGCTGGAGATTAATATTTGAAATAAGTACAAGATGCCTGAAAACATAATGAAAACCGGAGATCAACAATGCAGCTACAAGAAAGAAAATGGAGTCGGGAATGTTTTTCAGTTCACCTTCCCTGATTTCGACAGGGTAAAATCTGTAAAAAACAGTTCCTGCGAAGGCCGCGATAAGTCCGAGTATCAACAGATGACCCAGTGTTGGAATAAACCAGTTCATCGATAACCGGTATGGCGAGAAGAGCTCTGTAAGCGGAAAGACATCGGGTGTCCCGGCTAAAATAATCACAATGTATATAAATGCACAAATGCCGATTGAGGTCAGTGTCGCGATTTTTGCCTTCCCTTTCCGCGATAAGTACCTGACATATTCAAATATAAAAATTAATACAATTACAAATAGTGCAGACCAAAGGATAACAGGCAACATGATCAGGCCTGAAGCTTCTTTTACCTCAGGAAAGGTCAGGGAAAACAGGAAATCTCCCGATTTGTTCACAACATGAAAGCCGGATTCATTTGGGTCGGTACTTAATCCGGTATTAGCAGGGACTCCGTATTCTTTACCGAAGCCTGATTTTATTATGTCATTCTTAAGACTGTAATCGGCTCTGATCCTCAAAAGACCAACAATTCTCTCATTACCTGCCTCTATTACAGAAGGAAGGAACCAGCCATTCTGCAGAAAAATCAATGGTTTATTATAAACTGAATCAACAAAAACCTCCGGAACATCAAAACTGTTGTCTGACCAGTCAATGAGCTTGTTGTCGAGAAACTCGAGTATAGTGATCCTGTTCTTTTCAGCAACAGAGAAAATGTCTGTCTCGGGCACAGAACCATGATGATTATCTTTTGCCAGCAAAGGTTCCATTGAATTCAACAGGTCGTCCATCGTTTTTTGCTTTTCAGCAAGAATCCTGTTAAATCTTTTTGTACGGAAGCTATATTCAAAGTCAGAGAAGTAAAGCCATTCCGCCATATTTGCCATGACAACAATTATTATTGCAATCACTGCAAATGTGATCGTGAATTTGCGAACTTGTATATCTTTACTCATGATGATATGGCTCGCCTTTTAAGATTGTGAATGCCCTGTAAAGCTGTTCAATGAACAATAATCGTACCAGCTGATGCGGAAATGTCATTTTTGATAATGATAACCGTATATCGCCTCTTGAATATACTTCATCTGAAAATCCCCACGGGCCTCCGATAACAAATACGATTCTCTTTTTTGGAAGAAGGAAGGTCTTTTCAAGCAGCTTTGAAAACTCGACAGTTCGCAATTCCCTGCCATGTTCATCCAGAAGTACAACATAGTCATCTGAATTTACTGATTGAAGAATTTTTTTACCTTCCCTGACTTTTTGTTCATCTACAGGCATATTCCTAGTATTCTTCAATTCCGGAACCTGTATTATATCGATCCCAGAATATCTTTGTATCCTTGATATATAGATATCTATCGCAACGGAAAGATTCTTGTCGGTTGTTCCTCCTGACTGGACAAGGGCTATTTTCATAATTATTCAGCCTGTCCTGCAAAAATAACATTAGTTATTTGATTCAACAACCATCTGTGCGGAGGAAGGCAGTCATGCAAGACCGATCATATTACAGGCTTTACAGGCAAAAAAACATGTAATTTTTGTCATCTTATAAAAATATGTACTTTTGTCTTATCGGCAATCAATCTTAAATCTGAATGATATGAAATGTTTAAGAATATTCCCGGCTCTTTTGATTTTGCTTAACACACAGTTGTATGCCCAGGATCAGACAAAGATACCATCAGGCATTGCAAGCGCATTTAAAGCCGGCAATTCGGCCGAACTCGCAAAGTATATGAATTCGACAATCGAACTGTTGTTGCTCGACAAAGAGGATTTTTACAAGAAAAATGTCGCTGAAGCAATACTCACTGATTTCTTTCGCGATTATCCGACAAGGGATTTTACAATAAGGCACCAGGGAGCAAAAAGCGATGCCCATTATGCCATTGGAAGCCTTAAAACCGATAAAGGTGATTTCAGGGTTTACTTCCTGCTTAAAAAAGTTGGAAATGAGCTACTGATTCACCAGATCAGAATTGAATCTGATAATGAAAAATAGTAACCTTCAGGAGATGATCCTGAGTTTCCTGGCGGAAGATACAGGTGAAGGCGATCATTCCTCTCTTGCCTGCATACCTGCAGATGCACAGGGTAAAGCAAAATTACTCATTAAAGAAAAAGGTGTAATTGCCGGATTAAGCATTGCAAAGCTTGTTTTCAATTCTGTGGATCAGGATCTCTGTGCAGATTTCATACTCAAAGATGGGGATATTGTCAACCCGGGGCAAATTGCTTTCAACGTTTCAGGAAGACAGCAATCTATTCTCAAAGTTGAAAGACTGTTGCTTAACATACTCCAGAGAATGAGCGGAATAGCAACTTCGACCCATGATTATGTTTTAAAACTTGAGGGTTTGAAGACCAAAATCCTCGACACACGCAAAACAACCCCCGGGTTCAGGTTTTTCGAGAAAGAAGCCGTAAGGATTGGTGGTGGTATGAACCACAGGATGGGCCTTTACGATATGATAATGCTGAAGGATAACCATATCGATTATGCCGGAGGTATTGCAAATGCCCTTGAAGCTACAGGAAAGTACCTTCGTAAGAACAATCTTCATCTGAAAGTTGAAATTGAAGCAAGGAACCTGTCAGATGTTGAAAGCATTTTAAATTCCGGCGGCGCTGACAGGATAATGCTTGATAACTTCAATGTTGAAAACACAATGAAAGCCGTACAGCTTATCGCCGGAAGAACAGAAACCGAATCATCAGGCGGGATAACTCTTGAAACAATCAGGTCATACGCCGAATGCGGAGTAGATTACATTTCTGTCGGTGCGCTGACACACCACGTAAAAAGCCTTGACCTAAGCCTGAAGGCAGTCCGGATCTGACTTAGCTGCAATGCAGATATTTTCTGACAAGCTTGCTTATCTCGTCGTTCCTGTTATATAGTTTTTCGCTCAATCCCTTGTCATCATAGGATCTCAGCTTCTCAATAACCTTATCAATGACTCCTTTCGGAAAAATACCATTCATTTCATATAAACTTCTATGCTCTTCAAGGCAGTCGGCAGATTCCCAGCATGAGGCAGGCAAAGCTTCAAGCTTCTTTGTTGCGCCATTACCGTTTCCGTCGAAAATATTGTAATCCACATAGAGCGACCGGGCTTTCTCAATTGCATTATCAAGCTGGAGTCCGTAACCTGCCGCTAATACAAGTCCTGCAAATAGTTTATAAAGATCTGCAGATCCGTCAGGCGAACGGAGCTCGATTGTTTGCTTTGATGGTCTCTCGGGAAAAACTGTTTTGTCAGCAGGATTTGCATCCTTAATCATATCCATACAACCGTTCCAGCCAAGGGGGACCCTTACAAGAACAGACCTGTTTCTGTCTCCCCAGCAAATATTAGTGGGGGCTTCCTGGTGAGGCACAAGCCGCAGGTATGAAGTTGGTATTGTATTTCCGAATGCCGTAAGCGATTTTGAAAAGTGAAGTATACCTGCAATCATCTTTTTAGCAGTATCGCTTAGCTTCCCTCTTTCAACCATAACGTTCTTACCGTCCTTCTCAAGTAACATGTGAATATGCAAACCTGACCCGGCTTTACCGACAGTTATCTTCGGGGCAAAGCTCACCTCGACTCCAAACCCGAAACACAGGTTCCTTATTATCCATTTGGCAATAAGAAGCTGATCTACAGCCTCATCTATCTCAACAGGAAGAAATTCAATTTCATGTTGTTCAAAATCCTCCCCATTGCTTGTAAAACTTCCTACTTCAGCATGCCCGTATTTGATTCTGCATCCTGCTCTTGCACACAATTCCATTGCCCTGATCCTTAGCTTCTCAAACTTTGCAAATGGCGCTGACTGATGATAACCTTTCTGGTCTGTGAGGGGATAAAGCTCGTTTTTGGGAGATTTTATATAATATTCAAGCTCCCCGAAAGCCTTAAAATTAAAACCTGTTTTCTCCCTGAACTGTGTGTACGCCTTACGTAATATATACTCAGGAGAACTTTCAAGGGGCTTACCTTCATTGTTATAGAAAGAACAGAGGATCTCCAGTGTAGGGATTTCAGTAAACGGATTCAGGAAAGCGGTTCTGTACCGGGGGACAACATATAAATCACTTGATCCTGATTCCATGAAGGGGAAAAGACTGGATCCATCCACACGTTCACCCCCTGTAAGGATTGAATCAAGATGATCACGGCCATAAGGAACAAAATTCAGAGTCTTAAGCTTTCCGTCCTCAGATACATATCTGAAATCTATCATCGAAACTCCTTTCACTTCGATAAATTTTACAATATCCTCTCTTGTAAACCCGGAAGGTGATTTTTTAAGATACTGAACCAGCTCATTCTGGTTCATCTGAATGTCATTGTTGCTTGTCATGGGTATAAACCTGAATATTTAGCTGCTAAAATTATGTAATTAACCTATGATGTGACATGCATAATGTATTTTATTGAAAATAATTTTATTTACTTTGACACAGTGAAAAACTGCTAATGAGAAAGCTGTTCTTTTTGTTGATTCTGACCTTTCTGTACGGATGTCGTGAGGAAGCGCCTGATTCATATTTTACTGTAGAGAAAGCTACCCAGTATTTCAATTCCATCGAAGAAGTGTGCAACATTGACAACGGGAACCTGTGGGGTGAAAACCTTTATGGCCCGATAATGTTCATTGACAGGATAACCCGCAGGATAACAGCAAACTTCCCTGACTCAGAGGGTCTGCTTAAAGGTAAAGACGGCATCTATACCGGATATTATCCAAAGGAAATGGTAATTTACACAGCGCCAGTAAACTACGGGGGAACAAATTTCGCAATGGTTCCTTTGCCCAATGAAGAAAATGAAATCCGCACAAAGTCGCGCACTATACATGTTCTTTATCATTGTCTGCAGAAAAGAAATGGGATCGAACCTATCCTATTTAATCAGACGAATATGGATGATAAAGAAGCAAGGCTTTATCTTAAGCTTGAGTGGAAGGCGCTGAAAAAAGCAATCTCAGCCGAAGGTAATGAACGACTTGTCGCAATAAGGGATGCTCTTGTATTCAGGGGAGCCGGAAGGGAGCTTTATCAGAAATATACAACTGAAGGAAATCATTTTGAAACCTATGAAGGACTCGCAACTTTTACTGAGTTGAAATTGTACTTCAATACAGCTGATCAATTCAAAACCAAAATTCTTGAATATCTCGATTATTTTTATTCAATGCCTTCATATACAAGATCTTATGGAAGCATGGAGGGCGCTTTATATGCGACGCTCCTGTGCGATTCCGGGTATAAGATCGCAGGACTGAAAACTGATACTATCGATCTTGCCAGGCTCGTAAGAGAGGCTTATAAAATTGAATTGCCGGTAATCTGCAGGGATGTGGCAGGAAGTCTCGCTTTCAGCTATGATTTAGACGTCATTTCAAAAGAGGAGGAAGAAAGGCTTGACGCAATTAAAGGCAGGCTGCATCAGCTAACAAGCATATTCACTGAAAAGGCTGTTGTTTACATTGAACTTGAAAGCCCGTATTTTGCATTCGAGCCGGAGGATATTCATCCTGTTGATACGCTCGGCACTCTTTACAATGCAATGAGGGTATCTGACAGCTGGGGTAAGCTGACTGTCGACAAGGGAGGCTGCCTCGTTTCAAATAATTACAGGTACCTGAGGATTACTGCAAAAGGCTTTAAAGCCGATAAGAACCGGATCTCCGGTGAAGGATGGAACATTATTCTTAACGAAGGGTGGGAACTTGTTGAAGTAAAGCAGAATTACTTCCTCAGAAGATCAATGCCATTATAAAATTATCTCCCAAGCTCTCTTCTCCTCTCCTCAAGTGCGCTGATCTTTACTTCTGCATCACTTTTTTTCTTTTGTTCAAGCTCAAGTACAGCCTGCGGGGCATTTTTTACAAAACGCTCATTATCAAGCTTCTTCATTACGTTTACAAGAAAGCCCTTATGATATTCGATCTCTTCATCAATTTTCTTCAGCTCCGACTCAACATCTATCCGTCCACCTAATGGTATAAAGTACTCATTGGTTCCTGCCATAAATGATACAGCGCCCTCGGGTTTTTCCCGGACTAATATTATATCTGACAGGTTACATAGTTTACTCACTACAGTGAATAATGACTTATTGCCGGTTACATCCTTACTAAGTATCTGCAGCCCGATTTTTTCTTTATTTGCTATATTCCTGTCTTTCCTTACTGTTCTGATACCGCTTGTAATTTCCTTCACCTGGTCAAATCCTGAAACAATTTCTTTATCGAAATCTGCCTGTTCAGGCAGGGCTGAAACCATAATGCTTGCTCCTTTTTCCCTTTGCCTGAGCAATTGCCATATTTCTTCGGAAATGAAAGGCATGAACGGATGTATCAGCCTCATCAGATCATCAAAGACAGATATGGTTGCATCATAAGTTTTCCTGTCCACAGGTTTCTGGTATTCTGGCTTTACGATCTCGAGGTACCAGGCAGAGAACTCGTCCCAGAATAGTTTATAAACCGACATAAGAGCTTCGGAGATACGAAATTCATTAAAATTATGATCAATTTCCGACGCTCCTTTTTTCAGCATTTCTCTCATCCATGTAACAGCAATCTCAGAATAAACAGGTTGGGGAATATTGTCATCAACCTGCCATTGGTTTACAAGTCTGAATGCATTCCATATCTTATTTGCAAAATTCCTGCCCTGCTCGGGGAGGCTGTCGTCATACATCAGGTCATTGCCTGCAGGAGAACAAAGAAGCATCCCCACTCTTACTCCGTCGGCTCCGTATTTCTCAATCAGGTCAAGCGGCTCAGGTGAATTACCGAGTGATTTAGACATTTTTCGTCTTTGCTGGTCCCTTACAAGTCCTGTAAGATAGACATCACTGAAAGGTTTTTTACCACGATACTCATAACCTGCTATTATCATCCTTGCAACCCAGAAGAATAATATCTCAGGAGCGGTTATAAGAACATCAGTAGGATAATAGTAGTTTATATCTTCATTATCAGGATGGTTTATACCATCGAATGATGTAATCGGCCAGAGCCATGATGAAAACCATGTATCAAGTACGTCATCATCATGACGAAGATCAGTCGCCTTAAGGTCCGGATTTTTACTCTTTTCACGCGCGAGTCCCAGGGCTTCTTCTTCATTTTCAGCGACAACAACTTCATTGTTCCCATAATACCAGGCTGGTATCTGATGACCCCACCACAACTGCCTGCTTATGCACCAGTCATGCACATTTTCCATCCAGTGCCTGTAGAGGTTCCTGAACTTGGGAGGATGAAGTCTTACCTCATCTTTCATAACGGCGTCGAGAGCAGGCTTTGAGATCTCTTTCATTTTAACGAACCATTGTACCGAAAGTCTTGGTTCAATTACGGCATGAGTTCGTTCAGACCTTCCTATTTTGTTTTCATAGCTTTCAACCCTGTCGAGATTGCCGCTTCGTCTTAGTTCTGCTTCAGCGAGATCTTTTGCAACAAACCTGTCAACCCCGACGAACATACCGGCTCTTTCGCTAATTGTCCCGTCTTCATTGAATACATCTATCGAAGGCAGGTTATGCCGGAGACCGATCTCATAGTCATTCACATCATGAGCAGGAGTGATCTTAAGACACCCGGTACCGAATTCAGGATCAACATAGCTGTCGAAAATGAACGGAACTTCCCTGTTTGCCATTGGAACAATCACCTTCTTCCCTTTCAGATGACTGTACCTTGGATCGTCAGGATTTGCACAAACAGCCGTATCGCCGAGAATAGTTTCAGGGCGGGTGGTTGCAACCATAACAAAACCATCTTCTCCGACAATGTTATATTTTACATAATATAGCTTTGATTGTTCCTGAGTATAAACAACTTCTTCATCGGACACTGCAGTAAGAGCCTGCGGATCCCAGTTAACCATCCTGACACCCCTGTAAATAAGGCCTTTGTTATAAAGATCAACGAATACCTTTGTTACTGAGATATATCTCTTATCATCCATTGTGAACAGGGTGCGATCCCAGTCGCATGATGCACCAAGCTTTTTTAACTGCTCAAGTATAATACCGCCATGTTTGTTTGTCCATTCCCATGCATGCACCATGAACTGATCCCTTGTAAGATCTTTCTTCGTAATTCCTTCCGATTTCAGTTTAGCAACGATCTTTGCCTCAGTTGCAATTGACGCATGGTCGGTCCCGGGAACCCAGCAGGCATTCTTACCGAGCATCCTTGCACGTCTTATAAGAACATCCTGGATTGTGTTGTTAAGCATGTGCCCCATGTGCAGCACTCCGGTGACATTAGGCGGTGGTATTACGATTGTGTAAGGAATCCTGCCGTCAGGCTTGCTTCTGAAGAAACCATTCTCCGTCCAGTACCGGTACCACTTATCCTCTGTCTTACCCGGTTCATATTTCGAAGGAATTTCCATATTCTGTTATTGCGTAAAAGTGAAACGCAAAATTAAAAAATTAAAGTTAATTTTACTGAAGTCACATATTTATAAAACCCGGCAGTGAAAGCAGTTAATATTCTTCTCCTTAGAAAAACCGGGAAAGGAGGTAAATTCCCTTTTGCACGGTTAATCCTGATTCCGGCTTTAATTTCATTGTTCATCCTTTCAATCACAACATGCCGTAAAGATGATGACGACAAAGAAACGGCAATCAGGGAGTCTGCAGTGAGGATTCAACTTGATGAAATCAGTGCTGATTCAATCGAATCTTTTGTGAACTGGCTTGTAGGAATGGGGACACGTTTTGCTCTTGCAGCTAATCACAGGTCAGTGGCGCTGGATATAAAGAATAAATTTACAAGCTTTGGATATGCTGATGCTGCTCTTGATTCATTCCTGATCACAAAGACATACAGGAATGTGACGTATAATCAGTGGCAGTACAACGTGACTGCATCAATTGAAGGGACAGATTATCCTGACTCAGTTTGTATACTCGGTAGTCATTATGATAGTATAACAGGCTCTGGAGATCCTTTTGCAATTGCTCCGGGGGCACATGACAATGCTTCCGGAACTGCTGCTACTCTTGAAATTGCAAGGGTCCTTAAAAAGACCGGCTTTTCACCAAAGAGGACAATAAGATTCGTTGCATTTGGTGCAGAAGAATTGGGATTATTCGGAAGTTATAGTTTTGTAAGCAAATATGAAAGCACACGCAGCATCTCATTTATGCTTAATAATGACATGATTGGCTATGAGAATGATTCTAACCCCGGATCATGGATTGTAAACATTCTCGATTATCCGAATTCAACAGGTCTGAGGAAGGAAGCACAGGATATTGCAAAACGATACACAAGTCTCAGTTATATAAATAACAACAGGTATAATAAGCAAAGTGACAGCTATCCTTTTGCAATGAAAGGATTTAAGTCGCTGTTCTTCTCTTCTGTTGATGAGGATCCATATTATCATACTGTTAATGACCTTCCGGGCAATGTCAATTATGAATATTGCAGTGAAATAACGAAGTTGTCGTGTGCAATTCTTGCTGAAAGGAATTTATGACTCTCTTATCATGGTTCCTCATCTAAAAGACCTGTTTTTAGTCAGATTTTTTCCTGTTTTGAGTAGGTTACTTCCTGCAAATTCGGTAACTTTATACTTGAAATGAGTCTCCCCGGAGGGAATTAGAATTCTTCTTCTTTCAATATCTGCCATTTAAAATTTACTGTTTAAGCAATGCTTAATCATTATTACATTGGTAAGGTTAAAGTCAGTGTGACTGACATTAATGCTGCAATTGACAATGTCGTTTCCTCCGCCCCGGGCCAGCCAAAATATGTCTGTGTAGCAAATGTCAGGACAACAGTTCTTGGAAACCGTGATGAAGTTTACAGGAGAGCAGTCAATAATGCATTCATGAACCTGCCCGACGGTATGCCGATAGTCTGGGCAGGAAGACTTTCAGGAGCGAAAGAAATCAGGAGAACTACAGGACCTGATCTGTTTACTGAGCTCCTGAGAAGCAAATACAGACTGAAGCATTACATCCTGGGGGATACTGATGAAGTAATATCAGCACTGATCAAGAAAATCGGTCTTGACCAGCCACAGACCATTATATCAGGATTTTATTCTCCACCTTTCACTTCGATTGAGAACTTTAATATTGAAGAAATAGCAGGGAGGATAAATATGACAGATTCCGATATAATATGGGTTGCGCTTGGATCTCCAAAACAGGACTTTTTTTCTGAGATGCTTGTAAAACACTTGAACAGGGGGATTGTAATAGGTGTAGGTGCAGCGTTCCGGTTTTATCTTGGCGAATTCAGACATCCTCCCCTGCTTTTCAGAAAGCTGGGACTGGAAGGTGTGTTCTGGCGTTTTTTTAAAAATCCTGTAACTGAACTAAAGTGGTATATACATCATATTCCTGCATACATAGGTTTATTGACAAGGCTCAGATATAAGCATTAAATGTAAAATGAAACCAGGAAAAGCTGTACCGGTTATTAAGGTTTTGCTTTTAGATGGTCATACTGTACAGGCACTGTCAGTACTAAAAGCCCTGAAAAACACAGGATACTTTATTACTGTATTTTGTGAAAGCAAAATTTCTTACGGTTACACAAGCCGGTATCCTGATAAAAAAGTTATCTGCCCTGCAATTAAAAAAAATGAAAGTGATTTTTTATCATTCCTTAAGTCATATCTGGCATTATACCCTCATGATGTCATCATTCCATTATTTGACAACAGTGCAGTAGTGCTGAATGAACACAGGAAAGAATTCGATCAGTCCGGAATAAAAATTGCGCTGCCCGGGTATGATCTTTTCAGGCTTGCATCCAACAAATCGGTATTGATGAAATTCTGCCGGGATAACGGCTTTCCCCATCCTTCAACCGAGGATCTGAATACTGACAATCTCAGGAAGGCATGTGAAACAGTCGGATTCCCTGCCCTCATCAAGCCTGTCAGTTCATCCGGCGCTAATGGAATTGTTTATATTAATTCTGTGAATGAACTTGAAAAGGTTTTTTACAGGATTGAAAAACAATTCGGCTCTGCTATTCTGCAGAAGTATGTTGAACATGAGGGATTTTATTTCAACGCAATGTTATTCCGTGACTATTCAGGGAATTTTTCAAAGACAGTTATAATTAAAATCAAGAGATATTTTCCAACTAAAGGAGGCACAGGTTCTTTCAGCGAAACTGTAGAGAATGAGGAGATAGAATCAATGTGTAAAAGCATTCTGACATGCCTGGACTGGCATGGATTTGCTGATTTTGACCTGATAATTGATAAATTTACTAAAAACCCCCGGCTGATCGAAATTAATCCCAGAATACCTGCATGCATTCATGCCTCATTAGCCGCGGGTATAAATTTTCCAATGATGATAGTCAATGATGCACTCAGAAAATCTTTGCCTGATTCTGAGTACCGGACGAATATCAAGATCCGATACTTTGCTATGGATTTTCTGTGGTTTATCTTCAGCAGGGAACGCTTTCGATCCAACCCGTCCTGGTTTAAATTCAGGGATAAGGATCTCTTTTATCAGGATGGATGCAACGAAATTCTTCCTATGATAAGCGGAATCTTCATGGGATTGAGGAAATACATGAGTAAGGAATACAGACAATCAAAGCTGCAATGAATTTGGACAAGAATCAGAAGGTATGGGATAGTCCCGGTGTGGTCGATCTTTACAGAAAGAGAATCAGCGAAGGCATACAAAAACCTGAAGCCGCCATATTAAAAACTCTCGGTGACATTTCGGAAACTTCGGTTCTTGATATCGGTGTTGGAACAGGACGTACAACCTCTTTCCTTTGGAACAACGTCAGATATTATCAGGGTATCGATTATTCCGCGAAAATGATTGAAGAATGCAAAAAGATCTTCAACGGGAAAAACCTGAATCTTAACCAGGGTGATGTAAGGAATCTTGCGGCCTTCAATGATGCAAGCTTTGATATATGTTTTTTCAGCTTCAATGGAATCGATTACATAAACGATTTCAATGAAAGGACGGATGCAATGCTTGAAATCAGCAGAGTACTTAAACCGGGAGGCTATTTCATCTTTTCAACTCATATTATTTATAATCTTCCTGTAAGATTTAAATTCTATCATCCTGATGAAAACATTTCAAACACAATCAAGTGTTTAATCAGAACAGTGATTTTCCGTTCACGCTGTTTATTTCCAAAAAACTATGAAAAGAAAAATTATACTCTTGTAAATGATGGCGCTTTGAGATTCAGACTTAATACATTCTATATAAAACCCGGTTTTCAGATCGGTCAGCTTTTTTTACTTGGCTTCGATCAGGTCAGAGTCTTTGATCTTGATGGCAGGCAGGTTAACGCTGACTTTGAAAGAACAGCAGACAGCTATTATCTGTACTATTCATGTAAAAAGAAAATCAAATGAATATACTGACTTTTGACGTAGAGGATTGGTTTCACATCCTTGATAACGATTCTACACGAACTGAGTATGAATGGAACAGATATGAAAGCAGAATTATGCCCGGCATAGAAAGGATCTTCAGGATTCTGAAAGAACACAATACAAGGGCAACATTCTTCTGTCTTGGATGGATTGCACGAAAACACCCTGAAATAGTAAAAAAGATCGACAATGAAGGATATGAAATAGCCTGTCATTCATCAATGCATCAACTTGTCTATCAGCAGACGCCGGATGAATTCAGATACGATCTTAAAGAATCAATCAGTATCCTCGAAGATATTACAGGGAAGAAAGTCAGATCATACCGCGCTCCGGGTTTTTCAATAACTGAAAAATGCAAATGGGCTTTTGAGATACTTCTGGAGGCCGGGATCGAGAACGACAGCTCTGTTTTTCCGGCTGAACGGATACACGGGGGATTCCCGTCTTACAAGGCAAACCATCCTTCACTGATTAAAATCAATAACGGGACGTTACGCGAGTTTCCTGTCAATATTAAACAGGTGATGGGAAAAAAATTTGTCTTTTCAGGAGGAGGATATTTCAGATTGTTTCCCTATTCATTCATAAAAAGCTGGACAGCTGAAAGTAATTATGTGATGTCATACCTGCACCCCAGGGACTTCGACTACGAACAACCTGTTATAAAAAACCTTCCTGTTACAAGAAAATTCCGATCGTATGTAGGGCTGAAACATTCTGAAAGGAAACTGTCAAGATGGCTTGATGATTTTATGTTTACTGATCTTCAGACTGCAATAAAAGACATAAACTGGAGTAATATTCAGGTTATAAGTCTTTGAAACCTCCATCCTGATTTTCACCGGGGATCCAATTTCAACAAACACTTTTCATTAGTTCAATGGAAAAGTGTAAGTTCCTTATTCAAAACTTTTGACAGTTTTTAGAATTAATAAATTCCTTATTTTTGTCAGCTATTAATTCAGATAGAAATGCCGTCAATCTCAGAAAAAGGCAGGATGATGCCTGCCTCACCAATCAGGAAGCTTGTTCCGTTTGCTGAAGAAGCTAAGAAAAGAGGTGTAAAAGTATACCATCTTAACATAGGCCAGCCTGATATTCACACTCCTGAAGTTGCGATTGACGCTTTAAAAAAGATAAACCTTAAAGTACTTGAATACAGTCACTCAGCAGGAAATGAGCCTTATCGCAGGAAGCTTGCCTCATTTTATCAGAAGCATGGAATAAATGTTGACTATTCCGATATACTTGTTACAACAGGAGGTTCAGAAGCAATTCTTTTTGCAATGATGACATGTATGAATCCCGGTGATGAAGTTATTATTCCCGAGCCATACTATGCAAATTACAATAGCTTTGCAACAACTGCAGGAGTTAAAATTGTTACTGTGACATCATATATAAGCGATGATTTTGCTCTTCCTCCAATTGCAGAAATAGAGAAGAAGATAACACCCAAAACAAAAGCCATAATCATCTGCAACCCCAATAACCCAACAGGTTACCTGTATTCAAAAGAAGAAATTCTCCAGTTGAAAGATATTGTTCTGAAACATGATCTTTACCTGTTTTCAGATGAAGCATACAGGGAGTTCTGCTATGACGGTTGCGGTCATTTTTCAGCAATGCAGCTCGAAGGAATGGAGAAGAACATTGTAATGGTAGATTCAGTTTCAAAACGCTACAGTGAATGCGGCATCAGAATTGGGGCGCTGATATCAAAAAATAAGGAGATAATCACAACTGCCCTTAAATTCGCACAGGCAAGACTGTCCCCTCCCGGGCTGGGGCAGATAGCTGCCGAAGCTTCAATAGATACACCACAGTCATATTTCGCTGAAGTTAACCATGAATATACTGCCAGAAGGAATTTCATGGTAGACGCCCTTAACAGGATGCCCGGAGTTTATTGTCCCAAACCAAAAGGTGCATTCTATACTGTTGTTAAGCTTCCCATAGATGATTGCGACAGGTTTGCAAGATGGCTGCTTGAAGAATTCAAGTATAATAACCAGACAGTAATGGTAGCGCCGGCATCAGGATTCTATTCTGATCCCTGTCTCGGAAAGAACGAGGTAAGAATAGCCTATGTTCTCAAGATCGATGATCTGAAGAATGCAATGTTAGTGCTTGCAGAAGCGCTGAAGGTATATCCCGGAAGAGTCGACTGAGATATTCACTTCATTTCAGATTTTTCTGAAGAGAGTTTATTTATCTTCTTTCCGGCCATTCTGAAACTCCAGTATTCTTCCTTTCTGATTAATCTTTCCTTATTCTGCTTAAGGTTTCAGGGGTCACACCTATAATCGATGCGATGTACCCAAGTTTGGCTCTTCTTACAATTTCCGGTGCTGTAGCCCTCAGGTAGTCATATTTTCCTTTTGCATCCTTCGAATTCAGGGCTTTTGTGTGTTTGTCGATGTTTGCAAATTCCCGTCTCATAAGTTCATTTGTAAATATCATGAACTGCGGGAATCTTGCCAGCTTTTCACTGTTCGTCTTTGAAATACTTATAACTTCAGTTGGCTCGCAGGCCTGTAAGAATTCAACAGATGGACTGTTCTCAGCATAGCTCTGCAAGGATGTAAATGTATCGTTTTCGGTATGAATCCAGACAGTGATTTCCTTTCCATCAGCCAGAAAATATTTTCTCACCATACCCATTTTGAGGAACCATATCTTATCGCAACGCTGACCGGGTTCGAGGATGTACTGGTTTTTCTTATATATTTCAATGCTGGCAAAGTTATTCAATGCATCAACTGCCTCCTTATCAAGTGTAACAAACTGCTCTATATAATTAACTAATTGCTGCATTCGGTTTTTATGTTTGCGCGGACTTTATAATTTATTCCAGGATCGAGCCCTATAAGTAACTGCCTTATATTCGGATAATTTCCAGGATCAATTACGAAGCATGTAAATTACAGCCGATTTCAGGATCCAAACCTGAATATTTTGTTATTGTGAAAAGATTAACAACCCCCATGTAAAATGCATATTACAGATCAATCGTATAATACAACCCTGCAATATAATATCTGATTCCCGTCAGCTGACCAGATTCGATTAAGACATGAACCAGGCATTGTATTTGCTACTTTTATACTGTTATTATTCAGAACGAATATAGCAAGATTTGAATTTGCATCGATAAAATGCAATTTTATTCCCTGTGGTGACCACCGGGTTGCTTAAGAGCTTTTCAACAAATTCGCATAACCAGTTGTTGAAGAAGTAGTCGGATTAACATCCTTATGAGTGAAGACAAGGAGCAGGATAATTAAATTGTTTAAAAGAATTTTAAATCTTTAACATAACAATAATATACGTTTGTCGTTAATATATTGACGTTTGTCAAATTTTTAGAACATTTAGTCAATTATTAAACCCTATAGGAAAAATACGATTACTCCCGTAAAATCCTATATTAAAACGTACCTGATGAAGAAACTAATCTTTTTACCATTGCTATTTTTTTGCCTTATTGGCTCGGCGACCAACTATTATGTAAGATCCGGTGGTTCAGATGCCGCGAACGGCACATCCGAAGCAACAGCCTGGGCTTCCGTTTCAAAAGTAAACAGTTCAATGAGCTCTTTTAAACCAGGTGACGCAATCCTCTTCAGAAGAGGCGACAGCTGGTCAAATGTTACAATCATAATCGGAACTGGAGGAGCACAGGGTAACAATATAACAATTGGGGCATACGGAACCGGAGCAAAACCCATCCTGTCATCACCTGATAATAATCCTGCAATAAAGGTCACTTCGGCAAACAGAGGATACTGGACTATCGACAACCTCGATCTCAGGTCAACAGGGATTCCTTATGCGGCTTATAGCACAGTTTCGATCCAGCACTCATACTGGCAGACCGATATGGGTCCGGTCCCGGGTTGGATCATACAGAACTGTACATTTAATTCATGTATTATGCTAAGCGGGCCCAACACTCTTGTTAAGAACAACACTTTCAACGGATCGCTTAATTCAAATAATCGTGGAGGCGCAATCACATTCAGAGGCCCTGAGTGCAAGAATGTTATTGTTGAGAATAATGATATTTCTAATTATTATGACAGGGGGATATGGATCTATAACGGAGGCTCCTCTCCTGTTTTCAGATACAACAGGATAAGCCACATCAGGAAAGGTGGCGATCATGGAGGATCAGGGATAAATGTCGACGGGTATGGCGTAAGAGTTACGAAAGGCGAGGTTTATGGAAATACTATTACAGATATTGACATGTATGCAATCACTTTTGAAAATGGTTATTATGCATCCATTTACAATAACAGAACCGATAACGGCGGCGGTGTTATGATATGGCAATATCCTACAAGCGGCGATGGATCATCCTATGCCGGTACAGGAAATATAGATATCCATCATAACGTTTTCCATAACGGGAATGTGGGAGTTGTGCTTTACAATGCAGCAAATGTAAAGCTTGCAAACAATGATTTTGTAAAAGATAATGCTTCATCTACTAACGAAGGGGCATTGCTTGTAACAGGATCATCATCATACGCGTCGAACATAAGCTTTATGAACAATATAGTGGCAGGTAAATGGCCACATGCAATCAAGCTTCCTGATACAAAGAATATATGGTCTGAATTTGACTATAACAATATTGTTCCTGTCGGAACTGAAATAGTCAACAGAGGCGGGTCTGCAACTTCATTATCGCAGCTGCAATCGATGGGGTATATGACTCATGGGATAACGTCAGATCCTACGTTTGTTAATTCAATTTCAGACTGGCATCTGAAACAGGGATCACCTGCAATCAACACAGGAGTAAATCAGAATTACACAATTGATTTTGATGGAAATGCAATTGACAGTTATCCTGATATGGGGGCGTTCGAATACGCAGGTATTACACCTGTGCCTTCAATCCCGGTTTACACCGGATCAATCATACGCGATGCAACCCCTTCGGTTATTGAAATGACATATAATATGAATCTTGCCGGCGTTATGCCTGCAACTTCAGCATTCACTGTTACTGTGAACTCAATCGCCAGGACTGTTAATTCTTTAACAATAACGGGATCGAATGTTATGCTAACACTCTCTTCAGCAGTCAAAAACGGAGAGGCTGTGACTATCGCATATTTAAAACCTGCAGCAAATCCTTTACAGAATGCCGATGGTGCACAGGCAGCCAGTTTTACAGCACAGGCAGTCACAAATAATGTAAGTGCTATAGTTCAGACACCTGTATATGTAAGTTCTGTAATCAATCCCGGAACACCATCGCTCATTGTGATGAATTACAATATGGCACTGTCAGGAATGGCTCCTTCTGCCTCAGCATTCATTGTAAAAGTAAATTCATCAGCAGTTTCATTAAGTGCAATAGCGCTGTCAGGATCGAAAGTCATGATTACGCTTGCAAATGCTGTAAAGTATAATGATACGGTTACAATCACCTATACAAAACCATCAATGAATCCTCTTCAATCCGCTTCAGGAGGACAGGCGGCATCAATAGGCCCGCAGGTAGTTAATAATAAAACCGAAGTACCCGCACCTGCCGGTACAGTTCCGGAATACTCAGGCTCGGCAATTTCAAACGAGAAACCGGCTGAAATAATAATAAGTTTCAATACACAGTTAGCAACAATCGCACCATCAATTTCTGCTTTCAACGTAAAAATAAATTCATCGGAAAGGAAAATAATCGGCGTTATTGTTTCCGGGAGCAAAGTTATTCTTACACTTGAAAACAGGGCGTACTTTGGTGATACTATAAGACTGAGCTATACGATTCCTTCGCTTAATCCTTTACAGGCTCCTGATGGCACAAAGGCTGAAAATATCACTGAAAGAACTGTGATTAATAACATTGCAAAACTATCAGGCGGGAATATTACTGTCACTCCTAACCCGGCAAGAACTTATATAGAAATTGTAGTAAGGGAAGCTGTAAACAGGCCCGAGACTGTGAAGATATCAGGTTTAAATGGTGATGTCCTGTCTGAAACAAAAATTGATCCTCGTTCTGAAAAAACAAGGATCAATCTCAGCCTCAGGCCCGGGTTCTACGTTGTTTCTGTAGATTCGCTCACAGAAACTCTTTATACACGGAAGATAATCGTTCTGCGCGCTAATTAATTGTAATGTGATAATTCAAGCTCACGGGCAACTTCTTTGACATGCTTCTCACCATCCTCATCCTTATCGCTGGTCTGCCTGTCTTCGCGACGGGCAGACCGGATAAGATGATGCTTAGCCATTATTAGCAGAATCCATGAAGAAACAGTAGATAATGAGAATACGATACATATCATCAGCAAGTCTCCGACAGCTCTGAAAAAGAAGCAAAGAAACAGGAAAAAAATATTAACTGAAATAAGGATTAAAGTAGATTTCAGATGTGAATAACCCATTTCGAGAAGCCGGTGGTGTATATGCTGATGATCTGCAGTAAAAGGTGATCTCCCCTGGCAGATCCTGATAATAAAAATACGTATCGTATCAAACAAAGGAAGAATAATAACGCTCAGTGCCAGTGCAGGCGAGGCATCAGTCATCCTGTGCAGAATAATACCATGATCCGATCTCAGGAATCTGATAACCATTACACTCACTGCAATACCTATAAGCAGCGAACCGGTATCACCCATAAAGACTTTGTTCTTTTTCCCGAAAACATTAAAAAAGATGAATGCCGCCAGCGAACCTGCAAGTGAAAAGCACATTACGGTATAACCGTATGACCCTGTATTCCGGAACCACAAACCGAAGGAAACAGAAGCGAGAATACCTGTGCCGGCTGCAAGTCCGTCGATACCGTCTATAAGATTAAAACCATTAATTAAAAGAACTATTAAGAGGACAGAAATAATAATGCTTACAGTATACGAAATCTCTCCAATGTTTAAAATTTCAAAAAAGCTATTTATCCTGATGTCGGAAAAAACAACAAGCATTACTGCAACTGCAAACTGGGCAGCTAATTTCTTCCTGGGATCGATAACGAGGATATCGTCCTTTATACCGACGAAAAACAGGATAACAAAGCCACATATAATATATCCCATCTCGAATGAAAAATAATTGCCTGCAATCAGCAGAGTTGAGATAACAAGTCCTGCAAATACGCCCACTCCCCCCAGATTCGGTACGGCGTTAACATGCGATGAACGGCCATTCGGAATTGCACAGAGGTTTTTAAGCCTGGCGACACGCACAATAACAGGGATAGCCATCATTGTAATTGAAAATGCAAGAACCGCAGCTGTGCCTATCAATATCCAGTCGGGTAGGAATACACCCAACAGGTTAAACATTCCACCATAAGCTAATGATATCATCTTCTTGAATTTTCAGGATTGTATAAATAGAATTGCAAAGAACTCAGATCTCAAGCAGAAGATTAGAAAGAGAAATATTTGAAATTGGTCGATATCTCTTTTCAACACACCAGGCTTCCTTTGATACAGAATAATATACAACAGGAGCTTTGCTCCATATTAAAAGTCTTATGATACGGCTAAGCTTTTTATTGTTCCTGCCGGCAATCCTGAACAGGAAATCAGCTGTTTTATTGTTACTGCAGATCTCCTCTACTTCCTTCTCATATTTATCGCAGCAGACAATAGAATGATTATTAGTTCTTTTTCTGAAAGCAGCAAGAGGCAATGCAACAGAATACAGTTCGTATTTCTGTGAAAAACGTTTCCAGAGCTCATAATCTGCAGCCAGCTTGTAATCTGTATTCAGGAATCCGCACTCGTCAGTTATATTTCGTCTCCAAAACATACTTTCCTGCTGCAGATAACCAAAAGCGCCTTTCCTGAACAAACCTTTCCTGATGTATCCTGAAGGCTTTGCTGCGACCTGATTATAGATATTTGTGACAAGGCCCCGGCTATCGATAAAAGCGGGAATTCCGCTGATCCATGAAATGCGGGAATTCCTGAAAATATTGTTTACTGTTTCGAGTGTCCACGGAAAGTAGATATCATCTGCATTAAGCCAGCCAATTATATCACCTGTGGCAAGGCTCAGCCCTTTATTTATTGCATAATACTGACCCCTGTCCTTTTCACTTATCATGACAGAGATATTGTCTTTATATTCGGATATTATGTCAGGGGTTTTGTCAGTTGAGCCCCCGTCGATAATAATATATTCGAGATTTTCGTATCCCTGGTTCAGGACAGATTCGATTGTCTGCCGTATGTAGCCCTCTATATTATAACATGGTGTTATAATGCTTATTTTTAGTTTCATTTTTCAAGATCTTTTCGTACACCTCTGCATATCGCCCCGCTAAAGTTTTCCAGGAAAGATCTTCCGTGTAAGGATTCATCTTAATGTTATTTAAAAGAGAATTATAGACTTCCGGATCATATATCTTTAGTATTGCGTTTTCAAGTGATTTGCTGTTCCCGGACATAAAGGAAATTCCGTTGTACCCATCACACAGGTATTCATCAAGACCCCTGACATCAGAGAATATCACCGGTTTGAAATGCATAAATGCAATACCGGGAATCCCGCTCTGTGATGCGCCTGTATAAGGCAGGATCAAAGCCCTTGATTGGCTTACAAGGAAATTGATCTCATTTTCAGACAGGAATTTGTTTATTATTGTGACATTTGGAAGTTCAATGATATCAAGACCGACATCATCGCGTCCGGCTATTATAAAAATAATTTTTGAAAGCTTTTCCGACTTTCGGATTGATTCGATAAGGAATTCAACGCCTTTATATTGTCTTATCATTCCAGTATAAAGAATAAAGTCGTGTCCCGGTGAATTGCCACATGCGACAGGATCGTAATGCATGAATGTTTCCTGCAGGCCGAATTTGATTATTCCGCACCTTCCGCGACTTTCAGGAAAGTCATGAATGAATTTTTGTTTTTCATTCAGTGAGAAAAAAGTAATATAATCGGCCCGGTTGATCAGTGAATAAAGTATCTTATTATGCGCCCATTTTATAAGCTCCTTCGGGTGAAACACTGAAGTCTTTATCCTGTATGGATCTGCTTCGTGTATCGTAACAATAAGCCTGTACTTTCGCTTTAAAGGTCTGAGAAAAGATTCATAAATGACAGAGCTTCCAATGAGATGGACAACATCATAGTTGTCAGGATTGACAATTTCACGGATTCTGTACGTGATCGTCGCGTATGAAGTAAGTGTTATTCTGAAAACAAACGTCCTGACATTTCGTGCTGTACGATTGAGATATCGGATGGCAGGCTCAGGAAGATATTCAGCCGGAACACTCTCAATTGTTTTCTTTCCTGCCTGATAGCCGGTAAGGTCAAAAGAAGGATGAGCCATAAACCTGTCGCAGACAAAACAGTACAAATCCACATTGCATTCATTATAAAGATGTTTGTATAACGGAAGCAATGTATCGAAGCAGCTTGTTGCTATAAGCGCTATGTGTGGTCTGAACTTTTCTGACATATTAAAGATGACAAAGTAGGATTGGCAGTTATGGCAACCTTTAAAGATTCCGCTTTTACTATTTCTGAATAATATCCTGTCATATAACTCATTATCACAAAAAGAAGCATATCATAGTAACTGAATCCCCAGCAGATTGGGATAAGCAGAACATGAGCAGCAAGAGCTTTTATATAGAAAGGCGCTGAAGCGTAAACCAACAGCCTGATTATTATTGTGTAGATCACAATGAGCGGAATTATTCCATACATGCTCCAGAAGCCAATTATGCCAAGGTCAGCCTGAAAAAAACCATAATTCATAAGCGCTATAAGGAACTGGCCGGATTCATTCCTTGAGCTCAGGTACCCGTTGCCAAGCACATTACACAACCAGTGAGGGGAATAATTGAAAAGAAAATAGTATAACGACTTCCACCTATTGTAATCAGGATCAGCCAGTTGTTCTGAAGTTTCACTAATGAATGATGTCCAGTACTTTTCTGTTGTAAAGTATGCGCCAGTAACAAGCAACCCGAGTACTATGATGAAAAAATATCTGTACCTGCTCCTGATCCTCAGAATAGAGAATCCAAAAACGATGACTGCAAAAAACAGGGTACCTCTGTTCTGGAGCAGGAACAGGAAGCCGGTCATTATTATAACAGGGATGAAAGTTCTGATGCTGATATCTTCAGTGAATTTCTGGATTCTGTAATACAGGGGAATGAGCAAAAGTGAGTACCCCGGCATAAGATAACCGAAATCGTTCTCTGTGAGTCCGAAAGTTCCACGCCCTGCATCAATAGCTATCTCCATTGAAGTTGTAACAGGGTAAGGAGTTATAGCCTGCCATATCCATACAAGCATGTAAAACACTGTATAGAAACTTAGCGCTTTGATGATCTCACTTTCGGAAGGTTGTATCCGTAGAAAAACAGGAATGAACAGAAAGAAAAAAAGTCGCCGGTTGACAATGAGGCTTGTCGTTAAATCCTGATACCAGAAAAGATATGCTGTTATGAATGAAAGGGCAAAACCAAGCGCCAGCCAGTAAAAATACCTGTTATACCTGACCAGATTCATTCCGCCTTCACGGTTTTTCATATTGCCGAAGTATATCCAGCCTGTCAGCATCCAGACTAAACCAAAGGCAGGCGCTGTTGCATCGTTAAGAATGCTGTCAAGTACTTTCAGGTCCCAGGCATTTACGCTTAATACAAGGGCGACAAGAATATAAAAGGTTCTGTTCACGTACTATGTTTACATGAAGTTTAGAAACTAAGTGTGAGTGAAAAATCTTTATAGTAAAAGCATTTTTGCATGCCGGCATTATAACCAGCCTGGATATCGCTTTTGTTATCACCTATAAGTACACATTTCGGAATCTCAAGATTGAACTCGGCAGCAGCCTTGAAAATCATTCCGGGCTCCGGTTTCCTGCAGTTGCATTTTCCTGTGAATTCAGGATGATGCGGACAATGGTATACTTTTGATATCATTATACCGTTTCTTCTGAACTGGTCTGTCATCCACTTTGTGAGCTTCCCGAAATCGCTCTCATCATACAGCTTCCTTCCAATACCGGCCTGGTTTGTGATAACAATTATAAGGTATCCTTCATTCTGAAATTTTCTGCACAGATCAAAGATCCCCTCATTGAATTCGAAATCCTCTATCGTATGGACATAATTCTTTTCAAGATTGATGACTCCGTCCCTGTCGAGGAAAAGCGCTTTTTTCATAATACAGATGTTGCTTTGTCATAATCATCAGGAACACCGATATCGAGAAATGTATTACTGAACACAATCCCCTTTATTTGCCCTGTTCCGGCATATTTCTCAAGGACATCCTTTTCGAAAGAACATCGTGAAGGCAATCCGGTTTCTTGAATAAATTCTTTATTAATGATATAGATACCACCATTGATAAGGGAGTGTCCTTTTATCATTTTTTCATTAAATGCAACTATATTATTGCCATCATCAACATTTACAGATCCAAACCTTCCGCAGTCATCAGTTTCTTTTAATGCAACAGTAATTCCTCCTTCAAGATCAAGGTGCTGAGAGATCAGAGATTGAATGTCTACAGGGAAGAAAGTATCCCCATTCAGGGCAAGAAAATCCCTCCCGCCAATATATTTAAGTGCATTCAATATGCCTCCACCTGTGCCCAGCGGCTCGGCTTCGTAAACATACTTAAGGGTTATTCCTTTAAAATTATTCCCAAAATGCGATACAATTGCATCAGCCTTATGACCAACCGACAATATTATTGATACAGTGTTATACTCTGCGAGCCAGTTCAGAATATATTCAAGAAAAGGCTTACCTCTCACCGGGGCCAGTGCTTTTGGAATATCATCCAAAACCGGTCTCAGACGCGTTCCGTATCCTCCTGCCAGAATAACAACTTCAATACCTGTTTCGTTATTATTCATCACTCAACTGATCTCCAGCTATATGAACCGGTGTTTACAAAATGAAAATTCACAAATCTGCCATTCCTCCCGCTTAAAGCCCTGATAACATTTAACTTCTTGACAGGATCAACGAACAGCATCATGAAACCTCCACCGCCTGCACCGGAGATTTTTCCGCAATGAGCCCCCGATCCAATGGCCAGATCATATATCTCCTCAATATTTTTATTGGATACCATATCGGATGTTCCTTTTTTTGCTGCCCAGGCTGTTCTTATAGCATCGAATAGTCTCGGAAAATCACCTTTCAGAACAGTCTCCTTAATAATGTACGAGCTCGCTTTTATCTGATGCATTGCATTTAATCTTTGTCCGTTGAAGTTCAGAACATTCATCTGATTCTCGATTATTGTTGCAGATGCCCTCGACACCCCGGTATCAAAAAGAAGCATTGAAGCTTCAAGCTCACAGATAACCTTATCTTTTATTTTCAACGGATTGACTATCACCCTGTCGTGATCATAAAATTCAATAAAGTTGAATCCCCCGAAAGTAGCAGCATACTGATCCTGTTTTCCGCCGCACAATCCAATATCCTTCCTTTCGATGTCATAAGCAAGCTGGGCGATATCGTAATCTCCAAGCGGAAGATTAAGCCACTCTACAAAAGCCTGCAGTATAGCAACAACGATTGTCGACGACGATCCAAGACCTGAACCGGCCGGGGCATCAGTCCAGGTATACAATTCAAAAGCCAGGGGCTTGAGGCTGAAGTCCTTCACAAGCCTGTTATACACACCTTTATGCAGTGCAAGGCACCCGTCAGCCGGTATATTGTTAATTGATTCACAGGTAAAACTTTCATTCCTGTCAATTGCATGAATGAAGATTTTACCATTAAATGCTGGTTTTAGTGTACAATAAGCATACAGGTCGATTGTTGCATTAAGTACACAGCCGCCATACAGATCACAATACGGACTTACGTCGCTGCCTCCACCGGCCAGGCCAAGACGGAGAGGTGCTTTTGACCTGATTATCATTTTCTTATTTCATTTTCAAAATACAATCTTGCGAAACACCAAATATTAAGCATGACGAATTTGCGGTTGCCGCCGATGCCATTTCAGAACAGAATGCTTCATGTACCCTCCGAGATAGAAAAAATACCTCGAGATCATTCCCATATAGGCAAATGGAAGTATTCCATGCCGGGAGTAGAACCTTAAATTGATTTTTATATTATAGATTGACTTAAGCGATGTAAAACTGACCCATAAGTCCCTGATATCCTGTTTTCTAACAAAGCCGGTTTCTGATGTGTTATTATATAGAACAAGGTTAAGGCAGGTGCATATCCGCATTCCTTTTTTACCACATCTGAGTGTGAAATCGCTATCTCCGCTATAATGGGGGAACCGTTTTTCATCCCACCTCAATCCGGCAGAAAGAATACTTTTTACAGGAATAATTGTTCCCATCCCGGGTTGCCAGTCGCAGTCAATAATTTCACAGCCGCTTGTATGTCCCTTTACCATCATCCCAAGATTGCCTGTCAGCCTGTTGAAATAACCGCCCTGCGACCACATTTCTCCGGATCCGGAGGAAAGGATCTTTGAACCTGCAACTGTATTCTGAAGCAAAGCTGAAACAATAAGATCCTCAACAACAAGAAAGTAGTTATCCCCGGGTTGCACGTCATCGTTCCACAACAAAAGATAATCGCTTCGAAGAGTTTTGATTGAATAATCGGCGCCGCGATTGATTGCGCCTGTCCACCACAGGTTTCCTTCTGTCCTTATGAGATGTATTTCGCTGTAATTTGAAGCTATCCAGGCTGGTGTTCCATCGGATGAGGCATCATCTATAACAACGATAGAGTAATTTACTTTTTGTTTTCCATTCAGCTTGTAATTATCCAGTGCAGAAAACAATGATCTGAGCCCCCTGATTGTAGTTTGAAGACGGTTAAATACAGGTATTAATATCGATACTTCTGACTTCATAAATTCCATAAGCCTTGCGCCCTTTTCTCAATTATTCTCCTGAGCTGGACAGGTCCATAGATCAGATGAGGTATTGAGATCAGGATATTCCCGGCAATCAGGCCCTCAAGTCCAAGCTTTTCCCCCATGAACACCAGGAGAGGGATATTTACAATACACAGAGGTATATAAAAAAGTATCTGCATCTTTACTTTTCCAATCCCGTTCAGCAAATAGAGATACAGGTTTAATCTTGTGTAAATCAGAACATATAAAAGGAGAATGACGGACACGCTGAATGGAACATGCACTTTATCGCCAAGCCATAACGGAAAGAAGAACCTTGAGAAGAAAAGCAGGAATAGTCCGCCGGAAGCCACAATAAGCCAGATTCTTTCGAGCCTCTTTACGGAGTCTTTCATCCATTCGGTATCGTTCCTCACATGTGCATCAGTAAAAGCCGACCAGTATGGTGTTATGATGATTATGAAGACCATTACCACCACACTGAAATATTTATATGCCACATTATAGACAGTTACTTCTTCAGGATCATATATATGGGCAATAATGATATTATTTGCGCCAAATACTATAAACGAGGCTATCTGCAAAAAGAAGAATTTCATGCTAAGTCCTATCATATCCCTGGCGCAATCCTTGTTTATCCAGTTAAATCCCGGATTTATATCCTTATACCTTCGCCTGTAATACCACGTGCTTGCCAAAACCAGAACCAGCACTGATGGGACTCCGATTCCAAGGCCAAGGTTTATGAGTGAACCCTTTGTCAGCCTTGTAAGGATGAATATAGCCACAAGCGCCATTACCTGCCCTGACATATCAATAAAAGCAGCTCTTGCGGGCTTCTGATCAGCTGTAAGTAATGTATTTACATTTTTCAGGATGAATTGAATACAGAAGTAACTTATTATTATTAATGCAAGCCACGAAAGTTCACCATTGAGCTCCTGTGGTGCATTCAATAAGCCAGACCAGTTGAGGAAACTACTGGCAATTACAAATAAGAGCCAGACAATGCTGAATATTCCAATCAAAAGCGCGTATGCGGTACTGAGGTATGATCTTGTCAGAGTTTTATCACCTTTTGCAATTGACTCTGTCAGCTTATTCCTCAGACCGTTACCCAAACCTATATCAAAAAATGCAAACCAGTAAATTATTGAAGTCAATGTGAGCCAGATGCCATATTTTGTCGGATTTACGTAGTCGATCGTCAAAGGAACCAGCACCAGGGACGTAAGAACGCTTATCCCTCTTAAAACAAGTGAGGCAATTATGTTTTTTTTTGCTTTTACTGTCCGCTCGTGACCTTTAAAGAAATCTTTTAATAGCTTCCCGTATTCCAGGCTATTGGATAGTGACAGGATAACGTTTCTCACAATAAGCTTCATCAATGATACTTGTTTGGATTTTAATTCGGCCTGGCGTTGCAATGCTGAGAAAATAATCAGAGATCTTTTGAGAATAGACAAAATAGCTGTCGTGTGGGGGTATATTTATCATATCTTCATAAAAGTTACTCCCGGGAGATTCGAATCTCTGAAAGGATGGTATCCTCCGGAGGTCACATGTTATACCCGTCCCTACCGCTTTAAGGTAGGCTTCCTTCCTTGTCCATAGCAGGAAGAATCTTTCACAAAGTTCGGCCATGTTTTCTTCAACATACATCTGTTCCCTGAAATTCAGACACATTTCCGCTATTGATGAATAATCAAGATCACGGTTAACATTTTCAAGATCAATGCCAACTGGAAAATCGGGGCATATAGCAATTGCAAAGGCATTTCTTGTATGTGAAAGATTAAAATGCAATAGATAATTCCTTATATAAGGTTTATTCCTGCCATCTTTCAGGATGTTGATTTCAGCAGGATTCAAACCGGTCATCTCACCAAGCAGCATCCTGAGTAAACCATGACTTATTATGTAAGTCTGTCGCATCGTTTCAAATTGTAACTGATCTGCGCGGTGGTTCTCTTCGTATGACAGTAATTCCCTGAAATCATCGAACCTCGATGTAAAAAGACTTGTTTCTGAAAAATAAATTGAGACTTTAGGGCACATAATTAATTTTGTATTGAATCGCAACAAAAACTCTATTTCATCATCCCAAAGATTTTTTCCATTTCCTTCCTTACCAATTGTTTATTCTCGTCATTTTCAAGGATTGAAATGTGGGCAGCCTTAACTGGTACCACCTTAATATTGTCTATGTATTTATCCCAACCGAGACAATCGAGCGATGAGCCATTTTCAGTAGCTCTGAACAGGATGACCTCACCATTGAGCTTTTCGGGTTTAAATGATTTTATGAGAGTCTTGTACCTGTCAATGATGTAATAATTTCTGAACATCAGAGGAGTCGGTTTCTCAAACCGAATGAAGGTTTCGCAGACGCCCATTTTCAACAATCTTTCAAGCCCGCGTTTTGCGGGACCCAGGATATTGCTCCTCACAATCCTGTACGCATTCCTTCGCCACCTGAATGGTTCCCTCTGGGCGAAGCTGTCGAACAGCAGAACATACGGAACTCTCTTTCCCATTTTCTCAAGTTGCAGTGCCATCTCGTATGCAAGGACGCCGCCAAAAGAGAATCCGCCAAGGCAATAAGTCTCATCCGGCGCGTTCCGGAGCAGCTGCTCAAGGTATGCTCCGGCCATTTCCTCAACAGAAGTAAAGCCTATCTTTTCTCCATCAGAGCCCGGATGCAGGAATCCGTAGTAAGGCTGATCCTTCCCGAACCATCCCGGCATAATTGTATCCGCAGCCTGGCCATGAAGCATTACCAGAGGCAGGCGGGTACCTTCAGGCTGAAATCTCACGAAGTTGTTCAGCTTTTTATTCCCGTTGACAAAAAATTTCCCGCTCTCCTTTAAAACAGGTTTTCGCGAGTCAATCATTCCTGAAAGAGAATTAAGAGTCGGGAATTCGGAAATCAGCTGCCTGAACTCAATTTTCACGCCGAACTTCTCATTGATATTATGTGCGAATTGCGCCAGGAATAACGAATCGAAGCCCATCTTATCAAATGAAGTATCTTCCTCTATATGCTCAGCAGGATATCCTGATACCTTACAAAGCAGTGCCTTCAGCGCCATTAGTGTCTTCTTCTCCGGAATTGACTTCACTGTTTCTTCTTTTTCCTGTGAAGTACCTGCAGGTTGAAAAGAAGGGGAGTAATCTATCCAGTACCTTTTCCTCTGGAAAGGATAACCCGGAAGAGATATCTTCATTGAATTTCTTCCATTGTGAAATTTTCCGAAATCAATACCGATCCCGTTAGCCCAGAGCTGGCCAATCGAATTCATTATCTTCAGCAGCTCATCCACGCCATCTTTCTTTCCCAGGGAGAAAGTCACCATATCTTTATTGGCAACGACTGAATTCTGTTTTGCCAAACCGGTGAGATGCGTCTCTGGGCCAACTTCAAGAAAGACAACATCTGACTGTGAAACAATTGAGATTATTCCCTCCCTGAACCTTACTGTATTCCTTAATTGTTGGGCCCAGTATTTTCCTGAAACTGCCTGTTCAGGCGTAATGAACTTCCCTGTGAGGCATGAAACAAAAGGTATTTCGGGGGCGCGAAGCTGAAAATTATCAATGAATTTTTCAAATTCATCCAGAATTGGGTCGAAAGCTTCGGAATGAAACGCATGTGACGTATTCAGAGGAATGTATTTCACAGAGTTCCTTTCCAATACAGATCTTGTTTCAGCCTCTTTCCCTCTTCTGGCGGACACTGTACAGGCGTTATCTGAATTATCCGCAGCAATCTCAAATTCCCCGGTATTAAGACCTGCAGCTTTTGTCACGCTGCACCTTACAGCGAACATTTTTCCCTCTCTTGCTTTCTTCATCAGCATGCCTCTTTTGCATACGATCCTCAAAGCATCCTGAACATTAAAAACTCCGGCCATGCAGGCGGCAGTGAATTCGCCGATGCTGTGCCCAATGAGATAATGTGGCCTTATCCCGAGATCCTCATAAACTTTTGCAAGTGCATACTCAAGTATGAAAAGTGCAGGCTGGGTCACATCAGTTGAAGCAAGCTTCCTCTCATTTTCTTCCTGCTCAGAGTCGCTGAAAAGAATTTCTTTCAGGTTAATTCCAGTCTCAGATTTTACTATTTCAAAGCATTCATCAAGGATCTGCCTGAAATGGGAATTAGCGAGATACAATTCTTTTCCCATTCCGGTGTACTGGGATCCCTGTCCTGAGAACATAAAGGCTGTTTCCGGCAGACTATCCCTTGTTTTGAGCGGGGGAGTAAAAGATTGAGTTTTCAATTTACCCGTTTCATCAATTACTGCAAAAGACCTGTAACTCATGTGTCGCCTGCCTGTTTGAAGTGTAAAGGCAATATCATTAAGCTTCAGATCAGGATTTGACTGCACGTGTTCTGCAAGGTCTTTCATCCTTGAAATAAGAGCCTCTTCATTTTTTGCAGAAACTGGCATCAACTCAGGCCACTGATGTTTCTGATAATGAGTCTTTTGATTTAAAGGAGGCTCCTCAATAATAATATGTGCATTTGTTCCGCCAATACCAAATGAACTAATTCCTATGACAAGAGATTCTTTCTTGTTCCACTTTTCAAGCTTGTCCTGGACATAAAAAGGGGAGTCGGCAAAATTGAAATACTGATTAGGCCGGGTAAAGTTGATTGTGGCCGGGAGTATCCTGTAATATGTTGAATATGCTGATTTAATGAAAGAAGCGATCCCTGCAGCAGCATCAGTATGACCTATATTACTTTTTACTGAGCCGACACCGCAAAACTGCTTCTTTCCTGTTTTTCTTGCAAACACCTTGTTAAGGGCCGATAATTCAATCGGATCTCCAAGCTGTGTTGCGGTTCCATGAGCTTCAATATAACCGATTTCTTCAGGATGAACACCTGCGAAAGATTGTGCCATCAGGATAGCCTCAGCCTGCCCCTCGACGCCGGGAGCCATATAGCTCACCTTTTTATTACCATCATTATTCAAAGCCCACCCTCGTATTACAGAATAAATTGTGTCATTGTCCCTGACTGCATCCTCTATCCTTTTAAGAACAACAATACCGACACCATTACTGAATACTGTTCCCTTGCATTCTGAATCGAAAGGTCTGCATTTTCCATCGGGTGAAGGAATAGCTCCTTCCTGGAACAGGTATCCGGTTTCCTGAGGAACCTGTATGGCTATTCCACCTGCAAGACAGATATCCGATTCATAGCTGAAAAGGCTCTGGCATGCCTGTGAAATTGCAACAAGAGAAGACGAGCAGGCAGTCTGAACATTTATGGCAGGTCCCCTCAGGTTGAACTTGTATGCGGTTTTTGTTGGGATGAACATAGAATCATTTCCCGTCATGATCCGGTAAGATTCAGTTCCACGCAATCTGATGTAGTTTTCAAGTTTTTCCCTGTCTCTCAGGACATTATTTATCAGGTATGTATTTATTGCCACACCTGCATAAACGCCAATTGCGCCAGAAAAGGTGAAAGGATCACAGCCTGCATCTTCAAGAGCATGCCAGGCAGTTTCAAGCCAGATCCTGTGCTGAGGATCGGTTTCAGCTGCTTCCCTTGGTGTCATTTCAAAAAAGTCTGCATCAAACATATCAATCCCATTAAGCACGCCCCTTGCCTTTACATAATCAGGATTATTCCTTAATGATTCATAATTATACTCGGATGCTGAGAGATCCTCATCTGTAAAATGAGTAATTGATTCTCTTCCGTTTATAAGATTATCCCAATACTTTCGTGCATCAGGTGCGCCCGGAAACCGGCATGCAATACCAATAACAGCTATTTTCCCGTCAGCCATCTTTCTATCTTTAAAAGTTTATGTTTTATCTGCGCCTTTCTCTGAATCCTGAGAAATCACGTCTTCGTACTTTTTCGTCATATTCATTTTGAGGTTGAGGATTGTTCGCAATATTGCCTGCAATAAATCTTGCTAATCTTCGGATATCAGGATATTCCATCAAATGGATCGGCTCAACGTGGCATTTCAACTCGTCCCTTATTTCAGCCACAACCCTGATTGCCAGAAGGGAATTCCCGCCTATATCAAAGAAATTGTGAGTTACGCCTATATTATTCATACCAAGTACCCGGCTGAATATACCAAGCAGCTTCTTTTCATACGATGAATCTGCGGCTACTGTCTCAAACAAGGCACCCGGATCGGGTTTGGGCAACCGCTTCCTGTCGATTTTGCCGCTGTTATTCAATGGCATCTCTTCAAGGATCAGTATAAAAGAAGGTATCATATACTCAGGCAGTTTTGTGGCCAGGAAACAGTGGATATCTTCTATTGTTGCTTTTTCATTTTCCCTGAGAACAACATATCCGGCGAGAGCATGGCTATCATTTACAGAATCAATAACAGTCACCGCTGAAGTCTTTACTTTACTGAATGTATTAAAAGCCGATTCAATATCTCCGAGTTCAATCCGATATCCGCGGATCTTTACCTGAGTATCGAGTCTTCCAATGAAATCGATATTTCCGTCATCCACCCATTTCACCAGGTCGCCTGTTTTATACCCTCTTAGCTTCCTGTTGTCCGGGTAATCGATTGTTATAAACCGTTCAGCATTCAGATCAGGCCGATGAAGATAACCTCTCGACAGATTAACTCCTGTAATTACAAGCTCTCCTGGAACACCTACAGGTTGTATCCTGTTCCTGCTGTTGAGCACAAGCAGCCTTGTATTGAAAATCGGTTTGCCGATAAATATCCTTTCGATGTTTTTCTCTTTCGGACAATTGTACCATGAAACAGCAACAGTAGCTTCAGTTGGGCCGTATGTATTAACCATGAGTGGATTAAATTCATGAGTTAACAAATCATTGAAACTGTTCACAAGAGATGGACTGAGCGCCTCTCCTATCTGGATTATCCACTTCAGTGACATAAGCCTGCCGGAAAGCCGGTTTGATTTTAGGTAAGCCAGGAAAGCTGAAAACATCGACGGTACAAATACTATTGTTGTCACTTTACCCTGCTCTGTCTCATCAATTATAGCCGATGGATCCTTTTCCGCACCTGGCGGAAGTATTCTTACCTTCGCCCCATTGAACATCCACCAGAATATTTCCCACACTGATACATCAAACGTCACAGGCGTTTTGAACAAAATAGTATCAGTATGATCCATAGGATGCTGATGTTGCATCCATTCAAGTTTGTTTATCACTGAATGATGTTCGATCATTACGCCCTTGGGTTTGCCTGTTGATCCGGAAGTATATATCACATAAGCCAGGTTATGTGAAGTCACTCCGGTATGAGGTGAAGTGTCATTATCAGATAATGGCGAAGACATAATCCTGTCAAGCATTATCTTCAAATATCCTGAAGGAATATTTTTTTCAGACCTCCTGTTAGTAAGGATAAGCTTTGGCCCGGCATCCTTCAGTATCGCGTCAATACGTTCCTGCGGGTAATCAGGATCGACGGGAAGATATGCACCGCCGGCCTTGAGAATAGCATAGATTGCTATAAGAAGTTCAGGCGACCGCTCCATGCATACGGAGACAAGATCTTCGATACCGACTCCCGATGCAATCAGGAAATTTGCCAGCCTGTTAACGTGTCTGTCAAGTTCCGAATACGTAAGTTCAACACTTCCGTAGCTGATTGCCGTGAGATGTGGCGTCCTGGTTGATTGTTCCTCAAGTCTGTGATGCAAACATTTGTCATCTGAATACACATGACCGGTATCATTCCAGCTGATAATTCGCTTTAGTTCATTTTCAGGAACAATATCGATCTCAGAAACAGGTTTCGCCGGATTTTCGATCATTGAACATGTGATCTCTTTGAATATTTCAGCAAATCTTTCTGCTGTTTCGTCGCGGTAGAGTTTTGTTGAGTATTCAAAATATCCTCTTAGCTGACCTTCCTTTTCCCACATTGTAAGAAACAAATCCAATTGAGCCCCCTGCTTATCAACTTCAATTGATTGGATATCAATTCCCTGTAGCGAGAGGGTCATTGGCGACTCCATTGTGAAACCCGACTGGAAGATTGAGTTTTTCCCATTGCTTCTTGCAATCTTGCTTAGTCTCAGAAAAGGCACTTCCTGTCTTGCGTGCGCTTTCAGAAGAGCGTGCCTGGCCTGGGTTATTGCGCCCGAACATGTTAAATCATCGGTGAACTCCAGCAACAATGGAACGATATTAATAAAACATCCGAACGTTTCGGCAAACTCTTTTTTACGTCTGTTTGTAAGAGGAACTCCGATCACTATAGACTTCTGGTTTGCAAGCCTGTAAAGAAGTATAGAATATGCCGCAAGAAGTATTGTGAAAGGATTAACAGAAAAACTATCGGCTGCAGACCTGATCGCGGATGACATTTTCATGTCAAAAAAGAAGTGTTTTCTCCTTCCCTCAAGTGTAACGACATTATTTCCTGTAAAATCAGCAGGCAACCTGAGTATCTCGTTTATCCGTGAAATTTCATCCTTCCATTCACCCGTTTTTTCCTCAGCATCTTTTGTTAATAACCAGTTTCTGAGCCATCCTGCATAATCCGAATATCTGCCTGGTTGGGGCAAACCAGTATCCGATCTGCCCTGCATGTATGAGTTATAAAAGTAGCTCAGCTCATTTGAAAAGATGATCCTTGATTGCAGATCTATGATAATATGGTGAAATACTACACATAATAATGTTACATCATTATTGAAACAAAATAACCTGATCCGGAACAATGGCCAGGTTGTAAGATCAAAAGGTCTGTGTACCTCTTCTGCAACAATCTGCGGTAAGAATCCGGGGATGAAATCCGCATCTATACGGGTGACCTCCGGCTTGTATTTCAGGCTGTTGTCTTTTGAGACATATTGCAGGACAACATTGTCCTTTTCATAGAATCGTGCGCGAAGGGCTTCATGACGTTGTATTACACGATTTATCGAATATTCAAATGCCTGCAGGTCAATTTTCCCGGTAAGTTTCAGCAAAGAAGGGATATTATAGGCTGGTCCATTGGGAAAAAGCTTATGGAGCACCCAGAATTGTTCCTGTATTTCAGATATCACAGAGGTAGATTCCCCGATAGCTATTGGCTGTGCTCCCGTTTCTTCCTTCGGGCTATCTTCAACCTGGTTAGTCCCCTCAATCAGTATTGCCGTGATATCTTGTATTGTAAGCTTTTGAAGTATATCAGAGATTGAGATCTTTTGTCCGAAAGTCTCAGAAATAATTCCGCTCAATTCGGCAGCTCCGATTGAATCGATGTCAATATCATTCAGATTAGTGTCATTTTCAATCTTTAAACTCTCATCACCCATAATCCGTCTCACTTCATTTTTGAGAAAATGATTAATCATCATCGCCCTGTTGGCGTGTCCGGTTCTTGTCAGATCAGCCCTGATTGAATCTGATGTGGCTTTTGTAAAACTTTCATTCTGGATTGCAGAAGGTTGTATTGATAAAGATGTATTCTTTTCGCCGCAACACACAAAAAGCTGCCTGTAGATTGAATGATCAGGATTTCTGAGCATATTAAACCATCCAGCTGCCAGTTCATCAAGCGTCTCTTTCCTCAGGTACCCTTCATTGACAAGGCTTTTTGAGATATTCACATTCTCTGCATTAAGGATTGCCTTGTCGCCTTCGAGACAACTATGAACATTCACTACTCTCAGGACAATACCTGAAAAACCTTCTTTTTCCATAAGAAGAGGCATTTGCCTGCCTGTCAAAGGATTACCCCCTTCTGCAAACCTTGATTTACAATATGCATCATACATTTCATCAAGCTCTGGTATGACCGGCCATGTAACAAGGTGATATGCAAAATCATTACTGACGACAATAAGCTTTCCGCCGGGTCGCAGTATCCTGTAAATTTCCCGGAGGGCTGATAAAGGTTCATTCAGATGTTCGATGACTAGTCTTGTAATAGCAAAATCAAAATAATCATCGGGCATGCCGGTATTGTAAACAGATCCTTCCACAACCTTAATAATTCTTTTATTATCAGAGACTGCATTCCTCTTTAATGTTTCAATAAGGAAGGGATCTATCTCGAGACCGGTTGCATCGCATGAAGGAAATTTCTCCTTAATTCGTGAGAGGAGATATCCTGGGCCGCAACCACAATCAATTATTTTCATTCCGTCTCTGAGGCCAAAACCTTTATATTCCTCAAATTCCTTTTCAAAGAACAGATTAACCTGTGCCTGGAGCCGTAAAATTTCAGCATCCCTGTTCTCTGTAAAACTTTCAAGCTGATACGAACCTTTCATTGCAAATCACTCATAAAAAAATTAAAAAAAATATTCAACACCTCTAATCGTATTAGTCTGATTTATTGCTTGTTGTGTTTTTATCATGACTGTTTTTACTGTTTTTTTCTCATGCTTTCGCCCCGTCAGTCACATACGAATGACCAACAAAACGGAGCAATAAACCGGTACAGTCATCACAGATAAACCGATCATCATGTAAGCGTCTGTGCAAAATACAACCCTCCCGTCTTCTGCTAATCTTCAGACAAGAATGAGGAACAGTGATTAAACTTAATATCTTATATGCCTAATAACTGCTCAATACCTCATATTGAAATCAATTTCCGCGATAACTATATTTTATGCTGACAGAACTTTCTTAACCGATTTTCTCTCCTTTCCATTCCTGTTGTATCCATAACCATAACCGTACCGATCAAGATGATCGCGGTTATCATTCAGGACAACACAGACATTATTGATAGATTTTAGTTGTATATCTTTTGATATAAGCGATAGAACTTTCTTGAGAGTGTAGTTTTGCCTGACAACAATGATTTTCAGCTCCGAATGATCCACAAGCAGGTATGCATCTGTTACCTGTGCAAGTGGTGTTGTATCAAGAATTATAATGTCATAGACCTTCTTCAACTGGTCAAGCAGCTCTTTCGTTCTGTTCAACGCAATAAGCTCGGCCGGATTCGGAGGAATGACTCCGGCGCAAATGTAATCAAGCTTGTCATTGGGAGATTTCTTTATGATTTCAGAAAGCTCTGATTTTTCGATAAGATAGCTGCTTAAGCCTCTGTTTTCAGATTTGTCGCCAAAGTAAGATTCATGCTTCCTCATATCAAAATCGACAAGGATAGTCTTACGTCCGAGTTGAGCATACCCCATCGCGAGATTCCTGGCAACGAATGATTTCCCTTCACGTTCAACGCTTGATGTTACCATTATGATCTTCTTGTGTCCGCCTCTCACATAGAAATCAAGGTTTGTTCTTAATGCCCTGAAAGATTCAGCTATATCAGATCCTGGAAAGTCAAACATTACATTATTTGATTTCCCAAAACTGTGCAGTATTCTGCCAAGAACAGGGATTTTTGTAATGGCTTCAATATCTTCCTGAGACTCTATCCTTGTATTAAGTGCGCTTCTTAGAGTAATAAATCCCAAAGGGAATGCAAGTCCCATGAAAACAGCAATTATATAATTAAGCTTCCTGTCAGGGGATACAGGATATATTCCATCGAGTTTGGCCGGTTCGATTATAACATTATCCGGCAGATTTGATGCTTTGGTTATTTTAGCTTCAGCCCTTTTCTCAAGCATGTAATTATATATTGCATCGTTAAGCCTGTATTTCCTTTCTATAATACCAAGCTTGCGTTGTGTCAATGGCAGACGGCTTATTTCGGATTCAACCTTTCTGATCCTCTTGTCCATTTCATCTATCGAGATTGAAGTCGTTTTACTTACTGCTGAAATATTATCTGATATTGTCTTTTTAATATTATCGATCTGGATATTCAGCCTCTGTACAAGCGGATTTTTTTCCTGGTTGTTTTTTACAAGGTTTGTGAGCTGTGACTGAGCTCCAATGAGTTCTGCCATCAGGTTTCCAAGCAAAGGATCCTGTATGCCGAGAGATGCAGGCACAATAATATTTGAGAAATTGTCATTCTTCGAAAGATATTCAGACACATAATCATAGTAACGTTTCCTTGTGACAAGCTCAGCAAGCTGATTCTGGAGGTTCAGATATTGTTCGGAAATACCTGATGCCTGTTCCGACACATTAAGCAGCTGGTTTGATGCACGAAAATGCTGAAGATTATCTTCTGTCTGACTGAGTGAATCAGAAATCTCATCGAGCTGTTTCTCAATGTAATTAATTGTAATACTGGCAATATGATTCTTCCTTTCAAGATTCTGTGCCGAATAAACCGACATTATCTCATTTATCAGGTCAATACCTTTCCGTATGTTCCCTGTCAGCTGACTTATCTCGATAACAGTTGCAAGCCTGTCGACAACTCTGAATTCAAGATTTTTCCTGTAATAAGCGCCGAGTGTGCTTACAGTCCTGAAGTCGAAAGCGTAAGGACTAAACTTTTTTATTGCAGTTCCATGATTGGAAGGGTTTACGATAAAGGCTGCATCATCATTTTTTATTAATTCTCCAAACGCCGCATCAGTAGACAGTATCCATGTCTTTTTCCTGTGAGTTACTTTCTCAGTGCTGAAATTATAAAAAGTGACATCGCTTGCATCTGCTTCAATCTTAAAGTAATTATCGCTTATAAAAGTTATTCTGAATCTTACATTAAGCGGCTGTGGATGATCGGGCAAAAACGTAACCTTGAAAGGCATATTTCCATACCCATCAGCGTATTTCAGACCGCTTTTATAATAATAAGTGACAGTAAGGTCGAGATTTCTGATAGTCTGTTCTATCACAGGAGTTGATTTTATAACCCATAATTCATTCTGGAAATTCTGGTTACTGAAGAACAGGTTGCTGTTCAAAAATTCATTTACATTACCTCCGGCAGGTTGCTGATTCTTTTCTTTTATAAGGATGGATGCTGAGATCCTGTACTCGGGAATTGATAACCTGTTGATCAGAAAGGCAACGCCAAATGCAATTACAAGGAAGATTATAAACAGCTTCTTATTCCGCACAAACAGATCCGATACTTTTTTCAGATCATTATCTTCTCCAATGCCTGAATTAATGAGCTTATTCATTGACATTTACTTATTTCACAACACTATACAGAAGAATTCCGGTAGTAAGAGCCGAGAACAGAACAGTAAACGGGAATTGTCTCATTCCCCAGAATTTGTTTCTCAAAGGTTTCACATAAATGATATCATTTGGCCTCAGGTTATAATATCCTGACGAGAGAATATCAGATTTAGTCAGATCAAGATTCAGTCTGCTGTTTATTCCATTTTCATTCCTTATCAGGATCAGTTCATTGCGGTTGCCATATTCTGTGATATCACCTGCGAGACCGATTGCATCATAAATAGTAAGCTTATCCTGGGAATAGGCAAAATGTCCTGGGTTGTTAACCTCGCCAAGTATAGAAACATACCTGTTAACAAGCTTTACTGAAACTACAGGCTGATTCAGTATATGCTGTAGCGAATCGCGAATCTCAATGCTGATGTCTGATATTGTTTTGCCCTTTGCAATTATCCTTCCTATTACAGGAAGCAGCAGATAACCCTGTGTATCCACTGAATAAGACATCAGAGATGCTCCATAAGGCTGCATTGTACCTGCGTTCAGGATCTGCTGGCTGGTGGCGCCGGAGAATACGTTTGCAGCAGCTTCATCGAGGCTGCTGATCTGAATGAAAAGCTCATCATTCGGCTTTAATCTGTAATCGTTCAGGCCTGCTTCATTAAATGTCCCTACAGTTGCTGACCTGTCCTGAAGATATTCAACTCTTTTCTGTGTTACACAGGAAAAGGCAGTAAAGCTTACTAAGATTAAAACGAGAATAATTTGTTTTTCCTTTTTACCATGCTTAATTCTTAAGAACATTATGATTGTATAGTTTATTTTATATCAGAATGAACAAGAACTAATACAAGAAATCAAAGTACATACCGGCTCATTTTACCGGTTTAGCTTACAACTCTGAAAAACGGATTAAATCAATATTGAACAAATTGAAACGGAAGATTAAAATTATCTTAAAAACAGGCCTTTTTCGTTAAACCTGAATTAAGAAAACATAAATATAAAATTAAGATTAAGCTGTCGGGTGGAACTTAAGCTTTCAACTCTGACGAAGTCTGATTCTTATCAATTATACAATAGGTATTTCTGTCTTATCTTCCCGAACACCTTAAGTCCTGGTTGCCATGTTGCTCTGATCTCTGCAGATGTCATCCCATTCTGTATCTGCTCTCTAAGTACCGGACCACCGGCAAGAACATCGAAGTATGAAGTAAAGAACTTTTTCTTATCGGGATAAGCATTATAGGCATCTATAATCCAGTCAAGGTTGATTGCCGGTGATGGAACTATCTTGTCCTTCATAGCGTTAGTAAGATCAGTTCCGAAGCATCGCTTTCCCAGAAGCGGAGGATTCTTTGCCCCCGGAACGCTCTGAGGTGTAAAACTGAACCCTTTATCGGGCATCTCCGGCGAACCGAAAACCTGGAAGGGGTATTGAGTGCCACGTCCAAGTGAAAGATTAGTTCCTTCAAAAAAACATATAGATGGATACAGATAAACCGAATTCTGGTTTGGCAGGTTAGGCGAGGGTTTAACGGGTAGCTCGTAAAGTGTTGCGTGTGTATAGTTCAGGCATTTTATAACTTTCAGATCGCACTTCACCCCTTTCTTAAGCCATCCTTCGCCATTAACCATCATTGCATATTCCCCCATTGTCATTCCATAAACAACAGGTATTGGATTCAAACCAACAAATGATTTATATGTTGTATCAAGTATGTTTCCATCGACATAAAACCCATTGGGATCAGGTCTGTCGAGTACTATACAGGTTATGTTATTCTCGGCGCACGCTTCAAGAACATACTGCAGCGTTGAGATATATGTGTAGAATCTTGTTCCTACATCCTGTATATCGAAGATTACAGCATCAATACCTTTCAGATCTTCCGCAGTAGGTTTATTATGATTACCATAAAGGCTTATTACGGGAAGTCCGGTTGCAATATCTTTTCCATTTTCGATAGTTGCTCCTGCATCGGCAAGATCCCTGAAACCATGCTCAGGGGCGAAGATCGTACTTACTTTGATACCTTCGGTAAGAAGCATATCCACAAGATGCTTATCACCCGCAACTGAAGTCTGATTCGCAACTACAGCAACATTTTTCCCTTCGATTAATCCTTTGTATGCCTCGAATTGTGAAGCGCCGGGAACCGGTTCTCCTTCTTTGACGAATGAAATCATCACAATTGCAGACAACAGCGCGGCAAACGGAAGAAAAATATTATGTTTCATAAAATTTTTTTTGTAAAAATAGCTAAATAGTCGGATACGGTTATAGCCACAAAGGGCTATAATCTCTGTAATTCATTATGAGATCATTCGTTAATGAACTCTTCAACTCTTTTCTTAAATTTGTGGCAGCAAAATTATGAACCTGCCATATTTCATAGCGGAAAGACTTATTAAGGGAAGACTCCATGAATCTTCTTTCTCAAGGCCTGTAAATGTTATTGCAGTAACAGGAATTGCTCTTGGGCTGGCGGTGATGATACTAGCCGTTGCAGTGCTTACAGGATTCAAGAAGCAGATCAGGGAGAAAGTTGTAGGATTCGGTTCACATATACAGATTGTCAATCTCGATTCTAACTATTCATTCGAAACGACACCCGTAAGCGACACTTTCTCTTTTGTAAAAACAATAAAAGAAATGCCCGGGATAAAGCATGTGCAGGTGTTTGCAACCAAAGCAGGCATCATCAAAACAGAAAATGAGATCCAGGGCGTTGTTCTTAAAGGAGTCGGTCCCGATTATGACTGGAGCTATTTTGCATCCAATATTACAGATGGTTCCGTTTTCAGCGTATCCGACACAGGACGATCAGATAAGGTCATTATCTCAAAAACCCTGTCTGACATGCTTAAGCTGAAAACGGGGGATTCATTTGCAATGATGTTCATCCAGGATCCTCCGAGAATGAGGAAATTCGTTATAAGCGGTATTTATGAGACAAGCCTCGAGGAATTCGACAGGATCTATGTATTCTGCGATATAGCACAGATAAGACGATTAAATGGATGGGAAAACGATAAAGTAAGCGGATTTGAGATTTTCATCAATGATTTTAACAGGATCGATGAAATGACTGATGAGATACAACAGGAAGTCGGATGGAGAATTTCTGAAGATGAAACTAACTTTAAAATTGTAAGCATCAGGCAGAAGTATCCGCAGATATTTGACTGGCTTAACTTCCAGGATGTAAATGTAATTATAATCATCCTTCTGATGATTGTTGTTGCAGGATTCAACATGATCTCAGGCCTTCTTATCCTCATTCTCGAAAAAACAAATATGATAGGTGTTCTGAAAGCATTGGGATCTACTGATTCTCTGATAAGGAAAGTATTTCTTTTCCAGGCCGCATGGCTTATCGGCAAAGGACTATTCTGGGGCAACTTCATAGGCATAGGGCTTGCAATCCTGCAGATGAAAACAGGATTATTCACACTCGATCCTTCCTCGTATTACATCAAAACTATTCCAATCAACCTCGAGCTCGTACATATCTTACTGCTTAACGCTGGCACAATGGCTGCTATACTTATAATGCTCCTCGTCCCTTCACAGCTTATAAGCAGGATATCACCTGTAAAAGCTATCAGGTACGATTGAGGTTCTGATATCTGAGTCACAACGATTTTTGTCTCCTTTCATAATCTGTTTAACTAAATATTTAAATTCGGAATAAACAAAACCCTTAACAATGTTTATAACATTTTTCATCTCAGTTGTTATTGCTACAACAACTGTGCTTTTCATATAAAGCTTCAAGATTAAGGCTTTGGCGCATGAGTAGACTGTGAGTGATTTGAATTTAGAGTTAATACGTCGTGGAAGAGTTCAAAAATAATCTGAAGAATGCAATAAAGAAAGGTCTCCCTGGAACAGAGGTACAGTGGATGATGGCATCTTCTGACCGTATGTTAAAAGATTTCCCAAAAGTTCCGGGACCTGATGCAAAACAAGCCGGCGTACTGATCCTGCTCTGGCCTGAGGATCATTCAATACAAACAGTTTTTATGCAACGACCCGATTACGTGGGTATTCATGGCGGTCAGATTTCTTTCCCGGGAGGTAAAAAGGAACCAGGAGATAAGAACCTTATCGCAACAGCGCTAAGGGAAGCCGAAGAGGAAACCGGAATCGGGACAGAAGGAATCGAAATTGCCGGAATGCTTACTCCCTTATTCATACCTGTAAGCAACATGATCGTGAGTGCAACTGTGGGATTCCTGAAAGAAGTTCCCGTGTTCAGTCCCGACCCGCAGGAAGTGGATCATCTCATAATTGCCAACCTTGATATATTTCTGAAACCCGGGATAATTAAAACAAAGCCCATGGAAATACGGGGAGAAAGATATGATGTGAGATATTTCGGCTATAAGGATTATGTTATCTGGGGAGCAACAGCAATGATGTTGAATGAATTGCTTGAGATTATAAGAAGAGAAAGGATCTCGCTCAGGAATGATTGATCTTCCAGTTTTCAGTGCGAGAGAGATCTTCCTGACACCTTACCCCTAAATCCCTGGAAGGGGACTGCTTGATCTTCCATTATTCTATGCGAGACAGACCATCCTGACATTTTACCCCTAAATCTCCCGGAGGGGGACTGCTTGATCTTCCATTATTATATGCGAGACAGACCTTCCTGACATTTTACCCCTAAATCCCCCGGAGGGGGACTTTTATTTTTCGTACAAAGAAAAATATTCTTAATGTGAAGGATTAAGCCCCCTCTTGGGTCCCTCTTGGGTGGTTGGGGGTTTCATCTTACGAAATACATCCTTACAATAAAGGATTTAAGCCCCCTCCCAGGGGGTTGGGGGTTTCATAGTACGAAATACATTCTTACAATAATGGATTTAAGCGCCCTTCCAGGGGGTTGGGAGTTAGTTCAACGATAACTATCTGTATAATTCTTTAACATAATTTGTATATTTTTTTTACACAACCTTAAGACTTGTCATTATAACTATTTAATTATCTTATATTTATTCCTATGGCATGATTGTAGGTGCTTAACTGATGTAATAGTCTTCACTATCTAAACAGTTTAAACACAATACTTAAATTCATGATATGAGACAATTAAAAAACAGTTTGCGTGTTCTGTTAAGCAAAAAAAACTACCTGTTAATCAATGTTACAGGACTTGGTGTTGGAATTGCTTCATTCCTGATACTTGCATTATACATATATAATGATCTGACCTACAATCGCTTTAACAAGAATATTGATAACATTTACAGGATAAAGGAAAGAGATTATTTTGTTACTCATGGCCTGTTGGTCCCCAAGATGCTTGAAGAGATACCTGAAGTTGAGAATGCAACCCGTATTTTTACCTGGGACGGGTACAGGTTAAGTTATAATGACAAAGCCTTTCCCCAGGGTGTTCAATACGCCGATACAGGTTTCTTCTCAATCTTTACTTTCCCTTTTATTGAAGGATCATCGGGAGTCGGAATACATGAGAAATACGGTGTCGTCATCAGCTCAGATCTGGCGAAGAAATTCTTTGGCGATGAAAAAGCGCTTGGGAAAAAATTACAGGTAAAATTTGAAGATAAATTCCTTCAGGTAAACGGAGTGGTTGATATCCCTGATAATTCATCAATAAAATTCGACATCATCGGTTCTTATGAAACAGGAATTGACATATCTCCATGGATCAAAGATGTTCATGACTGGTATAATGTATTTTCAACAAGTTATGTAATGCTAAAGAATGGCACTGATCCTGAAACCATACATGATAAGATGCAGAAGATTGTGCATGAGAATTTTGTGCCGGCAGGTCAAAGTACCGCCGTGCTTGGTTTGTTGCCATTTAGAGAATATCACTCATCGCAGGAGACAAATAAAACATTGATTATTATTTTAACTATCGTTGCATTAAGCATCATAGGAATTGCAGTCGTGAACTTTATTAATCTTTCAGTAACAAGCTTTCTCTCAAGAATCAGGGAGGCAGGAATAAAAAAAGTAATCGGGGCAACTGAAGGAATGCTTTTCCGGCAGACAATGACTGAATCGCTTATTGTAAGCTTTATTGCCATGCTGGCCGGGATTGAACTGGCAAGCCTGGGATTACCATATTTCAACAGGATATTCAATACCAGGCTTGAATTCATGTCGGGTCAGTTGGTCTTTATTTTTTGTCTCCTTACGTCAATATGGTTAACAGTCGGGATAATATCGGGATTAATCCCTTCAATATTCCTTTCAAAAACAAAGCTCATACAGGCATTGCACGGCAATATACTAACCGGACAAAAAAGAAGCTCTTCACGAAATTCTCTTGTCGTGGTTCAGTTTGCAATAGCAATAGTTCTGATCTCCGGAACAATTCTTGTACGGAAACAGATCGCCTACATGATAAATAAGGATCCGAAATTTGACAAAGAGAATGTGATTGTTGCAGAGCTTAACAGCTGGCAATATCCTGATTTGAACGCGGCATCTGACAAATTCAGATATATATACAATGAGCTAAAAGCCAGTCCCTTTGTTAAGTCGGCTTGCTTTTCTCAAACCATTCCCGGTATTTACCAGGAAAACTATAATACGTTTAGCCCAGAGGGCTCTGATGAAGGAAGTACATTTCGTGTCCGCAAATCTTATGTCGGACGCGATTATTTCAAAACTTATGGTATTAATATAATAAGCGGCAGTGGCTTTGATGAAGATGGTAAAACATATAATAATTGCATGTTGCTGAATGAAGCAGCCATGAAGAAATCAGGTCTTACTGCTGCTGCTGATCAGGTTATTCACGAGAGTGGTGCGAATGGACCTGTATGGCGGCTTATAGGCATCAATGAAGATTTCAGTTACCAGGGCGCCCAGAAGGAGATTGAACCGCTTGCCCACTTTTTTGAAGAGCATGAGAACCTTGCTTCCTGGGGTTATATGTCTGTGCGTGCTAATCCCGGTTCAACTTTAAAGGTCATCGAAATGCTCAAAGATCTCTGGGGAAAAACCGAACCCGTGTCTTCAGTCACATACTATCCTGCAATAGATAAATTAAATGAGCAGTACAAAGATTATATCCAGATAAACAGCATAGTGGCCTGGTTCTCGGTAATAGCGATCCTGCTTTCATGCATGGGCCTGTTTGCGTTGTCGTCTTATGCAATAACAAGGAGAACAAAAGAAATAGGCATCCGTAAGATCAACGGCGCAAAAATACCGGAGGTAATATTTATGCTGAACAAAGACTTCATAAAGTGGGTATCTATCGCATTTGCCGCCTCAATTCCTGTCTCATGGTTTGTAATACATAAATGGCTTGAGAGCTTCGCGAACAAAACTCAGGTGAGCTGGTGGACATTTGCACTTGCAGGTATTGTAGCATTTGTGATTGCACTTTTCACTGTCAGCTGGCAAAGCTGGAGAGCAGCAACAAGGGACCCTGTTAAGGCATTAAGATACGAGTAACTTGTGTTGATTGTCTTATCTTCTCCACTTTTCAGGTACAATATTCCTGTAATGATTGTACCTGTCGATTACCTGCGAAACAAAGTGAACGGATTCAACACCTTTAAAATATCCATGACTCACAACAGAATCAGTATAATGCTCTCTTTCCGATTTCTTAAGCAGCCAGAAAGCTACATTGCCGTCCCATTTTGAAGAATCCATCCCGTTCTTCTGTGCCAGCTTCATTGCATCAAGAACATGACCGGGTCCGGCATTATATGATGCGAGTATGAATTTGACCCTCTCTTTTTCGTCAGGAATTTTCTTCACGAATATCTTATAAAGTGAGTTGAGATATTTCATACCTGCTATGATGTTGCTGTCGGGCGATGCTGTTATATCAATTCCATACCTTTCAGCTGTTTCAGGCATTATCTGCATCAGCCCGTATGCTCCAGCGCCTGACTGTACCGAAGGATCAAACCTTGACTCCTGGCAGATTATAGAGGCAACAAGCCTCCAGTCCCATCCGCTGCCGGCGCTGTATTTTCTTATTATCTCATCATACCCTGAAATCCTGCCTGTATTTATTGCGTAATAATTACTTTTTATAATAATGCCCGACCTTGAATTCCTGAAGTATTCAGCATAAAGAAGAGCAAAATCAGCAGTATTCCTATATGAGCTGATCCAGTTGTTGAGCTCAGTGAATAAATTCCCTGAATTACTCTTTACTGCCCAGGCGACCTGTTCTTTCGGACCGGCTGGCGTATTAATATCAATCCCCGGATAATAAGTCGAATTAACAATCGCCAGATTTTCGTCGCATATTGTATAATCTATGACGCCTTCAGCGACAAGTCTTATCAGTTTTTCAGGTTCATACGGAACATCGAGTATACTTACAGTATCGCCCAATTCCTGAATGACAGGAAGAACAGATTGATAATCAGTATACCCTGTCTGAACATACAGTGTATTCTTTCCCAGACCGGTTTGTTCACGCACCTGGTTCCTGTATCTTGGGCCTTTTTCAGGTTTTACTCCATTCTTTCTTTTTACAAGCACCTTCCTTGTTTCATCAACCGGAACACAGAATTGTACATCGGTCAGAACCCCGTTTATGGGCAATCCGGTTGCAAGAATGTCGGCTTTTCCTGCTTTCAGCAATTCAACGGCTTTGTCCGGATTATTTTCAGTAATAATCTCAAGCGGAACCCCTATATGATCGGCGAAAAGACTAAGCAGCTCATAAGTAAAGCCCATTGGCTCACCTTTGTAGATGAAATAATCAGTTGAATTGAAATCAGTCAGCGCGATCAGTTTACCTCTTTTCTTAATCGAATCGAGGTCAAAAGTATTATTTGCAGAAATGAGCCTGGGGTACTTTACAAACAGGGAATACATCACCACTACAACCGTCAGTACCGCGATAGAAATTGAAACTCTTTTAATCAATACGAATAGTTTTGTTAAACAATCTTCTGTTTAAAGGAAATTTCGTACAAAGATACAAAATTTTTTTAATCGTAGAAAGTCCAGGCAAGACCGTAGCGCATCATATTGATATTCATTGGATATGAAGGCACCATGAAAAAATCATAGCCCATCTTCTTTGCATTAATATGATCGAACATAACAAAGATCCTTGTCCTTTTAAGCTTCAGATTAACGAATACATTAATAAAGGGATAATTTCCGGCCGTAAAATCTGTTTGCCTGTAAAACCTGCCTGTTGCAGGCATATATGCATAGGGATGATATAAAGAATGGTAAACAGCTTCAACTCCGAATTGTGTATTAAGCGCTCCCTGAGTTGCAGGAAAAAGAAAGAGATGCTCAAAATATCCTGCAGTGCGCGTTGAAAACAGAGGGAGATCGAGTATATCACTGTTACTGCTTTTCTGTAAAATTATATCTGTCGAAAGATGAAATTTCCATGCTCTCAGACCCTTGCTTAAAGTAAGAGCAGCAACTGAAAGACCTCCCGAATGCTGAACTGGTATTGCTGTTGTATCAAAATCGGTGTAATTATCGATTATAGCATAATCTACCTTCACTTTTGTATTCCTTGCAGGAAAAACAAAAGATGTACCCACATTCATCCTGAACTCCTTTGAAAGATTTTGGTTCCAGACAAAATGATTACTTCCCCAGTGTTGCAGCCAGTAGGAAGGCTGCCTGTTTGATATGCTGCCTGTGATATTCCAGTCTGCCGGACCTTTATTGAATGCAAATGTTTTGGTAATAATGCCGTTCAGGGTAAAGTCTCCTGTTCTGTATCCATTAAGGTAAAGATCACCTGTAGCAGTCCAGCGAAACTTATTTCCGATATTATTGTATAATCTGCCTGTAATTGCATTACTGATCCTTCCACGCCCCGTAGTATCGGCAACAGTGGCAGTGTCGAATGTTGGTACGATCTGGCTGAACCTGAAAGCTTCGCTTCTGATTCCGAATCCGCCTCCCAGTCCGAATTTCCGGTTTTCACCAATTGCAAAATCGAAACGTACAGTATTTTTTATAACGCTCGAATACAGAGAATCAAAAGTAGGCTTTGAACCTGAAGTTATGTATGCTGTGTCATAGAATCCTGATGCCGGGGAATTATCTGAATAAGTTCTCTTGTTACTCTCCATGGTAAGGATGTGAGAGAACGTTCCGCTTAATCCTTCTTTCTGCTTTCCACCGGATTTTTTATCATTGTCCGCAGGAACGTACCCGATAGTATATCGCTGGACAAGCAGCATGCTCCTGTTTTTAAGAACGCTGAGAGCCTGGTTATCACCGCCAAGATTCACCAGGACACTTCGCATGTTACCCTGAATCCTCAGGTCTTCAATATTTGAAATCCCTCCATTCTCATGTGTATTGAGATTATTTATTCCTCCTGAAAAGTAAACTTTATACCTCGTGCCTGTATATGATGAGAACAGTGTGAAATTTTTGTTGTCCGAACGTTGATACTGATACTGTCCAAGGCTGAATATTATATCGTATATCAGTCCGAAATTGAGATACCTGTTTATGTTCTGGGAATGCTTTACCCTGAATGTCTGTTCTGAATTGCTTCTCTGTCCTCCGAATGACCAGTCAAGCTCTGTGAAGGGTACCTGGTTATTCATGAAGACAGCCCTGTCGGGCACGTACATAAAAGGATAATAATATGCATACAGAAACTTATCAGGATCGCTTACCCTGTCAAAGAAGTTCAACTGGTAAAAAGGGAGACCATAGTTTCCAAGCATAGCGTTGACAGGAGAATATTTATCTGCTCTCCTGAATCTGTGCGACATCGAGAAAACAGTATCAACGTCGCTTTTCACCTCTTCCGAAAAATCCTGTGAAAGTGAGAATTCACTTAGCACTCTCGGACCGCGAATTGTATCATTTTGCCTGCGGGTTACAGGTCGTTTTACAATCGATGTATCGGTAATGAGAAACGCAGTATCTGTGACATTTTTATTCAGGTTATTCTCAAGCAATGTCGTGTCAGAGGAATTAACGGCAGATGAATCAGGCTGAGCTTTTATTTTCCTGTCCTGCGGAATGGGTTCCTGCGCGCTAAGACCTGCAGAGATCAACAGTAAAAGTGCTATGACAACGGATTTATGCATAGAGCGCAAATATAGACAAAAATATCCCAGAACTTACTGCAATCATATTCAGTGCAGAGTAAAGATCATTTAACCGGATAGATAACGGAGAAAACTTAAGAATCAATATGTATGATAACAATTTGTGAGTTTTACTCTATCCGGTCTCTCTCCAACCCTTCGTAAAAAAGGAAAATTGTCGGTCAACGGCCTCTCTCCAACCTCTCCCCCAAGAGGGAGAGGCTTGATTTTCGGGATAATAGCTGATTGTTCTATTATTAGCTTTTTGTAAGCAAATTTGGTTATTACTATATTGTTCCCCGCGCCCATTGGGAGCGGGGAATTCAAGGGGTGAGGCCGGATTGAGAAGCTTTCTCTCCACTTCAGGAGCGGGCCTGCCCCGACATGCGATAGCATCGTCGGGGGAATTCAAGGAGTGAGGCCGGATTTTAACTAGATTTACTTAATCAACATTATCATTCAGGTATGCATTATTCTCCCGTAATACGGGTCCGTCGGAATCATCAGAAGAGAGTGTGAATTTCGAAAGCTTGCTTTCAGGGATATTCTCTGCCGGCAGGCCTTTTATCATGTTCCTGCGGACATAGGCGGGCACATCTTCAAATGAATCAATATTGTCCTTCATTGTCTGATTTGATAAACCTTCTTTTTTAAGAAGGTTCTGCATATGCTTTACCTTACGGAGAGTAGAGCCTTGTTTCTCGTTAGTTTTTATCTCTTCCATTTCAGGAACAGTACTAGTGAGCGCCGGCATACTAAAATCAATTGTTCCCTGCGATTCATCTTCGAAATCAGCTATAATCGGCTTTTTACCTTTCTCATGCACAGAGAATGTTTCAATCACAGGCTCTGAGACAGGCTGGCGTGGTTCTTGTTTTGAAGACGACAGCAGCTCAACTGTTGTCGGTTTCTTGCCTTTATAAGGCTGGAATATGCTGTTTGATTCAAAGCCGGTTGCAATAACAGTTACGCATAATTCCTCTTTCAGACTTTCGTCTCGCGACAGCCCCCTGATAATAAGTGCATCATCGGATGCAGCTTCATACATATGATCTGTGATTTCGCCAAGCTCGTCCATAGTTATCTCATGCTCACCAATACCCGAAGAGATATTTATGAGAATGCTTGTTGCGCCTGTGACATCATTTGAGTTCAGCAATGGTGAAGAAAGAGCATTTTCAATTGCTTTTATTGCACGATTTTCTCCTGAAGCCTTGCCCATGCCCATTATTGCAACTCCCGAATTCTTCATGACAGTTTCAACATCGGCAAAGTCTACATTTATATAACCGGTAACAGTAATTATTTCAGCTATTCCTTTAACTGCCGTAGTCAGTATATCATCTGCCTTCGCAAATGCTGTCGAAACAGGCTGATTGCCATAGATCTCCCTGAGCTTTTCATTATTGATAACAAGAAGAGAATCAACATGATCTTTCAATTCGGTCACTCCGTCGATAGCCTGCCTGATCCTGACCTTTCCTTCAGATTTAAAAGGAATAGTGACAACAGCGATCGTAAGAAGTCCTGCTTCCCTGCAGGCTTTGGCGATGACCGGGGTAGCGCCGGTGCCTGTGCCACCGCCCATACCGGTTGTAATGAAAACCATCCTTGTATTTCCCGACAGCGCTTCCATTACATCATCGATGTTTTCGAGAGCAGCCTGACGGCCTACTTCCGGCTTACTTCCTGCTCCCCTGCCTTCGGTCAGTGATTCACCGATCTGAACCTTGATCGGAACCTTGCTTGTTGCCAGCGCCTGATGATCGGTGTTGCAAACTACAAAATTGACATCCCTTATCCCTTTTTCAAACATGTGATTTACGGCATTGTTACCGCCGCCGCCGATTCCAAGCACCTTGATAATTGATGATCTTTCAACCGGCAGATCAAAATTCATTATTTCGTCCGACATTGATTTGGGTTTAAGCTGGTTAGGAATGACGTTGAATTCCATTGTGAATTATTTAACAATAGTCTGATCCTCAACATCGAAGATCTTTGATAACATAACCTTGATCCTTTCAGTTATCGGGATCTTTTCTTCCTCCTGAACTGATGCCACCATTTCATCCTCTTCCTCCTCTTCCTGCTGAGGCTTGCTTACAGGTGGTTTCGGCTTGACATAATCCTGGGAATTGCCTGCATTGAATTCTTTCCTGTATGTCTCGAGATATTCAAATCCTTTCATTATAAGGCCTACGGCAGTGGCATACATCGGCTGGTTGATCTCGTTCCTTGAATTGCCTGCAAGATGCTCATTCGGAACCCCGATCCTTACATCCATTGCAGTTTTGAACTTCATCAGTTGCGGCAGATGCTTTAGCATGGCCCCACCACCTGTAATAACTACACCGGCTGCCAGCTTATCGGCATATCCTGAGTTCTGGATTTCAAAATTAACAGCATCTATTATCTCCTCCATCCTCGACTGGATTATATATGCAAGGCTTTTGAAAGAGATTTCTTTGGGCTCCCTGCCTGCGATCCCCGGAATTGAAACAACCTTATCATCTGGAGCAATATCGCCAAGAGCCGAACCATACTGTATCTTTAAAGCTTCAGCGTGACGCTGAAGTATCTGGCACCCTTCTTTTATGTCTTTCGTTATCACATTGCCGCCGAAAGGTATCACGGCTGTGTGCCTTATTATATTATCATAATATACTGCAACATCAGTTGTTCCGCCGCCTATATCGACAAGGACAACGCCGGCCTCTCTTTCATCATCTGTAAGAACAGCATCTGAAGAAGCAAGAGGTTCGAGAATCATGTCTTTCACAGTCATCCCTGCTTTACGGATGCATTTCTCAATGTTCCTTGCAGCGGCTATCTGACCGACAACAATATGGAAGTTAGCTTCAAGCCTGCGTCCGCACATACCAATAGGACTCTTCACACCTGTCTCGTTATCAACGATGAAATTCTGCGGAATAACATGAATAATTTCCTCTCCGATATCGATGTGAATCTTGTGCATATCTTCTATCAGCCTGAAGACTTCTTCCTTCCTGATCTCATCCTCCCATGCATCACGGAGGATGTAACCACGATTCTTCATGCTTTTGATATGCTGACCTGCTATCCCCACGAATACTTCGGAGAACATGATTCCTGAACGCTGCTGGACATCCGTCACAGTTGTAGTTATTGCATCAACTGTTTCTTCGATATTCAGCACAACACCACGTTTCACACCTTTCGAAAGAGCCTTGCTCAGGCCAAGGATCTCAATCTTCCCGCTCTCATTTTTCTTACCGACAATTGCAACGATCTTCGTTGTCCCAATGTCGATTGCCGCTACGTATTGTTCCTTTCTGCTCATAACTGATTATGGTTGTTTCTGGTTTAATGGCTTTATAATCGTCTTTTACAAACTATCTGATCTTTATACTCTATATTTATGAGTGAATATTTGTTCCATCCTGTTTCAGGCAGCACCTTGTCATAAAATGCGCGGAGATTCCTCAGCTTTGCATCAAGGTTTTCTGTTGTTCCTATATGAATCATGTTGTTGCCGACTCTTGGTATCAGATCAATCTCGTTATTACCGTCAACATATATCTGGTCAATCTGGGCCGACCAGAAATCATCATCATCTATGTACTTAACAAGGTAATAGATGTCCTTCAGAATTGAATTCTTAATTGTAGTATCAAGAATGCTGATCCCATCAAGCATCTTTTTTGTTATTGTGATATTGCCCTCCACTATATGGAGTCTTGGATTATACAGGTTCCTTTTTCTGACAAGAACCCCATCCTCATCGACAAAAAAATCTCCACCGTCATTTGGAATTACTCTCATCACCGGGTTGCGCTGGTCGGCATAAACATGAATTGTTCCGTCAACAGCAATGTAGACCTCGGCGTCTCTAAGCTCTCTTACACTTTTGATCCTTGTTTCAATTTCTGAAACAGGAATGTCATTTACATGCCTGCCGAGAATTTTGCCGTGCTGCTGAACCATCCCGGCAAGGCTTCGCTTAGTGACAAAATGGTATTTTGAAGAATCCCTGAGATCTATCCTTATACCGCCGCAGAGACTCTTTCCTGAAGAATCAGCAAGGAAAACCGGTATTACAAGAATGTATAAAACCGGGATGACACATAATATTTTAATAATCTTCGGCATCAGCTTCTTTCCCTGAGCAGTTTGTCTTCAATTGGTTTTACAAGGGTGTCGATATCACCGGCGCCAATAGTGAGCAATACATCAATTTCTTGAGCATTCAGCGCCGTCGGTATATCTTCTTTCCTCAGCATCTTTTTTAATGGTGATTTCATCTTCTCAAAAATCAATGAAGATGTAACACCTTCAATCGGTTTCTCCCTGGCCGGATAAACGGGTAAAAGAACAGGTTCATCAAGTTCGTCGAGGATTTCAGCGAAACCCTCTGCATGATCGCGTGTACGTGTGAAGAGATGAGGCTGGAATATTCCCGTTATCTTCCTGCCACTGAAATACTCGCGCACAGATTTGATGCATGCTCTTATCTCTTCCGGGTGATGGGCATAATCATCAATGTAAGTAAGACCCGGAAGGTTTATGCGTATATCGAATCTCCTTTTCACACCCTGGAACAATACAGCCGCTTTTCTTATCTCATCTCCCGAAACTCCGCAGCTTATTGCAACGGCTATTGCTGCAGTCAGGTTTTCGATATTTATTCTTCCCGGGAATGGAAAATGAATTTCAGTAATTTCATTCCCCGGAGTCTTCAGATCAAATATCCACAAATCTCCTTTGCGTTTTATATTGTATGCCCTGAAATCGGCATCAACGCTCATGCTGTATGTATAACAAGTGATGCCATCAGGTACTATTATGCGTTCTTTCACCGAACTGTTTACAATAACAATCCCGCCTTTCCTGATCTTTGCAACAAACTCATTATAGCCCTTGATCATGTTCTCCCTGTCTCCATAGATCTCGAGATGATCAGCGTCGAGAGCAGTAACCACAGCAATAAGCGGTTCGAGCCTGTGAAAAGACCTGTCGAATTCATCAGCCTCCATGACTGTATACCTGCTTTCTCCGCAAATAAGGTTTGAGCCGTAATTCTTGGATATTCCCCCCAGGAAGGCCGAGCAGTCTACATGGGATTGTTTCAGAAGATGGGCAGTCATTGTTGAAACAGTCGTTTTTCCATGTGTTCCTGAAACTGCAAGCGTATCAGTTCGCTTCGATATTTCACCGAGAATCTCGGATCTTTTATAAATAGTATAGTTATTGTTTTTGAAAAACGAGATTATCTTATTCTCAGCAGGTATTGCAGGTGTGAAAACAATAACAACACGATGCCTCTCTTCAGGATTCCTGAACAGCACAGGTAACAGCGCGACATTATCGTCGTAAATTATTGTACATCCCGAACCTGCAAGCGAATCAGTTATGTTGTTACCTGTTCTGTCGTAACCCGCAACAACATATCCTCCAAGAGAGAAATAACGTGCAAGGGCGCTCATGCCGATGCCGCCGATGCCGACAAAATAAAAACCTTCAATATTTTTAAAATCAACCATTTTCTGCAAGTCTGAGCACTTCCCGTGCAATTCTTATGTCAGAATCCCCTATCGCCATCTTCCTGATGTTTTCAGAAAGCTGCTTTCTGTTTTCAGTATTCGCAATGAGCTTAATAGCTGCATCCACTATCGTCTCTGCGTCCTTATCAGGGACAAGCACAGCGGCGCTTTTCTGAGACAAAGCCATTGCATTTTTTGTCTGATGGTCTTCAGCTACATTAGGCGAAGGAACCAGGATCGCAGGCTTACCCACAAGGCACAATTCCGATATCGTACCAGCCCCTGCACGTGTGATTATAACATCAGCTGCAGCATAAGCATAATCCATCCTGTTAATGAAATCATGAACCGAAATATTGTCGCTGAACGAAACTGACACAAGTGCATTGACATTCTCGAAATAATACTTCCCTGTTTGCCATAACCACTGGCAATCAGAGGCCCTCATTTTTTCAAGATTATCCGACAGGCTTTTGTTAATGCTTCCGGCGCCAAGCGATCCTCCCAGGACGAGAACGACAGGGAATTCCTTTTTAAGCTTAAAGAATGACAATGCCTCATTTCTTAAAGCAGAAAGGTTTTCATAAGTCTGACGCACAGGATTACCTGTCAATATTATCTTCTCTGCAGGAAAATACTTTTGCATTCCTTCATAAGCAACGCATATTTTTGCTGCACGCTTTGCAAGAAGCTTGTTTGTCACTCCTGCATAACTGTTCTGTTCCTGGATGAGTGTCGGGATCTTCATCCTTCCAGCCTGCCTCAGCACCGGACCGCTTGCATAACCTCCTACTCCGACAACGACATCGGGTTTAAATTCCTTTATCACCTTTCTTGCAAGCATAAGGCTCTTCAGCAACTTTGCAAGGACCTTGAAGTTCCTGAATGTCAGGCTCCTGTAGAGGCCGGCAACAGGCAATCCCACTATTTCGTAACCTGCTGCAGGAATTTTCTCCATCTCCATTCTTCCTTCAGCTCCAACGAACAATATTCTGATATCAGGATCGAGCTTCCTCAAAGCATTTGCAATTGAGATTGCAGGAAAGATATGCCCTCCTGTTCCGCCGCCGCTTATTATTATCTTTCTATGCTTTTGCAGTGTCATAAATTTTTTCTCCTTCATCTGTTACTTCCTCTTCAGGAAGCTCCTCATTCTTAATTCTTGCATTAACAACCCTGCTGACGCTGAGAATAGCGCCAATCGAAAAGCTCATCATCAGCACTGAGGTTCTTCCCCAGCTGACAAAAGGAAGAGTCTGACCTGTGACCGGGAACAGTCCCACAGCTACAAGCATGTTCAGCATTGCCTGCATTACTATCATAACGATCAATCCCAGCACAAGAAATGCCGGGAAAGCAGTCTCGCATTTTTTTGCGATTGTCACACCCCTGAATAATAATATTGTATATGCAAGAATCAGCGGTATTGCTCCGAAAATCAATCCATATTCTTCAATTATTATTGCAAAGATGAAATCCGAATTCGACTGAGGAAGCATATTACGCTGAACGCTTTTTCCCGGGGCTTTCCCAAACAATCCTCCCGTTGAGATAGCTATCTTTGCCTGGTTCGACTGATAATCTTCATCAGGATTATCGCTTCCTGTAAAGTAATTCTCTATCCTGTTCTTCCAGACCTGAACCCTGTTATCTTTTGTAAAAACAGAAAGAAGCATCGCAAAAATTATTACCCCGGCGATCCCCATTCCAACGTATGCAAGCAGAAATTTAAAAGGCACCCTTCCGATAAACATTATCATCATGCTGATACCAAAGATCATAATCGCTGTTGAAAGATTTTCGGGAAGTATGAGTCCGCATATAATTCCTGTCGGCGCCACGAGGTATTTTGTAACAAGCCCGAAATCAGTAAGCTTGTCCTGGTATCTGGCGAGGGTTCTCGCCAGATATATTACAAGAGCCACTTTGGCGACATCTGAAGTCTGTAACTTGAAACCGGTTCCGGGGATCACGAGCCATCTTGTAGCTTCATTTACCCTTGATCCGAAAGCAAAAGTAAGTATAAGCAGCCCTGCCGCAATAATGAGGAAAACGCCGGCCATTGAGAAATATATCCTGTATGGCAGGTAATGGACAATAACTATGATTACCAGGCTAAGAACAAGCATGAAGAACTGGCTCCTGAGGAAAAAAGTAGTGTTGCCTCCATACTTCATGAAAGCCACACCTGCTGAAGAACTGTATACAGCCAGCAATGAATAAATCATGAAGAGGGCCACCAGTCCCCATAGTACCCTGTCGCCCTTGAATGTTCGTGCCAGCCTGAATTCCTGCATATTCAAAGTATCATAGATTTCTTACGGCTTCCTTGAACTGACGCCCCCTGTCTTCATAGTTCTTAAACAGGTCGAAGCTTGCGCAGCATGGAGAAAGAAGAACCACCTCATCTTTTTTTGCAAGGTAATAAGATGATCTTACGGCTTCCTCCATTGAAGATGTTTCAACTATTGTAGGAATCTTATCCCTGAATGCATCGAGAATTTTTTTGTTATCCTTACCAAGACAGACAATAGCTTTGACCTTCTTCTTAACAAGGTCGAACAATTCGGAATAGTCATTGCCCTTATCCACTCCTCCGACGATCCAGACGACATTTTTCTCCATGCATTCAAGAGCATACCATGTCGAGTTTACATTAGTCGCTTTCGAATCGTTTATGAAATTGATCCCGCAAACAGTGATCACCGGTTCAAGACGGTGCTCAACTCCCTGGAAATCGGCAAGACTCTCCCTGATAACATCCTTGCGGATGTTCAGGACTTTTCCTGCAATGGCTGCTGCCATTGAATTGTAGACATTATGGCGCCCCTTGAGTGCCATTTCATGAATTGTCATAAGCTTGGTTTTATCAGGGTAATCAATTACTAGTTCACCATCTTCAACATAAGCGGCCATTCCTTCCTTAACCTCGTCAGAAAAAGGAAGGAGAGTCATTCCATAAGATTTCTTAGATAATTCGGATGCAACAATAGGATCTCCTGCCCAATAGATCAGACAATCCGATTTTGTCTGATTTCTTGTGATCCTGAACTTCGAATCGACATAATTCTGCAGCTTGTACCCGTAACGATCAAGATGATCAGGAGTTATATTCAAAAGTATAGCAATCTCTGCCTTGAAGTCGTACATCCCGTCAAGCTGAAAGCTGCTGAGCTCAATCACATAATAATCATATCCTCCTTCGGCAACAGCCATTGCAAAGCTGTTTCCGACGTTACCCGTCATTGCGACTTTCTTACCGGCTTTTTTAAGTATGTGAGCAATAAGGTTTGTTGTTGTTGTCTTCCCGTTGCTGCCCGTGATACAGACCTTCAAACCTGTACAATATCTCCCTGCAAACTCAATTTCAGAGATAACATGAATTCCTTTCTCCCTGATCTTTAAAATAACCGGAGCATTCTCTTTTATCCCCGGGCTTTTAATAACCTCATCCGCGGTAAGAATCATATCCTCAGAATGCTTTCCCTGCTCCCATTTTATATTGTGTTTATCCAGAGTTTCAATATACTTGTCCTTTATCTGTCCCATATCGGAAACAAAAACTTCAAACCCATGCTTCAGCGCCAGAACAGCAGCACCAACCCCGCTTTCCCCTGCTCCCAGTATTACAATTTTTTTACTCATTTCTATATTTATCTTCTATCTGATCTTAAGAGTCACGATGCTCACAACTGCAAGAATTATTGCGACAATCCAGAATCTTATTACAATTTTTGATTCAGGATATCCTTTCTTCTGATAATGATGATGAAGAGGAGCCATTAAAAAAATCCTCCGGCCCTCTCCATATTTCTTCTTTGTCCTTTTAAACCATGCTACCTGCAGCATCACCGAGAGATTCTCTACAAGGAATATTCCACAGAGAACCGGGACAAGCAGCTCCTTCCTGATCACAATTGCGAAAACTGCAATTATTCCTCCCAGGGCCAGGCTGCCTGTATCACCCATGAAAACCTGTGCAGGAAATGAATTATACCAAAGAAAACCTATTGTGCCTCCTATAAAGGCTGCGGCAAAGATCGCAAGCTCTTCAGTGCCGGGTATGAACATAATATTAAGATAATCAGCCCATATCATGTTACTCGAGACATAAGCAAGAATTCCAAGCGCTGTTCCTGTAATTGCAGAGACTCCTGTTGCAAGCCCGTCCAGTCCGTCGGTGAGATTAGCGCCATTCGATACTGCAGTGACAATAAATATAGTTACGGCTACAAAGATTATCCATGTCCAGGCGCGTTTTGACTTTTCCCCGGCAAAGAATGCGAGCCAGGAATAATCGAATTCATTATTTTTAATGAAAGGTATCGTTGTCTTTGTTGATTTCCTCTCTACTGAAATCTCTCCTGACGGTATTGCTTTTGCCCCTGGGTCAAGCATTTCAACTCTTTCCTGGGCAGTCATATCCTTGTAACTGACTTTTTCAATAATCATAACCTGGTCGCTGAAGAAAAGGACAAGTCCGACAATGAGTCCCAGAATCACCTGTCCGAATATTTTAAATTTTCCTTCGAGTCCTGCCTTATTTTTTTTGAAGATCTTTATATAATCATCTATAAAGCCTATCACACCAAGCCAGATGGTCGTAATGAGCATCAGTATAACATATACATTATCGAGCTTTGCAAAGAGAAGGGTCGGTATTACAATAGAAGCAAGAATTATTATTCCTCCCATCGATGGCGTTCCAACCTTACGGTACTGACCTTCAAGTCCAAGGTCTCTCACAACTTCACCAATCTGTTTAATCTGCAGATACTTTATTATTCTTTTGCCTATCAGCAGTGAAATGAATAATGAAGTTATCACAGCGGCCGCCGACCGGAATGAAATATATTCTCCTACCCGGGCGCCAGGGAAGTTCAGTGTATCGAGATATTTAAAAAGATAATATAACATTTCACTGATTATTTCATTTCAAATGCTTTTCTCAATTCTTCACGGTCATCAAAGTGATGCCTTACACCATTCACTTCCTGGTATGGTTCATGGCCTTTTCCTGCAACGAGTATCACATCTCCTTTTCTTGCAAGCATAACTGCGGTACGGATTGCCTCCCTCCTGTCGGCTATCCTTAGCACTTTTTTTCTGAGCTCAGGTGTTACGCCTGCTTCCATGTCATCGAGAATTCTTTCAGGATCTTCAGTTCTCGGGTTATCTGAAGTCAGAATCAGCTTATCGCTTCCTTCCGCCGATATCAGGGCCATCTTAGGCCTTTTTGTTTTATCCCTGTCGCCACCGGCGCCGACAACTGTAATCAACTGAATACCCGATTCCCTGAATTTATTCAGAGTATCAATTACATTCACAAGCGCATCGGGGGTGTGTGCATAATCTACAATCCCCGATATCCCGTCAGCAGACTTGATAACTTCAAGACGTCCGGCAACCTGGTGCAGGTCACTTATTATTGTAAGTATTTCCTTCTTCGAAGCGCCCAGTAACTCGGCAGCTCCATAAATTGCCAGAAGGTTTGATGCATTGTAATCACCAATGAATCTTGTCCACACTTCCTCACCCTGGATTTTAAGCTTCATGCCTTCAAATCCTCTCTCCATAATATTGCATCTGAAATCAGCCGGTGTCCTGACTGAAAAAGTATAATGTTTTGCCCTGCAATTCTGGAGCATCACCTTCCCATTCTTATCATCAATATTAACTAGTGCAAAAGCGTCTGCGGGGAGATCGTCGAAAAATTTCTTCTTGGCTGCAAGGTAATTTTCGAAAGTCTTGTGATAATCGAGGTGATCGTGAGTGAGGTTTGTAAATATTCCTCCTGCAAATTTCAATCCTGCAATCCTTTTCTGATCGACAGAATGTGAGCTTACCTCCATAAATGCATAGTCGCAGCCAGCAGCTACCATCTCCGCAAGGAGACTGTTAAGCTGCATCGGATCAGGTGTTGTATGAGTAGCAGGGTATTCCTTTTCATTTATGTAATTACATACTGTTGAGAATAACCCGGATTTATAACCTAGCTTAAGGAATGTTCTGTAAAGACTCGTCGCAATCGTCGTTTTACCGTTTGTTCCGGTTACACCAACAAGCTTAAGGGAGTCTGTGGGATTCCCAAAGAAGTTTGAAGCTGCAAGTCCGAGCGCCTTTGCAGAGTCCTTAACCCTGATAATACAGGCTTCACCGGTAACTGTTTCCGGTAATCTCTCGCAAATAACCGCTGTAGCGCCCGATTTTATGGCCTGGCTGATATAATCATGACCGTCTGTCTTAACACCTTTTACTGCAACGAACAGAGTCCCGGGTTTAACGTTTCTTGAATCAAATTCAATCCCTGAAATGGCGCTTCCTGAGCTCCCTGTCACTGAAGCCACTTCAATCCCTTTTAAAACATCATCAATCTTCATCATTTTTACATATTCATTTCAAGTGATACTGTTGCTCCTTCAAAGCAGCGGGAACCATGTTCGGGCGATTGCCTTAATACCTTACCTTTGCCACTGAACCTGACATTGAGGCCTGAGTTTTCAAGGATAAAAACTGCATCCCTGAGACTCATTCCCCTTACATCAGGAACAAGGCCTTTCTCGTGTCTGACTGAAGCAAGCCTGATTGTATCGCCATTTTCACGGGTCTTAACCCAGTCGTCGTCAGCAGTACGGTGATAATTCACATCGAGTTCGCCAAGAACTTCATCTATATCATCCCGATAACCATTCCCTGCTTCGGGAGCCGTTGGTTTAACGTTATCACCACCCGTAATCTTATAATCCCTGTAAAAATTAGTTGAATAGACCCTGTCGGCTATTTCTTTGAAGACTGTTCCGGCCACCTGGTTTCCATAGTAAACCCCGTTTGAAGGTGCATTCACAACTACTATGCATGAATAAAGAGGATAATCGGCAGGGAAATATCCCACAAATGAAGCCTGGTATGATATTCCTTCACGCCTGTAACCCGATCTGCCTTTTGCAATCTGGGCGGTTCCGGTTTTCCCTGCTATCTTATAATTAGCATTCCTGAGATTTGTTGCTGTACCATGCTCAACGACACCTTCCATCATTGCCCTGGCTTTCCTTATTGTCGATCTGGATGCAATTGAGTTTACAATTACTTCCCTGTCGAAAGTTTTAACTACGGAACCGTTCCTCATGATCGCTGTTACAAATCGCGGCTTCACCATTCTTCCGTCATTTGCAACAGCATTATAGAATGTGAGTATCTGTAAAGGTGTCATCTGTACTTCATAACCATGCGACATCATTGGCAGTGAAAGGCCTGACCAGAATTTTTCGCCCGGGTACCTAATCACGGGCGTCCCCTCTCCTTTTATCTGGAGATCGAGCTTTTCATTGAGCCTCATTGCATAAAGCCTGTTCACAAAATCCTTTGGATTGTCTTTATAGTGCTCATAAATTATTTTTGATGTCCCGACATTTGAAGATTTTTCGAAAACCTGCTTTACAGTCAGATTGCCATAGCCGTCTTCTTTTGTATCGCGAATGATTTTATCATAATACCTTACTGTTCCATTGCCTGTGCTTACAATATCACCTGTATCTATTACTCCGTCCTCTATTGCTGCCATAAGGGCAGGAAGCTTGAATGTCGAACCGGGCTCTGTGCTTTCACCTACAGCGTAATTGTACGTTTCATGATAATTCCCGTCCTTGCCGAGCTCGAGATTTACAATAGCCCTTACATCGCCGGTTGCAACCTGCATCAGAACTGCACAACCATGATCGGCCCCCTGTTTCCTGAGCTGGTTAAGCAAGGCAGTATGAGCCACATCCTGGATATCTACATCAATTGTTGTTACAACATCGTTACCGTCTTTCGATTCAACGCTGTTAGGTCCATCAACAACAATCCAGTCGCCGCCGGCGAGCCGCTGTTTTACTGCAACACCGTTACGACCCGCGAGATCTTTCTCGAATGCTCCCTCTATTCCTACCTCAGTTCCTTTCTCGCCCATATTCAGATAACCTATAGTACGCATGGCAAGGTTATTCTGTGGGAGTATCCTGCTATTTTCAGTGATAATAACCATCCCGCCTTTATATTGACCTTCCCTGAAAACCGGCAGGCTTTTAAGTTTCTGGAGGGTAACAAAATTTACTTTTCTTTTTATAAGGAAATACCTGTCACCTTTACGTCTTGCTTCCGTAAGAGCAGCTTTCCAGCCTGAGGCGGATCTTCCTCCTATTATTTCAGCAAGCCCGGCAGACAAACCTGATATTCCGTTCGAGAATGTAGCAGCCGACATCCCTGTGCTTCGGGTATCCATATAGATCGTATAATACGGGATCGAGCTTGCGAGAAGCCTTCCGTCGTGAGTGAGAATATCCCCCCTGTTTGCTGGAACCACGTCAGTTTTATAAACTATCTTTTCGCTCATTGCCTTCCACTTGCCATGCTCAACAAACTGGAGGATAAGTATCCGCACAAGAATTGCAACTGCAAGCACTCCGACTGCAGTATACACTATCCCGCTGCGCCATACTATTTCATCTCTCGCTGCCATTTTGAATCTTTTGTGCTGACAATAAGGCGATAAGCCGGAGTTTTAAGCTCTTCAAGGTTTAACCCTCTTTCCTTCACAAGCCTGTAAACTTCCGATTGCCGGCTTATATGCATAAGGTCAGCCGATGTTGAAAGAGCCTCTGCCCTGAGATCTTTAACTTCTCTCTGTATTTTCGAAGTTTCTCTCGTAATCTTTTCTGCATGAAAACGGTTGGCTATATAAAAAGCAAGAAGAATTGTAACAAATGTTACATATCCGAGATTACTCAGGATAATTTTCTCCGAGATCATTGAACCGCTGAGAAGTTCTTTGACAAAAGCGCCTTTTTGGCTCTTCGCCTTCCCGGTTTCTTTCCCGGCACGTTCCTTATTTATTTTCTCCTCCTGCATATCAGATCTTTTCTGCGATTCTCAGCCTTGCGCTTCTTGACCGGTTATTTGCGATTATTTCATCCTCTGACGGGGTGATCCCTTTTTTTGCAATCAGCCTGAAAGGTGATTCGACATTGCCATAGAAATCTTTTTTTTCTTCACCTTCGAAATTCCCCGTCCTCATAAAATTTTTCACAATCCTGTCTTCAAGAGAGTGATATGTTATAATTGCCAGCCTTCCGCCTGGTTTAAGCATTTCGCCTGCCTGCTGAAGCATTTCCTTCAGATTCTCCATTTCACGGTTTACTGCAATCCTCAGAGCCTGGAAGAGTTTTGCATAGAACTTATGTTCCTGTTTTACAGGCACTAGCCTGCCGACAGCATTCATAATATCATTAACAGATTTCAACCGGTTTCTGTTTCTTGCCGCCGCAATTTCCTTTGCGATCTTTCTTGAGTTTGTGAGCTCACCATAGTTATAAAGGATACCGGCAATCTCCTCTTCAGGAAGAGTATTGAGCAGATCAGCGGCAGTTGTTTTTGAATTACGGTTCATTCTCATATCGAGAGGGGCATCCTGTCGAAATGTGAAACCTCTTCCAGGTTCATCGAACTGGTGGAATGATACTCCAAGGTCGGCTATAAGGCCGTCAATTTCATTTATTCCGTTGAAAAGAAGATTATTCCTGAGGAATCTGAAATTCTGATCAAGGAAAAGAAACCTGCTATCGTTTATTATATTCGATGCGGCATCCTCATCCTGGTCAAAAGCAATAAGGCGCCCTGTCGTAATCCTTTTCAGTATTTCAGCAGAATGTCCTCCTCCTCCGAATGTCACATCCACATAGGTACCTTCGGGGCGGATATTCAGTCCGTCAATGCTCTCTGTGAGCAACGCTGGTATATGATAAGCCATCTCTACTCCTCATTTAAATTTCCACCCATCAGCTTTTCAGCCAGGTTGGCAAAATCGTCGGCAGGCATGTCGATGCCATTATAAACATCGGCTGCCCAGATTTCAATCCTGCCATCCTGCCCGGCAAGGACAATGTCCCTGTCGGCGCCTATCATCTCCATCAATCTTCTCGGAATGAGAAGACGATTATTGTTATCAAGTGTCAGTTCAGCTGTTCCTTTAAAAAAATTTCTCAGGAACTTGTTGTGTTCCCTGTTATATGCATTTATCCGTTTCCGGATCTTCTCAAGCTGTGTGTTCCAGTCTTCAATTGAATAGAGCACAAGGCAGTTCTCGAATATGTCTTTTCGCACCACAAAATGATCCTGTGCATCAGCAGGCATCTGCTTCTTGAATGCTGCAGGAAGGATAATCCTTCCCTTGACATCCGCCTTGCACGTGTAATCACCAATAAATGTGGCCATCCTAATTTCAAAAAATTAGGCTAAAATAAGATTTTTTATCCACTTTGGCCCACTTTACTCCACTTTTTTACCTTATTGTTGATAAATTTCCCGGCATGAGCAGAACTGACATCCCTTAAATATTTCTTGCATTACCCTCAATGCTGCATCAAAATCACCTGAACTTGTCATTCTGTCGTATAACTTTTAATAACTTTACGGCGTTTTGGCGATAATTAACATGGCTTCAGAATCGAATAAAATCGGCACAATAGATGTTGATAATGTACTCAGATCAAAGAATCCTTCACTTGCAAGAATCGTTCCCCGTTTTCTGATCAACTATCTCAAACGGGTAATTCACCAGGATGAGATCAATGTTTTTCTTACAAAAAGTGGGCATCTCAGAGATGCTGAACTTCTCGCTGAATTCTTGCGTCATTTCGGAGTGAACTATACTGTGCATGGCCAGGAAAACATACCGGCATCGGGAAGATTCATTTTCGTTTCAAATCATCCGCTCGGAGGTCTCGACGGGATTGTTTTCACTGTCGAGCTTTCAAAACGTTTTACTGATGTTAAGTTCCCTGTAAATGACATCCTTCTGTATATAGGCAACCTTTCCGGCGTTTTTCTTCCTGTCAACAAGCATGGGAATCAGGGCAGAGATGCTGCGAGAAAAATTGAAGAAGCTTATGCTTCCGGCAGCCAGATCCTTTATTTTCCGGCTGGTTTGTGTTCAAGAAAGAAGAAAGGTATCATAAGGGACCTCGAATGGCAGAAGAGCTTCATAGTGAAAGCTGTGCAACACAGGCGTGATGTGATCCCGTGTTATTTTTCAGGAAGGAATTCAAACTTTTTCTATAACCTGGCAAATTTCAGGAAATCAGTAGGATTGAAAGCAAATATTGAAATGCTTTATCTTCCTGATGAGATGTTCAAACAGAAGGGCATTGAACTTCACATGGTCTTTGGCAAACCAATTCCCTGGTCTTCATTTGATAAATCCAGAACGCCGGTGGAATGGGCTGATCATGTAAAGAACGAAACATACAAACTTAAATCTTCAATCCCTGATAGTGAATCGTAAAAAACAGTAAATTGCGCCTTATTATCATTCGCTGATTCTCATCTTGTACTAACAATGAAACCTGTTGTACCACAGTTACCAAAAGAACAGATTATAGCCGAGTTAACTCCTGAGAGGCTCCTTCGTAAGACCAACAATGGGAACAATGAGGTTTATTTATTCGACAATAATTCGTCACCGGTACTCATGCATGAAGTAGGTCGTGTTCGCGAGCTGACATTCAGGCATGCCGGAGGCGGAACGGGAAAAGACCTTGATATCGACGAATTTGATACTGATCCGGAAGACCCTCAGAAGCAGATTGTAGTCTGGGATCCTGAGAACCTCGAGCTTATCGGCGGTTACAGGATATATTTTCCTCCTGCAGGGTGTACAACATGCAACATCAGCAAGCTTGCGTCTTCTTCATACTTCAACTTCTCTGAGAAATTTCTTACGAGATATTTTCCTCACATGATGGAGCTCGGGAGATCGTTCGTACACCCCGATTATCAGTCGAGGAACATGGGAAGGAAAAGTCTTTACGCTCTCGACAATCTCTGGGACGGTCTTGGAGCCATAATACTCGATAATCATCATCTTAAATATCTCTTCGGGAAGGTCACAATGTATCCGCATTTCAACCAGAGAGCAAGAAGCATGATCCTTTATTTTCTCAATAAACATTTCAGCGATCCCGACAAGCTCATCGTTCCGAAAGATCCTGCAAACATCGACCTGCATGCAGAAGAGATGAAAAAACTTTTCAGGGGATGGAGGTATAAGGAAGATTATAAAATCCTGTCACATGAGGTTCGCAACCTTGGGGAAAACATTCCACCTCTTATTAATGCCTATATGAACCTCTCTCCGACAATGCGTACATTCGGGACTTTCATTAACCACAAGTTCGGCGATGTGGAGGAAACGGGTATTATGATAACCCTGAGAGACATGTATGTAGAAAAGATAAACAGGCATCTTTCATCATACAAGAAGGATTTCCTGCTTACATGGTTCTCGCACAGGAATCAGTAAGCCCTTACATTTCTTCCCTCTATAAAATTAATAAATGACTGGTTCACTACCTTATTGCCGCCGGGCGTCGGATAATCGCCTGTGAAATACCAGTCGCCTGTATGACCCGGGCAGGCTTCATGAAGGCCTTCAATTGACTGGAATACAACCTTAATATCAGCCTTAATATCCTCCGATCTCAGCATTTCGGATATCTTATCGGAAATATCCCTGGCAGTAAAAGGTCTGTAAATATCCTGTACAAGATTTCTCATCTTTTCAACAGGCTTCTTAAGCTCTTCTATTGCATTTTTATAAATCTCACTTATAATGGATTCTTTCCCACGATCCTTTATTAACTCAATGGTTGCCCTGAAAGCAATGAAGTCCCCAAGTTTTGCCATATCTATGCCATAACAGTCGGGGTACCTGATCTGCGGGGATGATGACACAACAACTATCTTCTTTGGGTCGAGACGGTCGAGTATGCGAATGATGCTCTTTTTAAGTGTTGTACCTCTCACTATCGAATCATCGATTACAACAAGATTATCAACCCCACGGTGTACAACTCCATAAGTTACATCATAGACATGTTCAACAAGATCATCTCTCTCCTTATCTTCAGTAATGAAGGTTCTCAGCTTAACGTCCTTGACCGCAATTTTTTCCACTCTTGGCCTTTCATTAATTATCTTCTCAATTTCGGCCGGAGTGAGCTTACCATTCCCTTTTGTTATCTTTTCGACCTTGGCCCTGTTAAGATGATTCTCAACTCCTTTAATAAGCCCGTAAAATGCGCTTTCGGCTGTATTTGGAATATATGAAAAAACTGTATGATCAAGGTCATAATCAACAGTTTCGAGAACCGGGCCCGTAAGCAATTCGCCAAGTTTCTTACGTTCGCGATAGATATTCTTATCCGTTCCCCTTGAAAAATATATTCTTTCGAATGAGCATTTACGGGGCTCTGACTGTTCGCGAATCTGCTCGATCTTAGCTTCTCCCGAGGCCTTAATGATTATTGCATGAGCAGGCGGGAGTTCTGTGATATTGTCAGTTCTTACATTAAAAACTGTTTGAATAACCGGCCGTTCAGAAGCAACGACAACCACCTCATCATTAATGTAATAAAAAGCGGGTCTGATTCCCGCAGGATCGCGCATCACGAAAGCATCGCCATGCCCAACCATTCCTGCCATTGCGTATCCTCCATCCCAGTTCCTGCTTGCTTTTCTCAGTATCTGTGCCAGGTCGAGATTCTGTTCTATCATCGGGGATATTTCTCTTTTTGAGTATCCTTCATCTTTGAACTGCCTGAAGAGCCGCTCGTTTTCCTCATCAAGACGATGTCCTATATTTTCAAGGATCGTCACAGTATCGGAAAATGCTACAGGAGTCTGACCAAGTTCGAGCAGGCTGCTGAATACCTCACCCACATTTGTAAGGTTAAAATTACCTGCCATAACAAGGTTTCGTGATTTCCAGTTATTCTCACGGCTCACGGGATGAACATAATCGATATTATAATTCCCGTAAGTTCCGTAACGCAGATGGCCAAGGTAAACGTCGCATGCAAACGGAACATTCTGCTTTATGAAAGCCGGCTTATTGAAATCATCAGGATGATTTTTTCTGAAAGCGTTAATATCCTCGTAGATAAGCCCGAAGATGTCTCTTATTGAATTAGGTTTATTTGATCGTTGCCTGAAGATATATCGCTTGCCGGGTTCGACATTCATCTTAATACCGGCAATCCCTGCGCCATCCTGCCCCCTGTTATGCTGCTTCTCCATAAGGAGATACATTTTCTGGAGGCCGTAATTCCATGCACCGTATTTATCAATGTAGTATTCGGGCGGCTTACGTAATCTGACCATCGCAATGCCGCACTCATGTTTGATACTTTCGCTCATAGTTATTTTTTATTCAGTTCCGGGAAATTAATTATATCAGGAACCAGATAAGCTGAAGGATATACCCGGCTGATACGCTGAAAAGCTTTCATTGCCTCTGTCTTTGTTCTGAAATCTCCTACACGCACTTTGAACCAGCCAGGTTCGGAATACTTCTGGTATGAAGATGAAGCCATGTCGGGAAACTTGTCCATGAATTCAAGCTTAATATTTTTAGATTCTTCCCTTGCATTACGGTTGGAACTGTTATATATCTGTATCCTGTAGCCCGACATTCCATAAACGCCATCATTTTCCTGCAGGATCCTGTTACTCATCAATATATACCTGCTGATCAGAGTATCTATTGCCGGATCCTGAACGATCGCAAGCTTTCCAGTCTCCTTATCTTTCCTGTCAAACAGGGCGGATGTCTCAATAAACCCCTGAGCGCCGGCAATTCCGGAGAGAACAACGATCAAAGCAAATAAAACCAGGATTCTTTTTATCATGCGGCAAAATTAAGAATTCATTCTCAGATTAGGAACGTTGCACATGATATATTATTATCATATTAATCTGAAGTAATTATACTGTCAGAAAATTATGGCAGGAATATATCAATTAAGATGCCTTCTGACGAGTGAACTATTTTCCCGGGCAATAATTGTAACAAATGTTACAATTCTAATAGCGGCAGCTTATTCTTCAAGAGCAGCAGCAAGCTCATCAGTCATTTCGAGGTTATGATAAACATACTGAACGTCATCATCATCCTCGAGGGTATCAACAAGGCGCAAAGCCTTTCTTGCAGATTCGACATCAAGCTTCTTCTGTGTAGTAGGAATACGTTTCAGTCCTGCCTCCTCAGGTTCAATTTCAAGCTCATTAAGCTTCCTGTTCACACTTCCGAAATCTTCCATTGCGCATGTAACTGTAAGAGTATCGCCGTCAACTTCGAAATCAGAAGCTCCTGCATCAATCATTTCAAGTTCGAGATCATCGAGATTGAACCCGTCATTTTTTATTGTGAAGATTCCTTTGCGTTCAAAGATAAACTTCAGTGAGCCTGTTGTACCAAGGTTGCCTCCGTGCTTGTTAAATGCCGATCTCACGGTTGCAACTGTTCTGTTATTGTTGTCTGTAAGGCATTCAACAAATACAGCTACTCCTCCGGCCGCATATCCTTCGAATGTAGTTTCGATAAAGCTTTCGGCATCGGCCCCTGTCGCTTTTTTTATAGCTCTTTCAATGTTGTCTTTTGGCATGTTAGCGCCCTTTGCATTCTGAATAGCCAGACGAAGCCTTGCATTTGAATCGGGATCAGCGCCACCCTCTTTCGCAGCAATTATTATTTCCTTGATGATTTTAGTAAATATCTTTCCTCTTTTAGCATCTATGGCACCTTTTTTCCGTTTGATTGTAGACCATTTATTGTGACCTGACATATTATAGGTTTTAGTGATTCAGAATGCAAAAATAAATAATTCTTTTATACCTCGTTCATACTTTATACTTTTGTGCGATTGTAAATCAGGCAAAAAATGAAGATTAATTACCTGATGGAAAGCAAGTATGAGTCTTCAGCGCCGCGGAGTCAGGATTGAAGGGTGGAATTATAAAAACCAAAAAGTAAATGTCTAAAAAAGTATATATAGAAACATACGGTTGCCAGATGAACGTAGCTGACAGCGAGGTCGTTATGTCAATTCTCGCTAAAGAAGGCTTTGAGCCTGCCGTTGATATCAGGGATGCGTCCCTTATTCTTATTAATACATGTTCAATACGCGATAATGCAGAGCAACGGATATGGGGAAGATTAAAATCGCTCAATCATCTGAAAAAAAAGAACAGGGAGCTACGTATTGGTCTTATTGGGTGTATGGCAGAACGTCTTAAAGAGAAGCTCATAGAATCTGACCAGGTTGTTGACATAGTTGCAGGACCAGATGTTTATCGAGAGCTTCCTTCGCTTATAGCCGATGCCTCGACGGGACATAAGGCAGTAAATGTCCTGCTCTCAAGGGAAGAAACATATTCTGATATTGAACCTGTCCGTCCCGATAAAAATGGAGTTACATCTTTTATTTCGATAATGAGAGGATGTAATAATATGTGCGCCTATTGTGTTGTACCCTATGTAAGAGGCGCTGAGCGCAGCCGTGAACCGGAATCTATTATCCGTGAGGCTGAAGAATTATTCAATAAAGGTTACAGGGATATCACACTTCTGGGGCAGAATGTCGATTCATATAATTGGAATGAGCATGGCTTCCCCTGGCTGCTTGAAAACATAGCAAATATAAATCCTAAGTTACGTGTCCGGTTTTCAACTTCTCATCCTAAAGATCTCTCGGATGAACTCCTTCAAACAATATCACGGTACAATAATATATGCAGGCATATACATCTTCCTGCTCAAAGCGGAAGCACACGGATATTGAAGCTGATGAACCGTGAATACACAAGGGAGTGGTATATGGACAGAATAACCGCAATAAGGAACATAATCCCTGACTGTTCTGTTTCGACTGACATGATAACAGGATTTTGTACAGAGACAGAAGAGGACCATCTCGAATCCCTGTCTTTAATGGAGTGGGCAGGTTACGATTTTGCATACATGTTTAAGTACAGCGAGCGACCCGGGACAAAAGCAGCGCGAAGGATGAAAGATGATGTGCCGGAGGAGGTCAAATCCCGAAGGCTAACCGAAATGATAGCGCTTCAAAACAAGCTTTCAGCAAAATCAAAGAAAGCCGATAATGGTAAAGTATTTGAGGTGCTTGTTGAAGGTGTATCAAAAAGATCAGAAGACTTTCTTAACGGCCGTACTTCCCAGAACAAAGTTGTTGTCTTTCCGGCAGGAAATGTAAAAACCGGAGAATATGTAAACGTTATTATTGAAAAGACAACTTCAGCAACTCTTGTCGGAAAACTACTATGATACAGAGGAAATTAATGTGTTAATTTCGTTAATTGTCTTGCAAAGGTCGGCAGATTTTGATTAAATTGCATGATTATGCGTTTAAAATGTCATGCAGTATGAAATCAAAAGCTCTTCTTCTCTTCTTTTTCCTTTCACTTTCATTAATTCTGTCAGCACAGAAAACCCAGCTGACAGGAAAGGTAACTGACACAAACCAGAATCCGGTCAAAGGCGCAATGATCTTTACAGATCAGAACAATACCGGAAAAGCGACAAATAAGCAGGGAGTATATAAAATCAAGCTCGACGCTTCCGTAAAAACAATAAAAGTAGTAACGGCCGATGGCCGGATTTCAGAACAGTTATATAACAACGAGAGCGAGATCAACTTCACATTACCTGTTAACCTCACGGGCAGCAGCAACGTTGCAACCTCAGGTCAGCAGGATGAAGAAGTTAACATAGGCTATGGCACTGTTAATAAGAAGAATGTCACTTCTTCAGTCACAAAAGTCGATGCTTCGAAAGAGCAGTATGTTTACAAGGATATTTATGAAATGCTCAAAGGCAAACCAGGCGTCCAGGTAACCGGAAGAACGGTGAGGATACAGGGTGGAGTCAATTCCTTAAACAGTGGCACTGAACCGCTTTATGTTGTTGATGGTATTACTGTAGGCTCAATTGATGGCATATTGCCCCAGACAGTCAAATCAATCGAGATTCTGAAAGGATCATCAGCCTCAATTTACGGGTCAAGAGGTGCAAACGGCGTTATACTGATAACTCTAAAGAAGTAATTACTTCTTCCGTCTTATATCGATCATAAGTTCATCGAGTTGCTTCTGTTTTACAGGAGCGGGCGTATCGAGCATCACATCACGGCCTGAGTTATTTTTCGGGAAAGCCATGAAATCTCTGATTGAATCCTGGCCTCCGAACATTGCAACCCACCTGTCGAAGCCGAATGCTATTCCTCCATGCGGAGGAGCGCCATATTTAAATGCATTCAGCAGGAAGCCAAACTGTTCTTCGGCTTCAGCCTCAGTGAACCCGAGCACCTTGAACATAAGTTTCTGTACAGAAGAATCATGAATCCTGATTGACCCTCCTCCTATTTCTACACCGTTTATAACAAGGTCGTATGCATTTGCCCTTACCTTTCCCGGGTCAGTTTCCATTAGTTTAATATCTTCAGGAACTGGTGATGTGAATGGATGATGCATTGCAAAATACCTGTTCTCCTCTTCGCTCCATTCAAGCAGTGGAAAATCAATAACCCACAACGGGTAGAACTCATCTTTTTTTCTTAATCCGAGCCTGTTTCCCATTTCAAGCCTCAGCTCTGACAAAGCACTAAGCGTCTTCTTCTTTTCACCTGCAAGGATAAGCAGAAGATCGCCGGGCTGCGCATTCATACTTTCAGCCCATTTCTTAAGATCTTCAGGTGAATAGAACTTATCGACAGATGATTTCAGAGAACCATCGGTATTGAATTTAACATATATCAATCCCTTCGCTCCTGTCTGCGGCTTCTTAACAAACTCTGTAAGCTCATCTGTCTGTTTTCGCGTGTACTCTGAACAACCCGAAGCACAAATCCCTCCAATATATTCGGCAGAATCAAATACAGCAAAATTCTTACCCTTAACAATATCTGTTATTTCTGAAAACCTCATTCCAAAACGAAGGTCGGGCTTATCAGATCCGTAGAATTCAATTGCTTCAGAGTACGGAAGCCGTTTGAAAGGTTCACTGAAATCAATTCCGCGTACTTGTCTGAAAAGGAATTTTGCGAGTCCTTCAAAAGTTTCAAGGATATCATTTCTTTCAACAAACGACATCTCACAATCTATCTGTGTAAATTCCGGCTGCCTGTCGGCACGAAGGTCCTCATCCCTGAAACACTTAACCAACTGGAAATACCTGTCAAAGCCTGCCACCATCAGTAATTGCTTCAATGTCTGTGGTGATTGAGGCAGGGCATAAAAGGTTCCCGGTTGCATTCTTGAAGGGACGATAAAGTCACGGGCTCCTTCAGGTGTTGATTTTATAAGTATAGGAGTTTCAACTTCAACAAAACCAATCGAGTCCATGTATTTCCGTACTTCCTGCGATACCCGGTGGCGAAGGATTATATTATTCTTCACAGGCGACCTTCTGAGGTCGAGGTACCGGTATTTCATTCGAAGCTCTTCACCTCCGTCGCTTTCATCTTCTATTGTAAATGGAGGCAGTTCGCTTTTATTAAGTATTGTGAAATCCTTAACATCAATTTCAATTTCGCCTGTAGACATCCTTGGATTCTTATTACTTCTCTCCCTGACGATTCCTGTGGCTTGTACTACAAATTCGCGGCCGAGCCTCCGGGCTTTTTCACAGAGTCCGGCATCAGTATCCATATTAAATACCAACTGTGTGATCCCGTAACGGTCACGCAGATCTACGAAAGTCATACCACCAAGATCTCTTGATTTCTGAATCCAGCCGCAAAGAGTTACTGATTTGCCGGCATGAGTAAGATTCAGCTCGCCGCAGGTATTTGTCCTGTACATATAGTTTTTATAAAATTTCAGCAAAAGTAAGAAAATCCGTCTCCAATCTTTCAGGCATTGCTCTATTAATTTATGGCTGCGACGATTTAAAGAGTAAATTTGCACCTGTAATATAAAAATTCTAATCTTCTGTTAATCTTTTGACCGTTATGGAGCTTAACCGTAATGAGCAATTCATGAAAGCTGCTCTTAATGAAGCCTTCAAGGCTTTTGAGAAGAAAGAGATTCCTGTTGGAGCTGTTGTAGTTTATAAGGATACAATAATAGCAAGGGCCCACAATCTTACTGAAACGCTTAGAGATCCGACTGCACATGCCGAGATGCAGGCGATAACCGCTGCAACCGACTGGATTGGCGGAAAATACCTTACAGATTGTGCTATTTATGTAACGATCGAGCCCTGTGGTATGTGTGCCGGGGCAATCGGATGGAGCCAGGCAGGAGCTCTGATCTATGGCGCAGGCGATGAGAAAAAAGGATACTCTTTATTTTCAAAATCATTGTTGCATCCTAAGACAAAAGTTCTTTCCGGAATTCTTGAAGATGAATGCAGGGAGCTTATTCAGAAATTTTTTAAATCGAAAAGATAATTAGTACTTTTATAACAAAATCAGCAGGATGACATTCGACAACAGCAAAACAATTATTAATGTCAGAATAAAGCTCTTTGCAGCAACTGTGATCCTGATAGCATACCTTATTCTTGCTTACGCTGCTGAATTTATAAAATTCCCGCTTCTTGGCCTGAATGATACAATCTGGACAGTCATCCTGGCAGGATTATGGCTGTTTTTTATAATCATGCCGCTATTCCTGAATTACCAGTTTGTATTTTTTTCGGACGACACAGAAAGGATCATCTTCAGGTATTTCAACGCAGGTATAGTCGGAGGAAAGAAGAATTCAGTTGAGATAGACAAACATTCATTCGCAGGTTACAATGTAGATAAAAGATTTTTTGGCCTTATAATAAGTCTCACGCTTTTTCAGAGATTCAGTGAAGGAGTTGCCAAGTATCCTCCTGTATATATAAGTGCCCTTTCAAAAGAGGAAAGATCAAAGATTCTGAGAGTTCTGAGTTCATATACGGTAGCATAAGTGATTACCTGATAATATGAGTTTTATCATTTTTAATTCTTTTTAACAATCTCAATTTTGATTCTCTAATTCATCCGTTACTAACAATTAAAAAGAATACAACATGAATGTAGATAAAATCATGAACAACCTCGAAAAGAAACATCCCGGAGAGGTTGAGTATTTGCAGGCAGTAAGAGAAGTGCTCGAATCAATTGAAGAAGTTTACAATGAGAATCCGCAATTCGAGTCTGCCAACATCATTGAACGCATTATTGAACCCGACAGGGTTATAATGTTCAAGGTTCCATGGGTTGATGATGAAGGTAATGTAAGAGTAAATCTCGGTTACCGCATACAGTTCAACAACGCTATCGGACCATACAAGGGAGGTCTTCGTTTTCACCCGAGCGTAAATCTTTCAATCCTTAAATTCCTTGGATTCGAGCAGATCTTTAAAAATGCACTCACCACCCTGCCAATGGGCGGCGGTAAAGGCGGCTCCGATTTCGATCCTAAAGGAAAATCGAATGCTGAAGTAATGAGATTCTGCCAGGCATTTATGCTTGAACTCTGGAAATATATAGGCCCAGAAACTGACGTACCAGCCGGTGATATAGGCGTTGGCGGCCGTGAAATTGGTTTCCTGTACGGGATGTACAAGAGGCTGAAAGGCGACCATACGGGAGTTCTCACAGGTAAGGGAAGCAACTGGGGCGGATCGCTTGTTCGTCCTGAGGCTACAGGATTTGGCTGCGTATATTTTGCAAACGAAATGCTTTTCACAAGAGGCGAATCCTTCAAAGGGAAAACTGTTGCTATAAGCGGTTTCGGTAATGTTGCCTGGGGAGCAGCTCTGAAAGCAACCGAGCTCGGGGGAAAAGTTGTTACAATCTCAGGACCCGACGGTTATGTTTATGATCCGGAAGGAATATCAGGTAAAAAGATTGAATTCATGCTCGAGCTCAGAGCTTCGAACCAGGATATTGTAAAACCATATTCGTATGCATTCGAAGGAGTTGAATTTCATGAAGGGAAACGTCCCTGGGAGGTCAAAGCTGATATTGCTTTGCCTTGTGCAACACAAAACGAGCTCAACCTCGAGGATGCCGAAAAACTCATAAAGAGCGGCTGCATCTGTGTTTGTGAAGGCGCTAATATGCCATGTACGCCACAAGCCGTGGAGGCATTCCAGAAAGCAGGTCTCCTGTTCTCACCTGGCAAAGCTTCTAATGCAGGTGGCGTTGCAACATCGGGTCTTGAAATGACGCAGAACTCAATGAAGCTTCGCTGGAACCGCACAGAAGTTGATGAGCGTCTGCATGAGATAATGAAGAACATTCATGGCCAGTGCGTAAAATATGGTAAACGTAACGATGGCTATGTCGACTATGTAAAAGGTGCAAATATCGCAGGATTCCTGAAAGTTGCGAATTCTATGCTCGACATGGGTGTTATTTAATTAACAGTACAGCTACATTTAATCTATATAAGGATGCTGATCTTAAAGGATCGGCATTCTTTTTTTATTTCATGTTGGTTCAATTCTGAATTTTTTTGGGTATATTAGTTTATTGATTCACAGGCTTCGCTGCTATAAAATAAGAGTTGTTGAATATGGCCGACATCTCTCTTGTACATAAAATTGCATTAGGCCTCATCCCGGGCATTGGCGACATCAATGCAAGGAAGCTTGTTGCTTTTTTCGGGAGCGTCGAAGCAGTTTTCAGGGAACCTTATCAGAGTCTTATAAAGATACAGGGTATTGGTCCCGGTCTCGCAAAATATATAACAGACAGATCATACCTTGCCCGGGCCGAAAAAGAAGCCGAATATGTGACAAGGTATAACATAAAGACATTCTTTTATCTTGATGCCGACTATCCTTTCAGGCTTAAACAATGCGAGGACTCTCCGGTCGTTTTTTTCTTCAAAGGGTGCTGTGATCTTAATTCAATGAAGATGCTCAGCATGGTGGGGACAAGAAATGCAACTGCCAGAGGCAGGGAAAATTGCGAAAAGCTTATCTGCAATCTCGCAACCGGACATCCTGACCTCATTATTGTCAGCGGCCTTGCTTATGGCATCGACATTGCCTGCCATAAAGCAGCTATATATCATAATCTTCAGACTGTGGGCGTTCTTGCGCACGGATTAAAGACTATTTATCCTTCTGTTCATGAGTCGGTTGCTAAGAATATGACCTGCAACGGAGGATTGCTGACAGATTTTGTATCAGATGCCCTGCCCGAAAGAAATAATTTTCTGAAGAGAAACCGGATTATCGCAGGATTGTCTGATGCTACTATTGTTGTGGAGTCAGGTATAAAAGGGGGAGCGCTGATCACTGCTGATATAGCCAATTCTTATAACCGTGATGTTTTTGCTGTTCCCGGCAGGCCTGAAGATCAATGGTCACAGGGATGCAACAGCCTTATAAAGAGCAATAAAGCCTCCATGGCTGAATGTGCTGATGATATTGAGACATTCCTGAACTGGAAAACTGAGAAAACGAAACAACCTGTCCAGAAAACATTGTTCTCTGATATGGATGAAAATGAAAAAGCAATATTCGAGCTTATAATGAAAGAAGGAGAGCCGACTATCGACAGCATCTGCCGGACCCTCGAAATGCCTGTATATAAATTATCATCGCTTCTGCTCCAGATGGAGTTTAAAGGAATCGTCAAATGTTATCCCGGAAACATTTACAGGACGGCCTGATTGTCTTTATATTCTTCAGACAAACTCAGCTTTATCTGATTTTTTTCTAATTTTGGGCGACAAACCAGAAAATTAATACCTATGGATCCCAGAGTACAGAGCTTTATGGCTATGATAAAATCAAGGAATCCGGGCGAACCGGAATTCCACCAGGCTGTACAGGAAGTCGCGGAGTCATTGATCCCATTTATTGAGGACAATCCTAAATATAAATATGCAAAAATCCTTGAGAGGATGGCAGAACCTGAACGGACAATAATATTCAGGGTGCCCTGGCTTGATGATAAAGGTGAGATACAGCTAAACCGTGGTTTCAGGATTGAAATGAACAGCGCAATAGGACCTTACAAAGGCGGACTTCGGCTTCATCCTACTGTTAACCTCGGTATTTTAAAATTCCTAGCTTTTGAACAGGTTCTGAAGAACAGCCTTACAACTCTGCCGATGGGCGGAGCCAAAGGAGGATCCGATTTCGATCCAAAGGGCAAATCAGATAATGAGGTAATGCGTTTCTGCCAGAGCTTCATGACAGAACTATTCAGACACATCGGCCCTGATACAGATATTCCTGCCGGCGATATTGGTGTCGGGGGAAGAGAGATTGGCTATTTCTTTGGTCAGTATAAAAGACTTAAAAATGAATTTACAGGCGTACTTACAGGCAAAGGGATTGAATGGGGAGGCTCGCTCATCCGCCCTGAAGCAACAGGCTACGGTGTTGTTTATTTCGCCGAAGAGATGCTTTCGACGCGGGTTGACTCGCTCAAAGGCAAGACTGTCTGCATCTCTGGATCAGGCAATGTAGCTCAGTATGCCGCTGAAAAAGCAACTCAACTTGGAGCCAGGGTCGTTACGCTTTCGGATTCAAATGGTTTTATCTATGATCCTAAAGGGATAGATTCGGAAAAACTTGCCTACATAATGGATCTTAAAAATATACGAAGAGGAAGGATCAGTGAATATGCAGGGAAATATGGTGTCGAATATTTTGAGGGACAAAGACCCTGGATCATAAAATGTGACATAGCAATGCCCAATGCAACGCAGAACGAGATAAGCGAGCAGGAAGCTAAAACTCTTGTTAAGAATGGATGTATATGTGTTGCGGAAGGCGCAAATATGCCATCCACCCCGGAAGCAGTTGAAGTTTTCATAAAAGCAGGAATATTATATGCGCCCGGAAAAGCTTCAAATGCCGGAGGTGTTGCAACTTCAGGACTGGAGATGACCCAGAACTCAATGAGATTACCTTGGTTGCGTGAAGAGGTCGATGACAGGCTCCATACAATAATGAAGAATATTCATAAGACATGTGTGCAATACGGCAGAAAACCAGATGGCTTTATAAATTATGTTGACGGTGCGAACATTGGCGGCTTTGTAAAGGTTGCTAATGCAATGATAGCACAGGGAGCGGTTTAATGCAGCTCATAGATACTCATACACATATTTATCTTCCTGAATTCGATTCCGATCGCAGTGAAGTTATAACACGTGCTCTCAATTCAGGTGTTTCTAAACTGCTTATGCCCAATATTGATTGCAGCTCAGTGCAAGCTATGCTGGCAGTCGAAGCAACGTATCCTGGTAAGTGCCTGTCAATGATTGGCTTGCATCCGACATCAGTCAGGGAGGATTATAAAAGTCAGCTTGATGAACTTGAGAAAATTGAAGGCTCGCATAACTTTATTGCAATTGGTGAAATAGGTATAGATCTGTACTGGGACAAATCTTTCGCAAATGAACAGGTAATTTCATTCAGGCGACAGATAAATTTTGCACTCGAAAGAGATCTGCCTGTTGTTGTACATTCACGGGATGCTTTTGCAGAGGTTTTCGGAGTTCTCGATGAGTTCCGGGGAAGAGGCTTGAAGGGAGTACTCCATGCATTTACAGGCGGTCATGATGAAATGCAGAAAGCTTTAAACCTCGGATTTAAGCTTGGCATAGGCGGAATTGTGACTTTTAAGAATTCCCACCTTGATAATGTCATAAAAGATACAGGTATTGAAAACATAATACTCGAAACAGATTCTCCATATCTTGCTCCGGTTCCATATAGAGGAAAAAGGAATGAGAGTTCGTATATTTGCAACATTAATCGTAAAATTGCAGACATAAAAGGGATGACTGAGAAGGAGGTTGCCGAAGCAACATTTTCCGTTTCCCGCGAACTCTTCAACCTTAATGAATGAAAAGTAGTCAGGATATTTCTATCCTAATAATCTATACCGGAGGCACAATCGGGATGGTGCATGATCCTGAATCCGGTTCTCTTATTCCTATCGATTTCAGACATGTTACTGATCATGTTCCTGAACTAAGGAAGCTCGGGTACGACATACATTCAGTTTCTTTTGATCCCGTAAAAGATTCGTCAAATATTGATCCGGAAGTATGGATCCGTATGGCTGAGATCATCGAGAACAGCTATAATGATTTCGATGGTTTTGTCATTCTCCACGGAACCGATACAATGGCTTACTCGGCATCGGCTCTCAGCTTCATGCTCGAAAACCTTTCAAAACCTGTTGTTTTTACAGGTTCCCAGCTGCCGATCGGTCTCCTCAGAACTGACGGACGTGAAAACCTTATTACTGCAATTGAGATTGCTGCTGCGACTGAGAACGGCATGCCCGCCGTACCGGAGGTTTGTATCTATTTCGACAATAAGCTTACAAGGGGCAATCGTACCACAAAGATGAGTGCAGAACACTTCGATGCATTTGATTCACCGAATTATCACCCTCTTGCCGAAGTAGGGCTGCATCTGAAATATTCAAGAGACCTGATAAGATATCCCTCGACAGACGAAAAACTGATTGTTCATACAAGGTTCGATAATAATGTAGGGATAATGAAGCTTTTCCCCGGTATAAACCCGAAGTTCGTCAGGGCTATTCTCAATACTGAAGGGATGAGAGGACTTATAATCGAAACATTTGGATCAGGGAACGCGCCGACCTATGACTGGTTCCTTGACGATCTTAAGAGATTTATTAAGAACGGCGGCATTATATATAATGTAACCCAGTGCCATGGAGGAAGCGTTGAGATGGGCCTTTATGAGACGAGCCGTCAGATGCTTGATGCAGGTGTTGTGAGCGGCCGTGACATAACTTCAGAGGCTTCTGTTACAAAGCTGATGTACCTGCTTGGGAAATATTCATCGAGGGATAAAGTCATTGAAGATCTGAAGAAATCGCTGGCGGGAGAGATATCGTAAAACTCATTAGAATGAAATGCCTCCCTCATTCTCATTGGATTCAGTTCCCGGAAAGTTTCTTCTTTCCGGCAAAAGCAAAACGTATTGCTTAAAACCAGGATTAAAATCAGACCGGATCCAATTGATAATTCCTGAATTCTTCTCATCCTTCATCAAATAAAAAGTTTTCAATTTCCTTCTGATAAATTGCAGGTTTATCGAGCCAGATAAAATGACCTGAATCAGGAACCCTGATTAGCTTTGAATTAGAGAAAACCTCGGTATACTGGTGTGCAATTCCAGATTCAAGATAATCTGCATCTCCCCTAAGAATAAGTACCGGTGTGTTGTTCCGTTTGAGGATATCCTTTACAGGTTTAATATTCATCTCGTTCCAGATAGTCATGATCGATACCCACCAACCCATTCCTTTCATTCTGAATTCAGGGCTTTTAGTAACCGCTTTATTATACACGCATGTTCTTAAAATTTCAGCTGTGATGAACTCATCTGCCAGCTGATCCATTTCCCTGTCGCCGGCAAATTCATAAGCCTTATGGATATCCGTCTGAAGTAATTCATCGAGCTTGAAATACCGCTTCAGCCTTTCTTCACCATACTGACTCCCTATCCAATCATACCATCCTGAAAGAAACCGTGGCACACTCGAATATTCTTCATTCCAGTCTCTCAGGTCTATTGATCCTGGTGATGTAAAAACTGCTTTGGAGACGTTCCGGGGATATTCTGCCATATAGTGGGAAGCCAGGGTTGCACCCCAGGAATCACCTATCAGGATACATGGTTTATTTCCAATAATTAACCGGATGTTTTCCAAATCCTTGACGTGGCGTTCAACCGTATAACTTTCCGGATTGCTGAGTCTGCCGGAAAGACCGCTTCCGACCTGATCATAAATATATATATCATATTTATTTGCCAGTTTTGTATACCATTCGACAGGAGCCTCTTTCCCAAATGAATTTACCTGACATGCACCTGGTCCTCCATGAAGGAAAATCAAAGGAATGGCATGAATAGAATCAACTGCAGGGATATGGATATAAGCAATATGAGAACCGGTCTTTAAATCCCAATATCCGACAGTAGGCGTGTAGCTTGAGATTTCGTCAGAATTGTCTGCAGTTGTCAGGAATGACAAAAAAAATAAAAACAATGTGTTCATATAAATTTATATTAATTGTTAATGTTTACTTTTTCATGTTTTTTCTTAAAGAATCCAGAACCGGCTTCCAGTCAATCAGATATATTTTACCGGGGATCCCCCTGGAGTAAAAAAGATATTTTCCATCAGGAGAAATACACGGACGCCCTTCATATTCGCTGGAGTTTATTTTGGTGCCAAGGCTGATTGCCTCCGACCAGGAATTATTATTTCTGAAACTGATAAAAATGTCACTCAGATTCCTTTCTGAGACATAGCTTCCAAATAGCAGATAACTGTCATCCGGTGCCATAAATATTTCGGTTATTGAATATCTGTTCAGAGTACTGTCCAACAGAACCGGCTCAGAATATTTCCCGTCTGTATTTTTGGAATAAAATACTTTCCAGCCGCCAAGACGGTTTGAACAAAAAAACAAATCCCCATTCAGGTCAAATGAAGGGCTCGTATTAAATGAATTACTATTAATCAGAGTATCCATAGGTTGAGGGACACTCCACCCTTTGGCGGTATTTTTCATTACATAAATGTCACATGTCTGATAGTTGTCTGAAGGCCGGCAGAAAAAGAAGCTGTTACCATCGGGGCTGATCCGGGGATTTTCTATTTTATATTTCCCCGAAAAATCAGTTTTCCTTGCAACACTCCACCTCCCATTTGAAAAAAAGGAAGATTTTACTATTTCCATTCCATCACTATCGGTTACAAAAAACAGTTCTTTCCCGTCGGGAGTGAAAGTTATATTTGTGGCAGGTTCATTCCGGCTCCCCTCTATATCAAAAATTAAGGGGAAATTCATTGACCTGACAGAGGCATACGGGTGTGCTTTTTTATGAGAGCATCCAATTATGATACAGACACAGAACAAAAGGCTTAAATATTTCATACTATCAACTTTTCATTTTTGGTTAGAAGATAACCGGACACTAATAATTTAACCGATGTTTTCTTCAGAGTGTGAAAGTAGAATACAGCAGGAGTGTGGCCTATCGACTTTATAAAGTCGGTAGAATTAATATAAAACCAAGAAGCCGGGTTATGATATTTTAGATTTTCTGACTATTGTATCTTTCTCTATACTTGCTGGGACTTATTTTTTCCTTTCTTTTGAAAGCTGAATTAAATGATGAAATAGAATTAAACCCGCAATCGTAAGCAATGGCTGCAATGGTTAGTTTTTCAAATTCCTGTGAGACGAGCCGGTGTTTGATTTCCTCTATTCTGCATGAATTTACAAAATCAAAAAAATTTGTTTTTAAATTTTCATTAATTGCCTGGGAAAGAAGATGGGGTTTAGTCTCAAGCTGGAATGCAAGCTTCGAAAGAGAAATCTCGTTATCAAGAAACGGCTTAGTATTTTCCATCAAAGCTGTGAGCTTTTGAAACAGCATAAGGGAATCAGATCTTGTAAGTATCGAGTTCCTGTATTTTTCATATAATTCGTTTATCTGCTTTTTATTGAGCCACAGGTATATTAACGTATAAATAAAAAGACCAAAGATGAAAGTTCCTGAAAGATAGGGAAGTATTCCGATCCACCATGTGACACCATAAGATAACCAAATTATAGCAATTGATACGATGATAAAGTTATACCAGCCTGTTTTATTTGGTAAGATCACAGAATGATCCCTCTTCTTATAGAAGTAATAGAAAGTGAGAGACAGGTATATAAATATCTGAAGCATTATTAAATTATATCGAATATCCCATATCGGATCGTCTTGCCGGTATGGCAAAAATGTGCAAAGCAATACAAGCAGTGCGGGTATAAAATGCAGGCATTCAATAGCTGAAAACCCGGTCTTTTTATTTGTACTTTTTCTAATATATAACAGCAACATTGGGCCAATGCAGGCGAAAGCGGCTAAACCTAAATGAATAACGATAAAACTAACCGGAGCAAGACTCGCAATTATTGACTTGGCCATTCTTATGGTCAGAAACAAAATTAAAAAGGCAAGGTATTTATTTGCCTGGTTTTTTCTTGAATAGCCAAAATACAGAAAAAAAAACAGGAAGAATCCATTTAATACACCCGCTATTCCAATTATTACAAAAAAAAGAAGCAGAATACTATTCATTCTTGGAATTTCTGAAACAGTGATCAAAATAACAAAATTTGATTAATCATCACAAAATTAAATATCAGTTGTGGCTGATCTGAAGCTCCGGAATGAGCTACCGCTCATACTTTGTTTTTGAGCTGTCCTGCGCTCAGGCTGAGCCTGGGATTACAGCCTCCTCCGTCGGCTGTGATCCCTTGGGGGGCCACTTGCAACGCCAATTGCTTCGGCATGAGCTACCGCTCATACCGGTTTTTGTTTTTGAGCTGTCCTGCGCTCAGGCTGAGCCTGGCTGGGACAGCTCAAAAACAAAAACCCCCGCAGCTGAGGCTGCGGGAGCAATTGGCGTTGCGGAGAGAGGGGGATTCGAACCCCCGGTACCCTTTTGAGGTACACACGCTTTCCAGGCGTGCCAGTTAAACCACTCCTGCATCTCTCCCTTAAAAGAGGCCGCAAATTACGAAAATATTTTAAAACTGGTACCTCCTGTTCATTCACAGGCAAATAATTGTAATGCCTGAAAAACATTCTTGTCGCAATATTGTTTTAAGAATATTAAACCAAATCAGTAAAATTCTTCTCATATCCTTTATTTATTTAACTAATAATCAGGAATAATGAAACGTATGTCAGTAATGCCGTTATTGATTCTGATCATTTCCGGGTTCATTTTCTCCGGATGCAATAACAATCAGAGATCAAATGATCAGGGAACAAAGAACACAAGCGAGCTTACGCCTGAACAGCTTGTGCAAAAGGGTGAATACCTTATAAGCCTTGGTGGCTGCCACGATTGCCACTCGCCAAAACAAAACGGACCCCAGGGACCGGAAGTAATAAAAGCTACGATGCTTTCAGGGTATCCATCCAACAGGGAGATAATGCAGGGAGATCCCGCCGTATTGAAGCTTGGATGGGTATTGTTCGTGCCTGACTTCACCTCAGCCTCAGGTCCATGGGGTGTTTCCTTTGCCGCCAATCTTACATCAGATCAGACAGGCATCGGGAACTGGACAGAAGAGAATTTTTTCAGAGCTCTGAAGGAAGGCAAGTTTAAAGGTCTTGAGAATTCAAGGCAAATACTTCCACCAATGCCGTGGCAGAATTTCGCAAATGCAAAAGATGAAGATCTCAGGGCTATATTTGCTTATCTCAAGACAGTTCCTCCTGTAAGTAATATCGTGCCCGCTCCTATTTCAAATGAGCAGCCTCCGGCACAGGCTTCACCTACGACAAGATAATATCTGAAAGTGGAACAGTCTTCAAAATACCTGGATGCAGACTCTGCTGCATCCATTATTTTATCATTCCGGAATGCCGGGAACAAACTCATTATTCTTGATTATGACGGAACTCTTGTTCCATTCAGGTGTGAACCTGAAAAAGCATTACCTGATGATGATCTCAAGGATCTTCTCCGGCAAATGTCAATTATCAGCAATCTCGATCTTGTTATTATAAGCGGAAGGAACAGCAGCTTTCTTGAAAGTATATTCGGTGATATTAATGTATTTCTCTTTGCAGAACATGGAGCATCTCACAGGATAGACGACGTATGGCGCTCAATTGAAACCGATACAACATGGAAAGAAGAGATCGCATCTATCGTAAGAGAGAGCGTTGACAAAACACCCGGTTCTGACATCGAAATTAAGCAGAATTCAATAGTCTGGCATTTCAGGAAATCCGACAGTGTGCAGGCAGAAACAGAAGCATCAGGACTTATAATGAAACTTGCATCAGTCTGCAACAAAAATAACCTGACAATTATGAAGGGTCGGAAAATAGTCGAGGTCAAACCGTCATATTACACTAAAGGGACTGCGATTGTGAGCTTTTTTGATTTGGACAGATATGATTTTATACTCGCTGCTGGCGATGATGTGACGGATGAAGACCTGTTTGAAGAGCTTCCTTCCGAAGCAATAAAAATCCACGTTAATAAAACATCTGATGTCTCTGATTACAGCGTGAGGAACAGTCCTGACTTTGTGGCTTTTCTTAAAAAACTTGCCGGGCAGTAATTCAGGTTATTTCTGAATTGCAGTCATGGTTCTTATCAACTCCGAAGCCCAGAAAAAGATATTGTTCTTAAGAATTGCACCGCGCATTTGTTTCATACGCTGAAGCTGTTCTTCATTATCCATCTCGATGGCAGTTTTAATTGCGTCAGCCGACTGTTCGATGTCGTAAGGATTTACTATCAATGCTCCGTGAAGTTCCTGGGAAGCGCCGGCAAAACGGCTAAGAATCAATGTTCCCGTATTATGACTTCTTGCAGCCACATACTCCTTTGCAACAAGGTTCATACCGTCATGAAGTGAGGTGACCATGCACAGATCCGCAGCAGCATAATACCTGTAGATCTCTTCATGACTATGATGCCTTTTAAGCAAAAGGATCGGTTTCCAGTTCCTGCCTTTGAAACGAAGATTTATCCTTTCAGCCTCTTTTTCAACCTCATCGACTGTATTTGAATAATTCTTCAGGAACGTACGGCTTGGCGCTCCTACCTGGACAAATGTAAACTTGCCTTTATAAGATGGATTTTTCTCAAGAAAACGCTCAACGCTCAGGAACTTTTCAATTATTCCTTTTGTGTAATCGATCCTGTCAACACCAATTCCCATATACTTTGCCGGGATCCCGTGTTCCATCAGGATCTCTGATGCAGATTTGCCTTGTAATGAAATGTTATCATAATCCTTCAGGGTGAATTCAATGCTTATCGGAAAAGGCTTTACAAAAGTTGTACGTCCCGATATTTTCACAGAGAAATTGTCCCATCCCACTCTTGATTCAAGCGTAGTATTCACTGTTTCAAGGAAATGGTTGCAGTGATATTGTGTGTGAAAGCCGATAAGGTCAGCGCCGAGCATCCCTGTGAGTATCTCCTTCTGCCATGGGCATATACCGAAAGATTCAGGATTCGGCCATGGAATATGCCAGAAGATCGCGATCCTGGCTGATGGTTTTCCTTTTCTTATAAGCTCAGGGAGCAATGCGAAATGATAATCCTGTATAAGAATGAACGGATCTGGATCATTTTCAGTCTCGGCAAGCACTGCAGAGGCAAAGTTCTCATTTACTTTCTTATAATACTCCCAGTCTTCAATCCGGAAAACAGGTCTTGTGTGAGCGATATGGCAGAGCGGCCACAAACCTTCATTTGAAAACCCATAATAAAAATGGATTTCCTCCTCTTTTGTCTGCCATAAGCGCTTCAGGGTGTATCGTGGCTGTTCGGGCGGAACCTTTATCTTGTTATTTTCATCTACTGTCTCCCTGTCAGCGTCTCCTGTGCCTGATGCTATCCATAATCCGCCACATGCGTTGAGTATTGGCTCCATCGCAGTTATAAGACCGCTTGCAGGGACAATACACTTTATACCCCCACCCTCATGGATGTGCATATATGGCTCCCTGTTTGAAACAACGATCATTTTCTTGTCCCTGAGAAGCTGCTGAACTTCGGCTTTCAGCCTCTCGGGGGTCCAGATTGCTTCAGCCCTTGACCTGAGAATGGCTTCCTCTTCAGCTGTGATCCTTGCCGCCTGCATTGCTCTTGTGATATTCACAATTTCGCTGTGCAAAGGTTCAAGAAACCCGGCAGGCGGCGATGAATCCATCTGATCTGAGCTTCCTGTTCGTGCAGCTTTTACCCAGTTCACTATTTTATTTATAGGAGAGAATATCCCGAACCTGATTACCATCAGGGATAACAAGGCAATAATTACAGTCTGAAACAACCATCTGACAAGATTGCGATATGTTTTTTCCTTTACGATTGCATTTATATATTGTGCATCCTTGAAAAGGACAAGTACTGAGTTCCTGAAATATACAGGCCGTATGTACTGGTAATAAGTAGTCCCGTTTATTTCAAGATAATTGCCAACCGGCTTATTGGAGGATATCGACCTCTTTATATGATCGATTGATCTTGCCACTAATGGTGCAGCTGCGGTATTTACAAGCATGCTGTCGGGAGTATAGAAAATGGCAATCCCGTTCAGATAATAGAGAGATGTAAGATCATCTATTATCTTTTCTTTTCTTTCCTGGCTGTTTGTAACACTGAAAAGGAGAGTATCGAAGCTTATTTCATCCGATATCTGATTAACACGGATCTCAAGCTCACTCTCGAGCCTGGGACGTTCATCCGACATCTGGAACAATGAAAAAATAAATGTCACAAGTCCTACTCCAAGAAAAATGGACAGGATTAGCGCCAGACTGAGTTTCATAACCGGTTCAATATAGTACTAATACAAACAATGAACCGGATAAGTTCGTTCTCAGCAAATAATCAAAAGCATTAATTCAGGCCCATGCACCATCACTAATTTATTGCTGTCCATTCCTACAATTACTCCTGCAGGACACTCGAGAGAGAGGGCATACCTGTTTTCATGAGCATGATTCCCATTCCATGTGATTCTGCAGCAGGTATAATCTGTCCCTGCCTGTCTTCACCTCAGAGCTCCGGCGCTCACTGTTCCTTTTATGAACTTTCTCCTTGAAAACTTTGTTCCCATATAATTTACTGTTAACTTATGTCATCTTAAGAACATCAATTTTCAACTTTTTCCTTAATCCTGATTCGGATGAAGCATCAAATACCCGAACCTTTTCAGTTCAACCCCCTGAAGCATCATCTTGGATACATTCAATCTTTGATTTCATACATTGAAGGTTCAAACGATCGGAAATATCTGATTAAAACAATATGTCATATCGGCACTTCTGTTACAGATCTGTATTGCGGTAAGCTGTCAATACCTGAAATACTCGGGGAAATTTCTGATTTCCTCAATTCACAAAATCTGAACGAAAGATCAGGGTATTCAGCCTGGGCCGGCAGAGGCTCTTCGGAATTCAGGCTTATCAGTCTGAGAGACGGATCAGTATGGATATTGAAATTAAATGATGATGAGAAAAGATACATTCACATTTTCCCGGCAAGATCTTCTCCCGGGACCTTAAGGGTAAAAGCCAACACTCTGAAGTCAGCTATACTTTTCCTGGCGGCCAACGGCAAAGACTATGTCACAGAATATGATCTTAATAAAGCAAGAAGGATTGTAGGGCTTTCCCCTGTTAATAAAATAACAGAAAGCGAAGCAATTGCCAGGCTTGTTGAGATCCTGAGAAAACAGTAGGCATCAATTGCAGAAATAAAACTCAAAAATAAGAGTATCGAGCTCACAATCTGTCATCAATGTGCCTGATTCAAGTTCAAGAAGTGAAGATGACATTCTATTGAATTCGGGATTAGAGATTATAAGTTCATCCATCAGGTTATCGTTTCCATAAAGATAACAAAATATATATGACAAACTATACCTGAAAACATTAATTTACAGCTTGTTCAACACAATTCTGATTTTGTGGCACAAGTTTAAAAACCCGGCGATTTCATGACTAAATTTTTACTCTGATACTATATATAATAGCTCTATCTGATACCAAATATATAAGCTAGTCGGAAAGTTAAAAATTTCAAGATATAACACATTTTATAGTTAAAAAAAATTAAAAATAGTTCCTGGCCTGACTTTTTATCATTTTTTGGACAATCTTTGCTGCCAGTAGAAATTTGCATAGTTAACCCGGCTCTGATTCTTTCATCCGGGTTTTCTTTTTAAAAGCCGTTCCGGATTATAAGTAGTCCTTCTGATAAAAAACTGCGAAACATTATAAGGCTGAAAATTTGTCGAATTATCAGGAACATATTATGTTCGTGATAATTTTGTACAGGCTATTAGATTTTTCAAGATTAGCGATGAATGAAATAATCAGATATCCGGTTCAATATCCTTTACTGAAGAAATACATAAGGTTCTTCTGGGAATTGCATATTGACAATGCTCTGCTTAACCATAAGATTATTCCGCAAAGAAATATTAACATGCGTTTTAACCTTAGCGAAACGCCGCATTGCTTAAATATTAATAACAGGGAACATGCGACTGAAGATGTTTACTTCCTTGGATTACAAGATCACTTCACGAATATAAATCTTAAAATAGAGGGCAGAGTTGATGTACTTGGAATTTGCTTCTATCCTGACGGCTTTTATCCTTTCCTGAAAATTCCGGTTTCTGAATTTAAGAATCAATTACTGGGTGCGGACGAAATAGGATTTAAAATTGCAAACAACATCAACGCACGTTTAAAAGAAACCGGGGATGTTATTTCAAGATTAACTATTCTTGAAAACGAGTTAATACTACTGATTAACCAAAATTCCAGTATTCCGGAAAGCTTCCGTAAGTTATTCGAATCGTTAAGGAACAATGATAATTCAATACACCTGGCAGAATTTTGTATCAGGAACAATATAAGCATTCGTAAATTGGAACGCATGTTTAATAAATATGTCGGAGTTTCAGCAAATACATATAGTACGCTGAATCGTTTTCATAAAAGCATCAATCAGATACTATACAGCAATTATTCTAAGATGACTGATTTAGCGTATGACAATGGCTATTTCGACCAGATGCATTTTATTAAAGAATTTAAACGCTTTGCCGGAAATACACCGAAAAATTTTGCACAGCAAAACAATTCTATTTTGCAGATTGGAAAGATAATTTAGGTGTCGTTTTTATACTATTCTTTTGTTTTATACGGACTTAATTTTGTCTCATAATCTTAAAAAACAAGTATTATGATGACAAGAACTATTACAGAGTTTGTAAAAATTGAATTATTGCAAACTACAACAAACGATGAGCTGTTAACCAAAGCAGACTTTATTAATCAATTCCTGCAGAAACAAGATGGATTTATTAATGCTGAACTGGTAAAAGCAATTGAAGGTAATGTTTGGTACCTTATCTATCATATCGAGAATTTTGAAAAACTGAAAGCAGTTGGTGAGAAAATACGGACAATGAAACTGTTCGATGAAATAACTCCGCTTATTGTACCGGGAAGCATGAGCGTGAGCTTCTATAATCAAATAAAAAACTGGCAGTTATAAATTGAAAACAGGAAACAGCAAAATTGATTGACATACAAAAATGAATTTTGTGCTGTTCCTGTATTAAAAAAGAAAGCGCAAATGATTGATTATCAATATTTGCGCTTTACTATTTGTGATCCCGGAGCGACTCGAACGCTCAACCAACAGAACCGGAATCTGTCATTCTATCCATTGAACTACGGGACCATCATGCAAAAGTAAAACCAAAAGACGGTTTTGCAAAATAAATTGAAGATTAGATCAGATGATAATACAAGGCAACCGGATAAAGCGGATTCCGAACTGAAGCAATAATTCTTTATCACCCATTTTGTCGGTGATTTTCATGCTTTTTTATAATTTTGCCAACTTATAATCAGGATCATAACAAAAAAACGAAATGGATTACAATTTTTCAGAAATCGAGAAGAAATGGCAAAAGTACTGGGAGAAGAATAAAACTTTCAAAACACCTGAAGATCTGACAAATCCTAAAAAGTGTTATGTTCTTGATATGTTCCCATATCCTTCGGGCGCCGGTTTGCACGTTGGTCACCCGGAAGGATACACAGCTACCGATATTTTCAGCAGGTATAAGAGAATGAATGGATTCAACGTACTGCATCCGATGGGATGGGATGCATTCGGACTACCAGCTGAACAGTACGCAATCCAGACCGGCACTCACCCTGCTGTAATCACAAACAAAAACTGTGACACATTCAGGAGACAGATAAAAGAGCTGGGGTTGAGCTACGACTGGGATAAGGAAATCAATACAACAGATCCGAAATATTTCAGATGGACACAATGGATCTTTATTCGATTGTACAATACGTGGTTTGATGAGAAGCAACAGAAAGGAAGACCCGTTTCTGAGCTGGAGATACCCCGTGACGTTGCTGCAAAGGGCAGGAAAGAAATTAACAGGTTCATTAATTCAAAACGACTTGCTTATTATGACGATGCTCAGGTGTGGTGGTGCCCTCATTGCAGGATTGTCTGCGCTAATGAAGAGGTACTATCGGACGGATCTCATGAGAAATGCGGCAATAAGGTAATAAGGAAAAATCTGAAACAATGGATGCTTCGCATTCCTTTGTACGCTGAAAGATTGCTTAAAGGAATCGATAATCTCGACTGGCCGGAAGGTATAAAGGATATGCAGCGTAACTGGATCGGCCGTTCGACAGGGGCAGAAGTTGATTTCACAGTAGATGGTCTCAATGAAACGCTTACTGTTTTCACAACAAGACCCGACACCCTGTTTGGCGCAACCTATATGGTAATTGCCCCGGAGCATTCCATGATCGATATAATAACAACTGCCGACAGAAAAAAGGATGTCAGAGATTATATAACTGCCGCTTCGCTGAAATCAGATCTTGACCGGACTGATCTTGCAAAAAACAAAACAGGCGTATTCACAGGAAGGTATGCGGTGAATCCTGTAAACAGGAAGAGAATTCCTATATGGGTGGCTGATTATGTATTGACAGGTTATGGAACAGGGGCCATTATGGCTGTACCTGCACACGATACAAGGGACTTCGAGTTTGCACAAAAGTTCAATCTTACAATTACATGTATCCAGGATCCTGAAGTAAGTGACCCTGAACTGAGAAAGAGAATACTCGAAGGTAAGGAATGCTGGACTGAAGACGGTAAGTATATAAATTCATCCGACAGTACCACAGGAATTAACCTTGATGGTCTTAATAAGAAATCCGGCATTGAAAAAATGATAAGCTGGCTCGAATCGGCGGGACTTGGAAGGGAGAAGGTGAATTATAAATTGCGCGACTGGCTGTTCAGCAGGCAGAGATACTGGGGTGAACCATTCCCTGTAATACATTGGGAAGACGGTGAGATCACTGTATTAAAAGATAATGAACTTCCGCTTGAACTCCCTGCCCTGGAGAAGTACCTCCCGGGCGAGTCGGGCGAATCGCCTCTGTCGAATGCTGATGAATGGCTCAATGTTACTGATGAAAATGGCCGCAAAGGAAGAAGAGAGACAAACACAATGCCGCAATGGGCTGGCTCGTGCTGGTACTACCTCCGTTTTATTGATCCCCATAATGATGAATTGATATTTGATAAAGCGAAGGAAAATTACTGGATGCCTGTCGATCTCTATATCGGGGGCGCTGAGCATGCGGTCCTTCATCTTCTTTACAGCCGGTTCTGGCATAAGGTGCTCTTCGACCTGGGTATTGTATCAACAGATGAACCATACAGAAGACTTTTCAACCAGGGAATGATACTTGCATTTGCCTATGAAACTGAAACGGGCGCTAAAATTCCGGCTGATGAGGTCGAGGAGCGAGATGGGAAATATTATGATGTTAAAACCGGGACAAAGCTGAACCAGATTGTCGCCAAGATGTCAAAATCCCTCAAGAATGTAGTTAATCCTGATGATGTCGTTTCAAATTATGGCGCTGATACTCTCAGGCTTTTCGAGATGTTCCTCGGACCTCTCGATGCAACAAAGCCCTGGGATGAAAAAGGAATAAAAGGAGTGCACGGATTTCTTGGGCGATCATTCAGATTCTTTTCTGAACCTGCGAATATTTTTAATGGACAGGAAGATCCGGAGATTCTCAAAGGACTGCATCAGTTGATAAAAAAAGCCGGTAACGATATAGAGGCGCTTCATTTCAATACAGCCATATCTGCAATGATGATCTTCCTGAATATGGCTATGAAAAAAGGCAGTGTTGCCGATACAACTGCAAAAACCTTTGCAAAAATACTTTCCCCGTTTGCTCCACATACTGCCGAGGAACTGTGGCAATTGCTGGGTAATACAAATAGCATTGCTTATGAACCCTGGCCTGAATTTAATGAAGAATTCCTGAAAGAGGACAATTTTGAATATCCCGTCTCGTTTAACGGTAAAATGCGGTTCAACATTTCGCTCCCGGTAACAATGCAGGAAGATGAAATAAAAAAATCAGTACTTGCTGACGAGAGGGCTAAGAAATGGATTGGAATGGCAGTTCCCGTTAAAATTATAGTCGTACCGAAAAGAATAATTAATATAGTTCTGAAGCAATAATGTGTATTATAAAAACATTATATTGTGAAACAATGCGAGAATTAATGTCTGAATATTAAATTACTGTTTACCTGATACTTATGAAGCTGATAACCCGAACCCTGTTGATTTTATGTGCTGTAACGCTGTTTGCGTGTAACCGGGGTGTTGAACCCAACCATGAGCTTACAATCATGCCTGCTGATTCCTTACCGGTAGCTCCGGTGAACGATCCTGTTTACGTTTATGGAATACCTGCTGATTCTTTCGATATAATCCATGGCCAGATAAGGCGCGATAGCTTTATATCTGACATTCTTTTGAAATATGGGGTTACATTGCCCGAAATAGACAAAACTTTAAGCAACTCGAAGAATGTGTTCGATGTAAGAAAAGTTCTTCCCGGAAGAAATTACTCAATCCTTTGCGAACATGACGGAGCACAGAGAGCCAGGTATATGATCTACGAGCACGATCCCGCCACAACGTATGTCTTCAGCTTTACAGATTCACTTAATATAACTGCATTCAGGAAAGAAATAACAAAAGAGATAAAATATGCCAAAGGAACAATAAGCTCATCTCTCTGGCAGGCAATTCTTGACGGGGGAATGCCCCCGGCGCTTGCAGCAGAGCTGAATGATATATTTCAATGGACTGTTGACTTTTTCGGACTCGAAGAAGGGGACAATTTCAAGGTTGTATATGAGGAGAAGTTTATTGAGAATAAATCAATGGGGATAGGAAAGATCCTTACAGCGCAATTCACAAGCTCAGGGAAAACATACACTGCCATTCCTTTCATTCAGGATGGCCAGGAAACATACTTTGATGCAGACGGAAAGAGCCTGAGAAAAGCTTTTCTCAAGGCGCCGCTTAAGTTTACAAGAATAAGCTCGAGGTATACGACAAGCCGGTTCCATCCGATCCTAAAAATCAGGAGGCCTCATCTTGGAGTTGATTATGCTGCTCCGATCGGGACCGAAGTTCATACAATTGGCGACGGAAAGGTCATTTCTGTGACTACCGGGGGAGGAGAAGGCAGAATGGTCAAGATAAAGCACAATGCCAACTATACGACTGCTTATATGCATCTCAGCCGTTTCGGGGCAGGCATAAAGCCCGGAGTGATGGTCAGCCAGGGGCAGGTGATCGGGTATGTAGGATCAAGCGGATTATCGACAGGGCCGCATCTTGATTTCAGATTTTATCAGAATGGATCAGCAATCGATCCCCTGAAGGTAATCGCACCGCCATCTGAACCTGTATCACAGGCAAATATTGAAAAATTTGAGATGATAAAAGAAGTCAATCTTCATATTCTCAGCACCTTCTAGTCAGGCAGGGAGGTAACGAGTTCCCTGATCACCCTGGGAAAATGAAGGTATTCAAGCTGATGAATTTTTGCGGCCAGTGTTTCAGGCGTGTCGCCGGGTTCTACCCTGCAACGCGCCTGAAATATTATATCACCTTTATCATAATGATTATTGACATAATGTATCGTTATGCCTGATTCATTTTCACCATTCCCGATTACTGCTTTGTGAACAGCATCACCATACATACCTTTACCCCCATAAGAAGGAAGCAGAGCAGGATGAATATTGACAATTCGATAGGGATAACGATCAATTATATTATCAGGAACGAGCCATAGAAAACCAGCCAGTACTATAAAATCAATACTGTATTGCTCAAGTATGTCAAGAACTCTCCCTGAACAATAAAAATCATAGTGTTCGAAAAAATGTGAATCGACACCGAGCGCTTCAGCACGTTTCATTACCATTGCTTTCCGTCGATTTGAGAGAACGAGATTGACATGCGCGGAATTTACGTTCGAAAAATATCTTATTATGTTTTCAGCGTTGGTGCCCGATCCGGAGGCAAAAATGGCTATGTTCTTCATTTTCTGTTGTTTGTCAAATAACAGGCATAATTTACAAATAGGGCTTTTGATAACTTTATCATTTTGAGAGACAGAATATTATCGCAATTATCAGATAAATAATCATCAAATCATTTGAAAAATATGGTACAAATATATTTCTTTGCATGGTTTAAATTTAATACTAATTAAAATTTATCAATTATGTCGGACATTGCCACAAGAGTTAAGGAAATAATAGTTGACAAACTTGGAGTAGATGAATCAGAAGTAACTCCTGAAGCCAGCTTTACTAACGATCTGGGTGCTGATTCTCTTGACACTGTTGAGCTTATAATGGAGTTCGAAAAAGAATTCAATATCGGAATTCCTGACGATCAGGCTGAAACCATTGCAACAGTCGGGGATGCAATCAAGTACATCGAAGAGAATGCAAAGTAAGTTGCATTTATAAAAATCCATTTATGAGAAGAGTTGTAGTTACAGGATTAGGAGCGTTGACTCCTATTGGCAATAATTTGCATGATTACTGGCAAGGCCTCAAAAACGGTATTAGCGGGTCTGTTTTGATTACCCGTTTTAATACCGAAAAATTCAAGACCAAATTCGCATGCGAATTGAAGAACTATGACTCATCGAAATTTTTCGACAGAAAAGAAGCCAATAAGCTGGACCTTTACTCGCAATTTGCGATGGTTTCAGCCGAGGAAGCCATCAGGGATTCCGGTCTTGAGCTTGAAAAAGTCGACAAAGACAGAGTTGGCGTCATTTGGGCCTCTGGCATCGGGGGAATAGAAACATTTCACCTGGCTATCAAAGATTATCTGAAAGGCGACGGAACTCCCAGGTTCAGCCCTTTCTTTATACCAAAGATGATTGGTGATATTGCCGCAGGTCTGATTTCCATTAAATATGGTTTCAGAGGTCCTAATTTCGCAACTGTGTCAGCATGCGCATCTTCAACAAATTCGATAATTGACGCTACAAACTATATCAGGCTTGGGAAAGCCGATATTTTCGTAACAGGAGGCTCTGAAGCAGCAGTAAATGAACCTGGCATTGGCGGATTCAATTCAATGCAGGCTCTTTCAACAAACAATGAAGAGTATCAGTCTGCTTCAAGACCGTTTGATAAAACAAGAGATGGCTTTGTTCTTGGAGAAGGAGCAGGCGCTCTTATACTTGAAGAGTATGAACATGCAAAAGCCAGAGGTGCAAAAATTTACGCCGAGATTGCAGGCACCGGCCTCACAGCTGATGCATACCATCTTACGGCTCCTCATCCTGAAGGGCTCGGCGCCAGCAATGTAATGAAACTTGCGATAAAGGAAGCCGGCTTTAATGTTGAGGATATAGATTATATCAATGTTCATGGTACTTCAACGCCTCTTGGCGATATTGCCGAAATAAAAGCAATTCGTAATGTCTTCGGCGAGCATGCTTACAAGCTGAACATAAGTTCAACCAAATCAATGACAGGACACCTCCTTGGAGCCGCTGGCGCTATTGAGGCAATTGCTGCTATCATGGCGGTTGTTCATGACATTGTTCCGCCAACAATCAATTACAAGGTCCCCGATTCAGACATTGATCAGAATCTCAATCTCACACTTAATAAGGCACAAAACAGAAAGGTAAATGTTGCTTTAAGCAATACTTTCGGATTCGGTGGTCATAATGCCTCAATTGTCGTTAAAAAAGCTGATGCTTAGTGTCGTTCCTTGGAAAACGATCTAATGGCACTTATTTACTCAACAGGAAGGAATTCGCTTCCAACCTGAAAAAGATTCTCAGCTTTAAACCGGGGAACCTCAGACTTTACGAGATTGCATTTATTCACAGATCAGCATCGTTCACACTTCCCGATGGCAAAAAGGTAAACAACGAAAGACTGGAGTACCTTGGGGATGCCGTGCTTGATGCAATTCTTTCGGATTATCTCTTCGAGATATTCCCTGATGCAAATGAGGGCTTCCTTACAAAGATAAGATCAAGAATCGTAAACAGGGATGTTTTGAATCAGCTCGCCGTTTCTATGGGCATAGATAAGATTCTTGTAAGTCATGTCAATGTCCAGCACCCGACTAAGAACCTGTACGGTGACGCTCTGGAGGCTTTGATTGGCTCGGTATTTCTTGACAAAGGTTTCAGAAAAACAAAAAAGCTCTTCCTCAAAAATGTATTGAACAAATATCTTGATATTAACGAGGTAGTCAATACGGATACAGATTACAAAAGTCTCGTTTTTGAATGGGTGCAGAAGAACAAATCCAACCTCATTTTCACATATAAGGAAGAATATGATTTCAATCAGAAGAAATCTGTTTTTTCAACAACGTTGTTCATTGACAGGAAGGAGTTTGGTGAAGGACATGGATCTTCAAAGAAAGAAGCGGAACAGGAAGCATCAAGGCAGGCTTTGAAAATGATTAAAAACAGGTCGGTTTAGTTCTATGATTCCCTTTTTTGGCTATCTTTAAAAAATTCATCATCTGAAAAAGATGAAGAAAACCAAAAAAATTACGAGGATAAACCTTAAAGATAACCAGTACCCGGCGCATATACTCATCGGTCTTGTTTCACCTGAGCCTGATTATAAGCTGTCGCTGCTTATAAATAAAAAGCTCAGGATATCACTTAAAAACAGCGAACCTGTTCAGATTGCAGGTGACAAAAAACAAATAATATTCAGCAGGTTCTCTGCTGCAAGCGATGATTCAGAGCTGACTTACTCTCTTGTTTCCAATCGTTGTGAAAAAGAATATCTGATAAGGAAATTAAAGAATATTGATTATATATTTGTTTTACACAGCCACGCTGAAGAAACGGATATAGAAAGCCTTACTGCAAATCTAAGGTTGACAGAATCGGTAACGGCTGCCCTGAGAATTAATCACGATGAATTAAAAGATAAGAATATTCAATATTTAATCCACTGATATGGAAAAAGTGTATTGTAATCTTTCTGAGGAGGAATTTTCCACAAGCAGGAAAGTTTTATTATGGATCTTTTCCGGTTTATTTTTTATGGCTGGCACCTGCGTCGTCATCCTGAATCTTGGATTTGGGAAAAAAGCTTCATTTCCAATAGTTCTGTCATCAGTGCCTTATGCAATCAGCTTTGTTGTCGGATTGATCGCCATCTTTTCATCAATGAAAAGAAAAAATCAGTTTTTTTCAATGGATAATGAGAAACTGGAATTCCGTTTCGGCGTACTTGCGCCAAAAGATTATATCTTTCAGTGGGATGACGTTAGCGAACTCGTAATGCCTCACAAGCAGAAGAAAGCATTGCTGCACTTCAAGGATGGGACATCACATGTTATAAACCTTACATGGCTGCAGAAGAAAAAATCGAGTCTTATCAGAAAGCATATTTATCAGGCAGCGTGGGAAAAACAGCTTAAGATTTCAAAGGTAATGTATCTTAATGATAAGATGGTATCAAAGTAAAAAAGAAAGAGGCTGACGGGCGTCAGCCTCCCTTTTTTGATAACCCTAAAACTAACCTATGAAAAAAACCTCTCTTACATAGATTCCAAAAATCATGCCAAAGACCGGTGATTATTAATAATACAACTCTAATCAGCTAATTAATTTTTCGTTTGCATTTATTTTGGAATTTAACTTTGAAGCCTATAAAAAAAGAAGGAGGCTGACGGGCGTCAGCCTCCCTTTTTTGATAACCCTAAAACTAACCTAACCTATGAAAAAAACCTCTATATCTTTGGATTTATTTGGTGTGCCAAATACATTATGTTTCTAAATCCATTACAAAGATAAAGCGCATTCCAACATAAAAAAAACTTTTTCCACGCATTAACCCAAAATTAACCAAAGCTTAATGAAATGTTAATAAACCGCCTGATTATTACGTCATTGTTAAAGAACGTTAAAGTATAATGGTTTAAATAAATAGAAGTACTTTTGCCCTATGAAGAGAACGACAATACTTCTTCTGGCGATGTTTTTCTTCCTTGTAATTTCAGGATTGATCCTGATTCAATTATACTGGATAAAGAATGCTATTTCAATAACTGATCAGCAGTTCAGGTTCCTTGCAAATAAAGCTCTTGAATCTGTTGTCCTTGAACTTGAAAAGAAAGAACTTATCAGGAAAATTGAGGAAGAAATGGATCCGGCTTCCTCAGACTCAATTACAGTAATAGTACCGCATGATTCACCGCTTGCAGGAAAGCTGCGTGGTTATCATCCTGACGCCGATCTCCTGAGGATGTATGGAATTGATAATTCAAGACAACCAGTTGAAATAAGCAGTACAGGACACAAAATATTTATCACTTCAGAGGACAATTTTTCATCTGTAGGATCTGAGGCTTCCTCAGAAATTTCAAGTTCAGAAATTCTTGGAAGAGTCAGTAACAGGATCGTTTTCCTTGAAGATATAATGGAAAAGGTTCTTCTGAATACGCCGGAAATAAGAGAACGGGTAAATCCTGAAGAGATCAATTATCAGCTCAGGAAGGCCCTTAATAATGTTGGAATATACCTTGATTATGAATTCTCAATCAGATCGGGCATGTATGGGAATATCTGGAACACCCCGGGTTTTACAGACAAGCCGGGAACTAACAAATTTATTATCCAGCTTTTCCCAAACGATCCTGTCCCGGGCCAGAACCAGATTGTAATGTATTGTCTCCAGGAAAACCAGTATAAGTTCGAGAAAATAGGCAACCTGGGCTTTCTCTCACTCCTGTTTACGTTATCATTGCTTGTGCTGGCCACCGGTACATTCATTGTTATTTTCAGACAGAAGAAATTATCTGAGATCAGGAATGATTTCATCAACAACATGACTCATGAACTAAAGACACCTATATCCACTATTTCGCTCGCATCACAGATGATGGCCGATAAAAGCATTCCTAATGAAAGCAAGAACATCGATCAGCTTGCGCAGGTCATATCAGATGAAAGTACAAGGCTTAAAATACAGGTAGAGAAAGTTCTTCAGACGGCTATATTCGAAAAAATAAGGATGAAGCTTAATCTGAAATCTATTGATATTCATAACAGTATTGACAAAGCTATTGATAATTTCCGCCTCCAGATATCAAACCGTGAAGGTATTATCAGGAAAGATTTCAGGGCTGAAAATCCGTATGCAATGATCGATGAAGTGCATTTCGTGAATTCAGTTTCAAACCTCATTGATAACGCAATAAAATATTCAAAAGACAAGCCAGAAATTACAATATCCACGAGGAGCAACAAAAAAGGCATTATAGTTACAGTTGAAGATAAAGGCATTGGTATAAGAAAAGAAAACCTGAAACGCATTTTTGAGAAATTTTACAGGGTGCCTTCCGGTAATGTTCATAATGTAAAAGGATTTGGACTGGGCTTAAGCTATGTGAAAAAGATTATCGAAGAGCATTCGGGATATATTAGAGTTGAAAGTCAGTACAATAAAGGCACAAAATTCACAATATTTGTACCACAAAACAGACATAGATGAGCACAATTAAAATCCTTCTTGCTGAAGACGATGTAAACCTTGGTAATCTTCTAAAGAATTACCTCAATGCAAAAAATTATTCGACTACTCTGTGCATTAACGGGAGCCAGGCTCTTGATGAATTCGCAACAGGGAGTTATGGATTATGCATTCTCGATATCATGATGCCTGAGATGGATGGTCTCACGCTTGCTAAAGAAATACGTCTTACTGATACAGAGATCCCTGTGATTTTTCTTACAGCAAGGAATCAGAAAGAAGATGTTCTTGAAGGCTTCAGGTCGGGGGCTGATGATTACATCACAAAGCCATTCTCAATGGAAGAGCTTCTGTACAGGATTGAAGCAATTCTTCGCAGAACCTCACTGTCAGCAGTAAACAAGAAGGAAGATAATTATTTAATCGGAGAATATGTTTTCGATCCGTTGAAACAGATCCTTACTCATAAAGGTGTTCCTGTGAAGCTGACTACAAAGGAGTCGGAGCTTCTGGATCTGCTCTGCCGGCAGGGCAATGAAATCCTTGAGCGCAATTTTGCCCTTAAGACTATCTGGGTTGATGATAATTATTTCAATGCCCGGAGCATGGATGTTTATATAACAAGGCTCAGAAAGTACCTTAGGAAGGACTCTAACGTCAAGATTCTGAATATACACGGGAAGGGATACAAGCTTATCTGTTAAAGAACAGTGAGCTCAGCCTCAGTCAAGCTTCAATACGGCAAGGAATGCCTGCTGGGGAACTTCAACATTACCGATCTGCCTCATTCGTTTCTTCCCCTTCTTCTGTTTTTCAAGGAGTTTTCTTTTCCTCGTGATATCACCTCCATAGCATTTAGCCGTAACATCTTTCCTAACTGCTTTTACAGTCTCGCGGGCTATAATCTTAGCACCGATTGCAGCCTGGATTGCAATTTCAAACTGCTGTCTCGGAATAAGCTCTTTCAGCTTGACACACATCTTCCGGCCGAAATCATAAGCATGACCACGGTAAATTAGCGTCGACAGCGCATCAACCATCTCACTGTTAAGGAGGATATCCAGTCGTACAAGATCTGCTTTCTGGTAGTCTGTATAATAATAATCGAAAGAGGCATAACCTTTCGAAATGCTCTTCAGCTTATCATAAAAGTCAAACACTATCTCAGACAAAGGCATTTCAAATGTCAGCTCAACCCTGTCGCGGGTCAGGTATACCTGGTTGCGTTGAACTCCCCTCCTGTCTATGCACAGGTTCATTATGGCGCCGACATAATCTGTTTGTGTTATTATCTGAGCGATTATATAAGGTTCCTCAATCCTGTCTATATGATTGACCGGCGGCAGACCTGAAGGATTGTGGACATCTACCTCCTCTCCTTTCGTTGTATAAACCTTATACGAGACGTTAGGAACAGTTGTAATAACGTCCATGTCGAATTCCCTGTCGAGCCTTTCCTGGATAATTTCCATGTGCAGGAGGCCAAGAAAACCACACCTGAATCCAAACCCAAGCGCTGCTGATGACTCGGGTATAAATGAAAGTGATGCATCATTCAGCTGCAATTTTTCAATTGATTCGCGAAGATCCTCATAGTCATCTGCATCGACAGGGTAAATGCCGGCAAAAACCATAGGTTTCACATCCTCAAAACCGGCTATCGGATTCTCACATTGATTCTCAACAAGTGTAATTGTATCACCTACCTTAACTTCGGCTGAATTCTTTATCCCTGTAATTATATACCCTACATTTCCGGCGCCAAGGCTTTCTCTTGGCGACATCTTGAGCTTTAAAACTCCTACTTCATCGGCAAGGTATTCATGACCTGTTCCCATGAATTTAACCTTATCACCTTTTTTTATCGTCCCGTTTACTATTTTAAAGTATGCAATTATGCCCCTGAAAGAGTTGAAGATTGAATCAAAAATAAGCGCTTGAAGAGGTTCTTCGGGGCTCCCCTTTGGTGAAGGGATTTTCTCAACAATATCGTTAAGTATCTTGTCGACTCCCATCCCTGTTTTAGCGCTGGCTTCTATTATATCCTCCCTTTTGCAACCAACGAGGTCGACTATCTGGTCTTTAACCTCTTCAGGCATTGCAGCAGGCATATCCATCTTATTCAATACAGGGATTATCTCCAGGTTGTGATCAATTGCCATATACAGATTGGAGATTGTCTGAGCCTGTATCCCCTGAGTGGCATCAATGACAAGGAGAGCGCCTTCGCATGCAGCTATTGATCGTGACACCTCATAAGAAAAGTCAACATGCCCGGGAGTATCTATGAGGTTCAGAAAATATTTCGAACCATTATGCACATACTCCATCTGTATTGCATGGCTCTTTATGGTTATCCCTCTCTCACGTTCGAGATCCATATCGTCGAGCACCTGAGCCTGAAATTCTCTTTCGCTTATAGTTTTTGTTTTCTCGAGCAATCTGTCGGCAAGCGTGCTTTTACCGTGATCAATATGTGCTATTATGCAGAAATTCCGAATTTTATCCATTTAAGGCAGAGGCGTATTAATCCGGTGCAAATATATTAAAATATCGGGTTAAAACACCTGCCTGGATAGTGATGGTGCTGACATAAAAAATGCAGAGACAGGATGCATCCTGTCTCTGCTTGTATTTATTAAACCTGAATGTTTCAGATTACATCATTCCCGGCATTCCGCCGCCCATTCCCTGTGGTGGCATTGCAGGAGTTTCCTCCTTGATCTCTGTAACGACAGCTTCTGTTGTGAGGAACATACCGGCAACTGAAGCAGCATTTTCAAGGGCAACGCGTGTTACTTTTGCAGGATCGATAACGCCAACAGAATAAAGTTTTTCAAATTTGTCTGTCTGTGCATTATATCCATAATCATCTTTACCTGCTTTTACGTTCTGTACAACGACAGCGCCTTCCTTGCCTGCATTGACAGCAATCTGGCGGAGAGGCTCCTCTATTGCACGGCGTACGATGTCAATACCGATCGTCTGATCTTCGTTTTCGCCTTTGAGGCTCTTGAGAGCAGCAATTGCGCGTATATAAGCAACGCCGCCACCAGGTACAATACCTTCCTCAATTGCAGCACGTGTTGCATGAAGTGAATCGTCAACCCTGTCTTTCTTTTCTTTCATCTCAACTTCAGAAGCAGCGCCTATGTAAAGGACGGCTACGCCGCCTGCCAGTTTTGCAAGGCGCTCCTGCAGTTTTTCCTTATCGTAGTCAGATGTTGTAGTTGTCATCTGCTGTTTGATCTGGCCGATACGTGCCTTGATCATTTCCTTATCGCCTGAACCGTTAACGATTGTAGTATTTTCCTTGTTTACAGTAACCTTTTCGGAAGTACCAAGCATATCGAGAGTAGCATGTTCAAGTTTCAGACCTTTTTCTTCTGAAATCACTGTACCGCCTGTAAGAATAGCTATATCCTCGAGCATCTCTTTTCTTCTGTCACCAAATCCGGGAGCCTTAACGGCACAAACTTTAAGAGAACCACGGAGGCGGTTAACAACCAGTGTTGCGAGAGCTTCGCCTTCAACATCTTCAGAAATAATAAGCAATGGACGACCGGTCTGGGCGCTTGCTTCGAGGATTGGAAGCATATCCTTCATTGTCGAGATCTTCTTGTCATATATGAGGATATATGGATTGTCAAGATCAGCTTCCATTTTCTCTGTATTGGTTACAAAATATGCTGAAATATAGCCGCGGTCAAATTGCATACCTTCAACAACCTCAACAGATGTGCTTGTTCCTTTTGATTCTTCAACTGTTATAACACCTTCTTTGTGCACTTTTCCCATAGCTTCAGCTATGAGTCTTCCGATTTCCTGGTCATCGTTTGCAGATATTCTTGCAACCTGTTCGATTTTGCTCAGGTCATCACCTATAACCTGTGCCTGTGATTTTATATGCTCAACAACTTTCTCAACAGCTTTGTCGATTCCTCTTTTTACATCCATCGGGTTTGCGCCGGCGGTTATATTCTTGAGACCAACATTAATTATAGACTGAGCCAGAACTGTTGCAGTAGTTGTTCCGTCACCGGCTATATCCCCGGTTTTGGAAGCTACTTCCTTAACCATCTGAGCGCCCATGTTCTGATAAGGATCTTTGAGTTCAATGTCTTTTGCTACTGTAACTCCATCCTTTGTTATCTGGGGAGCGCCGTATTTTTTCTCGAGGACAACATGACGTCCTTTCGGTCCAAGGGTCACCTTTACTGCATCTGCAAGTTTATCGACTCCTTCTTTAAGCAGAGCGCGGGCGTCGATATTGAATTTAATCTCTTTTGCCATAATTGATCTATTTTTTAATGTTGTGAATTAAGCTATAAAAAGGATATCAGTTTGTGAAATCAGGAGGTACTCGGTACCATCTATAGTGAGTTCCTGGCCTGCGTATTTACCATAGAGAACAGTATCGCCGGCTTTTACCTCCATCTCTTCATCTTTTTTTGCTGATCCGACAAGAACGACCTTGCCCTGACGAGGTTTTTCCTTTGCTGAATCGGGAATGATAATTCCGCTTGTGGTTCTTTCTTCAGCTTCGTTAGGTTTTACAAGAACCTTTCCTGCTAAAATTTTTCCTTTTAATTGTGCCATTTTATCGATTTTTAAAGTTAAACAACATTTCTGACGAGCAATAAGTGATCATTTTTTATGCCAAACAGTTAAAAGTGCCATTTTAAGACAAAAAAAATGTCAGCTTATGACAAACTGACATTTGTGATTCTTATGAGATAATACTACTGACTGTCACGTGGAGTTTCGCCTGAAGGAGAAGGTAATGTCGGGATCGCATTGGGATCGACTGCATTCTGGATCGAATTCTCAATTCTGGAACGTTCGCCTGTAACATTCCTTGGGATAGTTGCCGTTGCAACAACGCATAGAACAAGGATGGCTGCAGCAAGGGTCCATGTTGATTTCTCAAGGAAATCTGCTGTCTTCCTTACACCCATTGTCTGACCTGCTGAAGTAAAATTAGCAGCGAGTCCGCCACCTTTTGAGTTCTGAACCAATACTATCATGATCTGAAGAACGCAAGCAATTAAAACAAGGATCGAGATAAAAATATAAATGCCCATCTGTTCACTTTTTTAGATACTCTTTAATTTTTTCAATTTGAGTGGCAAAGTAACTGCTTTTTTCCGGATATTTCAAACTTAATTTTTCGAAAATATCTATTGCTTTAGAGTAATAACCCTGATTAATATAGATCCTTGCAAGAGTTTCAGTAACAAAACCTCCCTCTTCGTACAACGTCGACCGGTCCTCAATTGGTGTTTCTTTTTTCTCACGATTCGGTTCTATCCTCGGGTTAAGTATAATAAACCTGTCTATAAGATCAGCCTGTGACAGCTTCCCCGGAACAGATTCAGGCATTTTGTCTTTTTCAGCATCGACAGTCTCATTTACATTATTCCCATCAGGATCGAGTTCCAGGAGTTCATCATTTGCAATATCATTATGCGGCTCTGATTGTTCCTGTAATGATGAAGCCGGTTCTGTATTATCAGGGGATTCATCTGCTACTTCAATATCCTGCTCAGCCTTGATTGTATCTGTCTGAGTCAATGTATCAACAGCCTTGCTTGCAGTTTCCTGATTATGTATACCGGGAAGAACTGAGCTATCGTATTGTTTATCCGGATCTTTATGTTTTTCCTCTGGAATGCCTGTTAATGCCGGCGAAAAATGCAGATAATTGTATAATACTTCCCTGTCGGCTATATGTATTGCTGATTTTCTAAGCTGGCTTGCCAACCTGACATCTGAATTCAGATGAAGCCCTTTGAGCAACAGCAGGTGAGCTGACTGAAAGTATGGAAAGATAGCAGTAAGCTCTCCTATATCAGCAATGAGCTTTGCGTCAATCGAAGATGGATTCTCCATTATGCCAAGAAAGTCCTGACGGTTCATCTGACTTACCAGTTAACGAATGCCATGTTAAAAATATCCTCAACTATCATTTCGATGATATCCTGCGACAGCTCACCTTCAACATCGCTCAGCATCCTGTCTGACGGATAATCGGCATACCTTGAGAATGTCTGTTCAAAGCTCTTATCAGGTTCAAAGTTGTTTATGAATTTTACGCGCACAGTTATTGAAAACCTGTTTGTGGCAGCATTTGCATCGGCGCCAACTGTGAGTGGCCTTGTATTATAATCTGATATTTCACCCTCGAAGCTGACATCTCCATTCTCCGTGACAAATTTCAGGTTTGTTTCCGCCCTGCATTTATCGATAAGTGCATCTGTTATATTCTGACTAAGCTGTGGCTGAACAAGAGAAGCGCGGTTTTGAAAATACAGAACGCTAATTGTTTTCACTTGTGGAGATACGCTTGCACCTGAAAATGAGTAAGATATTTTGCACCCCGATATCAAAATCAGAAAAGAAAGTATTGTGCATATTGATAATATTTTCCGGATTTTTGTCTTAAGAGTCAATTCCATATTCCTTTATCTTTCTATACAAGGTTCTTTCAGAGATGCCCAGTTCATTAGCAGCAAGTTTTCTTTTACCATTATATTTTTCGAGCGCTTTCTTTATCATCTCGATTTCTTTCCCGGAAAGGGAAAGGGATTCTTCAACAACCTCTTCAGTATCCTGAATATTCCTTGAACTGTGAGGTATGAAATCCTGTGGAGTGACTTCCTGCGGTGTTTCCTGGAGATCTTCATTTTCAACTTCACGGAAAAGATTCCGTATTGCCCGTGAGTTATTCTGCCTTAAGTCAATATCGATATCTTCTTTTCTCATGAGATCGAAAACAAGCTTTTTAAGATCGCTCATATCGCTCTTCATATCGAACAATATCTTGTAAAGAATCTCTCTTTCAGAAGCAAAAGTTTTTTCAAAATCCTTGCTTATAACAGCCGGAAGCTTTGAATTTCCATATTCAGGAAGGTAATGAGATAAAGTCGATGCATTAATCTCCCGTTCATTTTCTATAATTGAGATTTGTTCTGTAATATTTTTCAGCTGTCTTACATTGCCGGGCCATGAATATCTCAGTAGTATGTTTCGGGCTTCAGAATCGAGCCTTATTGCCGGCATTCTGTACTTCTCGGCAAAATCAACAGAAAACTTCCTGAAGAGAAGAATTATGTCTTCACCCCTGTCGCGTAAAGCGGGTACTTTAATCGGTACTGTATTCAGCCTGTAAAAAAGATCCTCCCTGAATTTACCTATGTCGATCGCATTCGGAATATCAACATTGCTTGCTGCGATAACCCTTACATTTGTCTTTTGTACTTTACTTGAACCCACCCGGATGAACTCACCTGTCTCCAGCACTCTCAGGAGACGTACCTGGGTTGAAAGAGGAAGCTCGGCAACTTCATCAAGAAAGATGGTCCCCCCATTTGCAACCTCAAAATATCCTTTTCTGCTTTCTGTAGCGCCGGTGAAAGAGCCCTTTTCATGTCCAAAAAGCTCTGAATCTATTGTTCCTTCGGGTATTGCGCCGCAGTTTACAGCAATATACTGTCCATGTTTCCTTGAACTGTATGCATGAATGACCTGAGGAAAGATTTCTTTCCCGGTTCCGCTTTCACCCGTAATAAGTACAGAAAGATCTGTAGGGGCAACCTGAACGGCTATATCGATCGCCCGGTTAAGCCCATCGTAATTACCTATTATTCCGAATCTTTGCTTGATACTTTGCAGATCCCTCATATCATTTTTACAATTCTGCGAATTTAACGTTTTTTTAAAACATGGGGACGGCAATTTCCTTAAATTCGCATTATGAATCAACGCTTAAACATCACTGGTATTGTGCCCGCGAGATATGCATCATCAAGATTTCCGGGAAAACCTCTTGCTCTGATTGGAAACAAGCCCATGATCAGGTTAGTATATGAACAGGCGTGCAAGGCGCTGGATAACGTTTTCGTTGCAACTGACGATGAAAGAATATCCGGCGCAGTAAAAAGCTTTGGCGGAAAAGTGATAATGACGTCAGCACAACACAGAAGCGGAACTGACAGATGCGCTGAAGCTGCTGAAAAAATCATTCTTTCGGGCATTGAAACTGATGTTATTATTAATATACAGGGAGACGAACCTTTCATAAGACCTGAACAGATAGAAATACTTTCAGGTTGTTTCACAGACAAAAATGTAAATATTGCTACTCTTATAAGAAAGGTTAATCAGGGAGAAGATATACTTAATCCGAACCAACCCAAGGTTATTATTGATAAAAACGGGTATGCCCTATATTTCAGCAGAACTGCGATTCCTTATATCAGAGATGCTGAGATAAAGGAATGGACATTTAAACATGACTATTATAAGCATATAGGATTGTATGCTTACAGAGCTGAAACGCTTAGCGAGATAACGAAGCTGCCTCATGGAGATCTTGAAACAGCTGAATGTCTTGAACAGAACAGGTGGCTTGAAAACGGGTATCGTATTAAAACTGCTGTAACTATGTGGAAAAATATTGGGATTGATACGCCTGAAGACCTTGAAAAAGCTAATCTTATTAAACAATAATAACTTTTATTGTTGTATTTTTACACCGGAATTGATGATGAAAATCTAAAGGAATAATATGAAGAAATCTCTACTCATTCTTTTCCTTGCTTTATTCACACTGATCCTTCAATCCCAGATGGGAATGAGGGACTCCGTATCATATTCATCTGTTCCACAGAAAGTATCCGGAAGCGAAGCAGCTAACATCCATATAAGTATTTATCCCGTTCCTGTAACTAACAACAGCTTTACGATCAAGGCTGACAGGAATATCTCATTTATTAAGATCACAAATATTATCGGACAGGACATCTTCAAATCGCGCTACAACAATCCGGAACAGTTAATCCGTATCACGCTCGATTCTCCTCAGCGCGGCATGTATCTTGTAACAATCATTTTCAATGATGGTGCAAGAATTGTGAAAAAAATCATGATTGAGGAATCAAAATAAAATATTTTCTTATTTTCGTATCTGTGAAGTTTTCGCGGGGGAAACTTTCACAAATCATCGGTAGGTATATTCAAGGCAGGATAAACAAACCTGTGGGAATGATTGTTTAATAGTACGATAAATGTCTGAAATATTCTTTTATACATATAGCCATGGAAGAAGGTCTTAATGTATTTTCAATTAAAGATCTTGAAAATTTCTCAGGTATCAAGGCACATACTATAAGGATCTGGGAAAAAAGGTACAAGATCCTTGAGCCGGACAGAACTGACTCAAATATAAGAACCTATAGCGAATCTGAGTTAAAAAAGATACTCAACGTGGCTTATCTTAACAGGAACGGGCTTAAAATTTCTAAAATAGCCCGGCTTGATGAAGATGAGCTTACGCAACAGGTTATGACTGTCAGCAGCAGAAATGATGATCTCGACCAGAATTTCCAGCCCGGGAAAATCCTGATGTCTGCAATCAGATTCAATGAAGTCCTGTTTAAAGAAGCGCTCTCTCCTTTCATTAAAAATAAAGGAATCGAGGAAGCTTATACGAGGTATCTTTTCCCGCTTCTTGAGAAGTCAAGGATACTCTGGCAGACAGGAAGCCTGTCAAGAGCTCAGGAACAATTCGTCAGGAACATTATCAAACAAATAATAATAATTGAGGATAATTTGCTTAAGCAGCCATCGGCAAAACCGAAAGGCACATTTGCAATGATTAATACATCCGATAATCTTACTGATAATAACTTCCTTTTCTACAAATATGTTCTCAAACGGAGAGGTTACGATGTGATCTTCACAGGAGGAATTCTACCGGCTTCTGAAGTTATTGAAATTCATAAAATAAAGCCTTTTGAATATCTTGTTGTAAACTCAAGCGCATTCGATTTTGCAGAGAAGAAGATTGGTTATTTCAATAATGTTGGTAAATCTCTTATGATAAAAAAGATAATTCTTACTGATTCCCCTGAGGATATGGCAAGAAAATCATACGATAAGATCTTACTCACGAGAGATCCCTCTCACTTCATCAAAGTTGTTGAATCGCTTTAGCATAGCTGTAGTTGAAGAGATATATGGCGCGTTTCCGGATATAGAGGCGCGCTTTATTTATGTATAAATTATCCGTTTGTGATTGAGCTGAAATAGATCTTTTCTCTGGAAAAATCTATGTATGGATACTTTTCATTTACCTGCGAAATACGGTTCAGCATATTACGGGCAAATTCTTTTGTTGCAGGACTATTTTCTTCCCTGATCCTGTGCTTCATGGCTTCTGATATTTTTGAAACCTCTTTCAAAGCAGAAATTGTAATATCATCAAGATAAGATCTGCAGAAAGCATCCCAGATATATCCGACAGCAACTTCTGACGGATGGATCATATCTTCCTTGTAAAACCTGTAATCGCGAAGATCATCCATGATTATCTCATAGGCAGGAAAGTATAATGGCGATGAAGAATGCTTAAGAAGCTCCTCTACAGCAAGGAACAACACGGACTTGCTGACCTGGTTCCCATGGGCTCCATCCTTCCAGTGCCTGACGGGGCTTATTGTAAAAATCACCTTAAGATCGGGGAAAACTGCCTGCAGCTCATCCAACTGTTTATTCCATGAGCTTACAATATAATCAACATCCAGAAGCTCACGTTCAAAGTACGATGGCGGGAGCTTATGACAATTTGATACAATTCTTCCGGTTTCCTTCAACCTGAAAACCCTGGCTGTCCCGAAAGTAACAAAAAGAAAATGAGATTGCTTAAGAAACCTGAGAGCTTCGGCAGATCTGGCATTAATTCTTTCAAGCAGAATTGAAGGGTCATCTGATGTAAAATCTGTGTAATGTAAAAAACTGAGCCAGGTTCCTTTATAAAATGTTATATCTTCTTTTTTAATCTCTTTCCCCGAAATTATCATCCCGAGAGTATTTATTACAGATATAGGATTATATACAGTTCCAGCAGGATTGATAAACACCGGCATCTTTCCCATGAAAAGCCTTTCTCCTATTTCCTGCGCAAAGCAGGAACCGATAAACATCACCGGATCGTTATAAGTTATCGTCGCCGGTGATCTTTCAATTTTTACAGCAGTCCTGAATTCCATTTCATTTTTTATTCCTTATCCAGCTGACAATATAATTAAATACGTCGTCATTAAATGGTTCATTGTGTAGCTCATGAAAACCTCCTTCCCATATCTTAAGCCTGGCAAGAGGTGTTCTGGAAGCAAACAGTCTGCTGCCATCAGGTGAACAGATCATATCCTCGCTGCCATGAACAATCAGGGCAGGCAATTTAAGCGAAGAAGCATTATCAAGGGCATAACCTGCCGATGAGTTTGCGCCTGCAAAGAGAGCGGCTGAAATTTTGTCATGTACAAGCGGATCGTTTTTATAAAGGTCAATAACAGACTGATCATGTGAAAGATATGATACATTTAATCCGCTTGACTGAACAAGTCCGGGCAACAATACCTTCGCGATCGTGGCAAGAACTTTCCTGATCTTTGGAGGATCAAATGACAGTTTCAGCCATGGGCTTGTTGCAATCACTCCGTTCACCTTTGGATGAAACCTTACAGTATAATCAAGAACGATGCCACCCCCCATGCTGTGTCCATATAGATATACGGGGATTTCAGAGAAAGTTCTCCGGACTGTTCTTAGAAGTATATCGATCATTTCATATAAATCAGAATATCTCTTCACTTTACCTCTTGCCCCGTCAGATCTCCCATGCCCCGGAAGATCGAGAGCAGCGAATACAAACCCTTCATTTGTGAAGCGTTCAGCCCAACCTGTGTACCGGTGTACATGTTCGCCAATTCCGTGAACAAGGAGAATTAAACCTTTAGGCGCTTCCCCGGGAGTTAAAATAATCCCCCTCAAAACCTGACCGTTCTTAAGCTGAACATTAAAATCCATCGCTGATTTTTTTCTTAAAGTTATAAAAAACCCTTGCAGGTACCAACACGCCTGATTAATTCAAAAAGCAGTGTAAAAATATGTGCAAAGGAATGACTTTTTTCTATTTATAAGCTATTTAGAAATCATTGTGCCAATAACGTCTATTTAACTCGTTTAATGATTATTACGCTAATCATTAATTTGACGAAACTGTAGAATGCGAGCATTCGGATAATTTCGGACTTGCATATCTTTTTTTATACGTTTAACTTTGTATATGAATTGTAAAACTGAGGACTATGACGCAATATGAATTTAACAATAGCCTTATCGAAATGAAGTCGAATCTTCAACGATTTGCAATGAGTCTTACTTCTGATCGCGATACCGCTCTCGACCTTGTCCAGGACACTTATCTCAAGGCAATTACATACCAGGACAAGTTTGTCGATTATACGAACCTGAAAGCCTGGGTTTTCACAATTATGAAGAACACATTCATAAATAACTACAGGCGTAATGTCAAAGAAAATACAATAATTGACGGTACGCAGGATCTTTATTACATAAACCAGCCACACGACAAAGGGTTCATTTCACCTGAATCAAATTATTCCGAAGGCGAGATTGAGATGGCAATTGATTCACTCAGCGATGAATTCCGTATACCATTCAGGATGCACATCCAGGGTTACAAATATAAAGAGATCGCACAGGAACTTGGACTGAAGATCGGTACAGTAAAGAGCAGGATCTTCTTTACAAGACAGAAGTTGATGGTGATGTTGAAGGATTACGTGAAATAGTTGTTTTTTGAGTTATGCAGATTTAGATTTTTATGTTGATTGGGTTTAAGTGAAGAGGCTGAGTTATTCAGCCTTTTTTGTTGCCCTGAGGATAAAGCCTGTCATAACGAACAGGATAAACATTCCTGATATGATCCATGCCCAGACATTAACGACCTTTGATTCAGCCCACATTTCATAAGGCTCAGTTGTAAAATATACTGAATTCACCGGCCATAAAAGAACATTAGCGGTATCGGCAAAACCGTTTGTTCCTGTAAGTCTTCCGGGCATTACAGTCTGCAGATGATAACTTCTGAAATCATTAAAGAAACCATTTATTGCATATTCTGCAGCTGAATCCGCTTCAGCTTTGAAAAGTTCAGCATTCTCTTCTCCAAGGAAATCTTTCTGGATTACACCTTCCTTCCATAAACTATCAATACTATCCTTGTATTTGAAAACCAATTGATTATAAATCCTGTCCTCATTCTGACGAAGTTCCGGGATCATCTGCCCTGTCACTTTATCGGCTGTAAGCTTTCCCAGCTGACCGATCCATACAAAAATTATTGACTTTATCATCCAGATATCTGTTTTCTGCCTGACTGAGTCGTTCAAAGCTTTATATTTCAAACTATCTGCGCCTGCCAGGTATTTTTCGATAAGTGATTGCGGCGAATAGAAAAATGCGAGTTCATCTTTATTCAGAAAATTTCTTACAGGATATCCGAACTCAAGTATTTTATCGATGTTTTCCGAGAACCTGTAAGTAGTATTAAACCACCTGAATTTTTTTTCGAAGGAAACATACCTGGTATATTTCGCATTTGCACCAGAATCCAGCTTGTAGCTCAGATTCAGAGCTTCAATAACCAGGAAGGTTTTTTCCGCTGTCCGGATCCATGTAGTGTCGCCTTTAGTATTTATTTCAAGTGAATCTCTTATTATCCATGTCGAATCAAAAGGCACCTGCCTGTCAGAAGTTTTGAATTCAGGTTTTTCTGCGTTCCTCATCTCGATTTTCCTTGTTATTGAACCATCACGATGGACATAATTTGTGACTATTGTTTCAGGTTCATTACATGAAGCAACAACAATAAATAAGAACAGACTAATGAGCTTAAGATGTCTTTTCATCGCACTAAAGTTTCGTTTTTGACTGAAATTTCTTTTGGATGTTGTCTTCAACAAGTTTTTTAAGACCGGGATTTTCATCGATCAGATTGATCAGATCACGATATCTTACATTTAGGTTATTTATCGAATCTATAAGAGATATGATGTCCTTTTCCCGGATAATAATATCCTGTTGATCTTCCTCTGATATTCTGAGCAGGATTCTTCTTCTTTCAATCTCAGATGATGGGTTATAAGTAACAATCCTGTTGTTTTTTCTGATCTCTGTCTGCAGATCCTCTATCTGGTTCATCATACTGTTTTGCTGCCAGATGAAAAAACCAAGAAGGAGGATAGAAGCCATTGAAAGAGCTCTTCTTATCCATGTTATATAAATCCATCCAAAAAGGAAACCGATGAAGTCATGATTCTTCTGAACTTGTGATTCTTCGAAGAGAATTCTTTTCATCACTCTATTCTCAATAGTTGATAAATCACTTAGTTGGGGTTCGCTTCTCAGAGATTTTAAAAGCTTGTCGTACTTCTCATCACTTGTTTTCATCTCACATATATTTCAAGCATTTCAGAGATATTTTTCCTTGCAATGCAAAGATTCGATTTGATCGATGTCCTGCTCATTCCTGTTATTTCAGATATTTCAATAGCTGAAAGCTGTTCAATTTCGGAAAGAACAAACACTGTTTTCTGCCTGGGGCTGAGCCTTTCGGTAAGCACACGAATAATTGCAGCAAGTTCTTCATTTTCAAATTTCAAGACATTTGTATCAGAAATTGTCTCAGATATGAGAGCCCAGGCCTTTTCATCCTGACCGGTTACAGGATTCTTCTTATCCTGGCGAAGCAAGTCACAGCATCTGTTAGTCACAATCCTGTAAACCCAGGTTTTATAAGCTCCTGCTGATTTAATTTTGCCAATTTTCTGCCAGATAATCACCATAGCATCCTGCACTACATCCCTTGCATCTTCTTCATCACCCAGCATTCTGAAGGCAATACTGAAAGCGAAAGGCGATGTCAGGTTTATAAGTTCCCTGAACCTGTTCATCTTTCCGTTCCGGCAATCTTCAATTATGCTGTTATCGATCAAAGCAAGTCTGTTTATACTTAAAGACGTGAAATCCTGATCAAGGTAAAATAAATCATGGCAGAATATTCACTGCGACAATATTGAAAAGCATGTCTTTTGCGGGAAAACGCAGAAAATTAATGTTTAATTTTGTACTGTAAAATTCAGAAAATGCAAAAGATAATCACAATCCAGACAACCAAAAAACAGGGTTTATACGACATAACCAGCGAGGTTGCCGACCTTGTAAAAGTAAGTAAGATTATTTCAGGACTTGTTTCTGTGTACGCCCGGGGATCGACATGTTCAATAATGGTACAGGAGAACTGGGATGAATCTGTACAGAATGACGTCATCTGTCTTCTTAACAAGATCGTACCTCATGGTGTCTGGGAACATGACAGGCAGGACAACAATGGTGATTCGCATCTGAAATCAGGTCTTATCGGGGTATCACAGACAATCCCGGTTATAGATGGAAGACCAGGATTATCGACATGGCAGAATATATTTTTTTGCGAGTTTGACGGTCCCAGGGAAAGACGTGAGATAGTTGTTACTATTATTGCCGACAACCAGGATTAACCTTCAAAAATTTTGTAACATTTGTTACATTTTTAATAAAAACATCATATTTCCTTTGTTTCAAAGGCGAACTGGCGAATAATCTTATAAAATCTTCTTTCGAAAGATTTAACCAGTCGTTTGCTGACATTCTTCTGATTTCATCAGGTATATCAAATTCAGGATGACCATGAGGTAAAGCCTTCCTGTTCCAGGGGCAAACTTCCTGGCACCTGTCACATCCGATAATCATTCCATCCAATTTTGCCGCATCAGCTTCATCGACAGGAGCCTTGTTATTGATAGTAAGATATGCGATGCATTTCCGTGCATCGATTGTATTGTTATCGTTAATCGCAGAAACAGGGCAGGCATCGATGCATAAATGGCAGCTTCCGCAATTGTCTCTGGCAGGTTGATCATAGTCGAGCTCCAGGTTCGTCAGGACAATTCCAAGAAAAAAGAATGATCCGATTTTATTGTTTATAAGCACTGAATGCTTCCCCTGCCACCCGATTCCTGCCCGTGATGCCCATGCTTTTTCAAGTATTGGCGATGAATCAACGAAACCTCTGGAGAAGGCATCTTTATCAAGCTGGCCGATATACTCCACAAGTTTATTGAGACGTTCCATAATCACCTCATGGTAATCTTTACCATAAGCATAGATCGAAAGAGAAGGAATATCGCCTCCCCCCTGCTTTTTCTCCGTATAGTAGTTCAGTCCGGTTACAATAACTGATTTCGCGCCCGGAAGTAGCTTCGACGGATCGGCTCTTTTCTCAATATCCCTGGCCATATACTCCATCGCTGCATTCATGCCCTTACTGACCCAATTCCTCAGAATTTCTTCATTGTATTTCAAGGGTCCGGCGGGAGCAATACCACAGAGGTCAAAGCCAAGCTCTCGGGCTTTGTCTTTAATGTATTCTGTTTTATTGCCTGATATTTCCATCTACAGGAATCCAAGTTCAAGCTTTGCCTCTTCGCTGAGCATGCTTTTATCCCATGGCGGGTCAAATGTAAGCTTAAGGTCGCAGTCTTTAACACCACGGGTGCCTGATACCTTGTATTTTACCTCTTCAAGTAATTCTTCGGCCAGCGGGCAGTTTGGCGCTGTCAGTGTCATTGTTACATGAGCAACATTGTCATCGTCGACATTAACCTCATAAACAAGACCAAGGTCGTAAATATTCACCGGTATTTCGGGATCGTAGATGCTTTTGAGCACCCCGGCTATCCGTGATTCTATATCTAGTTTTTCTGAAAGATCCATTTTACAATTATACAATGATTAATCCCCTACGGGGAAAT